>NZ_JADNAJ010000009.1:0-74493 GCF_015550185.1 Romboutsia sp. 1001285H_161024_C4 | reverse complement strand
TACCTGGTTGATAGGTCGAAGGTGTAAGTGCAGTAATGTATTTAGCTTATCGATACTAATAGGTCGAGGACTTGACCAAAAATCATTAACTAAATGATATACAGTTTTCAGAGTATTAACTCTAAAAGATAAAGATTATGTGGTTATTATAGCAAAGAGGATACACCTGTTCCCATACCGAACACAGAAGTTAAGCTCTTTAGCGCTGATGGTACTTGGGGGGCGACCCCCTGGGAGAGTAAGACGTAGCCACGTAATCTTTTTTTATGTCTAAAATTAAATAATGATTAAAATTATTTTTATGAGTATAAATAAGGTCGTTGATAGATTATAATAGTATCAACGACTTTATTTGTATTTATATACGAAAATTAATTGATAAATATAATACATATTAAATAAGTATTAATTTATTATATTGATTATTGGTTAGATCTAATCATTAGAAGGAGAACAAAATGAAAACAGAGATTATTAATCATTTAAGAGAAATCGTAGAAACTAATCTAATATCATTTCATGTGCCAGGTCATAAGTTAGGAAAAATTTATGACAAACTTGGATACTCTGATATAGTTAAAAATATATATAAAATGGACACAACTGAGATACCAGGAACTGATAATTTACATTCGCCAGAAGGAATAATAAAAAAATCGCAAGAAAGGGCTTCTAAGGCTTTCAAAAGCGATGAGACATATTATCTTATAAATGGAAGTACATGTGGGATACAAGGGGCTATAATGGCTTTATGTAATCCTAAGGATAAGATAATTGTTAATAGAGATTGCCATCAATCTGTTATAAATTCATGTATATTAGCTGATATAGAACCTATATATATACTTTCTAAAATTGACAAAGAAACTAATATACAAGAGGGAATAGATATTGAAGAATCTAAGAAGATAATAGACAATAATTTAGATGCTAAAGCTATTTTACTTACATATCCAACTTACTATGGAAAAACTTTTGAATTAAATGAAATATGTGATTATGCACACAAGCACAATATAGCAGTAATAGTAGATGAGGCACATGGGGCGCATTTAGGTTTAAGTGATAGATTACCAAAGACTGCTCTAGAAGAAGGTGCAGATATAGTAATTCAAAGTACTCATAAGACATTACCTTCATTTACTCAATCATCAATGATACATATAAAAGGAGATAGAGTGGATAGACAAAGATTAAGTACTATGCTTAGAATAATAGAATCATCTAGTCCTTCTTATATTCTTATGTCTTCATTAGAATTGGCTGTAGATATATATGAAACTAAAGGTAATGAATTAATGGAAGAACTTTTAGATAATATAGAGCAATTTAAAGAAAAAAATAAAAATACAAGTTTTGATATATATAATGAGGATGACAAAACAAAGTTATTTTTATCTTCTAAAAAACTAGGAATGACGGGATATGAATTAGAAGATCTTTTAAGAGAAAAGTACAATATACAGGTAGAATTAGCCAATTATTATGGAGTACTTTTAATATGTACTATAGGAAATACTAAAGAAGATTTAGATAAATTATCCGAAGCATTAGAAGACATGTCGAATAGATATAAGAAAGATTCTTATATAGAATGTCTAGAATATCCAGTAGTAATACCAGAAAAAGCACTAAATCCTAGAGAGGCATTTTATAAAAATAAGAAAAGTGTTAAAATATATGAAAGTATTGGACAAATTTGTGCCGAATATGTAATACCGTATCCTCCAGGAGTGAGTTTGTTGTCTCCAGGAGAAGTAATTACTAAAGAAATAATAGATTATGTAATTTTATGCCATAAAAAAGGAATGAATATAAATGGAATAAAAGATTTGAATTTAGAATTTATAGAGATTATAAGTGACTAATATAAATGATTATAAATTTTAGATAGACTCAGTTTAATATGTTATGTTAGTTAATCTATTATTCTATTAATGTATCTTATACATAATTAAAAAATAAATCAAAATATATAAGACTAAATAAAGAATTACGGAGGTGATACCTGGTTAAATATTTTTTTAATCAGGATATAAATATGAAGGGAAAGTTAATAATCATAGAAAGTGGATCAGATGCAAGCGGAAAGGCCACTCAAACAAAGAAGTTATATGAAAGACTTTTAGAAGATGGATATAATGTTAGAAAGGTTGAATATCCAAACTATGATGGAGAATCATCAGCACTAGTTAAGATGTACTTAAGAGGAGATTTTGGAAGTAAGCCTTCAGATGTAGACCCGTATATAGCATCTACATTTTATGCAGCAGATAGATATGCATCGTTTAAAACAGAATGGGAAGAGTTCTACAATAATGGTGGTATAGTACTTGCAGATAGATATACAACATCTAATATGGTACATCAAGCTTCTAAAATGGCTAAAGAAGATAGAGATAAATATTTAGATTGGTTATTTGATTATGAGTTTAATCTATATAAAATTCCACAACCAGATTGTGTAGTATTTTTAGATGTTCCAATAGAGTTTAGTAAAAAACTTATGGAAAATAGAAAAAACAAAATAACTGGTGAGGATAAAAAAGATATACATGAAAGTGATTTAGATTATTTAGAGAAATCATATAACAACTCTTTATATATAGCTGATAAGTATAATTGGGAAAAAATAAACTGTGTAGAGGAAGAAAACCTTAGAAGTATAGATAGTATACATGAAGAGATATACAAGGTTGTAGAGGATAAGATAAAATCTGTGGAGAGATAAATATGTACTTTGAAGATATAATAGGACAAGAGTTTGCTAAAAAATACTTAACAAATTCTATAAACAATAACAAAATAAGCCATGCATACATGTTTGAAGGAATAGAAGGTATAGGAAAAAAGAAACTAACCGAGGAATTAGCAAAATTATTGCTAGATATAAGTGATGTTAATAATAGCCCTGACTATATAGAGATAAAGCCAGATGGAAATAGTATAAAAATAGCACAAATAAGAAAATTACAAACAGATATAATTATAAAGCCTCATAAAGATTATAAAATATATGTAATAAATGATGCACATAAAATGACAGTTGAAGGTCAAAATGCTCTTTTAAAGACGTTAGAAGAGCCACCACAGTATGCTATAATAATTCTTGTAACATCTAATAAAGAAGCTCTTTTAGACACTATAAAATCTAGATGTGAAATAATTAAATTCTTACCTATATCTCTTATAGACTTAAAAAAATACCTAATACAAAAAGGTGTAGATGAACAGAGAACTCAATTGTTAGCTACTTTTTCTAGAGGTAGTATAGAAAAAGCATTAGAACTGTCTGAATCTAGTGAGTTTGCTCTTATGAGAGAAGAAATACAATCATATATAGAAAGACTTCTTGATAAGAATATAGTTGATATATTAGATATATCGTTAGATATAGAAAAATATAGAGGAGATATATTCAATATTTTAGATATTATGATTAATTATTTTAGAGATATTATGTTTATAAAAGAAAAAATTGACAAGAACATGATAATAAATTCCGATAAAATTACTTTTTTACAAAATATGAGTAAAAAAATTAGCTATTCTCAAGTGTCTAAGATTATTGATATAATAGAAGAGACAAAGAAAAAGATAAGAAGCAATTGTAACTTTAATATAAGTATGCAAGTTATGGCTTTGAATATATATGAGGTGATTAAATGATAAAGATAGTGGGTGTTAGGTTTAAAAATGCAGGTAAAATTTATTACTTTGATCCTGTTGATTTAGAAATAGAGAAAAATATGGATGTAGTAGTTGAAACTGCAAGGGGATTAGAATATGGTTCAGTGGTAGTAGGGCCAAAGGAAATATCAGAAGAAGAGTTAGTTTCACCATTAAAACCAATCATAAGAGTAGCTACAGAAGAAGATACTAAAATATATCTTGAAAACAAAGAAAAATCTAAGGAAACTTTTGAAATATGCCAACAAAAAATTAAAAGCCATGGGTTAACTATGTATTTAATAGATTGTGAATATACATTTGATAGAAATAAGCTAATTTTCTATTTCACAGCAGAAGGCAGAATAGATTTTAGAGAGCTTGTAAAAGATTTAGCATCGATATTTAAGACTAGAATAGAATTAAGACAAATTGGGGTTAGAGATGAAGCTAAAACAATAGGTGGATTAGGACCATGTGGTAGAAGTCTTTGTTGTTCATCATGGTTAGGAGATTTCCAACCAGTATCTATAAAAATGGCAAAAGACCAAAGTTTATCATTAAACCCTACAAAAATATCAGGAATATGTGGAAGACTGTTCTGTTGCTTAAAATATGAGCATGATGTGTATGCAGAAGCGATAGATGTTATGCCATCAGTAGGAGCATTAGTTAAAGTTGAAGATGGAAAAGGACGAGTTATAGAAATAAATCCATTATTAGAACAAGTTAAAGTTGAATTTAATGATAAGACTATAAAAGTATATCTTAAAGATGATGTTAAGGTATTACAAGAGCCTAGAAAATGTGGTGGATGTCAAAATGATATAGATGAAGCTACATTAAGAGAGTTAAAGAAACTAGAAGATTAATTTTATATAACTAAGGGGGTAGGATTTTTCCTACCCTTTTAGATAGAATAAATATAATTGATAAAGAACTTAATATAGAAAATATTAATATATTTAGTAAAGTATTTGACAGTCTTAGAGTAAGACATGAAAGGAGATATATATGGAAGTACAATTAAAGGAAACAGAAAGAATAGATGACTTGCAATTGAAAGGTCTTAAATTAATACAGGATAAAACTGGATTTTGTTTTGGTATAGATGCAGTATTATTAGCTAATTTTGCAAAGGTTAAAAAAGGAGCTAAAGTAGTAGATTTAGGAACTGGAACAGGTATAATACCAACACTTATAGCAGGAAAAAGCCAAGCGAGTAAAATAATAGGTGTAGAGATACAAGAAGAAGTATATGAAATGGCTACTCGCTCTGTAAAATTAAACAATCTACAAGACAGAGTGGAAATAATAAATGCTGACATAAAAACAATAGATAAAACACTAGAAGTACATGGCTATCATGTAGTTACATCAAATCCTCCATATATGCACATGGATGGTATAAAAAACCCTAATGATAAAAAGATGATATCAAGACATGAAGTTAAATGCAACTTAGAAGATGTTATAAGAGCAGCATCAAGGCTTACAATGCCTAAAGGAAAGTTTTTCATGATACATAGACCTACAAGACTTGTAGATATAATAGAGTTAGGAAGAAAATATAGACTAGAACCTAAGCAAGTTCAATTTATTCATCCAAGAGCTAATAAGGCACCAAACCTAATACTTGTAGAGTTTGCTAAAGATGGAAGACCAGAATTGAAAATACTGGACCCATTATATGTATATGGAGAAGATGGAAACTATACAGATGAGATAAAAGCAATATATGCAAATGAAGATATAGGAGAAGAGTAAATGAGCGGAAAGTTATATGTATGTCCAACACCTATAGGGAATTTAGAAGATATGACTTATAGAACAGTAAGAATTTTAAATGAAGTAGATTTAATAGCAGCAGAAGATACAAGACATAGTATAAAGCTTTTAAATCATTTTGAAATATCTAAACCATTAACTAGTTACCATGAACATAATAAAGATTCTAAAGGAAGTTATCTTATAGATAAATTATTAAATGGAGAAAATATAGCATTAATAAGTGATGCAGGAATGCCTGGAATAAGCGACCCAGGTGAAGAAATAATAAAGCAAGCAATAGAAAATAATATAGAGATAGAAGTATTGCCAGGAGCTAGTGCATCTATTATAGCTTTAGTTGGTTCAGGGCTAGAAACTAGAAAGTTTGCTTTTGAAGGATTTTTAGATAGAGATAAGAGAGTAAGAAGGCAACAATTAGAAGAAGTCAAGGAAGAAAGAAGAACTATAATATTCTATGAATCACCACATAGATTAAAAGATACTTTAAAAGATATGCTAAAAATATTAGGAAATAGAAAAATAGCAGTAAATAGGGAGCTTACTAAAAAATATCAAGAAGTAATAAGAGAAGATATTGAAACAGTAATCGAAATATTTAATGAAAAAGAAGTAAAGGGTGAATTTGTATTAATAGTAGAAGGATTTAAAGGTGAGATAACTAAGAAAAATAGCTATGATGACCTTAATGAAAGAGAATATGTTATTGCATTACTAGAAGAAGGTAAAAATAAAAAAGAAGCTATAAAAATAGTATGTAAGGATAGAAAACTACAGAAAGATATAGTATATAAGCAAGTTTTAGACCTATAAAATAAAACTAACTTGGGGTGGCTAAAATGGAAATTAAAGATATGTTGTTAGAAAGTTTAGTGTTTGAAAATACATCAGAAAAGTTTAAAGAATTAGATAGACTTAAAAAATTAGAAAAAGTTATATTAAAATTAAATGGCATGAAGGAAGTAGGAGAATGTAAATTTCATGTAGTAAATGTCTATGAACATTCTATAAAAGCCTTAGAAGAGTTTGAAGAAATGCTCAAAGAGGGAGAATTTTTCTCAAGTCATTTAAGAAACAATATAAAAGAATATTTAAATGAAGATATGGATGGTCATATAAAAAAGATTCATCTATTAAAATTAAGTATATTCTTACATGATATAGGTAAAGCAGACAGTAAAACAGTAGATGATACAGGAAGAGTACATTTTAGAGGGCATGAGATAGTAGGAGCTAAAATTTCAAGAGAATTAGGAAAAAGCCTAAATCTTGATGAAAGAAGTATAGAATTGATTGAAAAATATGTAAGATACCATATGGTACTCTTAGCTCTATATAAGAAAAATGATATGAGTAAAGAAAATCTTACAGAGTTATTTGATATTTTAGGAAAAGACTGTATAGGAGTGTTTATATTAGGCTATTGCGATATAGTAGCAACAAGAAAACTACTAAATCCAAATGAAGATATGAATATAATAAAGGTGTATATGGAATATGCACTTACGAATTATATCTATAGATATAAGCAAAGTTCATAATATAAATATTAGTTAGCTAGAATATATATTTTTAAAGAAAAGAAGTCAATGTAAAATAGTAGTTACTTTACATTGACTTCTTTTTTGATAATATTGGATCAATTTTTATAATATAGCCTTAGCTTGTATTGGTGTTGATAGTATAACTGAAGTTTTAGTAGAGCCGATTTTCTTTATTGTATCAATAACGTTTTCAAGTTCATACATGTCTCTAACTACAACCTTTAATAGTGAGCAGTCATCTCCTGTAACATGATGACATTCAACTATTCTTGGATCTTGACGAGCTACATTAATAAACTCTTCATACTTATTGCTAGGTAAAGATATGTGTATAAAAGCTTTTATAACTCTACCTAAAGCATCAGGATTAACTATAGCTTTATAACCTTCTATTATTCCTGATTCCTCTAGCCTTTTAACTCTTTCAGAAACAGCTGGAGAAGTTAGTCCAACTATTTTACCTAAATCTTTCATTGAAATTCTACCATCTTGTTGTAGAATGTCTATAATTCTGTGATCTGTAGCATCCATTTTGAATCCCCCTTGTATTAAGATGATTTATTATAGAAATTTTTAGAATCTATCATGTTGTTTTTTAGGTCCCAAAGGTCCTTAGATAAATCTACTTTGTAAGTTTGAGGATTAGAAAATCTTCTGTACTCATCCCATAAAGTGTTTAACTCATTTTGTACATAATCTCTTATTTTCATAACAGGTTTATGCTCATACATACATTTACCATTTATAAATAAAGGCTTATGAAGCTCTTTAACTGTATAGTTATTAAAAACTTTTGATTTCCAAGTGTATACAGGATGGAATACAGTAAGAGGCTTAGATTCATCTATTTTCTCATCATGCAACATTATTAAATCTGCTTCAGCCTTGTTATCTTCATTATAAATTCTTATAACTTTTTTATATCCTGGGTTATTTATTTTTTCAGGATCTTCTGATAATTTTATCTTAGGTTCTATTTTATCGCCATTAAAAGATGCAGCTAACTTGTAAACTCCTCCCAGAGACGGAGAGTCAGCAGATGTTATCAATTTAGTTCCAACACCCCAAGAGTTTATAGCAGCACCTTCAGATTTAAGATTAGATATAGTATGCTCATCTAAGTCATTAGATGCTGTTATACTAATATCAGTAAAACCTTCTTCTTCTAATGCTTTTTTACATTCTTTAGATAAATAGTGTAAATCACCAGAATCTAATCTAATACCTAAAGGCTTGTGACCTTTTTCTCTTAAGTTTTTGAATACTTTTATAGCATTAGGAAGTCCACTATTTAATACATTATAAGTGTCTATAAGTAAAAGGCATTTATCTGGATATATGTCGGCATAAGCTTCAAATGCCTCTAATTCTGTATCAAATTTTTGAACCCAGCTATGAGCTTGAGTTCCTACTACAGGAACATCAAATAATTTACCTGCTAAAACATTAGCAGTAGCATTACATCCCCCTATCATAGCAGCTCTAGCACCATATGTACCGGCATCAGGACCTTGAGCACGTCTAAGTCCAAACTCAAACACTGGATCTCCTTGAGCAGCAAAACAAACTCTAGATGCCTTCGTTGCTATAAGTGATTGAAAATTAACAATTGTTAATAAGGCAGTTTCGATTAATTGGGCTTGATATAATGGAGCTTTTACAGTAAGTATAGGCTCATTTGGGAACATTATAGTACCTTCTTCAACTGAGTATATATCCCCTGTAAATTTGAAATCCTTCAAAAACGTTAAAAATTTATCAGAAAAAAGATTTAGGCTTTTAAGATACTTTAAATCTTCATCGGAAAAATTTATGTTTTTTATATACTCAACAAATTGATCTATACCACACACTATTGTGTAGCCCCCGTTGCAAGCATTTTTTCTAAAAAACATATCAAATACTACAACATCTTCATGGATATTTTTTTCAAAATAACCATTTATCATAGTGAGTTGATACAAATCAGTAAGAAGTGTTAAATTTCTCATTGCATTTCTCCTTAAATATATATAATTATAAAATCACTTCGTATATGGATTAGTATGAAAAGCTAGTTGATTAAAAAACCCCACATATATACTAAAACACAATATAGTGCAAGTTTCAAGTATAAAGTAGTATATATAAATCATAAAATTTATCTAGAGGGGAGGCGATTTAATGGCAAGAATATGGTTTTATATGATTGCTATAGGAATAATAGGAAGTATGGTGTTTAATAATCTAGGAGAACTAAACAAAGTAATATTAACAGAAGCATCTAAAGGAGTAGAATTTGCAATAAGTTTGGCTGGGGTAATGGCTCTTTGGATGGGGATAATGAACATAGCAAAAGATGCTGGATTGATAGAAAAAATTGGACAAAAACTAAACCCTATAATGACAAGACTTTTCCCATCCATACCAAAGGGACATAAAGCTATGTCTTATATGGTTATGAATATAGCTTTGAATATGGTAGGGGCAGGTAATGGAGCTACAGCATTTGGACTAAAGGCTATGGAAGAACTACAAACTTTAAATCCTAAAAAGGATACAGCGACAAATGATATGATAATGTTTTTAGTCATTAATATATCATCAATTCAGTTAATACCATTTACTATGCTCAAAATAAGAATGGATTTAGGTTCTCAAAATCCAAGTCAGATAATAGTAACTACACTATTTGCAACAACAGTATCAACAATAATAGCTATAATAACCTGTAAATTATTGCAAAGTAAAAGGAGGTTAAGATAGATGGAGCTATTTTCAAATATACTTGTCCCTCTAATAATACTTTATATAGTTATTTATGGAAGACACAAAAAAATAGATATATATGATAGTTTTGTAAAAGGAGCAATAGATGGTCTTAAATCAGCTTGGTCTATAACACCTTACATAATAGGGATATTCTTAGCGATAGGGATATTTAAAACTGGGAAAGGAATAGAAATGCTTGAATTTTTATTTAAGCCAATAGCAGAGCTAATGAGTATACCAAAAGAACTTATAGGATTAATAATAGTAAAACCTCTTTCAGGAAGCGGTGCACTTGGAATGTATACTGAATTAGCACAAAGAGTAGGTATAGATACTATAATAGAGAAAATGGGATCTACAATAGTTGGGGCATCTGAAACAATTTTTTACACAATGGCTATATACTATGGAAGTTTAAAAATAAAGAACACTAGACACACACTAACTTGTGCTATGATAAGTCATATTGCAGGAGTTATAGCATCTGTATTTATCTGCTATATATTATTTACAGCTTAATATTTCTATAAAATGTACAAGATGGTATAATTAAAGTGTAAAAACCAATTGACATTAATTTATTAATTATATAGAATTAGTTTTAAATAGTAACAAGATTACATAAAATGAATAAAATATATTTATTTAGTAAAATATAGAAATATATAAAGCTGAGAAGAGAAGAGTAAATAAGGACTTTTTCTACAGAGAGCTAGGTTAGGTGAAAGCTAGCGTCAAAGAAATTATTGAAGATGGCCTCGGAGCTTTTTTATCTGAATAATAGAGAGTTCTATTTTTAAGATAAAACGGTTAGACACGTTATAGTCTGCTAAGATATCTAAAGTATTATAAGATACCATATTGATATGAGTAAACATCAATAAGTTTTAACTTTTAAAGTAGTATCTATAAATTTAGATAATTAGGGTGGTACCGCGAATAATCTCGCCCCTATGTATATCATAGGAGGCGAGTTTTTTAATACAAAGAGTTTCAACTCTATATTAAAGGTTAAAAATATAAATATATACTAAAAATAAATCAGGAGGTAAGAATATGACAAAACCAACTTTCTATGTAACAACTCCTATATACTACCCAAGTGGAAACTTACATATAGGACATACTTATACAACTGTTGCAGCAGATGCAATAGCAAGATTTAAACGTTTCTGTGGATATGATGTAAAGTTCTTAACAGGAACAGATGAGCACGGAGAAAAGATACAAAAAACTGCTAAGGCAAAAGGTATGACTGAAATAGAATACTTAGATGGGATGATAGCAGATATACAAAAATTATGGAAGACTATGGATATATCATATGATGATTTCATAAGAACTACACAAGATAGACATAAGGTAATAATCCAAAAGATATTCACTAAGTTATATGAACAAGGAGATATATACAAAGGAGCTTATGAAGGTAAGTATTGTACTCCATGTGAAAGTTTCTGGACAGAATCACAATTAGTAGATGGAAATAAGTGTCCTGACTGTGGAAGAGAAACTTATGATGCTAAGGAAGAAGCTTACTTCTTCAAATTATCAAAATATGAAGATAGATTAAGAGAATTATTTGCTGACCCTAACTTCTGTTTCCCAGTATCAAGAAAAAATGAGATGGTTGCAAACTTCTTAGATAAAGGATTAGAAGATTTATGTGTAACTAGAACTACATTTGATTGGGGTATAAAAGTACCATTTGATGAAAAACACGTAATATACGTTTGGGTAGATGCTTTATGCAACTATATAACAGCTTTAGGATATATGAGTGAAAATGATTCAGAATACAAAAAATTCTGGCCAGCTAATGTTCATATAGTAGGTAAAGAAATAATGAGATTCCATACAATAATATGGCCAGCTATACTTATGGCTTTAGGTGAAGAAGTACCTACACAAGTATATGGACATGGATGGATATTATTTGATAATGATAAGATGAGTAAATCAAAAGGAAACATAGTTTATCCAGAGCAAATGATAGAAAGATACGGAGTAGATGCTCTTAAATACTTCTTATTAAGAGAATTTGCATTTGGTCAAGATGGTAACTATACTCATAGAAACTTTATAACTAGACTTAACTCAGATTTAGCAAATGATTTAGGAAACTTAGTAAGTAGAACAGTTGCAATGGTTGAAAAATATAACGGTGGAATAATACCAATGCCAAAAGCTACTACTGAATTTGATGCTGACTTAAAAGAAACTGCTAGATTATCAGTAGAAAATTTTGAAAATGAAATGAACAAACTTCAATTTAATGAAGCATTAGAAAGTGCTTGGAAATTAATAAGAAGAACTAACAAGTATATAGATGAAACTATGCCTTGGGCTTTAGCAAAAGATGAAGCTAACAAAGATACTTTAGATACAGTATTATACAACTTATGTGAATCTATAAGAATAGTAGCTACATTAATAAATCCAATAATGAACGCTACTGCTAAAAAAATATACTGTCAATTAGGAATAACAAATGAAGAATTAACAACTTGGGAAAGTGTTAAAACATTTGGATTAATAACTGAAGGAACAAAAGTACACAAAGGTGAATCTTTATTCCCAAGATTAGATATAGAAAAGGAAGTAGAAGAATTGAACGAATTATTTGCAGAAAAGAAAGACGTAGTAGAAGAAGTAGCTCCATTAGAGCACAAAGAAAACATAACAATAGATGAATTAGATAAAGTTGAACTAAGAGTAGGTAAAGTTTTAAGCTGTGAAAAACATCCAAAAGCAGATAGACTTTTAGTATCTCAAATAAAATTAGGTTCAGAAACAAGACAAATCGTATCAGGAATAGCTAAATGGTATAAGCCAGAAGATATGGTTGGAAAAGATGTTATAGTTGTTTGTAACTTAAAGCCAGTTAAGCTAAGAGGAGTAGAATCTCAAGGTATGATATTAGCTGCTGGAGATGATGGTGACGATTTAGTAGTACCAGTAGCTACAGGTGCTAAGGATGGATGCGAAGTTCGTTAATTAGTTAGGAGAATAAAAAATGTTATTTGATGCACATGCACACTTAAATAGTGAAAGATTTGATGAAGATAGAGAAGAATTAATAGAATCTTTAAAAGAAAAAGGTGTAGATTTAGTATTAAATCCAGGAGCAGATATAGAAACATCAATAACTAGTGTAGAATTAGCTAATAAATATGATTTTATATATGCAGCAGTTGGAGTGCATCCACACGATGTTAAAGATTTAGATGATACTGCAATAGATACTTTAAGAAAACTAGCTACTGAAAATGAAAAAGTAGTAGCTATAGGTGAAATAGGATTAGACTATTACTATGATAATTCACCTAGAGAAGAACAAAAAGAATGGTTTAAAAAACAAATAGAATTAGCTAATGAGTTAAAATTACCTATAATAATACATGATAGAGATGCACATGGAGATACTTTTGAAATAATAAAAAATACAAAATCTCCAGAAATAGGATGTGTGCTTCATTGTTATAGCGGGAATGTTGAATTAGCTAGAGAATATGTAAAAATGGGTTGCTATATATCAATACCAGGAACAGTGACTTTTAAAAATAATAAAAAAACTAGAGAAGTAGCAAAAGAAATACCTCTAGAATATTTATTAATAGAAACTGATTCACCATATATGGCTCCAGAGCCTCATAGAGGGAAAAGAAATGACCCATCATTAGTTCAATTTGTAGCAGATAAGATTGCTCAAGAAAAAGGTATATCTTACGAGCAAGTTTGCAAAGCTACAAAAGAAAATGCTAAAAGATTATTTAATATAAAATAAAAGCCCTTGAGACTGTATAGTCTCAAGAGCTTTTTTTAATACAATTATAAAATATTTATAGATATACATTATTATTCTAGCATCATAGTTATTAAGTAAATATTGTAAAACACAATAAAAATAGAGTGTAAAAACAAAAACTATAGCACATAATGATATTATAGTTTTTGTTTTTCCTTGATAAAATTACATAAAAAACGTAAAATATAGAAATGAAGTTAAGACAGGATACAAAACAGATAAAGGTGAATTGATAATGATAAAAGAAATAATAGTTGTAGAAGGAAGAGACGATGTTACAGCAGTAAAAAGAGCTGTAGATGCAGAACTTATAACAACTGGTGGATTTGGGTTTCCTAAAGGTGTTATGGAAAGAATAAAATCTGCTCAAAAAAGACGTGGAGTAATAATATTTACAGATCCTGATTTTGCGGGTGAAAAAATAAGAAAAAAAATAGCTGCAGAAGTTCCAGGATGTAAGCATGCTTTTTTACCAAGAGAGGAAGCTAAAAAAGATGGTGACATAGGTATAGAAAATGCCACACCAAAGAGTATAATAGCAGCTCTTGAGAGAGTTAGAACAGAAAGTACAGAAAAAAGAGATGAATTTAAGCAAGTTGATTTAATAAGAAATGGACTTATAGGAAATGAAGATGCATCTAATAGAAGAGATGAATTAGGAAAGATACTTGGAATCGGATATGGAAATGCCAAGCAATTCTTAAATAGATTAAATAATTATGGGGTTACTAGAGAAGAATTTGTAAAATCACTAGAAACTTTAGATAAATAAATATAAAAGGAGAAAAATTAATGGATAGACTTTCATCACATAGAGCCACAAAAGATGTAGTTGAAAAGCACGGATTTAAATTTTCAAAGTCTTTAGGGCAAAACTTTTTAATAGATGATAATGTAATAGATAAAATATTAAGAGGGGCAAGACTTTCTGAAGGAGACTATATAATAGAAGTAGGTCCTGGTATAGGGACACTAACTCGTGAGATGGGTAAAGTAGCTCAGAAAGTTGTGGCTATAGAAATAGATAAAACATTAATACCTATATTACAGGGTGAAACATTAAAAGACTTTGATAATATAGAAGTAATAAATCAAGATATATTAAAAGTAAATGTTCAAGAATTAGTAAAAGAAAAACTAAATGGGGGACCAGTTAAATTAGTTGCAAACTTACCATACTATATAACAACTCCAATAGTTATGAAGTTCTTAGAAGAAGATATACCAGTAACGGATATAGTTGTAATGGTACAAAAGGAAGTTGCAGATAGAATGAATGCAGTACCAGGAACAAAAGATTATGGAGCTTTATCAGTAGCAGTTCAATATTATTGTGATACAGAAATAGTAGCAAAAGCACCAAGACATATGTTTATACCACAACCAAATGTTGACTCAACAGTTATAGGACTTCATGTTAGAGAAGAAATAAAATATCCAGTTGATAATGAAGAAATATTCTTCAAGACTGTTAAAGCGGCTTTTGGACAAAGAAGAAAAACATTACTTAATGCATTAGGTGGATTAGGATTCTTAAGTAAAGATGAGATAAAGGAAGTACTAAGTGCTGCTAATATAGATGAAAAAAGAAGAGGGGAAACTTTATCAATAGAAGAGTTTGCCACTTTATCAAATAAAGTAAATGAAAAAGTACCTTCAAAATAATTGAAGGTACTTTTTTTAGAATCATACTCATATACTATTAAGAGAAATTATGTTAAAAGGGGGATTAAAAGTGGCAGCTAAAAAAAAATTTAAGAGAGATTATATAATCCTTGAAGCTAAGGACACTAACTTTAGATACAAAGAACGTGTTTTACCAAAAGCATTTGCTAAAGTAGAGATAAATGATGAAAAATCAATAATTTCATTATATGTAGAAAATCTTAAATTTATGAAAGATGGATATAGGGTAGTTGCTATACAAAGCGATTATGATACCCTTGATTTAGGAAAGGTATTGCCAAGTGAGCAAGGAAAAGGTGAATTTACATTAAATTTAGACAGAGAAGATATAGATATAAAAGGTATAGCTCTTTTATATGAAAAAACTGTACCACTTATAGGATTTAAAGGTACTAAGATAGATAATTATGAGGAAATATTATTTGCAGGAGAAGAGTATGAAGATGACGAAAGATTTGAGGAATATGAAGAAATAGAGTATATAGAAGTAGATGATAATGACGAAGGGTTTGAGGAATATGAAGAAATAGGATATATAGATGTAGATAATATAGAAGAAGATGATAATGAAGAAGAGTATGAAGTGTATGAAGAAATAGAGTATATAGAAATAGATGATGATGAAGAAGAGTATGAAAGTGAAGAAGAAAGTGTATACAACTCAGATGATGGTTATTATGAAATTATAGAGGAGGATGTAAATCCTCAAACTAGAGAAAAATATGACGAATATGATAATATAGATAAAACTATAGAGAAAAATAGAAAAAGTAGTGAGCCTAAAGAAAAGAAGACATATCCTACTGTTTCACATCAACAAAAAACACGTCAAAAGTATGCAAAAACAAATTCTATAGATGAATACCAAAAAACGGCAGGAACACTTTTAATGCCAAGACAAATAAAAAAAGGGCTTAAACATTTTAAGGAAGTAAGACCATTTATCAAAGATGAAATAGACAATACTAGATGGTGGAAAATTGAAATAAGTCCTACAACTTTATGTGGATACACTATGCCTTACTTAGGATATGTTAATACTCTAAATTACACAATGTATAGTGATGCAGTAATGCAATCATATAAATATAGACATTACTTATTTGGTGTACAATATGATGAGTATAACAAGAGAAAGAATTATATATACGCAGTCCCAGGAAATAAAACAGAGCAACCAGATAAAGGTCATACAGGATTTAGAGAATACCAGCCTTGTGACACAAGAAATGATAGCTTAGGATACTGGTTATGTATGATAGATTCAAGAAGTAGAAAAATAATAAAATAGAATAAATTACCTCACATATTGATAATTTTTTGATAATGTTCTAAAATTATAGGTAGACCAAGTATAACTGGAGGAGAATATATGATAAATAATCAAAGACTAATCAATGAATTTTTAGAGCTAGTTCAAATCGACAGTCCATCTTCAAAAGAAGGCAAAATAGCTGAAGTTCTAGTCGAAAAACTAAAAGAAATAGGTTTAGAAGTTGTTATAGATGGTGCTGGTGTAAAAGCTGGTGGAGAAACAGGAAATGTAATTGCTACATTAAAAGGAAATAGAGAAGGTAAAACATTACTTTTCACTTCACATATGGATACAGTTAGTCCTGGTATAGGAGTAAAACCTATAATAGACGAAGCTAATGGCATAATAAAAAGTGATGGAACAACAGTACTAGGGTCTGATGATAAAGCTGGTATAGCTGCTATATTAGAGGCATTAAGAACAGTTAAGGAAAATGATATCCAACATGCAGATATACAAGTTGTATTCTCAATATGGGAAGAAGGCGGATTATATGGTGCTAAGTACTTAGATTATTCTAAAGTAAATGCAGACTATGCATTTGTTTTAGATAGTGGTGGAGCTCCAGGAGAAATAATAATTCAAGCGCCAGCACAAGATGCTATAAAGGTCAAAATAATAGGAAAACCAGCTCATGCAGGTCTTGAGCCAGAAAATGGAGTAAGTTCAGTAATGGTTGCTGCAAGAGCTATAGAAAATATGAATTTATTAAGAATAGATGAAGAAACTACTGCTAATATAGGTATAATAAATGGTGGAATAGCAACAAATATAGTTATGCCAGAATTAGAAATAGCAGCAGAAGCTAGAAGCTTAAGCGAAGAAAAATTAGATGCTCAAACAAACCATATGGTAGATGTATTCAAAAAAGCAGCTAAAGAATTTGGAGCTAAAATAGAAATAGAAACTACAAGAGCTTATGCACCATTTAATATATCTGAAGATGATGAAATAGTAGTGCTAGCTAAAAAAGCTTTTGCTAATATGAATATAGAAGGTCACACAACATCTACAGGTGGAGGTAGTGATACTAATATATTAAATAAAAATGGAATAAAAGCAGTTAACCTAGGTATAGGTATGAAGAATGCTCATACATTAGAAGAATATATAGCTATAAAGGATATAGAAAATTCTGCTAAAATGGTAACTGAGTTAATAAAAGAAGCATAAATTAAAAATTTAAAACTAATTAGAAATAGTATCTAAATTGCTTTTAGATACTATTTTTATGTTAAAAGATAAGAAAAAATGTATAAAAATTAAAAAATGTACAAGTATTTATGTAGAAGGGTGTAGTAATTTCCCTGGAAATAAGTATAATAAGTAATTATGTCTTACAAAAACTACATAAAAGTAATATAATTATCTTATGATTATATGGATAAAGGAGGCGTGAAGATGGCTAAGAAGAAAAAAATCAAAAAAAAGGTTTTAGTAGCTCTTACTGTAGTGTTATTCTTTGTATGCTATTTCTTAGGATTTACCTTGTTCAAAGATACAAAAGACAAAGAACCAGGACAACAAACGACAGAGGCATTAGAAGATGACACAAGATCATTAATAAAACAATTGAGCTCTAAAAGTAAAATATACTTATCAGATTCAAAAGTAGAAAGTGTTAGAATAGAAAAGGATTATTGGGATAATATAACTGTGTTATTTACAGAATTTACAAAAATAAGAAAGCCACAATCATACACTCCTATATACAATGGTAACTCAGATGATGGAATTAGATTTTCAACAGACTTGAATTACTTTAGGGTATACACTGTCAGCAAAGAAGAGTACTATAAAGTTCCGGTTGCTACAAAAAAAGAACTTAGTAAGCTTTTAAGTGAGAGTATATATTTGTCATTTGACTTTATAAAGCAGTATAAGAGTTGGGATACTGTAAAAATAACTTATAAAGATGAAACTAAGAAAATATTTGGCTGGAATTTTAAAGACCTAGCACTTAAAATGGTTCAAAAGAGAATGGTTGGCAAAGTTCAGCCAGAAAAGAGTAAAGAAAGAAGTAAGTACAACTTTACTATAAACATTCAAGGCGAGAACTATGATGCGAAAGTAGAAACAATGGGTAAAGATTATGTAAAAATAACACAGGGTGAAGGAAAGAATAAAATTCAAGCATATTATGAAGTCCACACTGGATTATATGATTATCTTGTAAAAGACATATTTAAATTAGAGGAATAAGTATTTTAATAAGCAAAAAGGATATACTAGTTAGTATATCCTTTTTGTTTATTAATTTTCAACTAATTCTTCAGCTACCTTGTATATAGGTCCTGCACCAGCAGTTATTACTAAATCATTAGAAGAGACATTATCACGAAGATAGTCAACTATATCTTCAAACTTACTTATATAAGCAACATCAACATGGTTTTGATATAACTTTTCAACTAAATCTTTAGAATGAATATCTCCTGGATCATTTTCTCTGGCAGCGTATATGTCAGTTATAATAACTTTATCAGCAGAATAAAATGCTTCAGCAAATTCATTTAAAAGAGACTTAGTTCTAGTGTAAGTATGAGGTTGGAATATACACCATAACTTAGACTTCTTCATCTTTTTAGCAGCAGATAAAGTAGCCTTTAATTCAGTAGGGTGATGAGCATAATCATCAATTATTAATGCATCATTATATTTACCCTTAACCTCAAATCTTCTTCCAACACCAGAATAAGATTTTATATTTTCTCTTATAAGCTCTAATTCTATATTAGAAACATAAGCAACTAATATAGCAGCAGTAGCGTTGTAGATGTTATGAAGTCCTGGAACAGAAAGTTCAAATACACCTAAATTTTTACCATTCAATTCTATCTCGAATATACCATGACCTTTTTCATTGAAGCTTATATTTTTAATTAAAGCATCATTATCTAAATTTGTACCGTATTTTATAACAGTAGCTTTTACGTCGTGTAATATATCATTTGTATTTTCGTCATCTCCATTTATTATGAAATAACCATCTTTAGGAAGTAATTTACCAAATTTATTAAAAGATGCTTTTATTTCATCTAAGCCTGAGAAGTAATCTAAATGGTCTTCCTCTATATTTAAAACTGTTGATATCTTAGGGTTAAAGTTTAGGAAACTATCAACATATTCACATGCCTCTGTTATGAAATGATCAGAGTTACCTATTTTAACATTACCACCTATACTACTTAAATTTCCACCAACTAATATAGTTGGATCTAAATCCGCATATTGGAATATAGTAGATAACATAGAAGTAGTTGAAGTTTTACCATGAGTACCAGAAATTGCTATAGAATTTTTGTACTCTCTCATTATTTGACCTAAGAAAGTAGCTCTGTTTACAACAAGTTTATTCTTTTCTCTAGCTGCAATAAGCTCAGCATTATCATCATGAACTGCCGCAGTGTAAACAACCATATCTACATCATCTGCCAAATGTTCTTTTTCATGTCCTATAAATATATTAGCGCCTTGAGATCTAAGTTTATCTAATAAGTAAGATTCGTTTGAATCTGAACCAGAAACTTTATATCCTTTATTAAGGCATATTTCAGCTAAAGCACTCATGCTTATGCCACCGATTCCAATGAAATGTATCTTCATAAGAAAACCACCTTTCTTTTAATTAAGCCCTACAATATGAACTATGTTTGTGGTATAATAGTATAATGTTCAATATTTAATGATTAATATACATATACTATATTACATATACAATATATTAAAAAATTGCTTAAAACATAACCATTATTATATCATAATAAACATGGTTATGCATTATTTAGTTTATATAGAAGAAGCTGCAATCGTAGGAGGTTAAATGCATGAAATTTAAAAGAACGGAAAGAATTGGTGCCATAGTAAAGATATTATCGGACAATCCAAATAAGATATTTACATTAGGCTATTTTACAAATAAATTTAATGCTGCTAAATCTACAATAAGTGAAGATTTAATAGTAGTAAAAAATGTCTTTGAAAAATTAGAACTAGGGAAAGTAATAACAATATCAGGAGCAGCTGGTGGAGTAAAATATATACCAAAGACATCAAAAGCAGAAAATGAAGAATTTTTAATGGAATTA
The DNA here is from genome assembly GCF_015550185.1 of Romboutsia sp. 1001285H_161024_C4. NCBI lineage: Bacteria > Bacillati > Bacillota > Clostridia > Peptostreptococcales > Peptostreptococcaceae > Romboutsia > Romboutsia sp. 1001285H_161024_C4. The sequence continues at coordinate 53,844 of NZ_JADNAJ010000009.1, read as the reverse complement.
TGTCAAAAAATAAGTGACGAATCTAGAGTATTATCAGGAGGATTTTTATATTTAATAGACTTAATATATGATCCTACTATAGCATCAAAAATAGGTAAAATATTTGCATCAAATATAGATTATGCAGAAGCTGATTGCGTAGTGACAATGGAAACTAAAGGAATTCCAATGGCTCTTATGACAGCTAAAGCAATGAATTTACCACTTGTTATAATAAGAAAAGATATAAAAGTATCAGAAGGACCTACACTAAGTATGACTTATGTTAGTGGAAATACTTCTAAAGTGGAAAGTATGAGTTTACCAAGAAGAGCAGTTAAGCCGAATAGCAAAGTTATATTAATAGATGACTTCATGAGAGGTGGAGGTACAATCAAAGGTATGACAGATCTTATGAGTGAGTTTGGAGCGGAAGTTATAGGAACGGGAGTATTTATATCTACAATGAAGCCAGAAGACAAAATGGTAAAAGATTATATATCTTTAATTCAATTAGATGTAAATGGAGATAATATAATAGTAGAACCAAATTTAAAGACATTTAAAGATGAATATCAGAAAGAATTTGTCGAAGGGGATTGTGACATAGAAGAAATAATAGAAGATTAGGTAAAAAATAAATTTACAAAAACCATAAATTTTCAAAAAATAAAAAAGGATATTCAAATATTTAATAGAATACTAAACTATAAGTAAATATATATATAAAATTTATAAATACATTAATTTGTCAAATTCAAAAGGGGGATATAAAAGGATGAAGATAACTGACGTAAGAATAAGAAAAATAACTGACGAAGGAAAAATGAAGTGTATAGTGTCTATAACTTTTAACAACTTATTTGTTGTACATGATATAAAGGTTATAGAAGGACATAATGGTTTATTCATCGCTATGCCAAGTAGAAAAATAGGGGAAGGTAATTTTAGAGATATAGCTCATCCAATAAACGCAGAGATGAGACAAGTATTAGAAGATGCAGTACTAAATGCATATCATGAAGCAGTTGCTCAATTAGAAGTTGCAGCTGAATAATTAAATAGAATTTTTTTATTGTTTATTATAAAGAGTCGAACTATTCGACTCTTTTTTATATTTAAAATTTTTGTTTAAATGTATACTTTTTTGACAAAAGGTGTTATATTAATTAGTAGTAACAAAGTATTGTATACAAACTATATTATATACATAATATAATAACATAGATAAAATAGTTATAAAGAATGGAGTGGAGAAATGAACTTTAAATCTATAATCCTTGCAGCAGGAAAAGGAACGAGAATGAAGTCTAAATTCCCAAAAGTAATTCATAAAGTATGTGGAAAAGAAATGGTTAACCACGTAATAGATGTATGTAAAAATTCAGGGGTTAACGATATAGTAGCAATATTAGGCCACGAAAGTGAAGTAGTAAAATCAAAACTACCAGAACATACAATGATAGCAATGCAAACGGAGCAATTAGGTACTGGTCATGCTGTCATGATGGCTAAAGAATACATAAATGATGAAGATATAATCGTAGTATTATGCGGAGACACACCTTTAGTAAAAGAAGAAACACTTAAAAAACTATTCGATTATCACATAGAAAATGAGTATCACACAACAGTGCTTACAACAGTAGTAGACAATCCAACGGGGTATGGAAGAATAATCAGAGATGAAAATTCAGATTTACTAAAAATAGTAGAGCAAAAAGATGCTTCAGAAGAAGAAAAGTTAGCTAAAGAGATAAACTCAGGAATATACTGCTTCAATGGAAAGAGTTTAAGAGAATCTTTAGATTTATTAGATAACAACAATGCACAAGGAGAGTACTACCTAACAGATACTATACAAATAATGAGAAATAAGGGTCTTAAAGTAGGAGCTTTCAACGGTTCTACAATAGAAGAACTAATGGGTGTAAACTCAAGAGTAGAGTTATCTAGAGCAGAACAAATAATGAGACAAAGAATAAATGAATCTCACATGGTAAATGGAGTAACAATCATAGATACTAATTCAACATATATAGAAGCTGGAGTTGAAATAGGAAATGATACAGTAATATATCCAGGAACTATGTTAATGGGAAGTACAAAAATAGGTTCAAGTTGTATAATTGGAATGAATTGTAGTATAACAAATTCAGAAATTGGCGATTATACAGAGGTGAAAAATTCAACTATAGTTGATAGTGTAGTAGGAGAAAACACTACAGTAGGACCATATGCATATTTAAGACCTAAGAGTAACATAGGGAACAATGTAAAGATAGGAGACTTCGTAGAAGTTAAGAATGCTACAATAGAAGATAATTCTAAAGCATCTCACCTAGCATATATTGGAGACGCTTATGTTGGAAAAGGTGTAAACATAGGATGTGGAGTAGTATTTGTAAACTATGATGGTAAAAATAAAGCAAAATCTATAGTAAAAGATGGAGCATTCATAGGTTCTAACTCTAATCTAGTAGCACCAGTAACTGTAGAAGAAAAAGGGTATATAGCAACAGGTTCAACTATAACAGACAATGTTCCACAAGGGGCGCTTGCAGTAGCAAGACAAAGACAAGTGAACAAAGAAGGTTGGGTAGAGAAGAAAGATCAAAAGGATAAAAAATAGCAACTAAACAGCTTATTATTTTTTTAGGCAAAAGCCTAGATTTTAAATAAATTAAACAAAGTTTCAAAAATTTTGGGAGGATTTACATGAACACTAGCGGAAGCGAAATAAAAATAATAGCAGGAAATGCATCTAATGAATTAGCTAAGAAAATAGCAGATCATATAGGTGTAGAATTATGTGACTGCCAAGTAAGTACATTCAGTGATGGTGAAATAAGCGTAAACATAAATGAAACAGTAAGAGGTTGTGATGTTTTCGTAGTTCAATCAACTAATAGTCCAGTTAATGACAACTTAATGGAATTATTAATAATAATAGATGCATTAAGAAGAGCATCAGCAGGAAGAATAACTGCAGTTATACCTTACTATGGATATGCAAGACAAGACAGAAAAGCTAAGGCAAGAGATCCAATCACAGCTAAATTAGTTGCAAACTTAATAACAGCAGCAGGTGCAGACAGAGTATTAACTATGGACTTACATGCTGCACAAATACAAGGTTACTTCGATATACCACTAGATCATTTACAAGGAGGAAGCATATTAGCTGATTACTTCAACAAAAAGAATATAGAAGATTTAGTAGTAGTTTCACCTGATTTAGGAAGTGTAACAAGATCAAGAAACTTTGCTAACAATTTAAACGGAGATGTTCCAATAGCTATAATAGACAAGAGAAGACCTAAAGCTAACGTATGTGAAGTAATGAACATAATAGGTGATGTGCAAGGTAAGAATGTTATATTATTAGATGATATGATAGATACAGCGGGAACTATAACAAATGCAGCAAATGCTTTAAAAGAATTTGGTGTTAAAGATGTATATGCTTGCTGTACTCATGGAGTATTATCAGGACCAGCTATGGAAAGAATAGAAAACTCTGCAATAAAAGAATTAATAGTTTTAGATACTATACAACTTCCAGAAGAAAAGAAAATAGATAAAGTACAAATAGAAACAGTTGCTCCATTATTTGGAGATGCTATAAAGAAAATATTTGCTAACGAGTCAGTTAGTAAGTTATTCTAGTCAAATAGATAAAGGATACCTATATAGGTATCCTTTTATTTTATCGCAATTAAAATGGATAAAAGAATATTTGATAAAGTTTAATATGGAATTTAAGGTAAAATAAGTGATTCAGGTAAAATTAAGCTAAAAAAAGATTTAGGACATTGACTATATATATTAGCTTAAATAATTTCTGAAGTAATGAGAGAAGTTGAAGATCAAGGTCAGGAGTTACTAGACCTTGTATTAACAGATACAGAAATAACGAAGTTAAAGAAGCCTTAAAAGTTTTTGAAGAATTTAATCTAAAGCTAGAGGAGATATTTCAGCTAATATCCAATTTATAGTCTATAGATCAGAAAAAGATATCCTTAGGTTAGACACAGATAACCCTCAATACTAAAAAGCCAGAAAAGTATAATCTATTTCAAGATACACTAAAATTAAAAATTTAATATACAACATTCAAATTGCATCTTAAATTTTATAAGATGCAATTTAATTATATAAGTTTACTATAGCAGTATATTTAAAAACTATAATATATGAGGAGAAAATTATGAATATATTTAATTTATTAGAAATGGCAGTAGAGTTAGGAGCATCAGATGTACATATAACAGTAGATACTCCTCCGATAGCTAGGATAAAAGGAAGCTTCGTAAAGTTAAATGAAGAAAGTTTAACTGAAAAAGACACTGAAATTATGGCCAGGGAAATAGCAGGAAATAAAAAATTTAAAATTCTAGAAGAACACGGAGAAGTGGATCTATCCGTATCTTTTAAAAGTGGGGATAGATTTAGAATAAATGCATATAAGCAAAAAGGTAAATATGCAATAGCTGTAAGGACTATAACATCTAAAATACCGTCATTTAAAACCTTAGGATTACCTGATATTATAGCTAGTTTTACAGAAAAGAGTAAAGGGTTAGTACTCGTAACGGGACCAACAGGAAGCGGTAAAAGCACAACTTTAGCTAGTTTAATAGACACAATAAACTCAACTCAAGAGAGACATATAATAACGCTAGAAGATCCTATAGAATATGTTCATCATCATAAAAAAGGAATAGTAAATCAAAGAGAAATAGGTAGCGATACAGAAAACTTTAATTCAGCACTTAGATCAGCGCTTAGACAAGACCCAGATGTTATTTTAGTGGGAGAAATGAGAGATCCTGAAACTGTTTCAATAGCTTTAACTGCTGCAGAAACAGGACATCTAGTTTTCTCAACTTTACATACAGTAGGCTCGGCTAAGACAATAGATAGAATAGTTGATATGTTCCCACCGGAACAGCAACAGCAAATTAGAACTCAATTATCAACAGTATGTGAAGGGATTATATCACAGCAATTAATAAAAACTATAGATGGAACAAATAGAGTCGCAGCATTAGAAGTTATGGTAGCCACACCAGCAATAAGAAACTTAGTAAGAGAAAATAAAACATATCAAATACAAAATATTATACAAACAAGCTCTAAGTTAGGTATGCAATCTATGGATCAAGGGTTGGTAAATTTATACAGAGAAGGAAAAATATCAAGAGATAGTGTATTAAGTAAGTGCTCTGACTACAAATACACATCTAGATTAGTTGGAGGGATTAATTATTAATCAAGCAACTAAATATAAACAGTTTAATACAAAAATATATAGATAAAATTGGAAAATATAATGAGAAAAAGTAAAATTTTTTATAGATGATATAAACTTGATACTAAAATTTAAATGTGACTCAGGATATGTAAACTATTTATAATATGATAAAAAATTAAACAAGGAGATAAATTGACAGATGGGAATGTATTATATATATTTTTTTATATTTGGAATAATATTTGGCAGCTTCTTTAACGTATGTATATACAGAATACCAAATAAACAATCAATATCAAATCCCCCATCACATTGCTACAATTGCAAAACACGACTAAGGCCATTAGATTTAGTCCCTGTACTTAGCTGGACTTTTCTAGGAGGAAAATGCAGATACTGCAAACAAAAGATACCGCCAAGATATGCATTAGTAGAACTTCTAACAGGTATATTGTTTGTATTAGTATATAAAGTATACGGACTAAACACTATAACACTATACTACTTGTTATTAGTATCACTATTAGTAATAATAACCTTCATAGATATAGATCACTATATAATACCCGATGGATTAATAATTTTCGGTAGTATAGGAGCTCTAGCTTTTAATATCCTAGGACAAGGAATCGGGTTAAAAGAAAGTTTACTAGGAGGGCTAATCTGTGGAGGAGGTACACTAGTACTAATATATCTGATAGAGCTATTAGTAAAAAAAGAAGTAATGGGTGGGGGAGACATCAAACTTTTTGGTATGGTAGGACTATTTTTAGGAATGAAATATGGACTACTAACAGTATTATTAAGTGTATATGTAGGAGCAATTTACGGAGTTTGTACTATAATATATAGCAAGATAAAAAACAAAGAATATAATTCAATGATACCTTATGGACCATTTATATCCATAGGAACATTAATTAATGTTCTATGTGGAACATCTATAATAGATTGGTATATGAGTTTGTTTTTATGATTAGATAATATAAATAGGGTCAATAATTAAATTGACCCTATTACTATGTTTAGATTATGATATATATAGTATTAATTTCAATAATAACATCATATATATGCAATAAAAAAATATATAAAATATGTGATGAACTTAATCAAAATAAGCTAAATACAATAATAATTTACACATTAAATCTGTTATCAATGTCTTTAATCTACTACAAATATGGAGTAAACGCAGAGTCAATAAAGTACTTATCGCTAATACCATTTATAATAGTTATATCAATAATAGATTATCATACTACATATATATATGATATAACTGTACTTAGTGGTATAATAATTCAAGGTGGAATTTTTCTAATTACAATAAAGTATGATGTTAACACAATGAGCCATATCATTGCACTATTAATAGGACTTATTGTACCATATATATTAGCCACAACAACAAAATCATTAGGACAAGGAGACATAGGCGTATACTGCTTATGTTGTTTTGTATTAGGGCATAACTATTCAATGTATTTAATCGCCTTATCATTTATTTTAGCTTGTCCGTATTCGATATATATACTTTTGTATAAAAGTAATAAGGAGAGGAAAATACCATTTGCACCATTTATATCTTTAGCAACAATAACAATAATAATAACAAATTATGATATATTAAATTTATATTTTGGCATAATAAGTAAATAGAGGAGGACAAAATATGTACGTAGTAGTAGGGTTAGGTAATCCAGGCAAGAAATATGAAAAAACTAGACACAATGTTGGTTTTGATGTTATAGATATTCTTGCAAAGGAATATAACATATCAGTGACGAAAATAAAGCATAAGGCCTTAATAGGAGAAGGAAGAATAGGTTCTGAAAAAGTTCTATTAGTTAAGCCACAAACATACATGAATTTAAGTGGTGAAACTTTAATAGATATATATAAATACTATAAGGTAGATTTGAGCAATATAATAGTAATATATGATGATATTGACTTAGATGTGGGTAAACTAAGAATAAGGAAAAAAGGTAGTGGTGGAACTCATAATGGTATGAGATCTATCGTTAAGTGCTTAGGTTCAACAGAATTTCCAAGGGTTAGAGTTGGAGTATCTAAGCCTATGCCAGGCCAAGATTTAGCAGATTTCGTTCTTTCAAGATTTAGAAAAGAAGAAGTTGATGATTTAGAAAGAGGTCTTGAAAAAGCATATCATGCTGTTGAGACTATAATAAAGGAAGATATAGATTTATCTATGAACAAATATAATGGATAGTGAGGGGGAATTAATATGAATGATGTATTTGTATACCCTTTGCAAAATTCCAAAGAATATAAAGAAGTTATAAACTCTATACAGAAAAACAAAGGCTCATTACTTATTAATGGGCTTTTACCTGTACAAAAACCTCATATAGCATATTCACTATACAAGGACTTATCTAGACAAATGATAATTATAACAAGTAGTGATTTAGAGGCTAAAAAAGTATATGATGATTTAAACTTTTATATTAAGGATAAGGTGGAGTATTTAGGTTTTCAAGATATTTACTTCTACCATTTAGATGCAAAGGATAGAAATGAAGAAGCTAGAAAATTAAAGGTGTTGCTAAAATTGGCTAAAGGTGAGGAAATAATTTTGGTAACATCTATTGAAGCTGCTTTAAAAAAATATATACCTAAAGATGTTCTTTTAGAGAATATATCAACTCATAAGATAGGTGATACTCTAAATGTAGAATCACTAAGTGAGAGATTAGTTGAGTTAGGATATGAAAGAGTTTCTAAGATAGAAGGTTTTGGTCAGTTTAGTATAAGGGGAGGAATAATAGATATATTCTCCCTAGAATACACAAATCCAATTCGTATTGAGCTATTTGATGATGAAATAGAATCTATACGAACTTTTGATGTTTTTACGCAAAAATCTATTGAAAAGATACAAGAATTTTCTATAACTCCGTCTAGAGAGTTTATATACCCTAAAAATATAGATGAATCTGTGGCTAGAATGAAAAAAGATGTTAGTAAGCATACAGATGATGATGTTTTACAGAATATAGATAAGATATTCAATAAGACTTACTTTGAAGGAATAGAAAATTATATAGATTATATATATACAGATGAAAATAAGAGTATTTTTAATTATTTAAGTGAAGATGCAATAGTATTTATAAGTGATATAAGCAGACTTAAGGAAAGATGTGAAAATTATATACATACTTTCAAAGAAAATTATAAGGTAAATCTTGAAAGAGGATTGGCACTTAAAAATCAAGGGAAACTTTTATATCATTATTCAGATTTAGAATTTATTGCATCTAATAAAAAGTTTGTAATAAACACTTTACTACCAAAGCCTATAAATGATTTTAATATAAAATCAATTGTAAACTTTGAGGCTAGGGAAATACCAACTTTTAATGCTAAGGTAGATATATTAGTAGAGGAATTAAATAGATTAAAATATAATGGATATAAAATAATTTTAGCTACAAATACTCTTGATAGAGCTAAGAAATTAAATTCAGATTTATTGGATTTAGGGCTTGAATCAACTATCTCAGAAAGTAGGGATATAGAGATAAAATCGTCTCAAATAATAATAATACCAGCTCGTATAAGCAGTGGATTTGAGTATAAATCTATAAAGTATGCAGTTATAACTGATAATGAAATGATAGGTGTACATAAAAGAACATCGTCATCTAAGTCTAAAAAATCTAAAAAAGGTAAAAAAATAGAATCTTTCTTAGAGTTAAGTGTAGGAGATTATGTTGTACACGAGAATAATGGAGTTGGTAGATACACAGGAATAGAGCAAATAACTGTGAATGCCGTAAAAAAAGACTATATGAAGATAGTCTATCAAGGTGGAGACAATTTATATGTACCAATAGACCAAATGGACAAAGTCCAAAAGTATATTGGGGTAGAGGAAGAGAAGGTAAAGCTTAATAAATTAGGAACAAATGAGTGGACTAAGGCAAAAGCTAAGGTTAAAAAAGAAATAGAGGATATGACAAAAGACCTTATAGAGCTATATGCTAAACGTGAAAAAGTAAAAGGTTACAAATTCTCTGAAGACACTCCTTGGCAGCTAGAGTTTGAATCATTATTCCCACATCAAGAAACAGATGACCAACTAAAAGCCATAGAAGATACTAAAAAAGATATGGAATCAGATAAAGTTATGGATAGACTTGTTTGTGGAGACGTTGGGTATGGTAAAACTGAGGTAGCTATAAGAGCTATTTTTAAAGCTTGTATGGAGCAAAAGCAGGTTGCAGTATTAGTTCCAACGACAATACTAGCTCAACAGCATTATAATACTTTTAGGGAGCGTTTTGATAATTACCCAATAAGAGTAGAAGTATTAAGTAGATTTAAAACTCCTAAGCAACAAAAACAAATAATTGAAGATGCTAAAAAAGGTTTGGTGGATGTACTTATAGGTACTCATAGAATAGTTTCTAAGGACATAAACTTACCTAACTTAGGATTAGTTGTTATAGATGAAGAGCAGAGATTTGGAGTAAGACATAAAGAGGCTCTTAAAAAGATAAAATCAACAGTGGATGTATTAACTTTATCAGCAACACCTATACCTAGAACACTACACATGTCGCTAAGTGGAATAAGAGATATGAGTGTTATAGAAGAGCCTCCTCAAGAAAGACATCCTGTAATAACTTATGTTACAGAAGCAAAAGAAAGTGTTATACAAGATGAAATAGAGAGAGAACTAGCAAGAGGAGGTCAAGTATTCTTTGTATATAATAGAGTAGAAAGAATTGAAGAAATGGCTAGTATGATACAACGTTTAGTACCAGATGCTCAAGTAGCCGTAGCTCATGGTAGAATGACTTCTAAAGCTTTAGAAGATATAATATTAGGTTTCTTAAATAAAGATTATAATGTATTGGTTTGTACAACTATAATAGAAACTGGTATGGACATATCTAATGCTAACACTATGATAGTATATGATGCAGATAAGATGGGCCTTGCACAACTTTATCAGTTAAGAGGTAGGGTAGGAAGAAGTTCAAGACAAGGCTATGCTTATCTAATGTATGAAAAGGATAAAGTATTAAGTGAAGTAGCAGAGAAAAGACTTAAAGCTATAAGGGAGTTTACAGAATTTGGTTCTGGGTTTAAAATAGCTATGAGGGACCTTGAAATAAGAGGTGCAGGAAATATACTTGGATCTCAGCAACATGGGCATATGGCTGTAATAGGATATGATTTATACGTCAAGATGTTAAATGAAGCCATTAAAAAGGTTAAAGGTGAGGCTATTATCGAAGAAATAGATGTAGAAATAGATTTAAGTGTAAATGCTTATATACCAGATAGTTATATAAGTGATGAGTTAATGAAAATAGAAATGTATAAAAAAATTGCATCTATAGAAGATAAAGAAGATATGAAGGAAGTAGAAGAGGAATTAGAGGATCGATTCTCTGATATACCTAAATCTGTTAAATGTTTATTAAGAATAGCATATATAAAAACATTGTGTAAAAAGCTAAAGATAGAAAAAGTTAGACAGTTAAAAGATGAAATAATACTTGCTCCAATAACAAGATACAAAACAAGTGAAAAAATAGGGTATAATATAGTGATTGAGTTGGAAGAACTATTAGAAAAGATGTGTAGTATAAAATAAAATTAAATGAGGTGTTCAAATGAAAAAACTAATGTCAGTTGCAGTAGCTATGATGGTAGGGTTATCTGTCACAGCTTGCTCAAACTCGCCTAAAGGTGATGGTACGGTAGCTACAGTTAATGGTCAAAAGATAACTGTTAGTGAATACGAAACAACTCTAGCGTTATACAAGCAATCAGTAGAGGCTATGTATGGAAAAAATGTATGGGACACAGAAGTTGAAAAAGGCGTTAAATATAGAGATAAGTTTAAAGAAAATATCTTAGACCAAATGATAAATGTAGAAGTAGTATATGAACAAGCAAAAAAAGATAATTTACTACCTACTAAAGAAGAAGTAGACAAAAAATATAATGAATTAAAGAAAAATATAGATTCAGATAAAGAGTACAAGAAAGATATGGAAAAAATAGGAGCTAATGATGAGTTCCTAAGAACTCAACAAGAACAAGATTTAGCTGTTCAAAATTATAAAGAACATTTTGATAAGACTATTAAAATATCTGATGAAGAAATGAAAAAGTATTATGAAGACCATAAAAAAGACTACTACAAAGATGAAGTTAAAGCATCACATATATTAGTTTCAACACAAGATAAAAATGGAAAGCCACTTTCTGATGAAAAGAAAAAAGAAGCTAAGAAAAAAGCAGAAGATCTACTTAAGAGAGCTAAATCAGGAGAAGAGTTCTCAGAACTTGCAAAAGAAAATTCTGACGATCCAGGTTCAGCAGCACAAGGTGGAGATTTAGGGTACTTTAGCAAAGGAATGATGGTTCCTGAATTTGAAAAAGCAGCATTTAATCTTAAGCCAGGTGAAATATCAGACATAGTAGAAAGTAGCTTTGGGTACCATATAATAAAAGTTACAGATAAAGTAAATGAACAAACTCCATATAATGATGTAAAAGATTCAATAAAAACTATATTACTTAATGAAAAATTCACTGAACAAGTAACTAAACTTACAAAAGAAGCTAAAATAGAGAAAAATAAAGATGTATTAGACAAAATAAAAATATAAATATAAAGGCTATGCAAATTATGCATAGTCTTTTTTGTATATTTTTCTTATCATTGGTAAAAATAAGCTTAAAGTAATTTATGGAGGGATAAACTAAACATGAGAGCGACAGGAATTGTTAGAAGAATAGATGATTTAGGAAGGGTTGTTATTCCTAAAGAAATAAGAAAAACTTTAAGAATAAGAGAAGGAGATCCTCTAGAAATATTCACAGCTAAAGATGGAGAAGTAATCCTAAAAAAATACTCACCAATTGGAGAGTTAAATGAATTTTCTCAAGAATACACAGAAACTTTAGGAGAAACACTTGGTTTAGGTGTTGTTGTTACAGACTTAGATTCTATAATAGCTGTTTCTAAATTACCTAAAAAAGAATATAAAGAAAAAAGTATAAGTGATGAATTAGAACAATTAATAGAAAATAGAGAAACAAAAACTAGTAAGGATACTAAGCTGATACCTTTACATAAAGATGACAGCATGGATTATAAAAAACAAATTATAATACCTATAATAAGCTCATCAGGTGACTGTATAGGATCAATAGCACTAGTAGCAAAAGAATCAGATGATATGTCAGAAGCTGAAGAAAAAATATTAAAAATAGCAGCAAACTTCTTAGGAAAGCAAGTACAGTAAAAGATATAAAGTCAAAGACCCAAATAAATTTGGGTCTTTTTTATAGGGAATATTAAATTAAATTTTTAAAATGTTGAAAAACTGTAAGTATAAGTAATATCAATTGATTTACATATATATAAAAGTAATTTAGATTAAGATACAAAGTCGTTTGGTTCATCAATAAAGCTAATTATTTAAAGTTATAGTAATATATTGAACATACTATTGAATATATGATATATTAAAGTTTGTTATACAAAAAATATGGAGGTCGTGTTATGAGTAATAACAAGAACAAAGACTCGTTCTTAAAAGGTGCCCTTATACTTGGATTAGCAGGTATAATTGTAAAGATAATGGGGGCATTCTTCAGAATACCTCTTGGAAACCTAATTGGGGCAGAGGGGATGGGATATTATCAAGCTGCATATCCTGTTTACACTTTATTTTTAACACTAGCAACAGCAGGATTTCCAACTGCACTTGCAAAGTTAGTATCAGAAAAGAACGCAATTGGAGACCATAAGGGTGCTCATAAAATATTTAAAGTGTCATATACAGTTTTATTTATAACTGGTTTAGTGGCATTCTGTATATTCTTCTTTGGAGCAGATTACATAGTAAATGACATAATGGAAAATCCAGGTGCATACTACGCTATGATGGCTATATCACCAGCGCTTTTATTCGTACCAATGATGTCATCTTATAGAGGATATTTCCAAGGTAAAAGAGAAATGACAAAGATAGCTATATCTCAAATCCTTGAGCAGTTCTTCAGAGTTATATTAGGGTTAGGATTAGCTTACTATCTAATGAATAATTATGGTCCAAAACTAGGAGCTGCAGGGGCTATAATGGGGGCTACAATAGGTGCAGTAGCATCTATAGGTTATTTAATACTAGTTTATTTAGGACAAAGAAAACAACGTAAATATGAGAATGAAGCTAGTGCTCATTTCAAAGACGAATCAGTGTCTAGGATAATGAAAAATCTTCTAGTAGTAGCTATACCTATAACAATAGGTGCATCTGTTATGCCTTTAGTAAATATGATAGATAATGTAATAGTTATTAGAAGACTTACAGAAGCAGGATATACTCCTGGTCAAGCATTAGCGTTATTTGGGCAATTAACAGGATTAGCTATGTCTATAATCAACTTACCATCAGTTGTTACAATATCTATGAGTATGAGTTTAGTTCCATCTATATCAGAATCATATGCTGTTAACAACAAAATTAAGGCAAGAAAAGATACAAAGACAGCTATAAAAGTAACTTTACTAATAGTTTTACCAGCAGCATTTGGTATTGCATCATTAGCAGGTCCAATAATGCATTTATTATATCCTAAAGAGCCAGCATACGTAGGAACTATATTATTAGTACTTACACCATGTATAATATTCTTAGGATTAATACAAACAATGAATGGTATACTTCAAGGTATGGGTAAACCAATGGTACCTGTAATAGCTTTATTAATAGGTATGCTATTTAAGGTAGTAATAAGTTATACATTAACAGGTATATATGAAATAAATGTATTAGGTTCAGCTCTAGGTACAGTTACTGCATATCTAGTAGCAGCGCTAATCGAAATCATTTACATAAGAAAAGTGATGAAAGTAAAATTCTCACCAAGTGAATTTATTATAAAACCACTAATAACAGTTATAAGTATGTTTATAGTTGTTAAGTTAAGTTATGGATTCTTATTTGGAATATTAGGTAATACATTATCTACTGTAATCTCAATATGTATAGGTGCTGTCATCTATGGATTAGTACTTATATTTATAGGTGGAATTAAGAAAGAAGAATTATTAACTATTCCAAAAGGTGATAAACTTTATAGAATACTTAAAAAATTTAATCTTATGAAATAGAAAAACACTACTATAGAACATCATATGTTAAAATAATTATAGTTGTTGTTAAATATAGTCAAAAAATTATGCCTAATACTAATAAGAATTAGGCATAATTTCCTTAAAATTAAATAAAAAGGCAGATTCATGAACATAATATTTATGAATTAGATAGTACATATTTATAAGATAACTAACAATTGAAATAAATTAAGAGGAGTGGTATTATGGGTAAGATAAGTATTGTAGGACTTGGCCCTGGAGATTATTCTTTAATTAGTCAGGGAGCATTAGAAGCCTTACAGTCAGCTCAAAAGATATTCTTACGAACAGAGAAACATCCAACAGTGGACAAGCTAAAAGAATCTATAAAATATACTTCTCTAGATTATTTTTATGAAAAAGAAGAAAACTTTGAAGACGTATATACAAAGATTTCAGAATTTATAATAGAAACATCTAAAGAAGGGGACTTAGTATATGCTGTCCCAGGGCATCCAAGAGTTGCAGAAAAGTCTGTAGGTATAATAGAATCTATGGCAAGAGAAAAGGGCATAGAAGTAGAAACAATTGCATCTATGAGTTTTGTAGACGCTATGTTTAACTACTTAGCAGTTGACCCTGCAGATGGATTTAAGTTGATAGATGCATTTGAGATACAAAATTCCTATATAGATACAAATACTGCAATGATAATAACTCAAATATATGATAGCTTTATAGCTTCAAATATTAAGTTACAATTAATGGAGTATTATGATTATGATCAAGAAGTATGTATAGTAAGTGGTGCAGGTGTCAAAAATCTAGAAAGTAAGAAATATGTACCTTTATTCGAGCTAGATAGAATGGAAAATAAATTCGATTATTTAACGAGTTTATATATACCAAAAAGCTCTAAAAAAGTGTATAATACAGTAAATGACTTATATCAAATAATGGAAACTTTAAGAGGTCCAGGTGGTTGTGACTGGGATAAAAAGCAGACTCATGAATCATTAAAAAAATATGTCATAGAAGAAGCGTACGAGCTTTGTCAAGCTATAGATAACGATGATATAGATGAAATGATAGAAGAACTAGGAGATATCCTTTTACAAGTTATATTCCACTGTCAAATAGGACAAGAAGAAGGATTATTTGATTTAAAAGAAGTTGTAGCTGGTATATGCGAAAAACTTATACATAGACATCCTCATGTTTTCAAAAATGAAGATATTGATATGAATACATTTGATAAAACATGGGAAGAGTTAAAAAAAGAAGAAAAAGGTGAAGACACCGTAACAGAAGGATTAAAAAGAATACCTAAATATTTACCTGCTCTTACAAAGGCTGAAAAAATACAATATAAAGCAGCTTTAGTAGGATTCGACTGGGATAATATTGATGATGTATTAAAAAAAGTTGAGGAAGAATATAAAGAATTACTTGACGAACACAAACAAGGAAATATAAAATACATAAAGGAAGAACTAGGAGATTTATTATTCTCAATAGTAAATTTATCCAGATTTTTAGGTATAAATCCAGAAGAAGCATTAAACCTTACAAGTCAAAAATTTATAAATAGATTTGAATTTGTTGAGGAAGGCTCAAGAAAATTAAACAAAAAATTAGAAGATATGAGCCTTGAAGAAATGGACAATCTTTGGAATGAAGCAAAAGCTAATAAGTTATAATTTTTAGCTAAAAACTAGAATTTAAAAATAAGAATTCTATTATTATATAAATTTTTTAGGAGGTAAGTATCGTGAATAAAGCTGAATTAGTTGCAAAAATGGCAGAAAAGAGTGAATTAACTAAGAAGGAAGCAGAAGCAGCATTAAACGCTTTTATGAAATCAGTAGAAGAAGCATTAGTAGGTGGAGAAAAAGTTCAATTAGTAGGATTTGGAACATTCGAAACTAGAGAGAGAGCTGCTAGACAAGGAAGAAACCCAAGAAACCCAGAAGAAGTTATAGAAATACCAGCTTCTAAAGCTCCAGTATTCAAGGCTGGAAAAGGTCTTAAAGATATAATAAATGGATAATTATTAAATTAAAAAGTGTGGAATTTTATACCACACTTTTTCTATATACTAATATAAATATAATTTTTTAAGGAAGTGAACTTAGATAATGAGATTAGATAAATTTTTAAAAGTGTCTAGAATAATAAAGAGAAGAACAGTAGCTAAAGAGGCTTGTGATAAGGGGATAGTTACTATAAATGGGAAAGTTGCAAAATCTTCATCAGAAGTAAATGTAGGGGATTTATTAGAAATAACTTTTGGAGAAAAAGTTATGAAGGTAAAGATAAATGAAATAAGAGAGCATGTATTAAAAAATGATGCAAAAGAAATGTATGAAATAGTAGAATAAAAATAGGATATCCTCAGTATATTTATAGTAGTATTAATTGAAAATTTACTGGGGGGGTACTATGGAACATAATATAACCTTAAAGGATAGGAGCAATTTAATTGTTTCTGGTGTAGAGCACATCTACTCCTTTAGCGATAAAAAGGTAGAAGTTAAAACAAGCGCAGGTGAAATGGTAATAGAAGGTGAAAACCTAGATATGAGTAAGCTGAGCATAGACGAGAAAGTTATAAATGTAGATGGAACCATAAATGCTATAATTTACTCCAAGGAAAGAAAAACACAAGAAAGCTTTTTTAAGAAGGTGTTTAAGTAGATGACTCCGTTTACTCAAGATGCTAGTTATTTTTTTGCAACTATTTACGGTGGGATAGTTGTAGGCGTATTATTTGATATTTATAGAGTTATAAAATCAAATTTTAAATTTATAAAATACTGCTCTTTAGTTTTTGATGCATTATTTTGGATTTTAACTACAATAACAGTTTTTATAACCGTAAATGCAATAGAATCTTTTGAACTGAGATATTATCATTTTTTAGCCTTATTTATTGGTTTTATTTTATATTACAACACCATAAGCAAATTTGTTTTAGCAATAATGAATAAAGTATTATATATTTTAACAGCATTAATCAAAAATACCACAAAGTACATAGTCAGTATTTTGAAGAATTTGTATTACGTTATGATATACACACTACACTTTTTATTTGATATGATATTTTATATACCTAATATGATTGTACTTATAAATAGGGGAGTAAAGAGAAAAACATTAGGTAAGATAAAAATAAGAAAAAAGGTGTAGGTTAATATGAACTTAAGAAAAAAATTTTCGAGCCAGTTTATAGTATTAACATTATTTTTAGGTGTCATAATAGTAGGCATGATGAGTGGATTTATATTTCAACTAAAAAAGTATAAGGAATATAAAGAAGAAATTTATAGTCTCAATGAGCAAATAAAAGAGACTAGGCTAGAAATAAAAGAGGCTGAAAAAGCAAAGAGTAATAACGACCTAGAGACTATGGCTAGAGAACGCTTAAATATGGTTAAGCCAGGGGAAATCATATATATTGATATAAAAGAAGGTAACTAAGTTACCTTCTTTTTAGATGATAAATATTTAAGGTATGTGAATGCATGTAAATATGAGATAATTAACATATATAGTTAAAAAATTAGTTGTACCTTATTAT
The DNA here is from genome assembly GCF_015550185.1 of Romboutsia sp. 1001285H_161024_C4. NCBI lineage: Bacteria > Bacillati > Bacillota > Clostridia > Peptostreptococcales > Peptostreptococcaceae > Romboutsia > Romboutsia sp. 1001285H_161024_C4. The sequence goes on along the minus strand of NZ_JADNAJ010000009.1, from coordinate 35,886 downwards.
TGAACAAAAAAGACAAAGGAGATATACCAATGAAGATAGGAGCAATTGATATTGGAACAAACTCAATGAGACTTTTAGTGGCTGATTATATAAATGGCAAGATAGAAAATAGAAAAAAATTTATAAATACTACACGAATAGGACAAGGTGTAGATAAAGAAGGATATATAAATAAAGAAGCGATAGATAGAAATATAAAAGCACTAGAAACATTCTCTGATATATGTAAAGAAGAAGGTTGTGAAAAAATATATGCAATGGGAACTTCTGCATTAAGAGACAGCAAGAATAAAAATGAATTTATAGACTTAGCCAAAGAAAAAACAGGCATAGATATAGAAATAATAAGTGGCGTAGAAGAGTCAAATTTAGGATTTAAGGGTGTGTTAGAAGGTCTAAATGAAAAAGATAATATATTAGTAATAGATATTGGTGGAGGATCAACAGAGTTTATAATTGGAAACCGAAAAGGAATAAGTTTTGCTAAAAGTGAAAATGTAGGAGCCTTAAGGATGACAGAAAAATTTTTAAAAAAAGATCCAATAGATAACAAAGAATTTGAAGATATGGAAGTTTTCATAGAAAATACATTAAAAGATACATTAGAGTATATAAAAAGTTGCAATATAAGTTATCTTGTAGGCATAGGCGGAACTATAACATCTTTATCAGCAATTAACCAGGAATTAGAAGTCTATTCTATGGAAAAAATACACAATAGTGAAATATGCAAAAAAGATATAGATATAGTTCTACAAAGTTTAAAGAATATGACACTAAATGATAAAAAAAGATTAAAAGGATTACAGCCTAAAAGAGCAGATATTATAACTGCTGGTGTAAAAATACTAGATAAAATAATGGAAAAACTAGAAAGTCAAAAAATAATTGTAAGTGAATACGATAATTTGGAAGGATTAATCTGTCAAAAATCAAAAAATATGTCTTAATGTTTTTATTATAGAGAACTCATTATGACAAAAACATTACCCCCCTCTTTGTTACAATCTCATTATAAACAAAAGAGGGGGATTTTTTTATGGAGAAGAGTTCAGTAAAATTAAAAGATAAAACTATTAAAATTAATTATAGAAAATTTAATAGATATATGGAATTAAACACAATTGTATTTATATTAATGGCATTTTTGCTAAGTAGGACTATTTTGATGGATACTATAGCACCTCTGGGATTAGCATTTTTCATATATGTATCTAAGATAGAAAAATATAGACTTCCTGCTTTTATGGCAACGTTGTTGGGAATAATTTTATCCGGAAACACTATGCCTTATATTTTGAAGTATATCCTATGCTTAATTATATATATGTCAATAAACAAGAAAATTAAAGGTGTTAATTCAACCTGGAAGATAGCTCTTTTGGGAACTTTTATTATATTACCTATATCTATTGGACAAGCTCTTTTATCTAATAGATATGTATATGATATTTTTATAGCAATTATGGAATCATCTATAGTATTTATCGGAATATATATATTTTCTTATGGTATTGATTTGCTGAGTAATTCTAATAAGAAAATAACTATGAATGTAGAAGAAATTATATCTTTAAGTATAATAGTTACTTTAAGTATTATGGGAATAGGAGATATGTATATCTTAGGGGTGTCTTTAAAAACAGTCTTGTCTACAATACTTATTCTTATGGCATCTATTATTGGAGGTGCAGCTATGGGAGCTACTTCTGGGGTTATAGTTGGAATAGCATTTATGATAAGTGATATAACTAGTGCTATATATATGGGAGTGTTCTCTGTATCGGGACTAATAAGTGGGGCTTTTAACAAATTAAACAAATATATTTGTATAATAGGGTATATATTATCTTGGTTTATGATATATGGCTATAGTCTAGGTGTTGGATTGGATATTCAACAAATGAGGGATATGTTAATAGGGTGCTTAATAGTATTATTATTACCAAAGAAAGCTTTTGATAGAATAGAAAATAGGATAAGAGTTAATGTGAACTCTAATGAAGTAGTTAATGACTATATAGATAGAATGAAAAGCTTAACTAATAATAGACTATTAAATATGAGCAAAGCTTATGATAGTATAGCAGATACTTTTGATAAGATTAGAGAAAAAGAAAAAGTTGTAGATCAAAAGGATATAGCAAGTATAATAGATATGATTTATATTGATCAGTGTAAAAACTGTGGAATGAAAAGAAGATGCTGGGACTTAAAATTTAATTATACATATACTCTTATGAATGAGATATTACAAAGGATAGAGGAAGAAGGAGAGCTTAAAATAGACAGCGTACCAGAAGATTTTGTAAAAGAGTGTATAACTCCAGAGGGAGTAATTAAAACAATAAATAATTATTATAAATTATTTTTAGTAGATTATAACTGGACAGTAAGATTTTCAGAAAGTAGAAAATTAATAGCAAACCAAATAAGAAGTATATCAAAATCTATGAAGTCTATATCCTATGATTTAGAAAATAATATTGTGCTAGACTTAGAGAAAGAAAATGATTTAAAAGATGAATTAGAAAGAAACTGCATTTCAGTAAACAAGATAAATTATATAACAAAGAGTGATGATGACTTTGAAATAGTAATAAATAAAGATAACTGCATAGATGGATGTCTATGCGATAAAAAGCTAACAAATATTATATCTGATTATATGGGAACTAGTGTATCTGCTCAAAAGGTTGGATGTAGATCTTTAGGTCAAGAATGTAAAATAACTTTTAGTAGAAGTCAAAAATATAAAGCTATAACTGAAGTGATATCAATGTCAAAAGATGGACATATATTGTGTGGGGATAATTATACACATATGGAGATAAGAGATAGTAAATATATGATGGCCATAAGCGATGGAATGGGTAAAGGTCGAAAAGCATATGAAGAATCATCTATAACTATAGATATATTAGAAAAAATGATGGATGCGAAAATTGAAGATGAAATAGTTATCAACACAATTAATAACATGTTATTATTAAAATCGTCAGATGAGATGTTCTCTACATTAGATTTAGGAATAGTTGATTTAAAAAGAGGAATACTAGAAACTATAAAGATGGGGGCATGCCCTACATATATAATGAGAGATAATAAAGATATAGATTTAATATCCTCATCATCATTACCAGTGGGGATTTTATGTGATATAAACTTAGATAGAAAGACAACAAAGGTTAAAGATGGTGATTATATAATTATGGTATCTGATGGAATATTAGATGCTGGTAAGAATAACAATATGGGTGATAACTGGTTAATATACTTCATAAAAGATATGCAAACTACCAATCCAAAAGAGATAGCTAATTTAATACTAGACAAATCTCTTGAAATGCAAGGTGAAACTATAGAGGATGATATGACAGTATTAGTTACTAAGATATATAAAAATTAACTTATCAACATATTGTTAATAATATGTTATTAAAATGTGGATAAGTTTAGAGTTGAGTAATATTAGCCTATATATATTGAAAACACAAAGTTCGACAAAGTAAAACAATAAATAAAAAAATATTTTTTTGATGCAATGAAATTGTATACAAATAAACTAAAAGTATTTATTAACAATATAAGTGAATAACCTACAAAAACTTGTTGATAAGTATTAAATAATTGTTAATAAGTATGTTAAAAGTCAAAATTAAAAAAATTCCAATAGAATAAGAATATTGGAAAAACTAAATATTTGTCGTAATATAGATTGTTAATATGTTGATAAGTATGTGGATAAAGTGTTTATGTATAAATATTTAAAATGGTAATAGTTGAATAATAAGGAACAAAAAAGCCATCCTATAAGTAAGTAGATTTTATTGAAAGGATGGCTTTTTATGAGCAATAAAATATATTATAAAGCAATTATGATTTTGTCTATATCTGTTTTTTGTATAGGAGCTATGCCAGAAATATCTTATGGTAATGATTTTTTGCATAATAAAAGTATTATAGCAATAGACAATCAAGAAGAGACTAAACAAGAAAATAAGAAACATATTGACTATAATAAGATGTGTTGGAATCTACAAGCATTATATAAAAATGATGCTGAATGGGAAAAAGATTTAAAAAAATTTACAAAAGATATAAAGGAATTAAAAAATTATACAGGTAAAATTACCAAGTCTAAGACTCATTTGGATTTTGCACTAGAAATAAAAGAAAGATTAGATATAAAATTAAATAAGCTTGGAGGATATGTAAAATTAAAAAAGGATATAAGTAAAAATTCGTATAAATACTTAGCAATGGATGAAAAATTAGATAATGTATATAGAGACTATAGAATGGTATGTTCAGGTTTAGAATTAGAGGTTCTGAAATTATCAGATAAAGAATTTAAAGAAATCTCATCTAGTAAGAAAATAAAAAGTAAATATAATAGATATTTGTCAAGTATAAGAAGTTCTAAAGATTATTATCTAGATCAAACTTCAGAAAACATACTTGCAGATGTATCGAAAATAACATCATTACCAGGATATATATATGAACTCTTTAGAAATATGGATAAAAAAACAAATTTAAATCCATCTGAGTATAGTCAAGCTTTAGAATCTTTTGATAGAAATGAAAGAAAATCAGCTTACCAAAATGAATTTGTATCTTATAATGACAATATAAATACTTTAGCAGGGCTATTAGTAGGACAAGTAAATAAGAATATATTTTATTCCACTCAAAGAGGATATGAGTCTTCTTTAGATATGTACTTAAAAAGTGATGGGGTAAACACCAAAGTATATGATAGATTAATCGAAACTGTGAGTGATAATACATCTAGCTTGCATAAATATATATCCTTAAGAAAAAAGGCTCTTAATTTAGATAAAGTATATTATTATGATATGTTTGTTCCGATAGTAGATAGTGTTGATAATAGTATAGGATATGAAAAAGCACAAGGAATTATATATTCAGCATTAGCACCTTTAGGTAAAGAATATAGTGATATAGTATATAAAGCTTTTAATGAAAGATGGATTGATGTATATTCGAAAGATGAAAAAGTAAGTGGTGCATATTGTTTATCTGTTTATGATGCTCATCCATATATATTATTAAATTATGGAAGCAATTTAAGTTCAGTATCTACATTAGCTCATGAACTTGGGCATGGAGTATACTCTTATATGAGTGCCAAAAATCAAAATTATTATAATTCAAATCCATCTATATTCACTCATGAGGTAGCATCAACAACTAATGAAGCTTTATTGTATGAAGTGTTAATAAAGAATGCTACAAATGATAAAGAAAAGGCATATTATATAACTCAATACTTAGACTTAATAAAAGATACAGTATTTATTCAGACTATGTATGCTGAGTTTGAAAAAATTATACATGAGATGATGGAAAATGGAGAAGTTTTAAATACACTAGTATTAGATGATACTTGGGGAAAATTACTTCAAAAATATTATGGTAAAGATTATGAATTAGATCAATTAGCAAAAGTAGGATGGTCTAGAATACCGCACTTCTATAATAGTTTTTATGTATATAAGTATGCTACAGGATGTAGTGCAGGTGTTGCATTTGCACAAGATATCTTAAAAAATGGTTCAGATAATTATATTAGTTTTCTAAAAAAAGGAAGTTCAGATTCCCCTACAAATCTTCTGAAAAAAGCAGGAGTAGATTTAACGAGTACACAACCTATAGAAAATACAATAAATAAATTTGATGAATTAGTTAAAGAGTTAGAAACGATTATAGTTAAATAATATAGGTTATTAGTAATATAACTATATAAAAAGTCCTATTTTTGCTAAGTAGGACTTTTTATATAGGATTGATTATTAATGGAAGGAAAGTCATATATAAGAATATAAAATGATTTTTTAAGTTATCAAAAGCATATTTAATATGATTAATACAATATGGATATAATTGAAGCAAAAAAGTAATTTTAAAAGATACTTATAAATATGGTATAATAGCAGCTAAGTATATAGAAGAGAGATTTTAAAGAATAATTTGTGGAGTACATTAACTCAATTATAGAGAGTATAATAAATAATTTATTTGAGGTGGAATAAATGGCAAAAAATCAAAAGAAAAAAAATAAAATTATAGCAATATCAGTAGTAGTAGTACTTGTTGCTACTAGCATGACGACACTATTTGGATTATTAGCAGCTATGATGTAAGAAACTAACCCTTTGGTTAGTTTTTTATTTTAAAGAAATTAAATTAGGTTCTATATAAAATATTAATTTATAAGATTTGTATTAGACATTAAAAAAATATATCTTTATATTAATTTATCATCTAATAAATTAAGTAAAATTTATTTAAAATATAACATACTAGTATGTGTAGGGTTATTATAATACACTAAATAATAAAAAGTGATACACATGTTTACTAATTAACAAATATAATATATAATTTTTCTTAGTAAAACTAACTAAGGAGATGGAGTATATTATGGATAGAAATTTAGCGCTAGAACTTGTTAGGGTAACGGAATCAGCTGCATTAGTATCTTCTAAATTCATGGGTAAAGGAGATAAAAATGGAGCAGATGGAGCAGCAGTAGAGGCTATGAGGAGAGCTTTTGAATCAATAAAAATAGATGGTGAAGTTGTTATAGGTGAAGGTGAACTAGACGAAGCACCAATGCTTTATATTGGGGAAAAAGTTGGTATGAGAACGAAGGGGAGTATGGAAGTTGATATAGCAGTAGATCCACTAGATGGGACTACATTAATAGCTAAAGGACTTCCAAATGCTATATCAGTAATAGCCATGGGAGCTAAGGGAAGTTTATTAAATGCACCAGATACTTATATGAAAAAAATAATAGTAGGGCCAAAGGCAAAAGGAAGTATAGATTTAAATAAATCTCATGAAGAAAATATAAAAAATGTTGCTAAAGCTTTAGGTAAAAAAACAACTCAAATGACTATAATAGTTCAAGATAGAGAAAGACATAATGATATAATAGAAGCTGCAAGAAAACTAGGGGCTAGAATAAAAATGTTTGGAGATGGAGATGTAGCAGCTGCTATAGCTACTTGCTTCGAAGAAACAGGAATAGATATGCTTATGGGAATAGGTGGAGGACCAGAAGGTGTAATAACTGCTGCTGCCATAAAATGTATGGGAGGAGATATGGAAGGCCAAATATATCCTTTAAGTGAACAAGAGAGAGAAAGATGTCATGAAATGGGATTTTCTGATGAGGACTTACAAAAAGTTTTAACTATTGATGACTTAGCAAAAGGAGATGAATTATTCTTTGCTGCTACAGGAATTACAGAAGGTGATTTATTAAAGGGAGTAATACAAATAGGGAACAATAGGGCTAAGACACAATCTGTAGTTATGAGAGCAAAAACTGGGACTATAAGGTTTGTTGATGCAATACATAATTTAGATAAAAATGATATATTAGTAGATTTAATGAAAAAATATAATATGGAATAGAAGTATAATAAATATAGGTTTATTGTCTGAATAAGCCTATATTTTTTTATCGAGGAAATATAAATATACATAAATAGTTTAAAGTTTTTAAAAATAGTATAATATATAGTATATAGAATAATTATTATATATAGCTATGTTTGTATGTTGACCAGTATAGAAGATAAGTGATATTATAAAAATTAATTATAAGTAAATCTTTTCTTTTTCACACCTTTAAATCCCATAGATTAAATGGAAGATATAATAAAGAGATATAGATGAGGAGGATTCTTTTGAATATAGATAACATAAAAGTATCTGAATTAGACGATAAGACTCTACTTCAGTTAAAAGAGATAGCAAAAGAAATAGGCATAAAGTCTATAAGCAAGTATAAAAAGAATGAATTAATAGATATAATAAAAGAAAGTTTAGAAAAAGACAGTGTAGAGAAAGAACAGAAAGTTAAACAAATAGAAGTTAAAGAAGAGAGAAATAGTCAACAAAGAAACGAAGAAAATAGAAATAATCGTAATACAGAAAACAGAAATCATAGAAATAATACGGAAAATAATCATAGAAATCATATAGAAAATAACAATACTAGAAATAATAAAGGATACTATACTCAAAAGGTAGTAGATGAATCTAAAATAATAGATGAATTTAATACATCAAAAGATGATGAGGTAGTAGGAGTTCTTGAAATACTTCCAGATGGGTTTGGATTCTTAAGAGGGTCAAATTACCTATCTACAGAAGGAGATGTTTATGTATCGCCTTCTCAAATAAGAAGATTTAATATGAAAACTGGAGATAAGATAAAAGGAATAACTAGACACCCTAAAACAGGAGAAAAGTTCAGGGCTCTTTTATATGTTCAAAAAATAAATGACGAGAAGCCTGAAACAGCGATACAAAGAAAGGCCTTTGAATTATTAACTCCAATATACCCAGAAGAAAGACTTACATTAGAAAGACATCAACATGATATAGCTACCAGATTAATAGATTTAATATCTCCGATAGGAAAGGGTCAAAGAGGATTAATAGTTGCACCTCCTAAAGCAGGTAAGACAAGCTTATTAAAAAATGTAGCAAATAGTATAGCTAAAAATCATCCTAATGTAGAACTTATAGTACTTCTTATAGATGAAAGACCAGAAGAAGTTACTGATATGAGAGAATCTATTAATGGAGATGTTATATACTCAACATTTGACCAAGTATCTAGCCACCATGTTAAAGTCGCTGAAATGGTATTAAATAGAGCACAAAGACTAGTTGAACATGGAAAGGATGTAGTTATATTATTAGATAGTATAACTAGACTTGCGAGAGCTTATAATTTAACAATATCTCCAACAGGAAGAACTTTATCTGGAGGACTTGATCCAGGAGCATTACATGGGCCTAAGAAATTCTTTGGTGCAGCTAGAAATATAAGACAAGGTGGTTCGTTAACTATACTTGCGACTGCTTTAGTAGAAACAGGTTCTAGAATGGATGATGTAATATTTGAAGAATTCAAAGGAACTGGAAATATGGAGCTTAACTTAGACAGAAAGTTAGCTGAAAAGAGAATATTCCCAGCTGTAGATATATACAAGTCAGGAACAAGAAGAGAAGATCTATTACTTACAGAAGAAGAGAAGTCAGCTTTATATAAATTAAGAAGAGAAATGAGTAATAATTCTGTATTAGAGGTTACAGATAAAGTTATAGAATTATTAAAAAGAACAAAGAATAATGAAGAGTTTATCAAATCGATAAAAGGAATTTAATCTAAAGAAAAACTGCTTGTACCAATAAAAAACTTATGTTATAATGGTGTAGTTGATAATGCAAAACGAAAAAATTAATATAGTTAATTTATAAAATTTGAGAAGAGGTGAATATGATGCAAAAAGATATACAACCAAAATACGAAGCTGTAGAAGTACGTTGTGCTTGTGGGAACACTTTCAAAGCTGGTTCTGTTAAGGACGAGATAAAAATAGAAATATGTTCTGAGTGCCATCCTTTCTATACTGGAAAGCAAAAGAATATAGAAGCAGGTGGAAGAATAGACAAGTTCAAGAAGAGATTCAAAATGGACTAATCTTTACAAAAATGGAGTTGGGCAGCCAACTCCTATTTTAATGTAATCTAACAATCATAGGGGGTACGAAATATGTATAGACCTGTAAATCACGGGTATATAGAGGTTGTCATAGGACCTATGTACAGTGGTAAAAGTGAAGAGCTTATAAGAAGATTGAGAAGAGCTAAAATAGCAAAACAAAATGTAGTAGTATTTAAGCCTCAAATAGATAATAGATATAGTAAAGAGGATGTTGTTTCACATAATGGAGACAGTATAAATGCAATACCTATAAGTAATGCAAGAGAGATATATAATCATATAGATAATAAGACTCAGGTGGTAGGAATTGATGAAGTTCAGTTCTTTGATGAAGAAATAGTTGAAATAGCTATGAACTTAGCAGATAAAGGTATAAGAGTTATTGCTGCTGGTCTTGATATGGACTTTAAAGGAGAGCCTTTTGGACCAACACCAAAGTTATTAGCTGTTGCAGAATTTGTTGATAAGATACAAGCTATATGTTCAGTATGTGGACAGCCAGCTAATAGATCTCAAAGATTAATAAATGGAGAACCTGCAAGATATGATGACCCTATAATACAAGTAGGGGCTGTTGAAACTTATGAAGCTAGATGCAGAAAATGTCATGTGGTTTATAAAGATAAAAAATAATTGAAAGTAAAGGGAGTTTCTTAAAATGATGTTAATCACCAAGGAATGCTCCCTTTTATAATATAAAAAGTCTATTTTAATACATACTCTTATATTATAATAAAGAAATAAGTAAAGTATAAAATAAAGAGGTGAATTAATGAAGAAGCAATCTGTAGGTGGTCAGGCTGTAATCGAAGGGGTTATGATGCAGTCTAAAGAAAAAAGAGCCGTTGCAGTGAGGAAAAGCAATGGGGAGATTGTTGTAAAGAAAAATAGAGTAAAAAGTTGGATAAAAGATAAGAATATAGATAAAATACCATTTTTAAGAGGTTCATTTGTATTAATCGAGACAATGGTAGAAGGTATTAAAAGTTTAAACTTCTCATCAGAATTTTTTTTAGATGAAGAAGAAGAGGATGCTTTTGACAGGTTTTTCAAGAGTATATTTAAAGATAAAGCTAATGATGTGATGATAGGTTTGACTATGATAATATCTATTATTTTATCAATAGGATTATTTGTACTAATTCCTACTGTAGTAGGAGGTTTGTTTTCAAAATATATACAAAGCGATTTCGTATTAAACCTAATAGAAGGCTTTGCTAGAATAGCTATTTTATTTATATACATAGTAGGAATATCTAAGAGTAAAGATATAGAAAGGGTATTTCAATATCATGGTGCCGAGCATAAATCTATATACTGCTATGAAAGTGGAGAAGAGCTTACAGTAGAAAATGCTAGAAAATTTACTAGACTACACCCGAGGTGTGGGACTAACTTTTTATTTATAGTTATGTTTACGTCTATTATACTATTCTCTTTCTTTGGATGGCCTAATCCCATATTAAGAGTGGTTATGAGAATAATATGTATTCCTGTGGTTGCTGGAATATCTTATGAAATAATAAGATTTCTTGGGAAATATAATAATAGTCTTACTAAAATTGTCGCATATCCAGGAATGTTTTTACAAAACTTTACAACTAAAGAACCTGATGATGAGCAATTAGAAGTAGCACTAACAGCATTAAAAGCTGTAATAGAAGAAAAATAAAGGTGATAATATGACAATAAGAGACATACTTATAAAGTATATGGAGGAATTAAAAGAAATAAGTGACACTCCAAGATTAGACACGGAAATTATTTTACAAAAAGTACTTGGAGATGTGGATAGAATTTATATCCATTTAAACTTAAATAAAGAATTAACTAAAGAACAATATAAAATGTTTTTAAGTTTAATATCAGAAAGGATAAATGGAAGACCGATAGCTTATATAGTAGGTAATAGAGAATTTATGGGACTTGATTTCTTTGTAAAAGAAGGTGTTTTAATACCTAGACCTGATACAGAACCTTTAGTGGAAGAAATTATTGAACTTTGTAAGGATAAAGAAGTTAATATAGTGGATATAGGAACAGGTTCAGGGGCTATAACTGTAAGTCTAGCTAAGTATATAGAAAAATCTAAAGTTGTATCTTTAGATATATCGGATATACCTTTAGAAGTGGGAAAAATAAATGCAATAAACAATGGTGTAGATGATAAGGTCGTATTTAAGAAATCAGATTTATTTTCAGCTATTGAAAATATAGAAACTAAATTTGATGTTATAGTTTCAAATCCACCATATATACCTAAAAGGGACATAGAAACACTTCATACGCAAGTTAAAGATTATGAGCCATACAATGCCTTAGAAGGTGGAGAAGATGGACTTGATTTCTATAGAGATATAACCAAACAATCAGTAAGATATATTAAAGAAAATGGAATATTGGCATATGAAGTTGGGCATGATCAAGCAGAAGATGTAAAGCGAATTATGGAAGCTAATGGATACACAAATATATATACAAAGAAGGATATACAAGGTATTGATAGAGTTGTTATAGGCTATAAACTATGATATAATGAAAAATTGATATGTTACAATAAACGAGGTGAAAAAGGATGCTAAAAAAATTAGATGTATTAGAAGATAAATACAAAGATTTAACAGAAAAAATAAGTGATCCGGAAATAATAAATGATCAAAAAACTTGGCAAAAGTACATGAAAGAACATTCTGACTTAGAGCCAATAGTAATGAAGTATAGAGAATATAAAAATGTTTTAACTAGTATAGCTGATTCAAAGGAAATACTACAAGAAGAATCAGATGAAGAGTTAAGAGACCTAGCTAAGATGGAATTATCTGAGTTAGAAGAGCAAGTAGAACCTCTAGAAGCGGAATTAAAGATATTATTATTACCAAAGGACCCTAACGATGAAAAGAACGTAATCGTTGAGATAAGAGGAGGAGCTGGTGGAGATGAAGCAGCTCTATTCGCAGGGGACCTATTCAGAATGTATTCAAGATACGCTGAAAGAAGAAGATGGAAAATGGAATTATTAAGTGCAAGTGATACTGGTGTTGGTGGATATAAAGAGGTATCATTCTTAATAAAAGGTAAGGGAGCTTACTCAAGACTTAAATATGAGTCAGGAGTTCATAGAGTTCAAAGAATACCATCTACTGAATCAGGAGGAAGAATCCATACATCTACTGCAACAGTTGCAGTTTTACCAGAAGTTGAAACAGTAGAAGTAAACATAAACCCAAATGACTTAAGAATAGATGTTTTCCGTTCTTCAGGAAATGGTGGGCAAAGTGTTAACACTACTGACTCTGCGGTAAGAATAACTCACATACCTACAGGAGAGGTAGTATCTTGTCAGGATGGTAAATCACAGTTAAAAAATAAAGAACAAGCATTAAAAATACTAGTAGCAAGACTTAATGATAAAGCTATAGCTGAGCAAAACAAAGATATAGCAGCGGAAAGAAAGAGTCAGGTTGGTACTGGAGATAGATCTGAAAGAATAAGAACTTACAACTTCCCTCAAGGAAGAGTTAGTGATCATAGAATAAACTTAACATTATATAAGTTAGATTCATTCTTAGATGGAGATATAGATGAAATGATAGATGCTTTAATAACTGTAGATCAAACTGAGAAAATGGCATCACTATAATTTGATTAAATCTAATCCTTCTATTAATCCCTATTAATTTAGGGATTTTTATATAACATGAATAAATATGTTCCTTCTTTAAGTATACATTAGTATATAAAATTTAAAGGAGGAGCATATGATACTTAAAATAACATTAATAGGACTTTTAGCAGGTGTAATAGGAACTGGTATGGGTGGTGTTATATCCGCAGTTTTCAAGAAAAATGTGGACAAATATCTTAGTTTTTTTATGGGGATATCTGGAGGCATAATGTTAGCTGTAGTAGTTTTCGATTTGATGAATGAGTCAATGGAGGAAATGGGAATAGCATATACTTCCTTATTTGTATTAATTGGTGTACTTATCACCATGTATATAAAAAATAAGCTCGATATACCTAGTGACTTAAAATCTGGATATCTTGTTTTTATTAGTATATTACTTCACAATCTACCGGAGGGGTTAGCGATTGGATCGTCTTTTATATCGGAGGAATCCTTTGGTATAACTTTAGCAATAATAATTGGAATTCACAATATTCCAGAAGGATTAGCTATGGCACTTAGTTTAGTGGGGTCTAAAATTAAAATACCAAAAGTGATTGGATTTACACTGTTAGCAGGAGTTCCTATGGGTGTGGGTAGTTTTTTAGGTGGTTGTTTTGGGATAGTATTTAATTCTTTAATGGGTATTTTTCTTTCTTTAGCTGCAGGAACTATGATATATGTAGTTTTAGAAGAAATATTTCCAAAGTCAACGACATTACATTGTATAATTGGTTTTTTAGTAGGTACAATAATTGTAAAGTGTATTTAAGCTAAAAATGAAAGTAGGCATACAAAAGATGAAAACAATAATAAGTAAAATAGATGTTAATAACATAAATGTAGAAGAATTAAAAAAACAAGCAGAATTATTAAAAGAAGGAAAGACTGTAATATTCCCGACTGAAACAGTATATGGTCTAGGAGCAAATGCTCTAGATGAAAATGCCGTAAAGAAAATATATGAAGCTAAAGGCAGACCTAGCGATAATCCACTTATAGTACATATATATGATAGAGAAGAAGTTAGAGATCTGGCTAAAGATATAAGTAATAAAGCCGAGATTGTTATGGATAAGTTTTGGCCAGGACCAATAACTATAATACTTAATAAAAAGGACATAGTTCCTAACACGACTAGTGGAGGATTAGATACGGTAGCTATAAGGATGCCGTCTCATAAAATAGCAAGAGAACTTATAAAACAATCAGGACTACCTATTGCAGCACCATCTGCTAATATATCAGGTAGACCATCTCCAACTAAAGGTAACCATGTAAAAGAAGAAATGGATGGAAGAGTTAGTGGTATTGTTTTAGGTGGAAATTGTGATTTTGGACTGGAATCTACAGTGTTAGACCTTACAGGTGAGGTACCTATGATACTTAGACCTGGAAGTATAACAAAAGAAGATCTAGAAGAAGTTTTAGGAGAAGTTTTGGTCGATCCTTCTCTATTAAAAAAAGAAGATAATAAAAAAGCAAAAGCACCTGGGATGAAGTATACACATTATTCTCCTGATGCAGACGTATACATAGTGTCAGGGAATGATAAAGATGTTATCAATAAAATAAATCAAATCATACGTGAAAACTCTGAAAATGGTATTAAATCTGGAGTGATGTGTGTAGAAAAAAATAAAGAAGTATATGAAGGAGAAGTTATTTCTTTGGGGAATACTTTAGAAGAAGTAGGAAGCAATTTATTTGATGTACTAAGAGAAATGGATAAAAGAAATGTAGATATAGTTTATTCTGAATCCTTTGAAATGACTGGTGTAGGTCAAGCTATAATGAATAGATTACTTAAATCGGCAGGATATAAAGTAATAAAAGCATAAATTTATGGCAAAAGTAGGTTAAAATATATTATAATAATATAAATTGGAGGACTAGGCAGATGAAAATAGGACTAGGTAGTGATCATGGAGGATATAATCTTAAGGAAGAAATAAAAAAGCACTTAGAAGCTAAAGGCATAGAGTGTGTAGATTTTGGACCAAAAAATGACTTAGAATCAGTGGACTATCCTATATATGGGGAGATAGTTGCCAATTCAGTAGTAAATAAAGAGATTGATTATGGAATAATTTGCTGTGGAACAGGAATAGGTATATCTTTAGCAGCTAATAAAGTTAAAGGAATTAGATGTGCTGTAGTATCTGATGTTTTCTCAGCTAAGATGTCTAAAGCTCATAATGATGCAAACATGTTATCTTTAGGCGAGAGAGTTTTAGGAAGAGGATTAGCTTTAGAAATAGTAGATGCATGGATAAATACAGAATTTGAAGGCGGTAGACACTCAAAAAGAGTTGATATGATAAAAGAAATAGAAAAAAAGCACAGCAAATAGGAGGTAGTCATAATGGGTAAAGTAATAATCACAGATCATCCATTAATACAACACAAGTTAACATTAATGAGAGATAAGAACACTGGGTCAAAGGATTTCAGACAACTTTTAACAGAAATAAGTATGTTAATGGGATATGAAATAACAAGAGACTTACAATTAGAAGAGGTGGAGATAGAAACACCAGTAGTAAAAACTGCATCTAAGGTTATAGCAGGTAAAAAGTTAGGAATAGTACCAATACTAAGAGCAGGTTTAGGTATGGTAGATGGACTTATAAGTTTAACACCAGCTGCAAAAGTTGGTCATGTAGGCTTATACAGAGATCCAGAAACATTACAACCAGTAGAATACTACTGTAAATTACCACAAGATATAGAAGAAAGAGAAATGATAGTTGTAGATCCAATGCTTGCTACGGGTGGATCTGCAGTTGCAGCTATAGATGTACTTAAAGCAAGAGGGGCTAAGTTTATAAGATTAGTTAACTTAGTTGCTGCTCCAGAAGGTATAGCAGAAGTTCAAAAATATCATCCAGATGTAGATATATATGTTGCATCAGTAGATGAAAAATTAAATGAGCATGGTTATATAGTTCCAGGTTTAGGAGATGCAGGAGACAGACTATACGGTACAAAGTAATAAGACAACATGGAAAAGGTATCTATAAAATTTATAGATGCCTTTTTAATAACGAGTAAGGAAAAGGATATCTGTTAAAGAGGTGAAGTTAAAAAAATAACAAAACTTTAAATGAAGAAATTTCTATATTATGCTAGTCGGTTTAAATTGTTATTGAGAATCAGAATATTTAATTATTAATCTTAAAACATGCATAAATGAGTGAATAGGTAGAATAATATACAAAAACCATTAAAATTTTATAAATATATATTAAATATTATTTAAATGGGATAGAAATTGTATAGTTTGAATAATATATTTATGAAAACATTTTATTCAAGTTATATACCTATAATGGCTTAAATTGGTGCTTTCACAAAACTTCAAATGAATTCAAAAAAAATCAAATTTAATAAAAAAATGTTTAAAAATTGCTGAAAAAGTGGTAATATAGGATATATGGTTTTTTATATAAAGGGCTCAAAGTGGGTCTTATAAATCATGTACATAAGTAAATTTAATGAATATATAAGAAACTATTCATAGAGAGGTATCTAATGTATGAGTAAACACAAGATATACATGGAAATAGCTAAGATGCTTTCTTTGATAAGTCAAGTAGGGTTGATGATATTAATTCCTATATTTGGGTGTACCTTTTTAGGAAAGTTTTTTGATTCCAAATTTAATACAGAACCAATATTTATGATAGTATTTTTATTATTAGGAGTTGGTGGAGCATTTATGGGAGTTTATAAAACTTTAATAGTATACACAAAAAGGAAGTGATTATATGCATACAAAACTACAAGATGAAATAAACTACGTAACAAAGGGAGTTATAGTTTACGATCTTATAGCTATTATATTATTGTTGATAACTTCAACATTTAGCAAAGAAATGCTTTTAGGGTTGATATTTGGTACGATAATAGCTGTACTTAATTTTAGATTGTTAGCTATAACAATAGAAAAATCGGTAACTATGCCTGTTTCTAAGGCTCAAATATACTCAGCTGGTCAATATTTGCTGAGGATGACTGTGACAGGAGTAGTGCTATTTGTCTCTGTAAAAGCCCCATACATACATGTATTAGGGGTTGCAATAGGGTTATTAAGTCCTAAGTTTGTTATATTAACAAAAACATTCTTAATAGACAAACTCAAAAGAAAGGAGGCGTAAGTATGAGCCAAGCAAAATGGGTTATATTTTTCGGTAACTTTAAATTAAGTGAAACCGTAGTAACAAGTTGGTTAATACTTGCAGGGCTTGCTTTAGCTTCTTACTTAATGACAAGAAACCTAAAGAAAGTTCCAACAAGTAAATTGCAAATATTCTTAGAATTTGCTATAGGTGGGCTTGCTAAATTAGTAGAAGATACTATGGGTAAGGAAACTGTAAAAAGAATGCCAAATGTGGTTCCGTACATAGGAAGTTTATTTTTATTCTTTGCGGTTTCTAACTTAATAGGATTATTAGGATTTAGATCACCTACAACAGATTTAGATACTACATTAGCATGGTCATTAATAACATTCGTTATGATTTATTATGCAGGTGTTAAATTTAATGGTCCAGTATACTTCAAAGGATTATTAGAGCCAAACCCACTGTTATTACCACTTAACTTAATAGGAGAATTAGCGAAACCAGTTTCACTAAGTTTCCGTCCATTTGGTAATATACTTGGTGGAGCCGTTATAATGGCTTTACTATATGACTTCTTGGGATATCTATCAACATTAATCCCAGGTGTTACAATACCTTTTGGTCAGTTAATAATACCAGTACCACTGCACTTATATTTTGATATATTTGCTGGATTATTACAGTCATTTATATTCATAATGTTAACGATGGTATTCGTAGGAAGTGCAGCAACAGAATAAAAAAATATTAAATAATCAAAATTTTAAAAAATTAGAATTTCTAAGGAGGAAGTAATTATGGAAACAGCTATAATAGCAGCAGCTTCAGCTATAGGAGCAGGTATCGCAGTTGCAACAGGTATAGGAGCAGGAATAGGACAAGGATTCGCAGCAGGTAAAGGTGCAGAAGCAGTTGGAAACCAACCAGAAGCACAAGGTGATATAATAAAAACAATGTTACTTGGAGCAGCAGTAGCAGAGTCTTCAGCAATATACGGACTAGTTATAGCAATAATCCTTCTATTTGCTAATCCATTAATGTAAGGAAATTATGAATGAATATTAAGAAATTTTGTAAATAGGAGATGGGGAGAGCCATCTCCTACTTACGAATTGTGATTAGTAGGAAGGAGGATAACATATGGAATTCAAGCCACTTATAGGCATATCATATGAATTAATATTCCAGCTTATAAATACATTCCTAGTATTTGTAATATTAAAGAAACTTTTATTCAAACCAGTATTAGGAATAATCGAAGCTAGAGAAAAAGACATCAGAGAAAACTTAGCACAAGGAGAAGTTGCTAAGACAGAAGGTTTATCTTTAAAGAAAGAATATGAAGAAAAGATAATCTCAGCTAAAAACGAAGGTCAAGAAATAATAAAACAAGCTACATTAAGAGCAGAGCAAAAAGAATCTGAAATGATAGCTAATGCTAAAAATGAAGCACAAAATATAAGAGAAAAAGCTAATAAAGATATAGAACAAGAAAGACAAAAAGCTATGAATGAAATCAAAAACGATATATCTGATATAGCATTATTAGCAGCATCTAAAGTTATTGAGAAAGATATAGATAAATCTAAGCACAAGGATTTAATAGATAACTTTATAAAAGAGGTAGGCGAAGCTAAATGATGAATGTAGTCGCGAGTAGATATGCTGAAGCCTTATTTCAAGTAGGAGAAGAAACTAACACAACTGCTAGTTTAAATGAAGAATTAGTAGCAGTTGTAAACATACTAAAATCTAACGAAGATTTTTTCAATGTTTTAAAATCTCCTCTTGTAGGAAAAGGAGAAAAGAAAGACTTATTAAAGAAGGTTTTTCAAAATCAGTTGAGTGAAAATTTAAGCAATTTCTTAAAAATAATGATAGATAAAGATAGAGTTTCAGTTATAGAAGCTGTTCAAAACTCATTTAAAGCATTATTAAATGAAAAAGAAAATGTGTTAGAAGGAACTGCAATAACTGCAGTACCTATGTCTCAAGAAGAAATTAAAGAACTTGAGTTAAAACTTTCAAAAAAATACAACAAAAATGTTACTTTAGAAAACAACGTTGATGAATCTATACTAGGAGGAGTTCTAGTTAGACTTGGAAACGAAGAGATAGACGGAACTGTTAAAACTCGTTTAGCAGGAATGAAAAATATACTATCTCAAGTAATATCTTAGAATGGTGGTGAACCCATGAACTTAAGACCTGAAGAAATAAGTTCTATAATTAAAGAGCAAATAAAAAATTATGAGAATAAAGTTGAATTAACAGATACAGGTAGTGTTTTAAAAGTTGGGGACGGTATAGCTAGTGTTTACGGATTAGATAAAGCTATGGCTGGTGAATTATTAGAGTTCCCAGGAGAAGTATACGGAATGGCTCTTAACCTTGAAGAAGACATGGTTGGGGCAGTTATATTAGGTAACGACTCTGGAATAAAAGAAGGAGATATCGTTAAGAGAACTGGTAATATAGTTCAAGTTCCAGTTGGTGATGCTATGATAGGTAGAGTTGTAAACTCACTAGGGCAACCAGTTGATGGAAAAGGACCTATAAACACTAATAAATTTAGACCAGTTGAATCAGAAGCTACAGGAATAATGGCTAGAAAGTCAGTTCATGAGCCTCTACAAACAGGAATAAAAGCTATCGATGCCATGATACCAATAGGTAAAGGACAAAGAGAGCTTGTAATAGGTGATAGACAAACAGGTAAAACATCTATATGTATAGATACAATACTTAACCAAAAAGGTAAAGATGTTATATGTATATACGTTGCAATAGGACAAAAGCGTTCGACAGTTGCACAAGTTGTTAGTACATTAGAAAAAGGCGGAGCTATGGACTACACAATAGTAGTGTCTGCTACAGCATCTGAATCTGCACCACTTCAATTCTTAGCACCATATGCAGGAGTTGCTATGGGTGAAGAATTTATGTTCAACGGAAAACATGTATTAATAGTATATGATGATTTAACTAAGCACGCGGTTGCATACAGAGAAATGTCATTATTACTTAAGAGACCACCAGGACGTGAAGCTTACCCTGGGGATGTATTCTACTTACACTCAAGATTACTTGAGAGAGCAGCTAAATTATCTGATGAGTTAGGTGCAGGATCTATAACTGCATTACCTATAATAGAAACTCAAGGTGGAGACGTTTCTGCTTATATACCAACTAACGTTATATCAATAACAGACGGACAAATATACCTTGTGCCAGAATTATTCTACTCAGGAATAAGACCAGCAGTTGACCCTGGTATATCAGTATCAAGAGTTGGTGGATCTGCTCAAATAAAATCAATGAAAAAAGTTGCAGGACCATTAAAACTTCTTTACTCTCAATATAAAGAACTTGCAGCATTCTCTCAATTCGGATCAGACTTAGATGAAGATACTAAGAAGAGACTTGCTCAAGGGGAAAGAATAGTTGAGGTTCTAAAACAAGGTGAACATCAACCTATGGATGTTAAAGATCAAGTAATAGCTATATTTGCAGTTGTTAACAACTTATTAGCAGATATACCTGTAAATAATATAAAGAGATTTGAAGCAGAATTAATTGAATTCATAGATGCTAATTATCCACAAATAGGAGAAAAAATTCTTGCGAATGGAGATTTCACTCAAGAATTAACAAACGCTATAAACGATTTCAAGAAGAAATTTGTTATAGAAGCGTAATCCTTTTTAAAAAAGGAGGTAACCCAATTGGCAGGAGCTGGAATGAAAGAAATTAAAACTCGTATTGCCAGTGTTGAAAATACTAAGCAAATAACTAAAGCTATGGAATTAGTTGCTTCTTCAAAGTTTAGAAAAGCTAAGGAAAGAGCAGAAAGTTCTAAGCCATATTTTAATACTTTACAAGAAGCTGTTCAAAATATAGCTAAGAATACGAGTGGAGTTAAAAGTGAATTTCTCAAAGAAAGAGAAGTTAAAAATAAATGTTATATAGTTATAGCAGGAGATAGAGGACTTGCAGGAGGATACAACTCGAATGTATTTAAAACATTAGTTGCAGAGACTCAAGGTTCTAATAATGTTAAGGTTGTAGCTATAGGAAAAAAAGCAAAAGAGTTTGTTAGCAAAAGATCTTTTGACTTAATTGGAACAATAGATTCTGTTGAAGACGTTAAGTATGAAGATATAATCGAGATATCTAATAATATAATGGATTCTTATCAAAACGGAGATATAGATGAAGTTAAGTTAATATATACAGAGTTTGTTTCAGCATTAAGTCAAGAGCCAAGAGTAACTAGATTGTTACCAATAGCAGTAGACAAAGATAAAGAAGAGAAGAATAGTAGAGCTTCTGTTCAATACTTACCTTCTCCAGATGCTGTACTTGGTTTTATCGTACCTAAGTATGTTTCAGGAAGAATATACGGAGGTATAGCTGAAGCTTATGCTTCAGAACAAGCAGCGAGAAGAACAGCTATGGAATCAGCTACAGACAATGCTAATGAAATGATATCTAATTTAGAGTTACAATACAATAGAGCAAGACAAGCAGCAGTTACTCAGGAAATATCTGAGATAGTTGCGGGGGCTTCTTCAGCTCAATAATAAGGAGGTTAGGACATGGCAAATGTAGGTAAAATAGTTCAGGTTATCGGTCCAGTTGTTGACGTAAAGTTCGATGATGAAAAAAGCTTACCTAATCTATTAAATGCATTAGAGATAAAGCACGGAGATAAAAAAATAGTTATAGAAGTTGCACAACATGTTGGTGATGACACAGTTAGATGTATATCGATGAGTTCTACTGATGGACTTGTAAGAGGTATGGAAGTTGTTGATACAGGAGCTGCAATAAGTGTACCTGTAGGAGACGAAACTTTAGGAAGAATATTCAATGTATTAGGTGAGCCAGTTGATGGTAAGGAAGCACCAAAAAATGCTCCTAAGAGTCCTATACATAGAGAAGCTCCAGCATTTGACGAATTAAAGCCAGGTGTTGAAATACTAGAAACAGGAATAAAAGTTGTTGACTTACTAGCACCATACTTAAAAGGTGGTAAAATCGGTCTATTCGGTGGAGCCGGAGTTGGTAAGACAGTTCTTATACAAGAGCTTATAAACAATATAGCTACTCAACACGGTGGTATATCAGTATTCGCAGGTGTTGGGGAAAGAACAAGAGAAGGTAATGACCTTTACGGTGAGATGAGTGAGTCTGGAGTTATTAAAAAGACTGCTCTAGTATTCGGACAAATGAACGAGCCACCTGGAGCAAGAATGAGAGTTGCTTTAACTGGTCTTACAATGGCTGAGCACTTCAGAGATCAAGAAGGACAAGACGTTTTATTATTCGTAGATAATATATTCCGTTTCACTCAAGCAGGATCTGAGGTTTCAGCATTACTTGGACGTACTCCATCAGCAGTTGGATACCAACCAACACTAGCTACGGAGATGGGTAAATTACAAGAGAGAATAACATCTACAAATAAAGGGTCTATAACATCAGTTCAGGCTGTATACGTACCTGCCGATGACTTAACTGACCCAGCACCAGCTACAACATTCACACACTTAGATGCTAAAACAGTTTTATCTAGACAAAAAGCGTCTCTAGGTATATTCCCAGCTGTTGACCCATTAGAGTCTACATCTAGAGTACTTGACCCAGCTGTAGTTGGAAAAGAACATTATGAAGTTGCAGTAGCTGTTCAATCTATACTTCAAAAGTATAAAGAACTTCAAGATATAATAGCTATACTTGGTATGGACGAATTATCTGATGAAGATAAGGTAACAGTACAAAGAGCTAGAAAGATAGAGAGATTCTTATCTCAACCTTTCACAGTTGCTGAGCAATTCACAGGATTTGAAGGTAAATATGTACCTGTTAAAGAAACTGTAAGAAGTTTCAAAGAAATATTAGAAGGTAAGCATGATGACTTACCAGAATCAGCATTCTTATTCGTAGGAAGTATAGAAGAGGCAGTTGCAAAAGCGAAGGAGAGTAGATAATAATGGCAAGCGAATTTGCGGTTAAAATTGTTACTCCTGATAAAATCTTCTATGAAGATAAAACAGAGATGATAATAGTTAGAACTACTGAAGGAGACAGAGGTATATTAAAAAACCATAGACCTTTAGTTGCAGGATTATCTGATGGAACTCTACGTCTAAAAAAAGAAGGTAAATTTAGAGAAGCAAAAATATCTGGGGGATTCATGCAAGTTGAAAAAGAACAAGCTGTTATTTTAACTGAATCTGCAGAGTGGTTATAAAAAAAGACTAGAGTTAAACTCTAGTCTTTTTATTTTAAAAAAACATCAGTACTAATAGAAAATTCTAATTATCTATTAAAAATAATTCTACTGTAGTATTATAATAGGCATATGACAGGATTTTATAATGTCGAGTTGAATATATTTATATATATGCAACAAAATAATACTATAATAGGAACCGGAGGCATCTATGAATATATTAGATATTGGTATAGATATAGTGGAGATAGGAAGAATAAAAGAAGCTATAAATAAAAATAATAGATTTTTAGAAAAGATATTTACAGAAAATGAAATAGAATATTTTAAATCTAACAATTTTAGAGTTGAAAGTATAGCAGGGAATTTTTCAGCCAAAGAAGCTATAAGCAAGTCTTTAGGGACAGGTATAAGAAATTTTAATTTTAAAGATATAGAAATATTAAGGAATGAAATAGGAAAACCTATAGTTAAAACCTATAATAATTTGGAGAAGATATGCATAGACTATAATGTTTTAGAAATAAAAGTATCTATATCTCATTGTAAAGAATATGCGGTAGCTAATGCTATAACTATAATTAAGGAGTGATATTATGAACAATAAAATAGCTAAGGACATAATGACAACGGATGTAATAGTGGCAAATAGAGAAGAAAGTATAGTTAATGTTGCAAGGTTACTAATTAAAGAAAGAATAGGAGGGGTACCTGTAGTAGATGAAGATAATAAGGTAGTAGGTATTATTTCTGAGACAGACATAATGAAGAAAGAACAGCATGTAGAAGCTCCTCATATAATTAACTTTTTCCAAGGGTTAATATTTTTAGATGATTACAAGAAGATGGAAGAAGAGTTTAAAGAAATAGCAGCATACAAAGTAAAAGACTTAATGTCAACTGATATAGTAACTGTAAATGAAGAAGATAATTTTGATGATGTAGCTAATATTATGATAAAAAAATCAGTAAATAGAGTTCCAGTAGTAGATAAAGAACATAAATTAAAAGGAATTATATGTAGATACGATATAATTAGAGCTATGTATAATGAATAAGAATTAATATAGGAGGATTTTGTGAGAAGTAAGCTAACGCTACTAGCAGTGCTTATTATAAGTATGCTAGTTATTATTGTAGGTTGCCAAAAAAGGCAATTAACTAAAGAAGAGGCCTATGAAGAATTTCAAAAGGTAATATCTGAAATTGACTCATATACATGTAAGGCTGAAGTAGAAGTAGTTGGCAATAAGAGTTCACATAATTACGTATTTATTCATAATTATAATAAGCCAGATAATTATAAATTAGAGTTAGTATCACCAGAGCATTTAAAAGGTAAAACTATTGAATACAAATCAGATAAAATAATAGTAAAAAACCCAGGAATAAAAGATGAAATTGAACTACCTAATGTAGGTGAAAATGATCAAAATATGTTTATTGGGGATTTTATAAAAAATTACCTGCAAAGTGAAGAGGTTGATATAAAATTATCTGATGGTAGTCTTGCCTTAGAAACGTACATACCAGGTGAAGATGAATATTTTAACAAACAAATATTGTATATTAATATTAAGACTAAACAACCAGAAAAAATGGAAATAATAGATTCTAAAGGAATGATTAGATTCACTATTACTTACAAAGATTTTCAATATGAAAAGTAAGGGGGAACTAAAGAAATGAACAAAATAACAGCTCCGACATGGGCAGAGATAAATCTAGACAATATCAAATTTAACCTTGATAATATAAAAAAATCCTTAAATGAAAATACGAAAATTTGTGGTGTGCTAAAGGCTAATGCCTATGGGCACGGTTCAGTACCGATTGCAAAATTATTAGAAAAAGAAAATATTGATTATATAGCAGTAGCTAGATTAGAAGAAGGAATAGAATTAAGACAAAATAAAATAATGCTTCCTATACTTTGTTTAGGTTATATTCCGGAAGAAGCATTAGCAACTGCTATAGACAATGATATAACTATTACTATTTACTCAGTAGAAATGGCTCAAAAACTTAATGATATCGCCAAGCATATAGGTAAACATGCTAAAATCCATATTAAAATTGACACAGGTATGTCAAGGATAGGGTTTATACCTAATTCTCAATCAATAAATGATATAAAGTCGATAAATGATTTAGAGTTTGTAGACATTGAGGGTATCTTTACACATTTTGCTACAGCAGATGAAAAAAGTAAAGAATTCACTAAGCTTCAAGTACAAAGATTTAAATATATGGTTGAAGGGTTAGAAGCTATAGATATAAATATACCTATAAAACATGTATCAAATAGTGCTGCAATTATAGATTTACAAGATTTGAATCTTAATATGGTAAGATGTGGAATAATACTATACGGTCATTATCCATCAGAAGAAGTAGATAGAGACATTATTCAATTAAAGCCTGCAATGACTTTAAAAACGAGAGTAGCTCATATAAAAGATGTGGATAAAGGTACTGGGATAAGTTATGGATTAAAGTATAGAAGTGATGAAACAGAAAAAATCGCAACTATACCTATAGGATATGCAGATGGATTTTCTAGAATACAAAAAAATCCTAAGGTGATGATTAAAGGAAATATATTTGATGTCATAGGTAGGATATGTATGGATCAGTGTATGGTCAAAATTAACAAGAATATAGACATAAAAATTGGCGATGAGGTTATAATATTTGGGGAAGAGAAATTGACAGCAGAAGATGTAGCAAAAAGCCTAGAGACTATAAACTATGAAGTGTTATGTATGGTATCAAGAAGAGTAGATAGAATCTATATGGAAAGAAATTCAATTTTACAATCAGATAGTTATTTGATAAAATAATAATGATAGTATACCCCGGGAGGCGATTTTGTGCACAAAAAAAGTAAGGAAAAGATAGTATTTACTTTACCGGATTCCCTCGTTTCTGAGGTAGACCATATCGTTGAGATGGAGAATAGTAATAGAGAAGATTTTGCAAAGGCTGCCTTTCAATTTTATATAACTCAAAAGAGAAAAATAGACATAAAAGAGTCTATGATCAAAGGTTATAAAGAAATGGGGCAAATTAATCTATCGCTGGCTGAACTAGGTATGACAAATGAAGTATCTTCTGAGGATTGTATTGAAGGGAAGATAGCCCAGGGTGAGTATTAACCTAGACATAAAGCGAGGAGATTTATACTACGCTGATTTAAGCCCTGTTGTCGGATCGGAACAAGGTGGAGTTCGTCCTGTTTTAATTATACAGAATGATATAGGAAATAAATATAGTCCAACGGTAATAATAGCTGCTATAACATCACAGATTAACAAGGCGAAATTACCAACACATATAGAAATTAGTGCGAACGAATATGGGCTTAATAAAGATTCTGTTATTCTCTTAGAACAGATACGGACTATAGACAAAAAAAGGTTAAGAGAAAAAATTGGTTGTCTAGATGATAATATGATGGTAAAAGTTGACAGTAGTCTTCAGATAAGTCTAGGACTATTTGCGTTATAAAATTATTGGTATTATTTTTAATATCAATAATTTTTTTTTATTAAAAATGAAATATGATATATTAAAGATAAAAAAAGTGTATCATAAATAATGTCTAATATATATTTTGATATATAAAAATCATAATTGTTAAAAATTATATATCAAAATATATAAAAAGTATACATAATATATCTAAATTAAAAAAATAAAGTAAAAAAAATCTATAAAAGTGATATAATAATATGAGATTACAAAAATATATTACATAAGTAATATTTACTTTATGAAAAACAGGGAGGTAATTACATGAGAGACCATAAGGGATTAAATGAGATTGCACGTATTATCAGAAAAGATATAGTCTCTATGATACATGAATCTAAATCTGGACATCCAGGAGGATCATTATCAGCTGTAGAAATACTAACAGCTCTTTATTTTAATGAAATGAATATAGATCCTAACAATAGCAAAATGGAAGATAGAGATAGATTTGTTTTATCTAAAGGACATGCAGCACCAGTACTTTATGCAACTTTAGCTCAAAAGGGTTACTTTGCTAGAGAAGAATTAATGAAGCTAAGAAAAATAAATAGTATGTTACAAGGTCATCCTGATATGAAGGGAATACCTGGAGTTGATATGTCAACGGGTTCATTAGGACAAGGTTTTTCAGCAGCTTGTGGTATGGCTATGGCATCTAAATTAGATAATGCACCATGGAGAGTGTATACTATACTTGGGGATGGAGAAGTTCAAGAAGGGATAGTTTGGGAAGCTGCTATGAGTGCAGCTCACTACAAACTTGATAATATGGTAGCATTCTTAGATTATAATGGTCTTCAAATAGATGGAGCAGTAGAGAAAGTTATGAACATAGGTCCTATAGTAGATAAGTTTAAAGCTTTCGGATGGAATGTAATAGAAATAGATGGACATGATTTCGATCAAATTTTTGCAGCTTTAGATATGGCTAAAGAAACAGTAGGAAAGCCAACAATGATAATTGCAAAGACTATAAAAGGTAAAGGTGTATCTTTCATGGAAAATGAAGCTGGATGGCATGGAACAGCTCCAAGTGATAGCGATTTAGAAAGAGCCTTAGAAGAATTAGGGGGTGCAGACAATGAGTAAGATAGCAACTAGAGAAGCATACGGAAAAGCATTAGTTAAATTAGGACAAATAAACGATAATGTTGTAGTATTAGATGCAGATTTATCAAAATCAACTAAGACAAATGATTTTTATAAAACATTCCCAGATAGATTCTTCAATATGGGTATAGCTGAACAAAACTTAATAGGTGCAGCTT
Source organism: Romboutsia sp. 1001285H_161024_C4 (assembly GCF_015550185.1). Lineage (NCBI taxonomy): Bacteria > Bacillati > Bacillota > Clostridia > Peptostreptococcales > Peptostreptococcaceae > Romboutsia > Romboutsia sp. 1001285H_161024_C4. The sequence goes on along the minus strand of NZ_JADNAJ010000009.1, from coordinate 7,490 downwards.
GTGGATTTGCTGCAGCTGGTAAAATACCTTTTGCAAGTAGCTTTGCTATGTTTGCAACAGGAAGAGCTTTTGAAGTTATCAGAAACTCTGCTTGTTATCCAAAGTTAAACGTAAAAGTTTGTGCTACTCATGCTGGTATAACAGTTGGAGAAGATGGAGCAACACATCAAAGTGTAGAAGATATAGCTATAATGAGAAGTATACCTAATATGACAGTTATGGTTCCTGCTGACGGTGTAGAAGCAGAACAAATGATATTTGAAGCAGCTAAAGTTTACGGACCTATGTATGTTCGCTTAGGAAGAAGTGCAGTTCCTACAATATTTGATGAAAATTATAAATTTGAAATAGGAAAAGGTACAGTAGTTAGAGAAGGAAATGATTTAACAATAATAGCCTGTGGAATAATGGTTAACGAAGCTATAATAGCATCAGAAGTTTTAAAATCAGAAGGTATAAATGCTAGAGTTATAAATATGTCTACTATAAAGCCTATAGATAAAGAGTTAATAATAACTGCCGCTAAAGAAACTGGTGCAATAGTAACTGCTGAAGAACATAGTATATTAGGTGGTCTAGGTTCAGCAGTAAGTGAAGTTGTTACTGAAGAATGTCCAGTTGTAGTTAAAAAAGTAGGTATAAATGATACTTTCGGAGAATCAGGTACACCTGCTGAATTAGTAAAAAAATATGGATTAACATCTAACGATATAGTTAAAGCTGCTAAGGAAGCAATAGCTAAGAAATAATATAAAAAGGATATAGCGTAAGCTATATCCTTTTTAATTATCAAATTTATTTACTATAAAAGATTTTATATTTTCGTTATATTTCACTAAATACATATCATATAATAACATTCCTCAAACAATAGAAGGTAAAATCCAACTAGTTTTGTATCTTAAATAATTTCATAAATTTTAAAATATTGTATTTTAGCAATGGATATGGTCTTTTGAGATATTAAGATGTTTGTCATCACGTAGATTAATCAAGCAAATTTTTTATGAGGTTTTGGAAATATACTAATAAATAATATTCTAAGGCTCGTATAAATTTCATATATTAAAATATATGGGGGTGAAATAAATGAATATAAAATTTAATGTAAAGGGAGTTATATATGGAGTACTTCTATTAATACTAGTAATAGGTGGGTTTATAGTAATCCCAAATATGTTTATGGAAAAGTCAAATCCAGTAGATTACACTATAGTACAAAGAGAATCTATACCAGAAAAGATACTTGATATGATGGACAAATATACAGATGAAGAAAGAGCTTTAGCTGTGAAGTTAAACGAAAAGATATATGTTATTGTAACCAGAGGTAAAGATAATGAAAAGGGAATAGAGATGAATAAAATAGAAATGGTTCAAGAAAATGATAGAAGTTTAATGAAAGTAAAAATTTCATATAAAGAAAAAGAAAAATCATATCCGTACATAGTTGTAGAAACCAATTTAACTGATCTTCCTGAAAATATAGAATTAAATGTGACAGAGGAATAACAGACTACATATTATATTAATAAGAATTTAGAAAAATAAACATGTACATAAGCTAATAAAAATCGCCTTAAAATATTTTAAGGTGTTTTTTTATGTCTAAAAGATATTTTTAAATTTTAAATAAAATAATTAAATTAGATGAATTTATTAAAAAAATATTATTATTGCATATTAACTAATTATTTATCAATAAGCGGGGAAAAATAAAACTTAACATAATATGAAGAGGTGAATGATTGTTGAATATAGATAAATATAAAGTTAGAGTAGAAGACTTAAAACCGAGCTCATTGATAGAGAATCTATCATTTAGTACTACAGAAGAGATAGATTCTAAAAGAGAAATAATAGGCCAAGATAGAGCTGTGAAGGCTATTGAGTTTGGACTTAAGATGAAAAAAAGTGGATATAACATATATGTTGCAGGTACAAATGGATTGGGAAGAGTTAGTTACACTAGTGAACTTATAAAAAAGTATACCAGCAATAATAAACAAAATAATAATAGAGATTGGGTATATGTAAATAATTTTAAAAACATTAATGAACCTACAGCTTTATCTTTCAAATCAGGGGTAGGAAAAATATTTAAAGAAGATATAGAAGAAATAATTCAAAAATTAAAGTGCGAGGTACCTAAATTATTTAATTCAAAAGAATATGAATACCATAGCAGAATACTTATGAGTGAACTTGAAAATAGTATTCAAGGAATAATATCAGAGTTAAATGAATTTGCCAAGCCTAGAGGATTTAAGTTTGAAGTTACAGAAAGAGGACTTGTTAGTATCCCAATAAAAGAAGATGGAACATTAATGCAAGAACAAGAGTTAGGTCAACTAACTCCTACACAAATTAATAAATTAAGAGAAGAGGGTCTTAAGCTAAATCAAGATAGCAAGGAATATATAGATAAGATAAAAAATTGTGAAGATGATTATAAAAATAAAACTATTGATTTAGATAAAAATGTAGGAAGAAGTTTAGTTGGGTTTTATGATAAATACTTACTAGATAAGTATGGAAAAGAAGAAAAAATACAAAGATATATAAATGATTTATGCAATGATATAGTTAATAACATTGATAAATTTAAGGATAAAAATGAAGGTAATCAACAAAACCCTATGGCGCTATTTGGTATGATGGGTCAAAAAAATGATGATAAGTTTTTTAATAGATACAAAGTAAATTTATTTATAGATAATAGTGAGTGTGAAGATTGTAAGATAATAGTAGAAAGCAATCCTACATACTATAATTTGATAGGGTGTATAGAGTATAAAAATGAGATAGGAGCTTTAACAACAAGTTTTACGGAAATAAAGCCAGGAGCCTTACATAAGGCGAATGGAGGATACTTAATCATAAATGTAAAAGATTTATTATCGAATCCTTTTTCTTGGGATTGTCTAAAGAGAAGTTTAAAAACAGGAAAGATATCAATAGAATCTCTTAATAAACAATATGGATATTTAGTAACATCTACATTAAAGCCAGAACCAATAGATTTAGATGTGAAAGTCATATTAATAGGAGACAGTCGTTATTATGGACTTTTATACTCATATGAAGAAGATTTTAGAAATCTATTTAAAGTGATGGCTGACTTTGATATAGAAATAGATAAAAATGATGAAAATATATATAAGACAATTCAGCTAATAGCTGATACTTGCAACAATGAAAAATTAAAACACTTTGAAAGAGATGCAGTTGAAAAGGTAATAGAATATAGTATTAAGTTAAGTGACAATAAAGATAAATTAACAGCAAGAGTTAGTAATATAATAGATTTAGTATATGAGTCAGAGGCTATAAGTGATGATAGTGAGTTATATGTCACTGCAAAAGATGTTCAAAATGCAATAGAACAAAAAGTATATAGAAATAATAAATATGAAGAAAAATTAAATGAGATGTTTGAAGACAAAACTCTGTTAATTGATATAGAAGGAGAGAAAGTAGGTCAAATTAATGGATTAGCTGTTATGGGTACAGGTGAATATTCATTTGGTAAGCCATCAAAAATAACAGCATCTACTTATAGGGGAAGACATGGTGTAATAAATATTGAAAGAGAAATAAAGCAAAGTGGAAGTATTCATGATAAAGGAGTTTTAATATTAAGTGGATATTTAGGAGAAAGGTATGGAAAAGAGAGACCATTATCTATAACTACATCAATAACTTTTGAACAAAACTATAGTGGTGTAGATGGAGATAGTGCATCTAGTACTGAATTGTACGCTATAATATCTAGTATAGCTGATATACCTATAAAACAAAGTATTGCAGTAACTGGTTCTGTTAGTCAAAAAGGAGAAATACAACCTATAGGCGGAGTGAATCAAAAGATTGAAGGATTTTTTGATGTATGTAAGTTAAAAGGTTTCTCTCAAAAACAAGGTGTTATGATTCCGATACAAAATGTTAAGAATTTAATACTAAAAGATGAGATAGTGGAAGCTGTAAAAGCTGGAACTTTTAGTATATATGCAATAAGTAGTATAGAAGAAGGATTAGAGATACTTACAGGTAAGACTATAGATGAAATAGATAATTTAGTTAAGGATAAGCTTGAGAGTTTAAGACAAATAGATAAAAAAGATAGAGATGATAAAAAGGAATAAAAAATACTAAGGGTTAAAATACTAAGTTTTAACCCTTAGTATCATTTTTAAATTAATATTATCTAAAATTTATTAGGTGTAAGTATTTGGCTTTCTGTAATTATATAGTCAAGTTGAGCATCGTGATCTTCTTTAGGTACAGAATCAAAAATTTGTAAATCAAAAGCAATTCCTACTGTGATAGCATCTTCTCTTAACCTTTCTATGAATCTATCATAAAAGCCACCACCGTAACCGAGTCTATAGCAATCTTTATCATAAGCAACGGCTGGAACTATTACTACATCTATATCTTTAACCTCTACCTCTGGAGAGCATTCAGGTTTTGGTTCCCTTATTCCATAAGCACCGATTTTTACTCCATCTTTTAAATCAATTATTTGAGATGGTATTAATTTTTTTTCTTCTTTAATCGTTATAGGAGATGAGACAGTTTTACCCAAAGAAAGAAGCTTAACTATAAGTTCATCTGTTTTAACTTCATTATTAAAATCAAGATAAAGCATAATATTTTTAGCTTTTTTTATACAATCTAAAGCTAATATTTTTTGAGTTATTATTGATGAGTTTTTACATAAAGATTCATAATTTTGGTTATTTCTATCAGAAATAACTTTTTTTCTAAATTCCTTTTTCATAAAATCTACCCCTTTTACTATGGTATAATATGGATATGTATCCATTATAAATTTTAGTACATAAGTTAAAAACTAAGCAACAAAAATAGAAATGGTAATAAAAAGAATAGCTAGTCATATAATATATACTAGATTAGATAAAGGAGATGCCTAGAATGATATCAAAGAAAAGAGCTATCGTGTATGGAATAGTTTTAGTAATAGTAACAGCTTTGTTTACCTCTACTTTGCAAATAGGATTAGGTAATAAGGTTGTAGTGTCGAAAGATTTATATGAAAAATATAGTAAGTACAATAAGATGATAGGTCTAGAAGGAGCTATAAAAGAAGATTTCTATCAAAAAACAAAAGATGATAATTTGGTTAATGGAGCTATAAAAGGAATGTTTTCAGGATTAGATGATCCATATTCTCAGTATTATACAGAAGATGAGTTTAAAAGATTGAAGGAACAAACGAGTGGGTCTTTTGTTGGTATAGGTGTGATAATAAGTCCTTCTCCAGATGATGATTACTTAACAGTAGTATCTCCTATACAAGGTTCTCCGGCAGAAAAAAGTGGAATAGAAGCGGGAGACAAGATAGTAAAGGTAGATGGAAAGAATGTATTTGCTAAAAATTCAGATGAAGCAATTAGCATGATAAAAGGTAAAGAGGGCACAACTGTAGAATTAACTTTAAAAAGAGATGGCAATGAATTTGATGTTAAAGTTAAAAGAGAAGAGATTGTTTCAAAAAGCGTAGAAGGTAAGATGCTAGAAGATAAAATAGGATATTTAAGAATAACTTCTTTTAGCGAAAATACATATAAAGAATTTAAAACTGTACTAGATAAATTGAAATCAGAGGGAATGAAGGGGTTAATATTAGATGTAAGAGATAATGGTGGAGGACTATTAAATATATGCAAAGATATAGCCGATGAGTTAATAGGAGAAGGAACTATAGTTTACACTAAAGACAATAAAGGAAATACAGAATACTTAAAATCAGATAAAGATAAGCTAGGATTGCCAATAGCTATTTTAACTAATGGGAATAGTGCATCAGCATCAGAAATATTAACAGGAGCTATTGTAGATAATAAAGCTGGTATCTCAATAGGAACTACAACTTTTGGTAAAGGTTTAGTACAAAGTGTAAGAGAACTTAAAGATGGTACAGGTTTTAAATTAACCACTGCTCAATATTTTACTCCTAATGGAGATTATATAAATGGAAAAGGAATAAAACCAAATATAGAGGAAAAAAATCCTGAAAAGCAATTAGATAAAGCTATTGATTGGATGAAAAAGGAAATAAAATAGAATATATCAATAAAAACAGGCATAAAATATAAAAAGTGCCTGTTTTTTAATGAAAAATATAATTAAAATTTATAAAAAAATAGAATGTAAAAATATAACATATTATAAAGAATTAAAATATAAAATATGAATATATTTAAGAAATTTTGTATATTTTATAGAAGGGAATATTAATTAAGTATAGAATTAATATATTAAGTTTATAATTAAAATAGGAAGTGGTTATTATGAAGAAGAACAGAGGAAAAGTTGTTAACTTCAATGAATATAAAGAGCATAAAAAACAAATGGAAGTAGATAGAGTGGAATTATTAAACCTTATAAAGAAGCTAGTTACTACAAAATAGAGAGTGTGAAAACTCTCTATTTTTGTAGTTTAATATCTAATTTTAAAATTTAAAATGAAAAATAAAATTAGTTATGACATCTTTAAATCATTAATATATCCTTGAAATTGATTAAATTCATTTTCATCTGATATCTCAATAGTTTGAGAATCTTCAGAATCAAAATTCTTAAGATATATAGTGTAATTATTATCTGTACAGTTATGGTAAATACATCTGTAGCCATCCTCATATAAATCTTTGATTTTGTTGAAAGTAGACATAGAATTTGTTAGCTATAATTATATATAGCATCTCCTTTCTTAGAGTTTATACAAGTATATAAAGTTGTATTTATTTAATATTTTATGAAGTTTAAGAATTAATATTCAATATCGTGGGTAATATATATGTAAACATTAGTATATATAGTAATTTAAATGAAAAGATAAATAAAATTAGAAAAAAACAAAAAAAGTGTTGACGAAATGGATTTGAGATGGTATAGTTATACTTGTCCTTAAGAAAAGGGCAAACACAAAAGAAAAGGAACAGAAAAAAGTTGACAAAGTAAAATTACTTTGGTAAACTAAAGAAGTTGTAAAAAAGTAGCGCCGACACGGTCGCTTAAAATGAACTTTGAAAATTAAACAGTAGGTTAATTTAAATAACTAATGATTCTTTAAAGAATCGAATACAACCAAGCCAGATATTCAGATAATGATAGTCTGAGCGGGTAACAACTTTTATTTGAGAGTTTGATCCTGGCTCAGGATGAACGCTGGCGGCGTGCCTAACACATGCAAGTCGAGCGATTTACTTCGGTAAAGAGCGGCGGACGGGTGAGTAACGCGTGGGTAACCTGCCCTGTACACACGGATAACATACCGAAAGGTATGCTAATACGAGATAACATGAGAGAGTCGCATGGCTTTCTTATCAAGGCTTTTGCGGTACAGGATGGACCCGCGTCTGATTAGCTAGTTGGTAAGGTAACGGCTTACCAAGGCGACGATCAGTAGCCGACCTGAGAGGGTGATCGGCCACATTGGAACTGAGACACGGTCCAAACTC
>NZ_JADNAJ010000008.1:0-91854 GCF_015550185.1 Romboutsia sp. 1001285H_161024_C4 | reverse complement strand
GAGTTTGGACCGTGTCTCAGTTCCAATGTGGCCGATCACCCTCTCAGGTCGGCTACTGATCGTCGCCTTGGTAAGCCATTACCTTACCAACTAGCTAATCAGACGCGGGTCCATCCTGTACCGCAAAAGCTTTGATATTTTTACCATGCGATAAAAACATGTTATCTCGTATTAGCATACCTTTCGGTATGTTATCCGTGTGTACAGGGCAGGTTACCCACGCGTTACTCACCCGTCCGCCGCTCTTTACCGAAGTAAATCGCTCGACTTGCATGTGTTAGGCACGCCGCCAGCGTTCATCCTGAGCCAGGATCAAACTCTCAAATAAAAGTTGTTACCTGCTCAGACTATCATTATCTGAATATCTGGCTTGGTTTGTTTTCGATTCTTTTAAGAATCAGTTATATAAATTAACCTACTGTTTAATTTTCAAAGTTCATTTTCGTTTTTGCCCTTTTCTTAAGGACAAGTAATACTATATCACCTTACATTTATATCGTCAACACTTTTTTAAAACTTTTTTAAAAAAATTATTATTATTTATATTTTAAACATAAATTAATATATCCAAAACTCTTGTATTTAAGAGAATTTCCAGTTAATTTGGTTTTATTTTTTATTGAAAAATTTTTTTAAAGTATATATACATTTACAAATTAGAGTATAATAGTAATATAGTATTAAAACCAGATACTAATTTTGTTATAATTTGTTGGTTTATTTACTTATTTATGTAAAAACGTTTAAAATGAATTATATATTCAACTTTAATTTATGGAGGTAAATTATGAATAATTATCTTAGAGAGCCAATTAATGGTTTCACACACCTTGCTGGTGCAATCTTATCCTTTATTGGTCTACTAGCATTGGTAATAAAAACAACATTAAATACCCCATCTACTTTAGAGCTAACAGCTGTAATAATATTTGGATTAAGTATGATTCTTCTATATGCAGCTTCTGCAACTTATCATTTAGTTATTTCTAGTGATAAGGTAATAGGATTTTTAAGAAGATTAGACCACGCTATGATATTTGTTTTAATAGCAGGTTCATATACACCATTTTGCTTGATAGCTTTAGATGGTCCTACTGGATGGATTTTATTTGGAGTTATAATGGCTACTGCTATTGCTGGCATATCTTTTAAATTAATTTGGTTTAACTGCCCTAGATGGATTTCAACAGCTATATATGTTGCTATGGGATGGATTTCTATATTTCTTATTAGTCCATTATATAAAGCTTTATCATTCCATGGACTTTCTTTACTTGTATTAGGTGGAGTTTTTTATACTATAGGAGCTTTAATATATGCAACTAAACCAAAATTTTTAGAATTTAAATACTTAGGTTTTCACGAAATCTTCCACATATTTATAATGCTTGGAAGTTTAACTCATTTTTTCTGTGTATTTAATTTTGTCATATAATAAAAAAGGAGAACTATCAGTTTTGATTAGTCTCCTTTTTTATTTATCTAAAGTATTATTTCTATTTTTGTACCACTACCTATATTGCTTTCTACTTTTATATCTCCATTATGAGCCTTTACAATATCTCTACTTATGGCCATACCTAAGCCTGATCCTTTATGAGCATAACCTGTATTAGTTCCTCTATAATATCTCTCAAATATATACTTAAGATCTTCTTCAGATATTCCCCTTCCATTATCTTCAATAATTATATGTGTCTTTTCATCCAAAATTATATTTACTTTTATACTTACATCTTCATTATTGTGAATAATAGAGTTGTATAAGAGGTTATTTATTGCTCTCTTCATTAGTAATTCATCTATTTTCAATACTATATTATCTTCTTTCGAATTAAAATCTATATATACATTATTATATTTAGGGTTGTTAAGTATATCTATAATACATCCTCTAACCAGTGATACTATATTCTTTTCTTCCCTGGATATATTTGAATATCCATCTTTTAGCTTCATAGTTAAATTTAAATCATCAACTAATTCTTTTATATAGTTTGCCTTACTATCTATAATCTCTGCATATTGAGATACTTCATCTACTTCTATATCATATCCGCTAGACATTAATTCTGCATATCCTTTTATAGATGCTAAAGGTGTTTTTATATCATGAGAGATATTTGCTATCCACTCATTTCTCATGGATTCGATTTTTTTTCTTTCTCTTTCATTTGATTTTAATGTGTCTGCTAAATTATTCAATTTATTAAATACTGGCTTGTATATTCCTTTTTCTTTATAATATGATTCATAGTTTCCACCAGCTAGATCTTCAACTCCACCAATTATACTTTTTACAGGTTTAGTTAAAGATTTACTAAATATATACCCTATCACTGTAGCTACTATACAGTCTACTATTATAATCGCCAATATAACTTTTGATATTATATTTCTTAATGACTCAGATTCAGTAACTATACTAGTTCTACTCACCTTGTTCATTGGAAATCCAATTAGGTATGTATATGAGTAATTATTTATATTTTTTTCAGCAACTAAAACTGTAGATTTATTATCTTCTACTCCAGCATATTTATATGTATTTATTAACTGAACAGGTGTGTATTTATTTCGGATATTATTAGGTGCATTATACTTGTAAATTACACTTCCATCACTGTCTAATATTTGTATCCACATTTTATCTTTTTTTAATATTTCTTTACCTTTATCATTCACATAAACGTTATTTATATCATCTGTATCATTAAAAATATTTTTATTAAAATCTCTTACAAATGCCTCTACATTATTAAATATTCCATGTCCATTTTGTGAAGAATCCGCATTTATCATAACAGATATAAAAATAGCTATAGCTATATTTAATTGAACAACTATCATAGCTACTATTACAGTTGATAAAAGGTACTTTAAAGTCAATTTCCATTTCATACTAAATCATCCTTAGCTATCTATTCTTTTACTAAAAACTTATATCCAAGCCCTTTTACATTTATTATATATTCTGGCTTTGAAGGATTATCTTCAATCTTTTCTCTCAGTCTTCTTATATGAACCATTATGGTATTATCATATCCTATAAAATCATCTCCCCATACTTCATCACAAAACTTTTCTTTACTTATTATCTGATTTTTATGTTTTACCATATACATAAACATCTTTAATTCTTTAGGCTTTAATTCTAATAATTCTCCATTTTTCTTTACCTCTAAAGTCTGCTCATTCACTTCAAATGGCCCTACTTTTATAATATTATTATTTATTTTTTCTTCTATATTAAATTGCTTCTTACTTCTTCTAAGTTGAATTTTTACCCTAAGTGCTAGTTCTTTTATGCTAAATGGCTTTGTTATATAATCATCAGCACCTATAGATAATCCTACTAATTTATCTAATTCTTCTCCTTTCGCTGATAAAAATAATACTGGTATGTCTGATGTTTGTCTTATTTTTTTACATACATCATATCCTTCGATATCCGGAAGCATAATATCTAGTATGGCTAAATCTGGATTTTCATTTTTGAATATTTCTAATCCATTAGTTCCATTATCAGCTATATAAATATTTTCAAATCCTTCTTTTTTAAGTGCCTTTTTTATTAGCTTTAATATCTCTACTTCGTCATCTACTACTAATATCTTACTTTTTCTTATTAAAGACTCCACTTAAAACCCTCCTATCACTTCATATAATTTTTCTTACTACATATTATTTTTTAATTTTACGTTTTTTTATATTTAATTTATACCATATTTTATAACTTTTATTTCTAATGAAAAAAGAAAAGCATAACTAATGTTTTGCTTTTCTTTTTATTATTTCTAAATTATTTATATTTATATATTATCTTTCACTTAAAAAACTTCTCTTAGCTAAATTGTAAAATAATACTACTCCCACTACACTTGTCCCTATAAATACAGCCCATATACTTAATGGTAGTTTATATCTTATAATTGGAGTTGCATACATTCCTAATATAGGCCATTCTAAAACATTACTAACCATACCTCTAGCCTCCATAAAGTAAGGTATTGCCATACATGCTCCACCTATTAAAAATGGTACTATTGCATTTTTACTTATAGATGATAAAAATAATCCTAAAGCTGCTAGTAAGAATGATCCTATTATTATGTTGATAGTCATCATTAATATCATTTGAATTACTGTTATATTAGATCCGCTATTTCCAAAGTACCATAAATTCTTTAATGGAGTATCTAATCCTTTAAAGTTTAAGGATACTAATGCTCTTAATACCATTGTATATAATATTGAAAGATTTACTATGCTAGCACTTACTCCAGCTGCTATAAATTTACTTATAACTAACTGTTTCTTACCATTTTTTGTAGCTTTTATCAATCCATCCATGTTTGAATTATACTCTATAATAAAACTTCCTGAAAACATCATAAACATAGTTAATCCCATAAATGGAGCAAGGCCAAACCATTTAGAAAATAAATTTGCATATGTCTCATTAATATCAAAATTATAAGTAGAGCTATATGCTAAAAACATTGTTAACATCCAAACAATAATTACTCCAAGCTTAAAATTCTTTTTTATCTCTGCCTTGACAACTGAGAACATGATTATACCTCCCTTGCATCTTCTAACTCAAAATAGAACATGTAAACATCTTCAAATCTTGGTTCTGTTAGTTTTGTATTTTCATATGATGGCGCTTTATCACTTATTATTCTTAGTTGAGTATCTTCAACACCACGATTTATACTTACTACTTTGTAGTTTCTTTGAATCTCATTTACTTCACTTTCATTTTTTGTAGTTATTGTATATACTTTACCTTTCATGTCTTCTAAAATTTCTCTATGAGTTCCTTTTAGAAGTAATTTACCATCTTTTATCATAATAGTTTCTTTAGCTACTGACTCTATATCAGAAATTATATGAGTTGAAAGTATTACTATTGTTTCCGTTCCTATATTTGATAATAAATTTCTAAATCTAGTTCTCTCCTGAGGGTCAAGACCTGCTGTTGGTTCATCTAATATTAATATCTTAGGGTTATTCAGTAATGCCTGTGCTATACCAACTCTTCTTTTCATTCCTCCAGAAAACTTAGACACATTCTTATTTCTTACTTCATAAAGACCTACTAATTTTAATAACTCATCTACTTTTTTCTTAGCTTCACTATTATTCATTCCTTTAAGCGCCGCCATGTACATTAAAAACTCTCTCGCTTTAAAGTTTTTATATGCATCAAAATCTTGTGGTAAATATCCAACTAAAGCTCTATATTCATCATCTAAAGATACTATATCTTTTTCGTTATATAATATTTTCCCGCTACTTGGTGTTGTTATAGTTGCTAATTGTTTCATTAAAGTTGATTTACCAGCTCCATTAGGACCTAATAAACCATATACTCCACTATTTAAAGTTAAACTTATATTTTCATTTGCATTTTTATGTTTATATGTTTTAGTTAAATTTACAATTTCTAATTTATTCATTTTTACTTCCTCCATATTTTTATTTATCTATTTAGTACTTTCTTAAATACGTAAACATTTAGTAGTATCCCAGATACAATTATTAATCCTAATGTACTTAAACAAGTTATAACTAAGTCAAAATTCATTGAAAATAATTTAATTTGACCCATATATGCAGTAGGTATAAAACTATTTTTTGAAAGTATATCTATAAAACTACATTGGTGTATTATCAGCATTAATTCATAAGGTAAAAATTTAAAAAATACCAGTATTTTTCCCATAGCTATAAATAAAATCGAACAAGATATAGATTGTATCGAGTTTTTCGTTATAAATGAAAATAAAGCTGAGAATATTGATATAGCTATAAATACTAAAGATATTACCCCTATTTCAGAGGCTATATATTGAACAATACTCATTTCTCTAACTAAACTTGCTATATTAGATATCCTATATGCTTGTAAGCCTCCATTTACAGGAGCCCCATATTGAATATATGTTGCTATAAAAGTTGCAATTAAATAAATTGCATAAACAATAATTGGTAAAATTATTGATATTAAAAGCTTTGAATTTAAAGCTTTATATTTGTTTTTAGATGATAAGATTATAGTATCTACATTTGATAATCTTTCATCTGTATATAAATTTGAAGAAAGTGTAACTATTATAGCTACGATAAGTAGTGTAGCTAAAGGAAAAGTTGCTCTATTTTCAAATACTTGATAGAATGTTACATCTTTATATTTTTCACCATTATCTTTACTTAGCTTTTCTTTTGACATTTTGCTAATTTGCTTTTCATTTTCATCTTTTAAACCATGAGTATTTTTATTAGCAATCGATTTTATCTCATTTACTTTATTGTCCAATTTTTCCTGTGCTATTACATCTCCTGGCCTTTTGTCTACTATATATTCATTTTTACTTTCATCGAAATATTCATTTTCAGTTTCTAACATAGGCTTTACAAATCCAATTTGTATAAATAAAAGTCCCATAAGTATAAGTGCTATTATTGAGGTTTTATTTTTAACTATTTTTTTTAATTCCCATCTTAACATGTTTGTTCTCCTCTCTTGTGATTACAAATTTATTATATATATCTAGATTTACACCATCATAAACTTAATCTTAAATAAACCTTACAATTCAAATTTTTCTTATTTAATATAAATTATCTGGCAAAATAAATAAGAGCAAAGCTATTTTTTGCATAACTTTGCTCTTATTTATATATTTTTTTAATTATTGTTATTTACTAAATCAACTATTTTTTGTCCTTGTTTTAGTAATTCATTATAATCATTTTCTTCTTTTATCTGATTTATTTTATCTTCTGTAATATCTTTATCTGAGATGTTAAAGTATTTCTTTAGTATTTTATATTGAGTTTCTCCATTTTTATCTTTACGATCTTCTATGCCTTTTTTCCAATTTATATCTATTTTATCCATTACCAACCCTAAAGCAGATCCCGTTTCATACTTCATTGATCTTTCTAAATAAGATGGCGATTCTGCTTGACCATTTGCAATATAATCATATGCCTGCATAAATGTAACATAGTATGGACTTTCTTTTTTTGCAAGTACAGTTAACTTTCCTCCTGTTAAATCACTATATTTATATTCAATGTATCTTGCAGTTCCTTCTATTGCTTCTGTGTTTGTTTCTACTACTAACTGTGGCCATTTTTTATATCTATAAGCACGTACAGTTGTCCATTGTTTTAGGTACTTCTTAACTTCTTCTTTGTTATTAGTTTCCATGCATTTATCTAAAAGCTTAAATTCTAATCCCATTAAAGCATAGTTTTCTTTATTTACTGGATAATTTTCTATATACTCTCCATCACCTTTATCATATGTCCAATCTTTTTGCTTATATGTATGGAATGATTCATGTAATAAAAATGAAGTAAAATCAAAATATAATTCTGGATTTTCTATCATTTTAGGGTGATATTTAAAATAAAAAATACTTTTACCATTAATATCTACAGTACCAAAATTTGAAGGCGCCCAGGTTGAAATCAGACTTATATCAAACTTACTTATTCTATAAACTTCTGGTAGATTTAAAGATTTAGGCATATTAATTTTCCTTGCAAGAAAGCTTTTTTCAATTCCTTTTACGTTAACCGCATAGGCATACTTTCTTATAATCCCTTTATCTTTATTAGTTCTTATTAGAATTATAGGCTCCTTATTTAATTTATATTTATTGTTCCATAATTTTTCACCATTTTCATTAAATTGTTTATATATACTTGATAACTGTACAAACATTTCTTTATCTACAGAATCAAATTCTTCATATTTAGTCTTATATACTTTATTTAATACAATGTTACTTAATATAGTTAATACTAACAAAACTATAATAGTTGAGATTATTATAAGTGCTTTACTAGGTTTTTTCTTCATTAATGGTTTATTTCTCCTTTTGTAATTTCTTCTAAAAATCATTTTTTCATAATAAATTTTTAATATGTATACTTTATTTTTCACATATGTTTATTCATTATATATAAATAAATTTAAATTTCTGTAAAATTAATCTTAAATAAACCTTACAATTCTTATTTTTCTTAATTAATATATAAAATATACTTTAAATAAAAAAAACGAACTCAATTGAGTTCGTTTTTTACTTCTATCTCATAGCTCTCATTGCATTTAATACTGCTATTAATGCAACACCAACATCTGCAAATATAGCTTCCCACATAGTAGCAACTCCACCTGCTCCTAATATTAAAACTATAGCTTTTACAGCTAATGCAAATATTATATTTTGCCATACTATCTTATTAGTTTTGTTTGCTATTTCTATTGCTTTAGAAATTTTGCTTGGTTCATCTGTCATTAAAACTACATCGGCAGCTTCTATAGCAGCATCTGAACCTAATCCTCCCATAGCTATACCTATATCAGCTCTAGCTAAAACTGGAGCGTCGTTTATTCCATCTCCAACAAATATAACTTTTTCTTTTTCTGATTTTCCTTCATATATTTTTTCTAGCTTATCTACTTTTTCATTAGGAAGTAGATTTGAGTATACTTTATCTACTCCAAGCTCTTTTGCTATAGCTGTAGCTACTTTTTCATTATCACCAGTTAACATTACAACATCTTTTATTCCTAATGATTTTAGATTTTTTATAGCTTTTTTACTATCTTCTTTTACTTCATCTGATATTACTATATATCCTCTATATATTTGATTGACAGCTATATAAACTACTGTTCCAACTTCTTTAGCTTTAGAATAGAATATATTCTCTTTTTTCATTAATTTTTCGTTACCTGCTAAAATAAGTTCATTATTGTAATTTATTTTTATTCCATAAGCTGCTATTTCTTCATAACTAGTTATTTTGTCTAAATCTACTTTTTTATCATAGTAACTTAATATTGATTTTGCTATTGGATGATTAGAGTTTGCCTCTGCAAAAGCAGCGTACTCTAATAATTTTTCTTCAGATATTCCAACTGCATTAACCTTAGTTACATTAAATACACCTTTTGTAAGTGTTCCTGTCTTATCAAACACAACTGTGTCAACATTTCTAAGTGCTTCTAAATAGTTACTTCCTTTTATTAATATACCATTTTTAGATGCAAATCCTATTCCACTAAAGAAACTAAGTGGTATAGATAAAACTAATGCACATGGACAAGATACTACTAAAAATACTAAACCTCTATATAGCCACTCACTAAATGTAGCTCCTGGTATTATAATTGGAGGTACAACTGCTACTAAAACAGCTCCTATAACTACTGCTGGTGTATAATATTTTGAGAACTTAGTTATAAAGTTTTCAGTTTTAGATTTTTTGCTACTTGCATTTTCAACTAAATCTAATATTTTAGAAACTGTTGATTCTTCAAATCCTTTTGTAACTTCTATAGTTAATAAGGCATTTTTATTTATAAATCCTGATAATACAGATTCTCCTTTTGATACTTCTCTTAATACAGATTCTCCTGTAAGTGCAGATGTATCTACCATTGAGTATCCATCTATAACTACACCATCTAGTGGAACTTTTTCTCCTGGTTTTACAACTATTACATCGCCTATTTTAACTTCTTCAGGAGAAACTACTTTAAGTTCTGATCCTTCTTTTAAGTTTGCATAATCTGGTCTTATCTTCATAAGTGATGTTATAGATCTTCTTGATTTTCCTACTGCTATACCTTGTAAGAATTCTCCTAATTGATAGAAAAGCATAACTCCTACTGCTTCTGGTAATTCACCAATTGCTAATGCTCCAATTGTTGCAATAGACATTAAGAAGTTTTCATCAAACACTTGACCTCTTATAGCATTTTTTAGTGCTTTTAATAAAACTTCTCCACCTACTATTACATATGCTATTATAAACATCGCATCTGCAAGTTTACTTTCAAATCCAGTTGCAATTTGATATATTCCAAATATATATACTAATGACCCTATTACTAACTTTATTATATCTTTTTTATTTATATCATTCTTTTCTTCTTTAACTTCTGATTTTTTAACATTACCATTTTCATTTTTTATTTGTATGTCTAAACCTGGTTCTGTTGCATTTACTATTCCTACTATTTTATTTATAGTCTCTTTTTCATCAAAAGATTTTCTTATATTTACTGTAAGTTTTTTGTTTATAAAATTTAAATTTGAAGAATCTATTTCTTCTAACTTAGATACTTTTTCATTTATTACTTCTGCACAATGAGCACAATTTAATCCACCTAATATTAATTCCCTTTTAATGACTTTAGAATTTGAAACTATTTCTATATCTAATCCTGGTTCTGTGTCATTTATTATCTTTATAGCCTTTTCTATAATTTCTTCCTCATTTACACCTTCTTGTATGTTTAATACAAGCTTTTTATTTATAAAGTTTAGATTTGATGATTCTACACCCTCTAGTTTAGATACTTTTTCATTTATTACTTCTGCACAATGAGCGCAGTTTAATCCACCTAGAATCAGCTCTTTTCTAATTATGCTACTAGCATCCATAACCCAATCCTCCTATCGTTTATATGTTTCTTGTATATGACATAAACCACAATCAAATATCTTACTTATGTGACAATCATCTAAAGAATAATAAACTACTTTTCCTTCTTTTCTAAATTTAACTAGCCTAGCTTGCTTTAGTACCCTTAGCTGATGAGATATTGCAGAATGAGTCATTCCTAATAAACTTGCAATATCACATACACACATTTCATTTGAAAATAATGCATATAAAATTTTTACTCTTGTTGTATCTCCAAATACCTTAAATAACTCTGCTAAGTCATAAAGCATCTCTTCTTCTGGCATTGATGTCTGAGCTCTTTTTACTATATCTTCATGAACCTCCTCGCAATTGCACGAGTTTAATTTTTCATTTATATTTTTACTCATATCTTAATTCCTCCAAATTAATAACAATATATGAATAATTGTTCATATATATAATTATATGCCCATGTCCAAATTTTTGCAACTAATATTAACTATTTTTTTATAAAATGCACATAATAGCATTTTTAGTAATATATATATTATTAAAGTGAATTGTTATTTAGTAAGTAATACTTTAGGAGGGATGATTTACTATGAGTTTTGATAATTTCTCACACAAACAAAATGGCGATATGGATCCTAATTATATATACCCTACACCTTATATAGATCCTATGATGTATGTTAATCCTTATTATAATCAACGCCCAATGGACTACGGTAATTCTGGGTACTATATGACTTATATGAATCCTTATATCAATTATCCTGTGATGGATAATCAATATGCAATGTTAGATAATGATTTCTATTTTGATGATATGGATATGGAAACTATGTATATGGATCAAGATATGAATATGATGCCTCAGATGCCGGGTAACATGCCTATGATGCCTAATATGATGGGTAGTATGCCTATGATGCCCCAGATGATGGGTTGTATGCCTATGATGCCTAATATGATGATGCCTATGATACCAGGCATGATGTATAATCCTTATATGATGATGGGTATGATGCCTCAAATAAACATGGAAGAATTTGATGAGGAAGAAATGTAAATTTTTTTAATTTAATTGTTATAAAATTTTAAAACTTGTCCAAAATAATAATGTATTCCTCATAATATTCCCCCAATATTATAAATACAGAATAAAGCCACTGACAGTTAAGTCGTGGCTTTATTTTTTATCAATAATTTACTATTCTAAGAAATAATCAAAGTCATCTGCACCAGATTCTACGAAATCATAAAGTACATTTTCCTCAAAATACATTTCTTCTTTAATCTCTATATAGTCAGAATAATTACATTGAAGTAATTTGTTTATATATTTTTTATCTCTATTATTGTAAGTTCCTACAAAAAACTCATTACCTATTTGATAATAAATAGCTTTTATGTCATTACTTATAAGGTACACTTCTTTTGCTACATGATGGTTATCAAAATTAAATCTAGTGAAGAATGTCCCCTCTTCCATATCACTTCTTAATAAAAATGGATTATCTATATAAAACTTTTCTATAAACTCTTCCTTATTTTTCAAGCTATAAATGCTTACAAACTCTTCTTTTGATATTTCATCAAAAACTTCAAAGTCAAAAATTCCTTCTTTATCTCCTACTAAAATAGAGTTTATCTTAAATCCATTTTCTTCTTTTGATATACTAAAAGCTATTCTACATATATAATATCCATCACTATCTTCGTAAAGTGCTTCGCTTATATACCTTTCATTACCTTTTGGTATTACTTTATTTTTTAGAAGTGTTCCATTTATATTTGTAATATGCATATTACTTATCTCTTCACTTCCTGAGAAATATCTTAAGCTTTCTCTATCCCATGCTATAAATCTCATAGTCATATAATTTATAAATTCTACTTCATCAGTAATTTTCTTGCAAATTTTAGGATATATGTCTTCAAGTTTTAATTTTGGTTCATAATTTTCTATAATATCTATATACTCTTTTACCTCTCCTGGTAATGGTTTTTCATAGTAAGAATTTTTATTTCCATAGTAATTAACTAGAAATAAAGCTTCTTCTTCTGATATATCTATTCTATCAGCTCCCAATCCACCCATTAACCTTTCTTCTTCTCTATGAGATTCTTCTATAGTAGGATTTTTTAAGCTTACATAGTCTGCTAACCCAAGTCCTTCTGAATCTAACAAAAAGTATTGATATATCTTATCATTTTTTTCTTGCCATATTATTAAAAGTCCCATACTTCCCATTAATCTAGAATTGGTTACCTTTGCATATTTGAATTTCACAAAATCACTTCCTTATTGGAGATATTTATTTAATAAATTTTTTTAATATCAATATAATTTCTTATTAATACATATGTTATAAATAACATATAATCTCATAAGATATTTTACAATTAGATTTTAACTATTAACTATAAATTATAATATAAAATAATAAAATCTACCAAAAAAAATTTAAATTTATTTTGTATAAGTTCACAACTTAAATAAATTTTGTAATATAATAAAATAAATGTTTAATAGAGGTGATATTAATGAGAAATATAGCAGCTTTTTTTGATATAGATGGTACTCTATATAGAGACTCTCTTATGGTTGAACATTTTAAAAAGCTCATTAAGTATGACATAATAGATCAAAAAGCATGGTACGATAATGCAAGAGATGCTTTTATGAATTGGGATAAAAGACAAGGTAATTATGATGATTATCTAGATGATGTTTGTAATTTATATGTAGAATCTCTAATTGGACTTGATAAAAATTATATTGATTTTACTAGTGACCAAGTTATAAAGCTTAAATCAGATAGAGTGTATAAATACACTCGTTCAAGAATAAAATGGCACTTAGAAAATAATCACATAGTAATATTTATATCTGGTAGTCCTGATTTCTTAGTTGGAAAAATGGCTGAAAAATATAATGTTACTGATTTTATAGGAAGTAATTATGTTTTTGAAAATGGAACGTTCAATGGCACAGTAATTCCTATGTGGGACTCTAAAAGTAAGAACACTGCTATTGATGACTTCGTAAAAAAATATAATATAGACTTATCTATTTCTTATGCTTACGGAGATACAAATGGTGATATTAATATGTTAAGAAGAGTTGGCAACCCTATAGCTATAAATCCAACTAAAGAACTTCTAAATCATATAGCAAAAGATCCTGTTATATCTAATGCTGCTAAAATAGTAGTCGAAAGAAAAGATATAATATATTCACTTTCTCCGAATGTAGATATCCTTAGTATATAACATAAATTTAATTATCGAATTTAGATAATTTTCAATAATAAATATTTGAAAAGTCCTTGATATAATAATTCTTGGACTTTTTAACTTATTAAAGGAGGTTAATATGAATTCTAAAGAAAATAATTCAAGTAAAAACTTAGAAGATTCTATAGAAAAGCTTAGTAAAAACTTATATCTTGAATCACCTGACTTGTGGATTGAGTTTTCAGGAAAAGTAAATGATAATATTTTCGATGAAATGGTGCTGTTCTTTGCTATTAAATATAATTATAAATCAATAGTAGAACATGCTATAAGCAATAACCTTATAGACCTAAATGCACCTTCTAGAAATAATGATTATCCTAATATAAAAGAACATCTTATTTTCATAGCAAAACAAAATAAGTCTTTAGATATACTTAACTATCTTGAAGCTTCTTCATCTTGTAATAATATTGATAAAGATACAATAGTGAAAAAAATAGACGATTCTACATCTAATTCAAATGCCAATAAAGGAAATAAATATTTTCCTAGATATCTTTGTGATCATTGTAATCACAATATTTTTGAATCTGGGTATAGAGTTTCTGAGTCTATAGAGTATAAATATTCATTAGAAAATGATAAACCCATAGAAGTTTCTAGAAAACTATCTAACTTAGTAGTGTGCTGCAATTGTAATAAAGATCTTAAGGATATATCTATTGAGAGCTTAAATGAATTATGTTCTATACAAAATTGTACGAATTGTGGTTCAAATTTAACTGTAGTTGGAATCACAGATAAGTCTAAAATGTCATTTGATAATAATCTAGGTAAATTTTCTAATATATCTAAGTCTTATCACTGTTCTAAGTGTGACTCAAAAATTAGTGAAAAGCAAAGAGAATTTTTTAATATAGTTAGATAGAAACTAATTGTATTCTATGAAGTATTCTCGCTAAATTTATATAATAAAATTTATAAAATAAGGAGCATCTTTAGATTGATATAATCATTCTAAGATGCTCCTTTTTATAAATTTATATATTTTTTAATATTTTTTTAAGCTTATTATTGTAATACTCTATAAACAAACTATAAATATGGTCATATACTAAAAATGTGACTTCAAAAAACACTATTGTAAAAATATTTATAGGTATATATACAAATTCTTTTATTATAAAAAACACAATGCCTATTGAAATATTGGCAAATACTAATTTTAATATATATTCAATGTATATTGATCTATCTTGTTCTATTATATATTTGAATAGTCCATACAATCCAAAAGTAAATATATATAAAATCCATTGAAACTTATTAGCCATAACAAAAAAGCTTAGTGTAAACACTCCTAAATAAAATACAACTCCCCTTTTAGGACCAAACTCCATTATAATTATAGAAATTACTAGTGAGGCAATTCCCATTAAAAATAATGTATTTATAGGTATTATATTTATAAGCATTAATAAAATTATGTTTATTGCTAATAAAACTCCTCCTAAAGCTATTTTTTTACTCATATTAATACCCTTAGAAGCAATCTACCAAGTCACCACCACAGCACTCACAACAAGAATCTAAACACCATAGCTTCATACAATCTTCACAACAATCATCTCCACAACAGCAACAACAATCATCACAGCAACAACAACAGCAACCGTCTAGGTCTGAACGTCTTCTTCTATTGTATCTATATGATCTATCTCTATAATCATCTCTGTAGAAGTTGTATTGTTTTAAAGCTTTTTCATATTCAGGATTACCAGGTTCTATGGCATTAGCTTTTTTTATACATTCTTCACCTTCTTCATAGTATCCTATATTCATAGCAGATACTCCATTTAGGTAATACCAATTTGCACATCTATCTTTCATTTTATTTAATAGCTCATGTGCCTTTTCAAAATCTTTGTTATTCATTAACTTAATTATGGGGCTAAACATTTCATTATTATAAGTATTACTGTACATTTACTTCACACCCTTTTTCTAATATATTTTGGTATCTAAGATATACTCCTGAATACACTATATTTTCTATTATTCCTCTATTTATCTTTATATCCAAATTATCTATACTATTAGACAACATTCCTAAAGACATGCTTATAAGTTTATCTACTCTTGTTTTTAGTTCATCTTTTTTATTTATATATTCTATAAATGGATTGTACCTACCTTTTTTGTAGTCTTTTTCTAAATCTTCATAAGCATCAAGTATATATATATACTTACCTACATTAAATCCAATTCTTCTTAAATCATCCTCGAACTCATCTTCTTTATACGCAAAAATCTCTGCCATAAGATTTCCAAAAGTATTCGATACCATATCTATATTAGTATTATTTTCTTTTTCTAATTTATATAAATGATCTAGCTGAGATTTTATTATATCAGCTTTCTTGGGATATTTTTCATAAGCTAATTTAAGCTTTTTCTTATATATACTATATGCTAATTTATCTTTTATACCATTATCATCTCTTAAATTATCTTCTAATTTATAATATGTCAGAAGCACATTCATACTTGCTGCATACTCTGTAATTTCATTTGTTATTTTCTTTTTCTTTTTGAATGGATTTACTATACATCCTTCTTCTATAACCAAAGACTTAGGTCTATATACTGAAGTTAAAACCAATATTAAAAATGTTATATCATAATTTAGAGATAGTCTTGATATCTCTCCATGATTATCTTTTAGATATTTGCATAACCCACAGTAATATCCTCTATAATGCTCATATTCTCTAAATGTTAGGTCCATTTTATTAACTTTTACATAACCAAACATATTTTTATCCTCTCTAATAGTTTATTTAATTTACTTTTAGATATTTATAATTTCTACATATATATCTTCAAATTTTATTAATTCATTATCTATTATATTTAAAACTTCCTCGTTAGAATCTATATATAATTTTACCATAGTAGTAGGTAGCTTAAACCTTTTTGGCCCTACTGATCCCGGATTTATATATATTGTATTTCTTTCTTTAGTTATAGATAATTTATGGGAATGACCATATATAACGATATCAAAATCCTGATTCTTTAAGTCTATATCTTTATCTTTTATATTATGTATTAAATATATTTTTTTACCTAATACATTTAATATTTCTTTTTCCTTGATATCTAAACTTTCTATATCTTTATCGCAATTACCTCTTACTGCCTTTACTTTAGCTATATTTTCTAAATCTCTGAGTAATTTTATATTTCCTATATCACCTGCATGAATTATAAGATTACAATTTTTTAAGTTAGCTAACACTTCTTTTCTCAAAAGTCCATGTGTATCTGATATAACTCCAACAATCATTATATTATCTCCTATGTATTTATATCTTATATAATAAACCTTTTTTGTATATTTTAAAATAAGCTAGCAGAAATTATCTACTAGCTTACTCTAGATTATTATTTGATAATATTTGTATCTAAATACTCATAATATAAATTTATTTGTATCACCAAAAGTATCTTCAATTGTAACTACATCTAGCCCTTTATATTCCTTAAATAACCACTTTATGTCCTTCATAGCTTGATTTACTTGATTGCTGCTTAAGTTATTTATAAAATACTCTTTTCTCATATCCTTATAACTATTATCTGTTAAAAAGTTCCTTATTACTGTAAATGCGAGTACATTTGGTACACTACTTTCTGAACCTTTTTTGTGGCCTTTTTTTCTTGTATACATTCTCATTTTATACTCCTCCAAGATATATTAATCTTAGTTAAAGTATATATATCTTTGACTTTATGTATTACTATACTTTTATTTTTCTTTGCTTATTATATCTATAAATATATCTGTAATCTTAGGATCAAATTGGGTACCTCTACAATACATCATTTCTTTTATAGCATCTTCTTTATTTTTTACTATATTATATCCTCTATCATTAGTCATAGCATCATAAGAATCTACTATATTTACTATTCTAGCCATAATAGGAATTTCTTCTCCTCTAAGGCCCAGTGGATACCCTTTACCATCATATCTTTCATGATGTGCGAGAATACCTATAGCAACATGTGATAGTTCACTTGATGTTTGAAGTATTCTGTACCCTTTTTCTGTATGAGATTTTATTATATTAAATTCATCTTCAGTTAATTTTCCTTTTTTTAAGAGTATCTCTTCACTGATACCTATTTTTCCTATATCATGTAACTTTGTTACTAATTCTAGTTCATCTAATTGAGCAGTTGTAAATCCTAACCTTTTTCCTATTTTGATTGCATAATTTGTTAGTCTTTGAGTATGTTGTTCAGTTTCTAAATTTTTTTCTTGAAGAGATTTATTTAATGAAAATATTATGGAATTTCTTACACTTTTAGAATTTAAAAGCTTTTGTCTATATAACTTTTCTTCTGCTTCTTGGAGATTTGTATAAATATCTTCACCTAAACAATTTTTTATAGATGATCCTAAAGAAATACTCATGTCAATAAGATTAAAGTCACCTTTTTCACATTCATCAATTATTTTAGATATCGCTTCTTCACATTTTTGTTCATCACAATTTGGTATAAGTATAACAAATTCATCGCCACCCCACCTAAATATGAAGTCTTCCTCTCTAGTTACACTTTTTAATATCTTAGCCATTTCCTTTAATAATCTATCTCCTTCAAGATGACCAAATGTATCATTTATAACTTTTAAACCATTAACATCTCCCATTATAACTCCTATAGGAAGATGTTCGATATTATTTAATTCTTCTTTTTTCTCCTCAAAACAAGCTCTATTGTATACCCCTGTTAAACTATCTGTAAAGCTAAGTTTCATTAATTTTTCTTTTAGTTCTGTTTTTTCAGTAACATCACTAGATATACCTACTATTCCCCATACTTGACCTTGTTCATCTATCACAGGTACTTTTATAGTTTCTTCTATTATTTCTCTACCATCTTGACCGTTGATTCTTCGCTCGACCACTTTCATCTTTTTACTTTCTATTATTGCTTTATCTTCTTCCATAAATCCCCTAGCTACTTCTTCAGATACAGTTTGTGTTTCAATATCATTCTTTCCTATCATACTTCCTATTCCTAGTGCATCATAATGTTCTTTCCATTTTTTATTATACCCTATATATTTACTGTCTCTATCTTTATAGAAAATGTATTGCGGCAATGTATCTATTATTGTTCTTAATATATTTTCTCTCTCTTCTAATTTACTTTGTTCTTCCTTTAAAGGTGTTATATCTATTAACATACCCATTACACCTATTATTTCTTCGTATTCATTTATATAAGGCGTAACATAACACTGACTAAATTTACCATTTATGCACACTTCAAAATTCTTAGGCTCTTTAGTCATAATTACAGACTTAAAATCTTCATTACATATATCATTGTTGCTACACTCTAAACATTTGTTATTTATTACACTTATATCTTCATTATTTCTAAAGTTGTATATATGTTTAAATGCCTTGTTCGTGGCAATTAATTTTCCATCTAAATTTTTTATCCATATTGGAAATGGTATATTATCCATTATTATATTATTACTAGTTTGTGTATCTTCTTTCTCGGTTTTTAATAACATTACCCCTCTCCCCCTGCTTATTACTACCTAAATAATATTATAAAATAATGATTTTTATATTTCTACATATATTAAATATATTAGATCATAAAAATATTTTATATTATATATATTTCCTTACTCCATTTATACCAAACATGTTATCACTTATTGCTTATTTAAAAATGGGTATTCTTAATTGTTTTTATACTAAATTTTATGAATAAAAATATTATATCCTTAATAGTATTAATTAAAGGTAAACAAGCCTAAGATTATTATCAATATAAGGGGGATACTATGTTAAATGTATTTGTTAGGGATTTAAATGAAAAAACTAAATCTATAAGAAGTAAAGGCTATATTCCAGGTGTTATATATGGAAACAAATTAGATAAAAGCATACCTATTTCAGTATATAAAACAGATTTCACTAGATTAATAGATTCTAAGAATCATGATGGTTATATTCAACTAAATCTAAATAACAAAGTATACAATTGCATTATTACAGATGTTCAAGTAGATAGTGTAAAAGATTTGTTCTTACATATAGACTTTAAAGAGATGAAATAAAATATAAAAAAGGAGAGTAAAACTCTCCTTTTTTATATTTTAACATTCGTGTCTGTTAACCATTATTCTTTTAAATTTAAATGTTCAATCATATTTACTATGACTACATTATTTGCTCTAAATTTGAATTTTTATACTTAAATGACTTGTGATTTTTATATTTCTCAATTGTTAAAATCATACCTAGTATAGTTAACGTAATTAGTTCAGCTAAAGGTAATGATAAGAAAACTCCTCTAACACCTATTATTGGAGGTAAAATCATTGTTAATATAAACTGAAACAAAAATCCCCTTCCTATTGACAATATGTTAGCATATATATTTTTTCCTATTGCTTGATAATATCCACTCATCGCAAATATGATACCTATAACAGGGCTTCCTAAACAATATATTAATATTTCGCTATATGCAAATTCTATATTTTCACTACTTATTCCAAATATTTGTATAAGTTCTCTTCCAAATGAGTTAATGCCTATATATACTAATGTTCCACCTATTGCACATACCCCAATAGTTATATATAGTAATTGTCTCATTCTTTTTATTTTGTTCGCTCCATAATGATACCCTATAAGAGGTTGTAGACCTTGTGATATACCCATGCAAGTATTAACTAAGAAGCAATTAATATAAGTTGCAACTGTATATATAGCAACATCTACTGTATTTCCATATAAGTACATTGTTTTATTTTGAACAAATAATATTATTCCATATGATAACTGTATTGCAAAACTTACAAATCCTATTTTAAGTATTTCTTTTAATATACTTACATCTATTTTTAGATACTCTTTCTTAATCTTTATATTAGCGTTCCCTTTTACAAAGTAGTATAATGATACAACAGTTGATATAAATATACTGGCACTAGTTGCCATAGCGGCACCCTTAACCCCATATCCAAGTTTCATAACAAATACCCAGTCTAATATGATATTACAAATAGCACCTATTCCTATCATCATCATTGATAGCTGCGGTCTACCATCTGCTCTTACTATTGGATTTAGTGCTGTTGAAAACAAATATGGTATGGTTATTAAGTAAATTACACTATAATATTCTCTTGCATTTTCTATAGTATCTTTTTCTGCACCTAGCATCTTAAGTATCGGTTCTCTAAACATAAACCCTAAAATCATAATTATAGCGCCTATTAGTACTATAGATGTTACAGATGTTCCTAAACACTTTTGAGCACTTTCTTTATCTTGTTTTCCAATATGTATAGCAATTATGCTACTTGACCCAATCCCTATCATAAGACCTGTTCCAACTATAACAGTTACGGCTGGCCAAACTATATTAACGCTTGCAAGACCTACCTCTCCCACTCCCTGACCTACAAATATACCATCTACCATAGTATAAATAGTATTTAGTACAACACCAATAACTGATGCAATTACAAATTTTGCCCATACTTTATGTATTGGCACATTTAGAACTTGTTCTATTTTCATCTCCTTATTTTTCCCCCTTTAATTTCACTATAAATAGCTACAGATAAGGCTATTTAGAACCTATTTCTATAGCTTTAACATTTTTTAATTTTCAATTTCCTTTGCATAATTATAGCACCTTGTTATATAGATTTATAGAATATTTTCAAACTGTAATAATTTTATTTTTAAATAATATTAACATGGTGTTTATATATGGTTTTACAAATTTAAAATAAATTTTTTATTAATTTATTTTAATTTCTATATCTGATCACATTTAAACTAATTCAGCAATTCATTATACTATGTATATTTACTTTGTATAATTCAACCATTTTAATTCAAATAAAAATAGACTATTTAAAAGCTTAGATAGTCTATTTTCTATATTTTATTTAAAGTAATTTACTCCACTTTCAAATATTCTTTGTTCTTTTTCTCCTAATATATTTTTCATTACATGGTTACCAACTCTTTCAGAGTGACCCATCTTACCAAGTATTCTTCCATCAACACTAGTTATTCCTTCTACTGCATAGAATGAACCATTTGGATTAAACTCTATATCATAAGTAGGATTGTTGTCAAAATCTACATATTGAGTAGCTATTTGTCCATTAGCTATTAACTCTTTCATAACTTCTTCACTAGCTACAAATTTACCTTCTCCATGAGATATTGCTATACTATGAGTATCTCCTACCTCTGTACCTGATAACCAAGGCGATTTGTTTGATGCTATTCTTGTTCTTACCACTTTAGCTTGATGCCTTCCTATATCATTGTAAGTAAGTGTTGGTGCATCTACTGATGTATCCCTTATTTCACCATATGGCACTAATCCAAGTTTTATAAGAGCTTGGAATCCATTACATATTCCTAGCATTAATCCATCTTGTTTAGTTAAAAATTCATTTACAGCTTCTTTTACTCTCTCATTTCTAAATACTGTAGCTATAAATTTGCCAGAACCGTCTGGTTCATCACCTGCACTAAATCCTCCAGGTAACATTATTATCTGAGACTTTCGTATTTCTTTTACTATAGTATCTATAGATTCTTCTATGTCTTTATATGTTAAGTTCCTAAATACTTCTATATTTGCCTTCGCTCCAGCTTTTTCAAATGCTCTGGCTGAGTCATATTCACAGTTTGTTCCTGGGAATGTAGGTATAAATACTCTTGGTCTAGCAACTGTTATAGAAGATTTTTTACCTTCACCTTGAGATATAAAGTTTATAGTTTCTGCTTTTTCTTTTATGTTTAATGACTTGGTTGGAAATATAGGCTCTAGGGTGTCACAATGAGCTTTATATAATTCATCTAAGCATATTTCTTCATTTTCAATAAATATTTTTTCTTCTTCTATCGTAGTACCTAGGACTATATAGTCATATCCATCTAATATGCTTAAATCATTTTTAGATAATTCAATAACTATATTTCCATACCCTGTTTCAAATAGGTTCGTAACTCCTTGTTCAAACTTAAATCCTACCTTATTACCAAATGTCATCTTGCTTATAGCTTCACTTATTCCACCATATCCTAGTGCATATGTTGATAAAACCTGCTTATTGTGTATAAGTTCTGTTACTTTATTTAAGTTTTTCTTTAATAAATCAAAGTTAATCACACCATTTTCTAGTTTGTCTGTGTATAACATAACAACTTGTGAATTACTTTTCTTAAACTCTGAAGATACTACCTTTTCTGCATCCACAGTATCAACAGCAAATGATACTAATGTTGGTGGAACATTTATATCTTTAAACGTTCCAGACATACTGTCCTTTCCGCCTATTGCAGGTATTTCTAGTCTATTTTGAGCATAATATGCACCTAAAAGTGCTGCAAATGGTTTACCCCATTTAGTTGGGTTATCCCCAAGCTTTTCGAAATATTCTTGTAAAGTAAGCCTAATTGAACTATAGTTACCCCCAATAGCCACAACTTTACACACAGACTCCACCACTGCATATAATGCACCATGGAATGGACTCCATTTTCCTATCTTTGGATTATATCCATAAGTCATTATAGTCGATGTATTAGTTTCTCCACAAAGTACAGGTATTTTAGCTACCATACCTTGAGATGGAGTTGCTTGATACTTTCCTCCAAATGGCATTAATACTGTATTTGAACCTATTGTGTTATCAAATCTTTCGACTAATCCTTTTTGTGAACATACATTTAAGTCAGATAATAGATTTATAAATTTTTCTTTTATACTTATATCTTCACCTGTTGCTAACTCACAAATTTCTTCATTTTTTATACTTCTAAAGTATGGCTTTTCTTCATCTACCTTATCTACATGAACTTTTGTACTTTGCTTAACTCCATTAGTTTCTAAGAAGTTTCTACTTATGTTTACTATAGCTTTGTCATTCCAAAACATTCTCATATATCCACTGTCTGTAACTGTAGCTACATGAGTAGCCTCTAAATTTTCTTTTCTTGCTAATTCTATAAATTTCTCTTTGTTTTTAGCCTCTACTACTACCGCCATACGCTCTTGAGACTCTGATATAGCTATTTCAGTGCCATCAAGTCCATCATATTTTTTAGGAACTAAATTTAAATTAATATCTATGCTATCTGCAACTTCTCCTATGGCAACACAAACTCCGCCAGCTCCAAAATCGTTACATCTTTTTATCATTTGAGCTACTTCTTTGTTTCTGAAGAATCTTTGTATTTTTCTTTCATTTGGAGCATCTCCTTTTTGAACTTCAGCACTACAAGTAGTTAGAGATTTTTCACTATGCTCTTTAGATGAGCCAGTTGCTCCTCCACATCCATCTCTTCCTGTCTTTCCTCCAAGAAGTATTACTCTATCTCCACTTTTAGGAATTTCTCTAATTACATTTTCCTTAGGTACTGCTGCTATAACTGCACCTATTTCCATTCTTTTAGCAACAAAGTCCTCATCATAAACTTCTGCAACTTGACCTGTTGTTAATCCTATTTGATTACCATAAGAACTATATCCATGAGCTGCATCACGAGTTATTTTTCTTTGCATAAGTTTACCAGGTAGTGTATTTTCTAAAGTAGTTCTAGGGTCTGCACTTCCTGTAACACGCATTGCTTGATATACATAACTTCTTCCTGATAATGGGTCTCTTATTGCTCCACCTAAGCATGTAGCTGCTCCACCAAAAGGCTCTATCTCTGTTGGATGATTGTGTGTTTCATTTTTAAACATTACTAAGTATGGTTCGACTTTACCATCTATCTCAACATCTACGTTTATGCTACAAGCATTTATTTCTTCACTTACATCTAAATCTTCTAACTTACCATCTTTTCTTAATTCTTTCATAGCTATTGTCGCTATATCCATTAGACATACATCTTTTTGTCTATCTACATAAACCTTATTTCTAGAATTAAGATACATATCATAAGCTTCTTTTACTATATCTGTATATTTACCATCTTCTATTTTTACATCTTCTATTTCTGTCATAAAAGTAGTATGTCTACAATGATCTGACCAATATGTATCTAATACTTTTATTTCTGTTATGGTTGGATTTCTTTTTTCTGTATCTCTAAAATAATTTTGTATATATTCTAAATCAGCTAATGTCATTGCTAATCCATTACTATTTAAAAACTCTTTTAATCCATCTATTGTTAATTCTATAAATCCATTTAGCACTTCTACTTCTGTTGGTATTTCACTTTCTATTTTTAATGACTCTGGCTTTTCTAATGATGCCTCTCTACTATCTACAGGATTTATACAATATTCTTTTATTCTATTAAAGTTTTCATCACTTATATTTCCACTAAATATATATACTTTAGCTGTATTTATAGTTGGCCTTATTCCTTGATTAACAATTTGAATACATTGACTTGCCCAATCCCCTCTTTGATCATACTGCCCTGGCAAATATTCTATAGCAAATATTCTTTCCTTTGTTTCATAACCATTTGTAACATCTAATGTTTCATGATAAACAATATCTAAGTTTGGCTCTGAGAATACTGTTTGAGCTGCTTTTTTATATACTTCATAGTCTATTCCTTCTATATCGTATCTATTTAAAATTCTTATATTTTCTATTCCCTCTATATGTAAGCTTTCTATTAAATCCTTTTTTAAGGCTTTAGCTTCAAGATCGAATCCTGGTCTTTTTTCTACAAATATTCTTCTAACACTTGACTCTAAACTTATAGTATCTAACATATCTTATCTCCCTTTTATAAAATTAGATTTTTGCTACATTGAGTAATTCATTAATACATTATTTAAATCTTATTTGTTCTTAAAATTTAAGTAACCTGTCAACGAATTAGTTTTTAAAGCTACCATGTATTCAAATATAAAACCTCTAATTAAAATATCTAAAGTATATGAATATATAATTGTAGATTTTTTAAATTATATCTAATAACTTCTAGTATGTTATACTTAACACATATAACATACTAGAAGTTATCTTATTATGATTTAAAAATATCTTTAACTTAATTCTTCGCACAGTATTATTCCTATATCTTTTCTATAGTGCATTCCTTCAAAATTTACCCTTTTAATATTTTCATAAACTTTTTTTGCTGCCTCTTCTACAGTAGGTGCACTAGAGGTTATGCCTAACACTCTACCACCGTTGGTTACTAACTTTCCATCTGTGAACTTAGTCCCGCTATGAAACACTACTATATCATCATCTAATTCATTAAGACCTTCTATAGCTTTTCCTTTTTCATAGCTTTCTGGGTATCCGCCAGATGTAAGCATAACACAAACAGCCTCTTCTTTTTTATAATTTATGTTTATTTCATTTAGCTTATTATCTAATATAGCTTTCATTATCTTATTTAAATCTGTTTCTAGTCTAAATAATACTGACTGAGTTTCTGGATCTCCAAACCTTACATTATACTCAAGAACTTTTGCCCCTTCTTCAGTTATCATAAGACCTATAAATAATATACCTTTGTAATCTAATCCATCTTTTTTGAATCCTTCTAAGGTTTTTAACAATACTTCCTTTTCTATTTCCTTAGCTACTTTATCTGTATATATTTCACTTGGAGAGAAGGTTCCCATTCCACCAGTATTAGGGCCTTCTTCATTGTTATATACTTTTTTGTGATCTTTTGCACTTACCATAGGAACTATAGTATTATTATCTACAAAAGCTAATATTGATGTTTCTATTCCTCTTAGAAACTCTTCCACAACTATTTTATTTCCAGCTTCTCCAAACTTTTTATCACTCATCATTTCATGCAAAGTCTGTATTGCTTCTTCTCTATTCTGTGGTATAACAACACCTTTTCCAGCAGCTAATCCATCAGCCTTTATTACTACTGGATATCCAAAAGTGTCTATCTCATTTATAGCATCTTCTATATTTATATACTCTTTATACTTTGCAGTAGGTATATTATGTCTTACCATAAAGTCTTTAGAAAAAGCTTTACTTCCTTCAAGCCTAGCACATTCTTTATTAGGTCCAAATATTCTAAGTCCACACTTTTCAAATTCATCTACAATTCCTTTTACAAGGGGGACTTCTGGTCCTACAATTGTTAAATCTATTTTATTTTCTTTAGCAAATGCTAAAAGTTTATCTATATCACTATCGTTTATATCTAGACACCTTGCCACATCTGAAATCCCTGCATTTCCTGGAGCGCAGTATATTTTTTCTATACCTTTTTCTTTACTTAATTTCCAAGCTATAGCGTGTTCTCTACCGCCACCACCTATAATTAATATCTTCATAGCCTACCCCCTAGTGTTTGAAATGTCTTATCCCCGTAAACACCATAGTCATTTGATTTTTATTACAAGCATCTATAGATTCTTGATCTTTCATAGAACCTCCTGGTTGAACTATTGCATCTATTCCATATTCATGTGCTAATTCTACACAGTCACTAAATGGGAAGAATGCATCTGATGCAAGGACTGCTCCTTTGAAATCTTTATCTTTATTATTTTCTAAAGCATTTTTTAATGCCCATATTCTTGAAGTTTGACCACATCCTAGAGCTAAAGTCTGACCATCTTTAACTATAGCTATTGCATTTGACTTCATATTTTTAACTACTCTCATACCAAATTCCATATCTATTAATTGACTTTCACTTGGCTTAACATCTGTCACCACTTCACATTTTTGTGCTAAAGTGTTGTTTCTATCTTGTATTAGTAATTTTCCATCAAGGTATTTCATATCATATGGTTGTAAACTCTTTTCTATTTTAGCTAACTTTAAAATTCTAAGATTTTTCTTTTCTTTTAATATATCTAATGCTTCGTCTGTATAATCATAAGCTACTACTATTTCTAAAAATATATCATTCATCATCCTTGCAGTTTTAGCATCAACAGTAGAAGTTATTCCTACTATTCCACCAAATATAGATACTTTATCAGCTTCATAGCATTTTTTATAAGCTTCTAAACTATCTTTTCCTATTCCTACTCCACATGGGTTGGTATGTTTAATAGCTACACTAACAACTTCTTTACTATCTTTAAACTCCCTCATTACCTCCAAACATCCATGTAAATCATTTATATTGTTAAATGAAAGCTCTTTTCCATTTAATTGTTCATAATTTAATATTGAATTTTTAGCATTTGGTTGAGTATATAAAATACCATTTTGATGTGGATTTTCGCCATATCTTAAAGTTTCTTCTTTTTGGAATGTTAAGTTTAATATTTCAGAATAAGTATCTCCTACTTGCTCTGCAAAGTAAGTTGATATAAGTGCATCATATCTAGCCGTTGTAGAGAAAGCCTTGTATGCTAATCTTTTTCTATCTTCTAAAGTTAAATCATTATTTTTTAGTTTTTCTATTATCATATCGTAATCATCTACATCTACTACGATTGTTACATCTTTATAGTTTTTAGCTGCTGAACGTATCATAGATGGTCCACCAATATCTATGTTCTCTATCATCTGTTCATGATTTTTTCCTGCTTTTAATGTTCCTTCAAAGTCATATAAATTGACTGCTACTAAATCTATCGATCCTATATTGTACTCGTTTACTGTATCTATATGTGATTTTTCATCTCTCTTATAAAGTATCCCTCCATGTATATATGGATTTAATGTTTTAACTCTTCCGTCTAACATTTCAGGAAATTTTGTTACATCTTCTATAGTTATAGAATTTACTCCATTTACTACTAGTGTTTTAAATGTATTACCTGTAGATATAACTTCATATCCTAGACTATTTAGCTCTCTAGCAAATTCTACTACTCCACTCTTATCTGTCACACTTATTAATGCTCTTTTACTCATTTATAAACACTCTCCTACCCTGAATACTTAATTTATTTTCGCAGAACAACCTTATACTTTCATTTAATATTTTATGCTCAACTTCTAATACTCTTTTAGATAATGTTTTAGCATCATCATCTTGCTTAACTTCAACTGTTTTTTGCATTATTATTGGCCCATTATCCGCAACCTCATCTACAAAATGAACTGTTGCGCCTGTAAATTTAACTCCATAATCTATGACAGCTTGATGCACCTTTTCTCCATAATAGCCTCCACCACAAAATGATGGTATTAATGATGGATGTATATTTATAATCTTATCTTTAAATTCTGATACAAACTTAGGACTTATTATCTTTAAGTATCCTGCTAGAACTACTAAGTCAACTTTATACTTTTTTAATATTTCTATAATCTTATCTTCATTAGTTTCATATATAGCATCTATATCATTATGCTTTGCTCTTTGTAGAGCATAGGCATTCTCTTTATTTGATATCACAACATTAACATTACCTTTGATGTTTCCAAATTTAGTTCCATCAATGATTGATTGTAAATTAGTCCCTCCACCAGATACTAATACTCCTATGTTTAACATAGACTTACTCCTTCATGAGTGTCTACAACGTTTCCTATTATATATGCTTTATCTTTCATCAGTCCCTTATATTTTTCATCTATATTTATTTCTTGATCTTTAGTATTTATATAATTTACAACTTCTTTTGCTCTTTCACTATCTACAACTAGCACTAATCCAATTCCCATATTAAAACTCTTATGAAGTTCTCTTTCTTCTATAGAATTAAATCCTTCTATCATTTTGAATATAGGAGGTTTTTCCCATGAATCCTTCTTAATATCTATACCTAAATCTTTTGGTATAACTCTAGGTATATTCTCTATAACTCCTCCACCTGTTATATGAGCTATAGATTTTATTTCAAATTTATTTATTAAATCTAAAACTAACTTTACATATATTTTAGTAGGAGTTAAAAGTGACTCTCCTAAAGTCATCCCTAATTCTTCTATGTACTGTTCTAATTTATAATTATATGTATCTAAAAAAATCTTTCTTATAAAAGAATATCCATTGCTATGAACTCCACTTGATGATATCCCTATAAGCACATCTCCATTTTTAACATTTTTACCAGATACTATTTTTTCTTTGTCAGCTATTCCAACTGAGAATCCTGCTAAATCATATTCATCATCAGAATACATACCTGGCATTTCAGCTGTTTCTCCACCTATAAGTGCAGATCCTGCCATCTTACATCCTTTTGCTATACCCGAAACTATCTGTTCTACTTTCTCTGCAACTAATTTTCCAGTAGCTATATAATCTAAGAAAAATAATGGCTTTGCCCCTTGACATATTAAGTCATTAACACACATTGCAACTAAATCTATTCCAACCGTATCATGTTTATCTAACATTTGGGCTAGCTTTAATTTTGTTCCAACTCCATCTGTAGATGATAGCAACACTGGTTCTTTCATAGTTGTAAAATCTTTTAAACTATATAATCCACTAAAGTTTCCTAAATCTCCTATTACATTGCTGTCATAGGTAGATTTTATCTTTCCTTTTATAAGATCTACTGCTCTATTTCCCTCATCTATATCTACTCCAGATTGCTTATATGTTAACATGAAAGTAATTCCTCCCTATCTATTTTCTTAACTGGATAATCTCCATCAAAACAAGCTTTACAGAATTTAGATTTTTGTCC
The DNA here is from genome assembly GCF_015550185.1 of Romboutsia sp. 1001285H_161024_C4. Lineage (NCBI taxonomy): Bacteria > Bacillati > Bacillota > Clostridia > Peptostreptococcales > Peptostreptococcaceae > Romboutsia > Romboutsia sp. 1001285H_161024_C4. The sequence goes on along the minus strand of NZ_JADNAJ010000008.1, from coordinate 61,500 downwards.
AGTTGCCTCTAGCATTCCTTCAATTTCTAAGAATTCTAATGAATCACATCCTATATATTCTTTAATTCCTTCTACATCATTTTGTGATGCTATTAATTTCGAACGGTTTGGTGTATCTATTCCATAGTAACAAGAATACTTAACTGGGGGTGATGTTATTCTAAGGTGAATCTCACTTGCTCCTGCATCTTTTAGAGATTTTACTATTGCCTTTGAAGTAGTTCCCCTAACTACTGAGTCATCTACGAGTATTAATGATTTTCCTTTGACTACACTTGATAATGGATTAAGCTTTATCTTTACTCCAATTTCTCGTTCTTCTTGAGTAGGTTTTATAAATGTTCTCCCCACATATCTATTTTTAACTAATCCTTCGCTCACAGGTAGCCCACTAGCATTGGAATATCCTATTGCCCCTGCCCATCCTGAATCTGGAACTGGGACAACTATATCAGCTTTAACTTTATCATCCTTAGCTAATATTTCTCCACATTTAATCCTAAAATTATATACGTTTACATTATCTATAGTTGCATCATTTCTAGCAAAGTATATGTGTTCAAATATACAACTTCTTTTCACTGTTTTATAATTTTCAGAGTAAAAATAAGATTTCATTTCACCATTTTTTATAACTATTATTTCTCCTGGCTCTACATCTCTTATAACTTCTCCACCTATTATATCTATCGCACAATCCTCAGATGCAAATATAAATTTTTCATCTTTCTTACCTAATATTAATGGTCTAAATCCATGAGGGTCTCTAACTGCTACAAGTTCATCTTCACCCATTATTACTAGTGAATATGCACCTTTTATATAATCCATTGTTATTTTTAAACTCTCTACTATATCACCTTTATAGTATCTAGCAAGTATGTATAAAATTACCTCCGTATCAGAGTTCGCTTGAAACATATATCCATCTTCTTCTAACATGTCTCGTAAATAATTTGCATTTACCAAATTACCATTATGAGCTAAGGCTAATTTTCTCTTTCTACAACTTCCAACTAATGGCTGGCAGTTTGCCATATAACTTCCACCAGCAGTTGAATATCTTACATGTCCTATTCCCATATTTCCTTTTAACTCTGCTAAGTCTTTTTCCTTGAACACATCTGATACTAATCCCATATCTTTTTTGTAGTTTATTTTTTCATTGCCAACTACTGCTATACCACAACTTTCTTGACCTCTATGCTGCATAGAGTACAAAGAATAATATAATTCTTTAGATATATCTTTATTTGAATATATACCTACTATTCCGCACATATTATATCCCCCTAATTACTCATTCTTGCAAGGACTTCTTCATATCCTTGTACAAGGTCTCCTAAATCTCTTCTAAATCTATCTTTATCTAATTTTTCATTAGTGTTTACATCCCATAGTCTGCAAGTGTCAGGAGATATTTCATCGGCTAAAATTATATTTCCTTCGCTATCTTTTCCAAACTCTAACTTAAAATCTACTAGCTTTAAATTCATCTTTAAGAAGAAATCTTTCATAACTTCATTTATTTTTAAAGTTTCTTTTCTTATAAAATCTATTTCTTCTCTAGTTGCTAACTTCATTGCTACTGCATGATCATCATTTAGCATTGGGTCACCATATTCATCATTTTTGTAGCATAGCTCAAATATTGGTTCTTCTAAAACTATCCCTTCTTCTATTCCAAATCTCTTACAAAATGATCCTGCTGTTATATTTCTTACTATAACTTCTAGTGGTAAAATTTCTACTTTTTTGACTAACATTTCTCTTTCTGATAAGTTTTTTATGAAGTGTGTTTTGATTTGTTCTTTGTGTAACATTTCAAATATTATTGTTGATATTTTATTATTTAATATCCCTTTTGATGATATTTCAGCTTTCTTTTCCCCATTAAATGCAGTTGCATCATCCTTGTAATGAACTATGTACTCATTTTCATTTTCTGTAGAATATATTTGTTTAGCTTTTCCCTCGTATAATAACATAATTAATTCCCCCTAAAATTTTTATCATCTTCTAATACTTTAGCTTCCATTTCTTCTCTATATAATTTTAAATCTTCTTTTAATTTTGGATATTTTATACTCATTATTTGAAGTGCCATTAAAGCTGCATTGAGCCCTAGGTCTATAGTCACAGTTGCTACTGGTATTCCCTTAGGCATTTGAACTATTGATAAAAGTGAATCTAAACCATCCATAGTAGATGATTTTATTGGTAAACCTATTACAGGTATTAATGTATGAGATGCTATTACCCCTGGTAGATGTGCTGCCTTTCCTGCTGCTGCTATTATTACGTCTGTATTGTCTTCTATTTCTTCTAAGAAACTCATAAGTTGCTTTGGCGTTCTGTGTGCTGATAAAGCTCTAACTACTACTTCTACATCATACTTTTCTAATAAATTTATTCCTTCTTCTAATTTAGGATAATCTGATTTGGAACCCATAACTACTGCTACTTTCATTTTAAATTCCCTCCGTTTTTTTATTATAAATACGATATATTTAATTCGTACTATAATTCGAACTTTATATTTAAATTTTATATTAATATTCACATATAATCAAGTATTTATTTTGTTTTTTATTGATTAAATTCGATATTTAATTATCATTTACATAATTTAATTATATATTGTTCGATAAATGTATAATTAAATTATGTTTTATATGAAATTATCTTTCATTAGACCCTCTACTTTATTTATCTAACGACTTAGTTGATTTTTAAACATTTTTCGGTCTATATTATAAAAATTTTTATAATTTTGGTTTAGCTTATTACTTATTAGGTATAAATTTAGTAGATAATTAAAATTATGAAGAAAGAAGATGATTTTATGGATATGAATTTCCTAAAAACAATTCAAAGTGACACAAAAAAATTACATGATATGGCAGAGAATACAGGGTTCATAAAAAGATTAGTAGATGGTAATGCTACTATTGAAACATATGGTGAGTATATCTACAACCTTTACTTTGTATATAAAGCTATAGAAGATAATTTAAGAAAGCATGAAGATAATGAAGTTTTAAAAGAGTTTATAACTCCCGAAGTTTTTAGAGCTGAGTCTTTACTAAAAGATTCTAAGTTCTTATTAGGAGATAAATTTAACTCAATGGAAATTTGTGATTCAACTAAGGTCTTTGTTAATAGATTAAATGAGTTATCTAAGATAAATCCTAATTTATTAGTTGCTCATGCATATACTAGATATTTAGCAGATTTATTTGGTGGCAGAACAATATTCGAAATAGTTAAATCTAAATACAATATTGATAATAAAGGACTTAATTATTATGTATTTGATCAAATACAAGATTTAAAAGGATTTGTCATGATGTACCATCAAAAACTTAATTTAATAAAATTAGCTGACGAAGATAAAAAAGATTTCTTAAATGAGGTTTGCTTATCTTATGTTTTCAATATAAGTATATCTAATGAATTAGAATATCTAAGATTTTAAATAAAAATATAGCCACTTTTATATATAAAAGTGGCTATATTTTTATCTATTTTTATTCTTATAACTAGGAAGAAAACTAAATGTTTTCCATATAATAGTAAACATATAAATCAAACATGAAAATAATAAAATCGGAATTAACATCTCTGGTAGATTATAATACTTATCTATAGTGAATATAGTCCCTTCTATTATTAGTAGAAATCCTATAGTGTAATTAAGTTTTATGTAGTATTTTTTATATTCCTCATTATCTTTCATTTTTTCTATGCAACTAAACGTAAAATTAGAAGATGGTATAACCCCATTCTTTCTTACTCTATTTGTTGAATATATAGTATATATCCCCATCATTATTAAAAATATATTTACTATTATTCCAAACATAGTAAATCTTTCCTCCTTTATATATGACTTTTCCCCATAGATATTTTTATATTTAGTTTAACATTTATTTATATTTCTAACTATACTTTACTCAATTTGTAATAAATTGTAATATATAGCATTAATAGATTTAATTTTTAATTTAACCTCTAACTTTCTTAACATAAAAAAGCCACTCACTGAGTGGCTTTTTGTTATTTTATAAGAATATAAACTTACATATAAATAATATTGATAATATTATCAATGATAAATTTATTTCATTTGTTCTTTTTGTCGCTATCTTTAAAACTACAAATGATATTATACCAAATATTATTCCATCAGCTATACTATATGCAAGAGGCATCATAGCAAATGTTAAGAATGCTGGTATAGCATTTGTAAAATCTGAAAAATCTATCTTAGTTAATGAACTTGCCATCATAACTCCAACTAATATAAGTACTGGAGCTGTAGCTTGAGTTGGTATCGCTGTAAATACTGGTGCAAAGAATAGTGCTAGTAAAAATAATATTCCTGTAGTTACTGCTGTTAATCCAGTTCTTCCACCTTCACCTATACCTGCCGCACTTTCTACATAAGCTGTTACTGTAGATGTTCCAAGTAATGCTCCTGCTGTAGTAGCTATTGCATCTGCAAATAATGCTTGTTTAGCTTTTGGTAACTTACCATTTTCATCTAACATATCTCCCTTTGAGGCAACCCCTACTAAACATCCTACTGTATCAAATAAATCAACAAATAAGAATGTAAATACAACTACTATCATATCAAAGCTAAATATTTGTTCCATTGGAACTGAGAAAGCTTGCATAAATACTGGCTTTAATGATGGTGCAGCCGATACTACACCTTCTGGAGGATGAACTAATCCACCTATCATTCCTACAATAGATATAGTAAGCATAGCCACTAAGAATGCTCCCTTTACATTTCTAGCTATTAGTATTGCTGTTAATAATAATCCAAATATAGTTAATAAAACTAATGGATCTTTTAAGTTTCCTAGTGCAAGTATTGTAGATCCGTTAACTACTATTCCTGCATTCGATAATCCTATAAATGCTATAAATAATCCTATACCTGCTGTTACTGCATGTTTTAAAGCAGTTGGTATACAATCTATTATTTTCTCTCTTACATTAGTTATTGTAAGTAATATAAATATAATTCCTTCTATTAATACTGCACAAAGAGCAAACTGCCAACTATATCCCATACCTAAAACTACTGTATAAGCAAAGAATGCATTAAGCCCCATACCTGGTGCTAAACCTATTGGATAGTTTGCTAATAATCCCATAGCACAACTTCCTATAAATGCTGCTATTGCTGTTGCAGCAAATACTGCACCTTTATCCATACCTGCATCTGCAAGTATATTTGAGTTTACTACTAAAATATATGCCATAGTCATGAATGTCGTTATTCCTGCTATAACTTCAGTCTTTACGTTTGTGTTATGTTCTGATAGTTTAAATACTTTTTCTAGAACACCTTTGTTCATTGTCTGAGTTGACTGCATTTGTACCTCCCCAATTTTCGAATTTATAATAATATCTTATATAAATAATTCGTTTTTATCTTAACCTTACATTAGTAAGTATATTATATAGTCCATATTTTTTCAATAGTTTTTTTGAACCTTTTTATATTTTTCATTTCTAAAGTTCGTATTTTTAGTTAATTTTTATTATATTTTACTAGTATATACTCTAAAACGTTCTATATTTCGCTTATTTCTATCAGATTTTTAACTCTTATATATTGGCTTTATTTTGACATTATATTTTTTATATCTTAGAATTATTAGTATCATAGTTTGATTTCAAATCACTTATATAAATTGGAGGTTTTTATTTTGTTAGTTATTACAAGAAAAAAGCGAGTTTTCTACAACGTTACTATGGTACTTCTTTCGTTGTTAATTGCTAGTATTTTAATTATTCAATTAACTATAAGTATTAGCCCCAAAACCTCGTTAATTCTTTCAAATATAGAATTTTTCATATGGGTAATATTTGTTATAGATTATATAGCTAGATTTATTACTAGTGATAATAAGAAACTTTTTATAAAAAATAATATATTAGATTTAGTATCAATAATACCTTTTCATACAATATATATATTTTTCTCAAACTTATGTAATTTTCATGTTGGAAAATATATACTTTTACTGAAGTTAGTCATGGTGCTAAGAATATTAGCTATAATAAAAAGAAGTAATAGCAATTTTTATCGTTTAATAAGAACCAATAACTTTAGTTATACTCTTTTTATAGCCGTTATAATAATACTCCTAAGCTCTATTTCTATTAGTTATTTTGAAAATTGGGATATTGGAGATTCTCTTTGGTGGAGTATAGTTACTGTTACAACAGTAGGATATGGATATATATGCCCTAAAACTTTTTGTGGTAGAATAATAGCATCGATTCTTATGATATTTGGTATAGGATTTATAGGTTCGCTTACTTCTACGCTATCTACATATTTTATTAAAAAGGAAAATATAAGACATCATCATAAAAAACATAAAAAACATCATTCTCTCCTTCAAGATAGCCTAAAGGATGTAGTTATTGGTGCTAGATTTAGTAAAGATGAATATAAAGACATGGTTATACTAGATATAGTAAATAGGTTGGAAAACTTCGATGATTTAAGTGAAGATGATATAAATACTATGTGTAATGTACTTTCTTCTTTAAAGAAAAAAAGCTAGAGCATAATTTTGCTCTAGCTTTTGATTTATCCTTGAGTTTTTTCGTATTCTGCTTTAGTTGCAGGTACTTTTATTTCTCCATTTTTAACTTTTTCTTTCATTTCATTAACATAGTTTAATACATCTTGTGGGATTAATCCATCTTTTTTCTCTACTATACCAACTCCACCTTGCTTAAGTCCGTATACTTTTTCTTCTCCACCTTTTAACTTACCTTCTACTAATTCTTTAACTGTATCATATACACCTACATTAACTTTCTTTAAAGCTGATGTTAATACATTTTTTGGTGCTAAATTACTTTGATCTCTATCTACTCCTATAGCGTACTTATCTTTCTCTTTAGCTGCTTCTATAGCACCTAATCCAGTAGCTCCTGCTGCTGATAATATTATATCTGTATTGTTTCCATACATTTGATTTGCTATTGATTTACCTTTAGCTGCATCTCCAAATGTACCTGCATATTGTACATTTATATTAGCATTTGGATTTGCAGTTTTTACTCCGTACTTAAATCCATTTTCAAATCTTGATATTATTTGGTTTTCCATACCACCTAAAAATCCTACATTATTAGTTTTAGTCATCTTACCTGCTACAAGACCTGCTAAGAATGTTGCTTCATTTTCTTTAAATAGTATTGGTGTTACATTTTTTGGGATATCATCATAAGTTTCATCGATTATTGCAAATTGTTGATCTGGATAACTTTCAGCTTCCTTCTTAATATCATCCTTCATAGTGTTTCCTACACCTATAACTAAGTCTACACCTTCATCTATGACACTTTCTATGTTTTGTATGTATTCTGATGCTTGTTTAGATTCTATAACTTTTACTTTTATACCTAATTCTTTTTCAGCTTGCTTAAGACCTTCATATGCTGATTGGTTGAATGATTCATCATTTATTCCTCCAACATCTGCTACCATACCTACTTTTATAGTTTCTTTTTCACCCTTAGCTGAATCTGAACCACATCCAACTAAACTTAATGATGCTACTATTATAGCTGTACTTAATGCTGTTATTTTTTTGAATTTCATATTTTTCCTCCTAGTGTATTTTTTCATATATGTCTATATATTGCTTAGTATATTTAATTTATATTCTTAATTTATTGATTTTATAGTAGTGCAAATTTTAATATAAATACTATTGATAATATTATTAAGGATGTTTTTGCTTCATCTTTTTTTCCTGATAATAATTTTAATACTGTATAAGATATTATCCCAAACATTATCCCATCTGCAACACTATACGATAAAGGCATTACTATAAATGTTATAAATGCTGGTATTGCATCTGTTAAATCATCAAAGTTTATTCTAATTATAGAACTTGCCATCATAAACCCAACTAGTATAAGTACTGGAGCTGTAGCTTGAGCTGGTATTGATGTAAATAAAGGTGCAAAGAATAATGATATAAAAAATAGTATTGCTGTGACAATTGCAGTTAATCCAGTTCTACCACCTACGGCTATGCCAGCACCACTTTCTACTGTAGTAGCAAGTGTAGATGTCCCTAACACTGAAGATATAGTAGTTGAAACTGATTCAGCTAATAATGCTTTTTTTACCCCTGGCATATTTCCATTTTCATCTATTAAATTTGCTCTATCAGCTATACCTAATAAAAATCCTATAGAGTCAAACATATTTACAAATAAAAGAGTTAATACTATCACTAACATATCTAAGCTAAAAATATCTGATTTTCCTACTTCAAAAACTTTCATAAATACTGGTTGTATAGATGGTGGTACATCTATAACTCCTTGGGGCATAGGAACTATTGCAAATATCATACCTATTATTGATGTTATTATTATGGATATTAAGAATGCTCCATTTACTTTTCTTATTAATAATGTTGCAGCAATTATTAAGCCAACTATAGCAAGTATAACTGTTGGAGACTTTACATTTCCAAGAGATATAATGGCTCCACCTTGTTGGATTATTCCTGCATTAACAAATCCGATAAATGTTATAAATAAACCTATTCCAGCTGTTATAGCATGTTTTAAAACATCTGGCATACACTCTATTATTTTTTCTCTGACATTAGTTATTGTTAATAAAACAAATATGATACCTTCTATAAACATTGCACATAAAGCAAATTGCCAACTATATCCCATACCTAAAACTACTGTATAAGTAAAGAATGCATTTATACCCATACTTGGCGCTAATATTATTGGGTAATTAGCAAGTAATCCCATTATTAAGCATCCTATTGCCGATGCTATTGCCGTGGCTGTAAAAACAGCTCCCTTGTCCATACCCGCTTGTCCTAGTATTGTAGGATTTACAACTAATATATATGCAATTGTCATAAATGTAGTAATTCCTGCTAATACTTCTGTTTTAACATTTGAATTATTTTCGCTAAGCTTAAATATTTTTTCTAAAACATTAACTTTTCCTTGGTTATTTTTTACCGTATTTTTCATTTATACGCCTCCTATAATTAATATTTCAGAATCTTTTCAATTTTATATTATTTTTTATTTTATAATGTAATATTTTGTCGATAGTTTTATAAAAATAAAAGGCTTATAGCCTTTTATTTTTATAGTGTAAAGTGTATATGAAGTAATTATATTATAATCTTATTCCCATTCTATAGTTCCTGGAGGTTTAGAAGTTATATCATAAACAACTCTATTTGCTCCATCAACTTCATTTACTATTCTATTTGATATTTTCTCTAAAACATCATATGGCATTTTGTACCAATCAGAAGTCATCCCATCAGAAGATGTAACAGCTCTTAAACCTACTAAGTAAGCATAAGTTCTTTCATCTCCCATAACTCCAACAGTTTTAACATCTGGTAAAGTAGCGAATGCTTGCCATATTTCTTTGTATAATCCAGCCTTTTTTAATTCATCCATATATATAGCATCAGCTTCTCTTAAGATATCACATCTTTCTTTAGTAACTTCTCCTATAACTCTTATACCAAGACCTGGTCCTGGGAATGGATGTCTGAATATTAAAGCTTCATCTATTCCAAGTTCTAAACCTATTTTTCTAACTTCATCTTTGAATAATTCTCTTAATGGTTCTACTATTTGGAACTCTATATCTTCAGGTATTCCACCTACATTGTGGTGAGATTTTATAGTAGCAGCTTCTCCATGTCCACTTTCTACTACGTCTGGATATATAGTACCTTGTACTAAGAAGTCCATTTTTCCTAACTTTGAAGATTCTTCTTCGAATACTCTTATGAATTCTTCACCTATTATTTTTCTCTTAGCTTCTGGTTCAGTTATCCCTTTTAATTTTCCTAAGAATCTATCTTCACAATTTACTCTTATTAAGTTCATGTCAAACTTATCTCTGAATATTCTTTCTACATCGTCACCTTCATTTTTTCTAAGTAAACCATGGTCAACGAATACACAAGTTAAGTTATCTCCTATAGCTCTATGAACAAGTACTGCAGCAACTGATGAGTCAACTCCACCACTTAATGCACATAAAACTTTTTTATCTCCAATTGTTTCCTTTAATTCTTTTATTTTATCTGATATGAAAGAATCTGTTGTCCAATCTCCACTTACCTTACATACATTGTATAAGAAGTTTTTAAGAACCATATCTCCTTCTAAACAATGTTCAACTTCTGGATGGAATTGCACTCCATATAAGTTCAGTTCAGCATTTTCCATAGCTGCTACTGGACAATCAGCAGTGTAAGCTATTGACTTGAACCCTTCTGGTAAAACATCTATTAAGTCTGTATGACTCATCCATACTGTACTTGTAGTTATACCTTCAAATATAGCTGACTTTTCATAAGTTATTGATGTTTTTCCATACTCTTTTTCACTAGTATTTCCTTTTCTTACATTACCACCTAATATGTGAGCCATTACTTGTATACCATAGCATATTCCAAGTATTGGTACACCTATTTCAAATATTTCCTTAGCTATCTTAGGAGAATCTTCTAAATATGCACTATTAGGTCCTCCTGTAAATATTATACCCTTTGGATTTTTTTCTTTTATTTTCTCTATAGGAGTCGTATATGGTATTATTTCACAATATACGTTATTTTCTCTTACTCTTCTTGCTATTAATTGATTGTATTGACCTCCGAAGTCAACAACAAGTACTAATTCATGCTTCATATTATATCTCCCCTTGCATACTATAGTTTGGTGCTTCTTTGCTTATTGTTATATCATGTGGATGACTTTCTTTTAAAGATGCTGCTGTTATCTTAACAAATTGAGCATTATCTGCTAAATCTTTTAATGTAGGTGCTCCACAGTATCCCATACCAGCTCTTATTCCACCTATCATTTGGAATATTATATCTTCTGCTTTGCCTTTGTAAGGAACCATTCCTTCAACACCTTCTGGAACTAATTTCTTAGCATCATTTTGGAAATATCTATCCTTTGATCCTCTTTCCATTGCCCCTATAGAGCCCATTCCTCTATAAGTTTTGTATGATCTACCTCTATAAAGAACTGTTTCTCCTGGACTTTCTTCAGTTCCAGCAAACATTGATCCCATCATACATACTGCTGCTCCACCTGCTAATGCTTTAACTATATCTCCTGAGAATTTAATTCCTCCATCTGCTATTACAGGCACTCCATATTTTTTACCAACTTCTGCACAATCTATTACAGCTGTTAATTGTGGTACCCCTATACCTGCTACTACTCTTGTAGTACATATTGACCCTGGTCCTATACCAACCTTTACACAGTCTGCTCCAGCTTTTATTAAATCTTCTGTTGCTTCTGGTGTTGCTACATTTCCTGCTATAACTTGAAGCTGTGGATGAGCATTTTTTACTTTTTTAACTGCATCCATAACTCCCTTTGAATGTCCATGTGCACTATCTAATACTATAACATCTACATTAGCCTTAACTAATGCATCTACTCTATCTAATAAGTCTGCGCTTATTCCGACAGCTGCACCACATAAAAGTCTTCCATGAGCATCCTTAGCAGAATTTGGGTATTGTATTTTCTTTTCTATATCTTTTATAGTTATTAATCCTTTTAAACGACCTTCTTCGTCTACTATAGGTAGCTTTTCTATTTTATGCTTTTTAAGTATTTGTTGAGCTTCAACTAAATCGATTCCTTCCTTAGCCGTTACTAAGTTTTCTTTAGTCATAGCTTCCTCTATACTCTTAGTCATATCATCTTCAAATTTTATATCTCTGTTAGTTATTATTCCTATTAGCTTATTATTTTCATCTACTATAGGTACCCCAGAAATTTTATATCTAGCCATTATATCATCTGCATCTTGTATACAATGGTCTTTTGATAAGTAGAAAGGATCTACTATTACACCACTTTCACTTCTCTTTACTTTATCAACCTCTAATGCTTGTTCTTCTATTGACATATTTTTGTGTATTATTCCTATTCCACCTTGTCTAGCCATAGATATAGCCATTTTAGATTCAGTAACAGTATCCATTCCTGCACTCATTAGAGGAATATTTAATTTTATTTCTTTAGTTAAATAAGTCTCTAATTTAACATCTTTAGGTAATACCTCAGATTTTTGAGGAACTAATAAAACATCATCAAAAGTTAAGCCTTCTTTTAGTATAGTTGCCATGGTAGTTCTCCTCCCTTTATTTTTTATTTATACGAATTTTATTTCCATTTTTTTAATCATTTATTCGTGTTATAAATGTATACAAAAAAACCTGCATAATAACTTCATCTTACTTCTCATAAAAGTGAAATTACTATACAGGTTTCCAAAATATCTGTTCTAGCCAACCTGTAAGGATTTTAATCAGCCTACAAGTTTACTTTATATGATATTCTGTGATAATAATTTCACTCATAGTCAAGATATTTACGGTATCTCGGTAGAAACTCTCAGACCATATTTCTGAGTATATACGAGTGATGGTATGTATTCATTTATAAATAATTTCTTTAGGTTAAATCCTAATTTATCAAAATTTATTATTTATGTCAATATCTTTATATTAAATTCTTTATATATAATATTGTTTATTTCTAGAAGAATTTTTGTAAACGATATCCCGTAATTATCTGCTATTTTTATGCAATCTTCATACTCAGGTGTTACTTTTATTAAATTTCCTTTGTAGTACCCAAGCTTTACAGATACTTTACCATAAATAGTTTCGATTTTTCGAAATTCCCTTTTTAATGTCACTCTATTATACTTAGAATATCTCACTCCAAAAGTAGATGTTTCTTTTAGTAAATGTTCGGTTATTTTTTCTAAATCATCTTCTTTACATATAACCGATAATTTTACTGCTGGTCTATTCTTCTTCATATATATACTCTCAGTATATATATCTAGAGCTCCTTCTTGTAATATTTTATTGTATAAGTGCGAATATACCTCTGATGACATGTCGTCAATATTAGTAGTTATTTCATATACTATTTCCTGTTTTTTTTTATACCTAAAATACTTCTTAGCATATTTGGTACTTCAAACTTCTTATATCCTATTCCATACCCTACTTTATTCACTTCAAACTCTATATCATCTACAAAATCATTACATAATGCCTTTATTATACCTGCTCCTGTTGGAGTTGTGCATTCACCCTTCACATTATTTAACTTAACTGGTACACCTTTTAATATTTCTAATGTTGCTGGTGCTGGTACTGGCATAACACCATGGTCGCATTTTACAAATCCTGACCCAAGAAGAACAGTACTTGCATATATCTTATCTATACAAAGTAGATCTATTAAAATACATGAACCTACTATATCAACTATAGAATCTATTGCTCCCACTTCATGAAAGTGTATTTTATCTATAGTCGTTCCATGTACTTTAGCCTCAGCTTCACCTATTACAAGAAATACTTTCTTAGCCATTTCTTTTACCTTATCACTTAAGTAACTAGAATCTATAATTTCAAATATATCTACTAAATGCCTATGTGGATTATTTTCTTTAGTTATAACATCTACATTCGTTCCAAGTATTCCACTTTCATTTTTAGGTGTAATCTTAATTTCAAATTCTTCTTTTATATTTAGTTTATTAATTTCTTCTAAGAATATTTCTTTAGGCACCCCTAAATCTAACAAACTTGATATGGTCATATCTCCTGAAATACCATTAACCAAGTCTAAATAAAGTATTCTTTCTCCCATAATACAACTCCTTAACGTTAATTGCCGTTTCTAATCTAATTTATTTATCATAGATGCCAAGTATCCTGCACCAAATCCATTGTCTATATTTACTACTGATATTCCCGATGCACAACTATTTAACATAGTTAAAAGAGCTGATAAGCCATTAAAGTTTGCACCATACCCAACTGAAGTTGGAACTGCTATAACTGGTACATCTACAAGTCCTCCTACTACACTAGGTAAAGCACCTTCCATACCAGCAACTACTACTATTACCCTTGCACTCTGTAACTCTTCTGTCCTATATAACAGTCTATGTATTCCTGCCACACCTACATCATATATTCTCCCAACATCATTACCTAAGAACTTAGCAGTATGATATACTTCATCTGCTACTGGTATATCAGAAGTTCCACCTGTAACAACTAATATTTTTCCTTTTCCCTTATTTTCTATAGGATGATTGTTTATCTTTAGGATCTTGCATGTTTTATCATATTCACAATTATCATATATAGATTTGATTTTCTCATATGTTTCTAATCTACATCTAGTACCTAATATGTTAGATCCTTTTTCATACATCTTTTCTATAATACCTATTATTTGCTCATCATTTTTACCTTCACAGTAAATTACTTCTGGGTATCCATTTCTTATTTGCCTGTGATGATCTATATTGGCATACCCTAAATCTTCATAGGGTAGCTTTTTTAACTTATCTAACGCTTCTTCTATGTCTATATTATCATTTTTAAACTCACTTAATAACTCCCTTAAGTCCATAAACTACCCCTTTCACTTTATAATTTATACTTTAAATTATATCCGTATATATATTATTTTTCCATAATTATAATTCGTTCATTTGCTGTTATTTTTCATCCAAAAATAAGAACCATTATATTTAGCTTTCCATGTTAAATGGATTCAATTATTTTATTTATAGAATCAAAATTTATTTCCATTATCAAAGTACTTTCTTCTTTCTCGGTTATCAATCTGACTTAAATAAAGACTGTTGTGTAATACATAATCCTAATTTTATGTATGATGAAGATTGTATTCATAACCTACTTCATTTTAAATTATTTAATTTATCATTTTTATATGTGCTCATTTCTATTTCAAGCTAATTTGATTATTAATCTCTTTACTATTTACTCATTTGTAATCTATTGAATTTGATTATATAATGTACTTGTATATAGCTAAAGAAATGAGGTTTTTTATGAATACATCTAAATTATTTACAATAGAATCAAACCTGAGTAAAGAAGATTATAGGCATTTTCTGTACATATCAACATTTTTCAAAGATAAATTTGCTATTTTCAAGATGATTTTATTGCTTTTTTCTATATCTATGTTTTGTATATATAGTGAAGGCTCTTTCTCTTTAAAAAGTTTCTTTATTATATTTATATTATTATCATTTATATTTGTATCTCTGATACTTATTCGTATTGAATCAAGAATTAATAAAAGGATTAAAACTGATGCTACTGGGATATTTAATACTCAAGAAACATTAGATTTTTATAATGATTTTATAATAGTTAATAATTCAGTATTTGAAGGTGAAATAAAGATTAAATATAACCAGATTTATAAAGTATTTGAGTCTAATCATTACTTTATTACTTATTTTAATATTAATCAAGCTACATTAATAAATAAAACAAATCTAGATACTGATACTATAAATAATTTAAGAAATCTATATAAAGATAATTTAAAGGATAAATATATAAATCTAAAAATCTAGCATACATACACTTTACACATATAGTTCATTTGCAATAAAAATTTAATTAGCAAAAAGCTACCTCAATATTGAGGTAGCTTTTCATATTTTTGTAAATTATATTTACATCATTCCCGGCATTGCTCCACCCATTCCTGGCATTGGAGCATCATTTTCTGGAAGGTCTGCAACAGCAGCCTCAGTAGTTAAAAATACTCCAGCTATAGAAGAAGCATTTTGTAATGCACTTCTAGTAACTTTAGTTGGGTCAACTATACCAGTTTCTATCATATTTACATATCTTTCATTTAAAGCATCAAATCCGACTTCAGCATCTTCATTTATTACTTTTTGTATTATTACAGCACCTTCAAGACCTGCATTTATAGCTATTTGTCTTAATGGCTCTTCTAATGATTTTCTTATTATTTTAGCACCTAATTGTACTTCACCTTCTAGTGTCTCTATTAATTTATCTACAACTGGTATAACACTTACCAATGCAGTACCACCACCAGCAACTATACCTTCTTCTACAGCCGCTCTTGTAGCGTTAAGTGCATCTTCTATTCTTAATTTTCTTTCTTTCATTTCAACTTCTGTAGCAGCTCCAACCTTTATTACAGCTACTCCACCAGCAAGTTTAGCTAATCTTTCCATTAACTTTTCTGTATCAAATTCAGAAGTAGTTTCTTCTACTTGATGTTTTATTTGATTAACTCTGTTTTCTATAGCTACCTTATCACCAAATCCATCTACTATTGTAGTACTTTCTTTAGTAACTTTTACAGAACCAGCTCTACCTAACATAGTTAAGTCAGCTTCTTTTAAGTCATATCCTAATTCGTCAGATATAACAGTTCCTCCTGTAAGTATAGCTATATCTTCAAGCATTGCTTTTCTTCTATCTCCAAATCCTGGAGCTTTAACAGCAACAACTTCAAATGTTCCTCTTAATTTATTAACTACTAATGTAGATAATGCTTCTCCATCTACATCTTCAGCTATTATTAATAACTTCTTACCTTGTTGAACTATTTGCTCAAGAACTGGTAATATGTCTTGTATATTAGATATTTTTCTATCTGTTATTAATATATATGGATCATTTAATACAGCTTCCATCTTATCTACATCTGTTACCATGTAAGCAGATACAAATCCTCTATCAAATTGCATACCTTCAACAGCATCTAATTCTGTATGCATAGTTTTAGATTCTTCAACTGTTATAACTCCATCTTTTCCTACTATTTCCATAGCTTCTGCTATTAACTTACCAACTTCTTCGTCTCCAGCAGATATAGAAGCAACTTGAGATATAGATTCTTTAGTTTCTATAGTTCTTGATTGTTTCTTTAATTCTTCAACTGCTACTTCAACAGCTTTTTGTATACCTTTTCTTAATAATACTGGGTTAGCTCCAGCAGTTACGTTTTTTAGCCCTTCTCTTATTATAGCTTGAGCAAGTACTGTTGCAGTTGTAGTACCATCTCCAGCTACATCATTAGTCTTAGTGGCAACTTCTTTAACTAATTGAGCTCCCATATTTTCAAATCTATCTTCTAACTCTATTTCCTTAGCTATTGTAACACCATCATTAGTTATAAGAGGTGCACCAAATTTCTTATCTAATATAACATTTCTTCCTTTAGGTCCTAATGTAACCTTAACTGTATCTGCTAATTTGTTAACACCATTTTCTAAAGCTTTTCTTGAATCTTGTGCGAATTTTATTTCTTTAGCCATTTCTATCCCCTCCTATTATTATTCAACTACTGCTAGTATTTCACTTTGTCTTAATATTGTGTACTCTTGCCCATCTATTTTAACTTCTGTTCCTGCATATTTTTGGAATAAAACTTTATCTCCAACTTTTAATTCCATAACTATTTCTTTTCCGTCAACTATTCCACCTGGTCCTACTTCTAAAACTTCAGCCATTTGTGGCTTTTCTTTAGCAGCTCCTGGTAAAACTATACCACTTGCAGTTTTTTCTTCTGCTTCTAACATCTTAATAACTACTCTGTCAGCTAATGGTCTTATTTTCATATTTTTCCCTCCTAAATGAATTGTAAATATGTAAAAATTCTAATATTTGAAATATATTATAAACAAAATAATTGTTATCACTCTTTAGGTTAGAGTGCTAACAATTATTATAATATATTAACTTCCCATATTTTTCAATAGTTTTTGTTAAATTTTATAATATAGGCGAGAACAACCTAGCTATTGATTCTCTAACCTTTTTACCTAATTTTCGCTTAGAAAATTCCTCTAATGTTAACTCTTCACTATTATTTAAATCCTCAAAAAAATCTTTATTCATTCTTTCTACAATTTTTTTGTCATATATAAATGCATTTATTTCAAAATTAAGCATAAAACTTCTTAAATCCATATTTGCAGACCCTGTAGATGCTATTTTATCATCTATTGTCATTATCTTAGAATGTATAAATCCCTTTGTATATAAGTAGACTTTACCTCCTGACTTTAATATATCATCAAAGTATGAGTAAGAAGCATTGTTGACCATCTTATGATCAGCTATCTTCGGGAATACTATCCTTACATCAACTCCACTTAGAGCTGCACTTTTAAGTGCTATAAGTATACTTTCATCTGGTATAAAATAAGGAGTTTCTATATAAATACTTTTTTTAGCTTGGCAAATAGCTGAGAAATAAGCATATCGTATAGATTCCCAATCACTATCAGGTCCACTAGCTATTATTTGAACCATACTATTACCACATCTTTGAGGACTTGGGAAATATTTATCTTCTGTTATTATCTCTTTTGTTGTATAGTACCAATCTGTTAAGAATATCATTTGTAACATATACACTGAGGTTCCTTCTATTTTTATATGGGTATCTCTCCAGTATCCAAACTTTTTGTTCTTACCCATATATTCATCCCCTATATTTATTCCACCAGTGTATCCAATTTTCCCATCTATTATAGCTATCTTTCTATGATTTCTATAATTTAGCTTTCCACCTGTCAATGGAAATTTAGCTGGTAAGAATGCTACTATTTCTATTCCATTTTCCTTCATTTCATTAAAAAACTTTCTGTAAAACCAAAACCTCCAACATCCTACATCGTCATATAATATTCTTATCTTTACACCCTCATTGGATTTTTTGATTAATAAATCTTTTAATTCTCTTCCTATTTCACTATCTTTTATAATGAAGTACTCTAAATGTATATGATTTTTTGCATTTTTTATGTCTTCTAGAAGATTTTTAAATTTTTCATTTCCATCAATATATACACTTACTTTATTATTCGTCGTAAATGGAAGTTTTCCTGTATTAAGTAGTAAACTTATTACCCTTTTTTTGCTATAGTCTTCTATATTTTCATTTAATAATTGATTTGTATTAATTGTACTTTGTTCTATATTTGCAATTTCCTCTATTCGCTCTAGATTTTCAAATATCTTTCCTTCTCTTATACTACTTGCTAGCTTTTGTGTTTTAAATAATTTCCTCTTCCTCATATTTCTCCCTAATATAGCATATATAACTAAACCTATTCCTGGAAGTAATATAAAAATGAGTAACCATGTAACAGTTCTAGCAGGATCTCTATTCTCAAGTATTATTGACATAGAAATAATCGCCCCAACAATATATGATATGGTTAAGTAGCTTAAAAACAAAAAAACTCCAATACTCATAATTTCTACCTCATCTTTATCTGCCTATACCAAGCTCCCTTGCATAATAGAATAAATATTGTTGTGCAAACCCGGCTAAATTACCAAACTTATCAATAGCATAAGTTCTCATTTTAGGTAAACTCATATCTTCACTTACATAAAATTCTTGCATAACTCTTTTTACCCATACATCAACAGGGAAAGTATCATACTTTTGCATTCCAAATAAAGCTATACAGTCAGCTACCTTTGGTCCTACTCCATTGAATTTTTTTAATTCTTTTATGCAATCATCAGTGCTTAAACTTGTATATCCAGATATATTTTCATTATCTTTTATTACACTCTCAGTTGTACTTTTTATGTATTTATCTCTAAACCCAGTCTGACATGCTCTTATTTCTTCTTGCGAAGCTTTGTTTAATTCTTCTGGTGTTGGAAAAGCATAATAATCCTTACCTCTATAATTTCCAATATAAGTTCCATAATTTCTTGATAGATTTTCTATTGCTTTTTGTATCATTGGGATCCTATTATTAGAAGATATTATAAATGAAATCAACATTTCCCATCCATCTTGTTTTAATATCCTTATACCATAACCAAACTCAGATGCCTTATTTAAATGTTCATCCATGTTTTTTAAAGTATTTTTTATATCTGTGTAATTTGTTCCCAAATCAAAGTAATTATACCAAATCTCTTCAAAATCCTTTAAATTTGTATTATCTAAGTATATTTTATTGTCTTTTTGAGATACATTTATCACTCTACCTTTTGCAACTCCAGTATATGAGTTATCTGCTTCTTTATGCCATCTAAAGCATTGCCCACATTCAAATATATGCTTAGGATTAAAATCTGCTACACCTTCTAATATTACTGTATTATTTTCTTCATAAACCTTCATTTATATATACTCCTTTTTTATGATTATTCTTAATAATACTAATTTACCCATATTTTATATAAATTAAATCTTCTTATATTCTATCTATCAAATTTTTCCTAAAAATTCTAGAGTAGAATTTAAAATTTTTTTCTGATAAAATACAAAAGATATTATTTTTAGAAGGTGATTTCATATGAAAAATAGAGGAATATTTATTGCTATAGAGGGGCCTATCGGTGTTGGGAAAACTACTTTAGCAACTATACTTAATGAACATTTCGGTTATACTCTTCTTAGAGAAATTGTAGAAGAGAATCCTTTTTTATCAAAATTTTATACTGATATTAAAGAATATGCTTTACAAACAGAAGCATTTTTTCTATTTAATAGGGTAAAACAATTAGAAGATATAGAAAAAAATCAATTAAATAAGTCTCATGGAGTTGTTAGTGATTACCATATAATAAAAAATCTTATATTTGCTGGTATAACACTTGATAATAATCAATTCCATAGATATAAGCAAATGTACAATATATTTGTAAATGATTTGCCTCAACCAGATATAGTTATCTACTTAAACTCTAATACAGATGTCTTAATGAAAAGGATAGCTATGAGAGATAGAAGCTTTGAAAGACAAATGGATAGAAATTATATACATGAGCTAAGCACAGAATATAAATATTATTTTAACCCTTTATCTATAAAGCATAACTTTGTAGGTAAAGAGCCATTGATAATTGAAATAGATAATTCAAACCTAGATTTCTTAAATAAAGAAGAAGATAGACAATTTATAATAGATAAAGTAGAAAATGCAATAAAGGCATTAGAAGGAGAAACAGCATGTTTAATTTAGTAAATCAATGTAATAAGCCTCTAAATAGGGACTTATTCATAACAGTGGCAGGAAATGTTGGTGCAGGAAAATCAACTTTAACAAAGATAATTGGTGAAAAATTAAATTTTGAAACTCATTTTGAAAAGGTTGATGGAAATCCATACTTAGAGGATTTCTATAAAGATCAAAAAAAATGGGGATTCCACCTTCAGTTATATTTCTTAGCCCAAAGATTTAAACAACAAAAGGAAATAGACTGTAATGGGTTAAACAATATACAAGACAGAAGTATATATGAAGATGTAGAAATATTCGCTAGAAATTTATATGATAATGGGAAAATGACTAAAAGAGATTATATAACTTATAGGGATTTATTTAATGACATGGTTCCTCACCTTAGAAGACCTGACTTAATGATATACTTAGATGGTTCTATAGATACTATAGTTCATAGAATAGGGCTTAGGGGTCGTGAAATGGAAAAAGCCGTTGATATAGAATATTGGAAGAACCTTCACAACAGATATGAAAAATGGATAGCTGAATATGATCAATCACCTGTGCTATATGTAAATATAGATAAGGTAGATTTAGTAAATAATCCAGAGCATGTAGACATGTTATGCGATGAAATAAAAAGAATTTTAGGAATGTAGTGTAAACTACATTCCTTTTTTATATGGACAATCTTTAGTGCAGTATATATTTAAAGTAAACTATTTGATAATATTTTAATAATATTAGACAGTTCCATTTTTCAAAAATATTAATACTATAAAAAATAATATTATTTTTATAGTATTAATATTTTAAAAGATGAGGTGTTTTAAATGGAAGATTCTATTCAAATTATAGCAAGTAATGATTTACTTATAACCTTTGCAATTGTTGCTATGACCGGCATTATTTGCAGTAAATTAAGTGAATCACTAAAAATACCTGATGTTGTTTTATTTTTACTAGCAGGTATTTTGCTAGGACCCTATTTTCTTGAAATGATAGATCTTAGTTATTTTGAACTAGAAAAACAACTTATCCTTACTTTTGGTTCTGCCTTTATACTTTATTTAGGTGGAAAAGAGATTAATTTAAAAATATTAAAAAATGTAAAAATAACTGTGTTTTTACTTTCTACATTAGGTGTTATTGTTTCATCTGTTTTAGTAAGTCAATTTGTAAAATTTAACTTCGAAATTCCTTTTATTACAGCTCTACTTATAGGTTCAATAATTTCTTCTACCGATCCTGCGACATTAGTACCTATTTTTAATAAAATCAAAGTTAAAGATAGGGTGGCACAAACAGTTATAAGCGAATCTGCATTTAATGATGCTACTGGGGCTATTTTGACTTCTGCAATTGTTACCATTTTACTTTCTGGTAAATTTTCTTTGACACAAAATATATGGGATTTATCCATAATGATTATTGTAGGTTCTTTAGTCGGTTGTATTACTGGTATTGTACTTTTAAAACTAGTCAATGATAAACCTTATGGTGTTTTTAAGGACTTTGCTCCAATAATATCTATCCTTTCAGTTATTATAGCTTATGAAATTGCAACTAAATTTGGTGGAAGTGGATATATGGCTTGCTTTATAGTTGGAATAATTACAGGTAATAAAAAAAATTTCAAAATTTGGCTTTCTCAAAAATCATACGATGCCGATTTTTATGTTGCTGAAACCCTCGGAACTTTATGTCGTATGGCTATATTCATTATTTTAGGCAGTCAAGTTGAATTAGTTGTATTATCAAAATATTTCCTACCATCATTATTAGTTGTTTTAGCATTTATTTTTATAATAAGACCAATCTGTGTTCTAATATGTGCTCTCCCAGACAGAAAAGCAATGTGGACAAAAAAAGAATTGTTATTTATGATGTGGGTGAGAGAAACCGGAGTTATACCTGCTGCACTTTGCGGCATAATTTCTACTATGAAAATCCCTGGTTACGAGATAATCTCTTCTATCACATTTATGGCTATCCTAGTTACTTTAATAGTTCAAGGTAGTACAACTAAGCTTCTAGCTAAAAAACTCAACTTATTGGAAGATACTACTGAAAATAAATCTCATAACTTATAGTATTATTTGAGTGATTAAACTTACTTTACTTAATAAACAATTGATGTTCACATTATAAAAGAGTGTTCATATGAACACCCTTTTATAATAATATTCCTATTAAAGTAACTGCAGTAATTACTTGTAAAATACCTACAAATAATCCATATAAAGATACTGCCTTACCTTGTTTTACTAAATCTTTTATATTTACTCTTAACCCAATAGCTGCTAATGCTATTATCTCTAATTTATTGCTTAACAGTTTACAAATATGAGATACCTCTGGAGATATAATACTTGTAGAAAATAAAGCGCATGTTATAAAGAATCCTAATACATACCAAGGAACTTTTATTTTACCTTTTTTAGTATCCTGTATCTCTTCTTCTACTATTTCAGTATTTGATTTATTTTTTAAATGACCGAAAGTAAATACTACAACTACTAAAAGTATAACTCTTACTATTTTAAATATAGTAGCTAAATCTTTTACATGCTCACTTACCATAGCACCACTTGCAACAACTTGCCCTACTGATTGTAATGTACCACCTATTATAGCTGATGTTTTTACAAGTTCAAGATTATATAACCAATCTGCTATTAATGGCAGTAAAAACATTAAAAATATTCCTATTACATTTACTATCGTTATAGCTATACCTTTATCCTTATCATCAGCTTCAATGACTGGAGCTGTAGCTGCTATAGCAGATGATCCGCATACCGCGTTACCTGCTGCCATTAGATATCTAAAATTTTCTCCAAACCCTAATTTTTTCCCTATATATAAGGCACCTATTATAGTTATAGCCATTTGAATTACTATAAATAATATACCATTAAATCCTAATTCCATTAGAGTTGATATACTTAGAGTTGCTCCTAATAATACTATAGAATACGATAGTAAATCAGTTTCTGAGAACTTATATCCTTTTTGAAATACTTGTTGATTTAAGAATAAATTTCCTACTAACATCCCCAAGAAAATAGATATAGTTGCTGCTCCAATCTTTGGAACTATCGTAGCAATTATCATACTTACTATACCTATTAAAACCGATACTATTAGTCCTGGTAGTATATCTTTTATATATTGTAATTTTTTATTTTGTTTTATTAATCCATTAGAAGTTTCCATATTTATCATACCCACTTTCTCTTCTCTGTTGTTTATGTTTTTAGTATACAATCTAAATATGCATAAGTAAAATAAATAATAAAAATAATAATCATTAATTTTATTAATAGTTATTTGTGATATAATAATTATTAAGACAAATGAAGTTAAACTATACATTTCTTAGAATTGGAGGATTTAAATTGCTAGAAGAATTAAAGACTTTTATTTCAGTCGTAGAATTAAAAAACTTTACTAAAGCTGGTGAATACCTAAATTTATCCCAACCTAGTGTAAGCACTCATATAAAAAATTTAGAAAGTTACTTTGGTGTAGTTCTTATAAATAGATCTATAAAACAAAAACATATTTTTATAACTGAAAGTGGATATATATTGTATAAAAGAGCTAAGGAAATTTTAAATTTGGTAGACCTTACATATATGGATGTTCGAGATACTTCAAATTCGTTTAAAGGACATATAAAAATTGGTGCTAGTTTAACTATAGGAGAATATCTTCTTCCTCAATTTTTAGCTAGTTTTTCAAAGAAATACCCTGATGTAATAGTTGAAGTATTCATAGAAAATACTACTGTTATATGCAATCACCTAAAAGATCTTAATTTTGATATAGGCTTAATCGAGGGTACTTCTATATATCCTGATTTTAATCAAGATTATTTCCTAAAAGATAAAATGGTTTTAGCTACACCTTTTGAATATGAACTTAATTCTAGTAATTTTTCTTTTGATAAGCTAAAAGATCAAAGCTGGATTGCTCGTGAAGAGGGTTCTGGTACTAGAGAGTTTATGGATATGTTTTTAAATAATAATAAAATCATTCCTAAAAATATAATTACTTTTGGTAGTAACTATGCAGTAAAAGAAGCTGTTAGAAATGGTATAGGAATAACTATTATATCTGACCTTGTTACAAGCCCTGCTGTTAAAAATAATGAAATATCAGTAATAGATATAGGTGAATCTTACTATAGATGTTTTTCTTTAATTTTACCAAGAAATATAACTACGTCTAACGTAACTCAAGTATTTATTGATGAGTTGAAAGAGTATGTATCTAATATAAATAAATAGTATATTTAGTAGTTTTAAACATAATATTATACCTAAAAAAAATTTAAATACATCATTAAATGACAAATTACTACAAGTGTTCCATAGTATACTACTATTGATTAAAATTTATTAAGGGTGGTCAAATTGTGGATAGATTCAAAATTCAAATAAAATATTCATAGTTATAGGCATAGTTATATTTTCTATAATCATTTCATTTTTCGCACCTATATTTTTGTTATATTTTATAGATGAATTTTTAAGAAGTAATTGGCAATATCATTTATTCGAAGATAATAAATCTTATATTATGTTTATAATTTTGTTGGTTGAGATAACTCTTATATCAATATTTTATAAAAAGACTAGAGATTAATCTCTAGTCTTTTTGTTTATATTACATTCCTATTTCTTTAAATTCTCTACTTCCTGGCTTAACTAACTCTATATTTCCTTCTTTGCATAAGGGGCACTCATCTACATCATGAACTTGTATATCTAATTTTATAGCGCTATATATTGGCATTCCTATATCATGACTAGTTCTGTTTGCTATACAAGCAACACCTATAACTTCCCCACCTAACTTTTCTAAAGCTTCTTTAGTTTCAATTGTAGACTTACCAGTTGTTACAACATCTTCAGCTATTATTATTTTAGCACCTGGCTTAACTTCAAATCCTCTTCTTAATTCCATTACTCCGTCTTTTCTTTCAGTGAATACTGTTTCTTTATTTAATTGTCTTCCTAATTCATAAGAAACTATTACTCCCCCCATAGCAGGCCCAACTACTAAATCTATATTTAAATCTTTTATTTGCTCAACAACTGTACTTAATACCGCTTCAGCATATTGTGGATATCTTAATACTTTTGCACACTGAACGTATCTATTGCTATGCTTTCCTGATGATAATAAAAAATGTCCTTCTAATAATGCTTCACTTTTCTTTAATATTTCTATTACATCTACTTTACTCATATTTATGCCCTCCAAAATTTATGTTTATTTAATAATTCCCTTTTAATTTAATTGTACCTTTATAATATTCCTCTTATTTCATCTAAAGTCTTTATTCCTTCAGCTTCCATAAACTTTTCTATTCCATCTATTATCTCAAGCCCTATTTTAGGATTTATAAAGTTTGCTGTTCCAACTTGTATACATGTAGAGCCTGCCATTATAAATTCTATGGCATCTTTAGCGCTTGTTATTCCTCCCATTCCCATTACCGGAATATCGACATTTTTGCTTACCTCATGAACCATTCTTAGTGCTATTGGCTTTATTGCTGGTCCTGATAATCCTGCATATACATTGTCAAATACGGGCTTTCTTTTGTGTATATCTATTGCTAATGCTTTGAATGTATTTACTAAAGATACTCCATCAGCACCTTCTTCTTCACATACCTTTGCCATTCCTACTACGTCTTCTGCATTTGGTGATAATTTTATTACTAAAGGTAAGTCAGTTATACTTCTTACTTCTCTTACAACTTCTCTTGCCACTTCGTTTTTTATTCCAAAAGCCATTCCTCCAGCTTTAACATTTGGACAAGATATATTTAGCTCTATCATATCTATTGGTTGATTATTTAATAATTCAACACCTTTTATATAATCTTCTAATGTTCCACCACCAACATTAGCTATTCTTACTAAATCTAATTCTTTAAAGAACTGTAATTCATTATCTATAAATCCTTGAACTCCTGGATTTTCTAATCCAACGCTATTCATCATTCCAGATGGTGTTTCCCATACTCTCATACCAGTGTTGCCATCTCTCTTTTCTAAAGTAAGTCCTTTACTACTTACTCCTCCAAGCTTTTGTATATCATAAATTTCGTTATACTCTTTTCCGAACCCAAATGTTCCAGATGCCATTACAACAGGATTTTTAAAATCAATTTTACCGAATTTCACTCTTAGATTAGCCATTAAATATCACGTCCTCTCCCCAGAATACTGGCCCATCTTTACATGTTTTTTTATTTCCAAATTGAGTTTTACAAGTACATACTAAACATGCACCAACCCCACAAGCCATATGATTTTCTAATGATACCATTATTTTAGTACTCGTACCTTCTGTCATTTTAACTAGTTTTTCCATCATCGGTGTTGGACCACAAGTTAATATGTAATCGTATTTATTTACATCTAGTATATCTGTTACAAATGTATTTCCTGTTGCTATATAAACATCATTACAAACTTCTTCATACTTCTCTTTTAGTATAGCTTCATTTCTAAATCCTAAATATGCATCGCAGTTATCTAGGTTCTTAGCTACTAAGTATAATGGTGCTACTCCAATCCCTCCACCTACTAAAGCTATTCTACCTTCTACTTTTTCATATCCTTTTCCGTATGGCCCTTCTAGCTTTATAGTATCATTTACTTCTAATTTGCTTAATATTTCCGTTCCTTCCCCTACAACTTTGTATAAGAATGTTATTCCTTCTTCATCTATATCATGAATGCTTATAGGTCTTGAAAGTAATGGGTATTTATCCCATGCCCTTAACATATAAAACTGCCCCATTTTACCTTCAAATTTGCCTTCTACCTTCATAAGGTACATTCCTTCGCCTACATATCTATTTTCAATAACTTTATACATGTGATTCTCCCCTCATTTGTCATATGCTAATTAAAGATTTTGTACTAACTCTAATTCTCTTTCTAATACATCTACATTATTTTTTATCCCTAGTAATTTCATTATTAGAGCCATTCTTACAAACATTCCGTACTTTGCTTGTTTAAAATATACAGCTCTTTCATCATCATCTACATTAATATTTATTTCATTTACTCTTGGTAATGGATGCATTACTAGCATATCCTTTGATGCATTCACCATTTTAGCTTTATTTAGTATATAGTAGTCTTTTAGCTTTTCATACTCTTCTTGATTTTCAAATCTTTCCCTTTGAACTCTTGTCATATAAAGTATATCTAATCCTCCAATAACTTCATCTAAGTTATTAGTTTCATAGTAAGCATGACCTTGATTTTGTATTTCTTCTTTTATATATTGTGGCATCTTTAATTCATCTGGAGAAATGAATACAAACTTAGTTCCCTTGTATCTAGCCATTGCTTTTACTAAAGAGTGTACTGTTCTTCCATTTTTTAAGTCTCCACATAATCCTATAGTGTGATTTTCTAAACTTCCTTTAAGAGATTTTATTGTTAATAGATCTGTAAGTGTTTGAGTTGGATGTTGATTTCCCCCATCTCCAGCATTTATAAATGGTACTTCCGCATACTTTACTGCCTCATTAGCTGAACCTGCTATTGGATGTCTCATAGCTATCACATCTGCATAACATGATACTGTCCTTATTGTATCTCCTAGAGATTCTCCTTTTGATACAGATGATGAATTTGGCTCTGAAAAACCTACTACACTTCCGCCCAGTCTGTGCATGGCAGATTCAAAGCTTAATCTTGTTCTTGTTGATGGTTCATAAAATAAAGTTGCGAGTAATTTTCCCTCACATACACGGGAATATTTTGCTGGATTGTTTATTATATTTTGAGATAAAGATAGTATCTCGTCTATTTCTTGTATTGAAAAGTCTTCTGGTTGGACTAAATTTCTTCCTTTTAATAACATTTTATTTTTCCTCCTTGTCAGCCTCTCTGGACTGAATTTAAAAGCATTTTTATTTCTGATTGAATTCTAGCACCTTTTAATATTTATGTCAATATGTTCCATAATTATTGTTTCAACAAATATAATGACACTATTTCCTAGTTTTAAGTATTAATTTATTTTTAAAGTAATTGTAATGATGATTACTTTAAAAATAAATTAAACTGATCAGTTCCTAAAGTATAATTTAATTAATTTTTCCTATGTTATATTTTTAGTTTATTTTACTTAAAATAAATTGGTATTAGATTTCTTAATAAAGATATTTATTAGTTAGACTTCAACAGATGTATTTAAGTATATGGAAAATTTTGTTTATATAAATCAATCGTTATGCTAAACTTTTAATTAGATATAAATTAGAAAGGAGATTTTATATGATAAGCGAAAAATTATTTTCTCAACTTAATGAACAAGTTAATTTTGAATTCTACTCTTCTTATACTTACTTAGGTATGGCAGCATATGCAGAATCTATTGACCTAAGTGGTTTTGCTAACTTCTTTAGAGTTCAGGCTCAAGAAGAGTTATTCCACGCAATGAAGCTATATGATTACATATTCCAAAAAAACGGTATGGTTAAATTAGAAGAAATAGCTAAACCAGAAAATGATTATGAGAATATATTAGATGCCTTCCAAAGAGGATACAACCATGAGCAAGTTGTAACTAGTAGATTCTATGAACTTGCAGATACTGCTAACGAAGAAAGAGAACATGCTACTATAAGTTTCCTTAAGTGGTTTATAGATGAACAAGTTGAAGAAGAAAATACCTTTAATTCTCTTCTTAAAAAAGTTAGAAGATGTGAAGGAAATACAGCTGCTTTATATATGCTAGATGAAGAGCTATCAACTAGAGTTTTCACACCTCCTACTAATGCTTAAAATCTAAGTAAAAAAATATTACTGGAATTATTAATTCCAGTAATATTTTTTATCAAAATCTATTTATAAAACTCTTTTTGCTGTAACAAATGTTGATGAATAGTAAGATGAGTTTATATTCGCTGTTTCAACACTTTTACCTGGCTTAGGCGAGTGAATCATTGTTCCTCCACCTACATATATTCCAACATGACTTACATTTCCAGTCCCATTAGTTGAGAAGAATACTAAATCACCTGGTTTAAGATTAGATCTACTTACAGTTTGTCCGTATCCAGCTTGAGCACTTGACGATCTTGGTAATGATACTCCTGCTGCATTTCTATATACATAAGATGTAAGACCTGAACAGTCAAAGCTATTTGGACCTTCTGCACCCCAAACATATGGTGACCCTAACTTAGCATAAGCTAAATTAACTACAGCTTGAGCAGCTGATGTATTACTTGCTGGTGGATTGTAAGAATCATTTTTTTCTTGAGTTATCTTGTCAGCTTGTACATTGTTTTCATTTGAACTAGGTTTTTTTATTGTATTTAATTCACTATCTGTACTACTGTTTGAGTTAGCATTTTTATCAGTGTTTAAAGAATTATTTGCGTTGCTATTTGAGTTAGTATTCATGCTAGTGCTTGAAGAATTATTTGTATTATTATTTACATCATTATTATCTGTATCGTTATTGCTTACGTTAGTATCAACAGCTGCATCATTTAAATTTTGCTTATCTTGAGCAACTTGTTCTTCTATAACTGGGGCTTGATCAGAAATATAAGATGCTTTAACATACCCTTCATCTTCACCTTTTTTAACTTTCACCCATTCACCCTTGTCCTCTAAAACTTTAAGTGAACTTCCTAAATCTAACTCATCTATTATATCAGAGTCTGTATTTGCTTCTTTTCTAAAGTTTACCTTGTTTTCAGTAGTGTACCCATGAGCTTCTTTTATATCTACAAATCTTTTTGGTAACCAACCGTCTTCACCATTGTCAGATATTTTTACCCACTCACCTTGAATACCTAAAACTTTAAATTCCTCTCCAGTGTAAGCTACTTTTTTAACTTCACCTTGTTTTCTTATCTTTACAGCTACTCCATCTTTAACAGTTGCAACTTTATATGAAACATCTTTAAATTCATCTAATTTTAAAGTATTTTGTTTATCTTCTTTTTGTTCTACGTTTGCTTTTTCATCTGCATTGGCAACTGAGTTCATTGATAATGCTACAACTGATGCAAACATTGGTACTAATATTTTCCTTTTCATAATATTTCTCCTCCAAAAACTGACCATAATTTATGGTTACTTTTTACGTGAAACTTATACGGATAAAATACTAATACACAAGATTTTATAATTTTTGTAAAACTTGTAACTTTTTTGTAATCTATTGTTACTAACTATGTAGTATTATTTTATTAAGAATTATTTATTTTGAATTATTTTGAATTATTTTGAGAATTATTTAAAACTTTACAAATCTTGTATAAAAAATATTTTAATTAAATTTATTATTTTATCCAATGTATCACTTAAATATACATTTGTAACCTTTATTATATCCTAATAATGGTTTTATGTAAAGTTTTTTACAATTTTCGTCATATTTTCCTGTAGAATTTTTATACTAACAGGTATTTTTTTATGCAATTCTATACTTAACTTTAAAAATCTTTCCTTAATTTATTTATATAAATGTCTATTTTATATACATTCATCATTGTTACTTTTTCTATGTTATTTTTTAATTTTTTTTGTATTTCTTCAATTTTATTAAAAATTGTTGGGCTTTTGATATTCACATTTAAAAATATCTTTATGTTATTATTTGCATTAAATACCTCTACTTTATTGACTTTTTCTATTTCATTTATTTGCCTCAACTCATATCTTATAATTTGATGCATGACATTAGGACTTATATAAAATTTTCCTATATAACTAAATGTTGGTCTAATAATAGTTTTTTCTATTAGTTTACAATCTTTATCCTTTTTTCTAAATAATTTTTTTATAGAGTTTATACTTAATCCAGTAGCTATTTGTTTTATTTCCACACTTGGTACGGGTATTATATGATTGCCCCTTCTTCTAGACTCTCTTGCTATATCTATCTCCCTATCACTACTTATATCTCTTATATCTATTGCTTTATAATCTGTTCCTATTTCCAATCTTTTTACTATTTTATCTATCATTTTTTTTGATGTTCCTAATATTAATAGATTCTCTACTTTTTCGTTTTTTATCTTTGATTTAACCGATTGTCTATGTAATTCATCATTAAATATAGCTCTTTTTACTGCTTCCATAGTTGTCTTTGCTTGTTTCGCAGATACTCCAGCTAATATCTTATTTTTATGTATAAGAAGACCATCATCTATTATATAATCTATATCTTTTTCATATGCCAACTCTAAAGCTCTATAACTCTTACCTGTTCCACTTGAACCAATAAGTGCATAAATTCTCATAAAAACACCTCTATACCCCATAAATTTTAATTCTATATAAATTATTATTTATATTTTTAATATATCTATAATATATAATAAATAAGGCTATAGATTAATCTATAGCCTTATTTATTATATATTATAACAGAATTCTCCATTTTCTTTTAGACTTAAGAAATCTGCATAACCTATATCAAATATTCTGTTTTCTAAGTTTTCTATTTCTATCTTATTTTTAATTAAATAAGTTATAGTTCCTATATAAGATATATCACCTTGAGCAATAGCTCCATATATCATATTATCTTTATATATAAATTTCTTGTAATTATTATTATCCTTTCTAATTGCAACTTTATATGATTCATCTATAGGTTCTACCATTCCAAGGGATACTGTCGCTATTCCCATAAAGTTCATACTATTTTTTGCTGCAAAACTATCATCTATTAATCTTTCTTTTCCGTACATATTATAGGCTGAGACTAAGCCTTGTTTTACAGCTATTGGCCATATAGCATTTTTTCCTACTACATCTCCTGCCGCATATACGTCTTTTTGCGTAGTTTCACATTTGTCATTTATAACTATTCCTTTATCATAGGATATGTTAGTGTTCTTTATAAAATCTGCATTTGGTCTAACTCCTGTAGCCACAATAATCATTTCGCATTCAACCAAAGTTCCATCTTCTAACAATATCCCTACTATATCCTTATTGTCCTTTATTACTATTTCTTTTATGGCTACACCTTGATATAGCTTTCCACCGTTTTCTATAAATTTTTTCTCATATGTTGATGCACTATACTTATCTAATTGTTTATTAAGTATAAATTGACCTGTGTTTACTAAAGATACTTCAATATTTTTGTACTCTAACAACCCAACAAGAGCATCTATTCCAACTAATCCAGCCCCTATAATGGCTACTTTATTTATTTTTTTAACTTTATCTTTTATATTATATGCATCTTCTATATCTCTTAATGGGTATACATTGTTTGCTTCTCTTAAATTCTTTATTGGCGGTATAAATGCAGATGCACCAGTAGCTATTAGAAGTTTATTATATTCTATAGCTTGATTTTCTAATATTACCTTTTTAGAATTTGTGTCTAAAGATTTAACACTTGTTCCTTTTACCCATATAATATTATTTTCTTTCATAAATTCTTCATCTACAAAGTTTATTTCCTCTACAGTTCTATGGTTAGATATAACATGATGCAACATACAACGCGAATATGTTTTATCATCCTTTGATACTATTACTATGCTACCTTCTTTATCCAATTCTCTTAATGTTTTAGCTGCACTTATCCCTGCTGCACTTGCACCTAATATAACATAATCAATACTTTTTTTACTTCTAAATATGTTTAATATTTTATCTAACATAATGATTCTCCCTTCTGTAGCTCTAGTGCTCCAGTTGGACAATTTGCTACACACTTAGGATTTTCTTCATTTATACATAAGTCACACTTTAATACAACTTGCTTTGTTTTATCGTCTACTTTTAAAACCCCGTAAGGACAAGACATTATACACATATAACATGACCCACATTTCTTTTCATCATAAGAAACTATTCCTGTCTTTTTATCTTTAACCATTGCTCCACTCATACAAGTTAGAACACATTCTGGCTCATCACAATGTCTGCATATAATTGGTACTGGTTTATTATCTTTATCTAATTCTATATGCCCTCTACTATCATTATCTATATCATCTAGATTAAGTGTATACATGTTGCTATTTTCACTGTGCTTTAACATACAAGCTAAAACACAACTTTTACATCCAGTACATAATTCTTTATTAATTATAATTCTATGCATAAGATTCCACTTCCTTTAACCCAAGTTTTTGTCTTCTATCAATTATTATTTCTTCTAATTGCTCTGCTGACGATTTTGGGTCTGGATTAACTATAACGTGGCCTCCTGTTAAATCTTTTAATTTTTCTGTAAGCACTTCTGTTACTAGTTTTCCTCCTGTTATAAATGGTGGTAATGCTAAGTGAAGTGGTAATCCTAGTGCTAAACCAAATGCCCCATCAGCTAATGCTTGCTCCTCTAGCCATTGTGGTGCTGATAGTACAAGTGGTAATTGAGGTAAATCTATACCTAATTCTGCTGCTATTTCTGTAGCAACTATTTCTAATCTTCCTATTGCTAAACATGGTCCAAAGTTTAGTACTGGTGGTATTCCTAAAGACTTACAAACTTCTTTTAAGTTATCCCCTGCTAATTCTTCTGCCCCTGGAGACATAAGCCCTACATTTTCAAGCCCTCCTGTTGAACATCCAGCAGAAAGAACTATTATATCTCTCTTAATTAATTCTTTAGTTAATTCAACTGTATTTATATCGTGTCCACCAGCAGTCATATTTGAGCATCCAACTACAGCAGCTATACCTTTAATTTTTCCTTCTGCAATTAAGTTTATTAATGGTTTCCATGAATCTCCTAAGAATGCTTTTAAGTTCTTTTCACTTACTCCTGTTAAAGATTTTTCGTATCCATGGTCACTTGGTATATCTATTTCTACTACATTTCTTCTTTCTTTATATGCTTCTAATGCTTTATTTATTAGACTTTCGCTTATAGATTCTATATTCTCTCTATCAAATGGTATATACTCTGCATTTGATTTCTTAGCTACATCATCTAAGCAAACCATCTTAACTTTATATTTATCTGCTATTGGCTCAAGTCCTGGTATTGTACAGTTAAATTCTGATAGTACCATGTCTATAGCACCTGTTGAAAGTACAGCCTCACTAGTGAAGTTATTTCCTGTATGACCCACAAATACCTCTTGGTAATGTTCTCCTCTTAACTGTAAATCTTGACCTACACAAGTACATCCAACTAATTTAAACCCTTTAGCTCCTACCGATTTTGCTAATTCTACTACATCGTTGTCTTTTAATCTATCTTGGAAATGAGAAAATACTGAATGTTGATGTCCTGTTATCATTATATTTATATAATCTTTATCTATAACATTAAATCCTACTGGAGCCATTCTTATAACTGGCTCTCCTAACATAACATCATTTAAAAGGTTAGTTAATGTAAGACCATATAAGCCTGTTGATATACCTAAATTTAAGCAATTAACCAACATATCTACTGGATCACTATTTAAGTTTGTAGATGATTTTACTATTGCATCAAAGACTTCTGACTTAGCTCCACCTGGCATTATTCCTAGCTCTTTCCATTTATCTACTCTTGGTCCATATGCTACCTTTTCAACTAATTCCATTTTCTCGTATCTTGGCTTATATAAGTCATTTAACACCTTATTGGCTATATCTATACATTTTTGATGATTATCTTTAGATTCTACTCCAAACATTTCAGCTAAATTATTTAGTGCATTTAATCCCTTTATATTCCCTTTTTTCTCTCCTAAATCCTTTAGATTTCTAGCTGTAGTTTCTACTACATGTAAATAACAAGCGGAACCTGATGCAACTGCTCTTAAAAAGTTTCTAGCTACTATGGTATCTGCATCTGCTCCACATATACCTCTTGGTGATTTTGGTGTTATTCTACATGGACCATTTGAACATAGTCTACAACACACTCCTTGAAGCCCAAATCCACATTTAATTTTTTGATCTTCTGTTCTATGGAATGATGTTTCTACATCCTTTGAAGCTATAAAGCTTTCTAACCTCTTATCAGCACTTTCACACATTCTACAAGTATTACAAGACATAATATTTCCCCCTTAATATTATTTATTAGATTTTAATTTGGATGAAAATTTAGTTAGAATTGAATTGATTTGACCTTGATGACTTGATTGATTTTTTTTTAACTATAATTTTATATTCAATATTTACCATAAAAATTTTAATCTTAAACATATTTTTTAAATTTTTCTTGTCTTAATTATAAAACTTTTTTTATATATATTTATTTTTTATAATGATTAATCTGTTCATTATATAATTAAATATTATTTTTTGTTAGTCTATACCCATTTTATTTTATATTAATCTGTCATTTTATTAATATTCTTGTAAAATTTTTTTCTTTGTTATGTTGGAATTTTTTTGTTATAATATTAATGAATACATAATAAAAAAATCAAGGGAGGATTTTGTGATGGCTTACATGATAAATGATGCTTGCATAAGCTGTGGTGCTTGTGCTGCTGAATGTCCAGTTGAATGTATATCTGCAGGAGATGACAAATACGTTATAGATGCAGATACTTGTGTTGAATGTGGTGCTTGTGCTGGAGTATGTCCAGTTGATGCTCCTCAACCAGAGTAATCTAATATACAAAAACTACCATACATATGTATGGTAGTTTTTTATTTTTATAATTCTTCTTCACTTTCTTTCATTAAGTATGATAGAGTGAATAAGCTTTCTGTTAAATTTACGTTCTCAACTATAACATCCTTTGGTACTTCTAAATCTATAGGTGCGAAGTTCCATATTCCTTTTATACCAACACTAACTAATCTATTGACTGTGTCTTGCGCTCCGTTCTTTGGTATACATAGTATAGCAATATCTATATTATGTTCCTCAACATATTTCTCTATCTCCTCTGAATCTAGTACTTCAAAGTCTCTTATTTTTAACCCTATCATTTTGGGATTTGCATCAAATAATGCTTTAACTTCAAATCCAGCTTTTCTAAATCCAGAATAGTTAGCTATTGCTTGACCTAAATTTCCTGCCCCTATTAGTATTGCATTATACTTTCTATCTAGCCCCAAAATTTTTCCGATTTCATTATGAAGTGCTTCTACATTATATCCATAACCTTGTTGGCCAAAACCACCAAAATTATTTAAATCTTGTCTTATTTGAGATGCTGTAAAACCGATAATCTCACTTAATTCCTTAGATGATATTCTATGTATATCCTTATCTAATAACTCTCCTAAGTATCTATGATATTTCGGTAATCTTCTTATAACTGCCATCGATATATTCTTAGAACCCATTTTTTTCACCTCCTGTAAATATGACATAATTATCTATATTTTTAAAACATAGTTTAATATCCTTGATTATATTATATCAAAACATTATAATTTTAGGTAGTTCAAGGAGGTATAAATTTATGATCGTTTTGTCGTGTAATAACTTAAATAAAAGTTTTGGAATAGATTCTATATTAGAAAATGTAAGTTTTACTGTTAATGAAGGTGATAAAATAGGGATAGTTGGTGTAAATGGTACGGGTAAAACTACTCTATTTAAAGTTATCTCTGGGATATATGGTTATGATAGTGGAGATATATATACGTCTAAAGATTGTGAAATAGGATACTTAGAACAACATACCAATTTCCACTCAAACAACACTATTTTAGAAGAAGTTTTAGAAGTATTTAAAGACTTAATAGAAATGGAAAACTACTTAAGAAACTTAGAGGTTAAAATAGCTGAAGAAAGTGCAAATCCTAACTCAAATAAACTTGAAAAAATAATGGACGAATACTCTCACAAATTAGAAAAGTTCTCTGATATGAATGGTTACGGATATAAATCTGAGGCAAAAGGTGTTTTAAAAGGATTAGGGTTTAGCGATGACGATATGAACAAACCTATCGACGTACTTTCTGGAGGTGAAAAAACTAGAGTACTTCTAGGTAAACTACTTCTTAGAAAACCTACCCTACTTCTATTAGACGAACCTACTAACCACCTAGATGCAGAAGCAATAGAATGGCTTGAAGTTTTCTTAAAACAATATAAAGGTACAGTAATTTTAATATCACATGATAGATATTTCCTAGACCAAGTTGTTAATAGAGTATTTGAGATACATAATAAGAGATTAAAATCTTATAATGGAAATTACTCTGATTTCGTAAAAGCTTCTATTGTAGAAAAAGAAATAGAACAAAAGAAGTATGAAGACCAGCAAAAGGAAATAAAGAAACAAGAAGAATCTATAGAAAGATTAAAAGCATATGGCAGAGAAAAGCATATAAAAAGAGCTAGAAGTAAAGAAAAAATGCTTGCTAAAGTCGATGTGTTAGATAAGCCTGATGGTAAAAGAAAGAGAGCTAGAATAGAATTTAATCCATCTGTTACTAGTGGTAATGATGTTCTCCAATTAAGAGATATCTCTATGGGTTATGGTGAAAAAATATTATTTAAAGATATAAACCTTGATATATACAGGGGAGAAAAGGTGGCTCTTATAGGTGCTAATGGTATCGGTAAATCTACTCTATTTAAAATAATTATGAATGAGTTAACTCCTTTTTCTGGAGATGTTAAGTTTGGTACTAATGTTAATGTATCTTATTTCCACCAGGAGCAAAAAACTCTTAATTTAGAAAATACTATTATAGATGAGATATGGAATGATAATACTCACCTGACTCAAACTACTCTTAGAAGTATGCTTGGAGCCTTTTTATTTGAAGGTGAAGATGTGTTTAAAAAGATTTCAACATTAAGTGGTGGAGAAAGAGCTAGAGTTGCTATACTTAAATTAATTCTTTCAAAAGCTAATTTTCTTCTTCTTGATGAGCCTACTAACCACTTAGATATAGATTCTAAAGAAGTTCTTGAAGAAGCTTTATGTGGATATACGGGTACAGTGTTTACAATATCTCATGATAGATATTTCCTAAATACTGTTGTAGATAAAATATTAGTTTTAGATGAAACTGGTATAACTGAATACCTTGGTAACTATGACTACTATTTAGAAAAGAAAAAACAGGTTCAAGAAATGAGTAACAATGTTGAGGTTGTAGAGAAAACT
Organism: Romboutsia sp. 1001285H_161024_C4; assembly: GCF_015550185.1. Lineage (NCBI taxonomy): Bacteria > Bacillati > Bacillota > Clostridia > Peptostreptococcales > Peptostreptococcaceae > Romboutsia > Romboutsia sp. 1001285H_161024_C4. Next base: position 22,519 of record NZ_JADNAJ010000008.1, on the reverse strand, counting down.
AAAACACAACTAAAAGATGAAAAACGTAAAGAGAGAGAACAAAGAGAAATAGAAAAGAAAAATAGAATTAAAAGACAAAATATAGAAAAAGAAATAGAAGAAACTGAATCTGAAATAGAAGAACTGGATGTATTACTATGTCAAGAGGAAGTCTATTCTAATCCTGATAAATCAAGAGAAGTTAGTCAAAAAAAATCATCTCTTGAAGATAAATTATCTACCTTATATGAAGAGTGGGAATTATTTATGTAGAAGCCATTTACAGGCTTCTTTTTTTGTGGGTAATTCTATAAGATAATATTATAATATAAAATATTTTTAATTTAAATTTCTATTATTTATATAGTTACACACGTACTTTATTATGATATTATTTAACAAGATGATTTTAAAATTAAATAAAGGGGTGATATTTTGCAAGGATTATTTTCTTTAAGTGATGATAATAAGATGTTCTATAAGGTACTTGTATCTTTATGCATTCCAATAATAATACAACAACTTATATCAACATCAGTAAATGTAATAGATACTATGATGATAAGTAGTTTGGGCGAAACATCAGTAGCTTCTATCGGTGTTGCAAACCAGTTCTTTTTCTTATTTAGTATGTCTCTATCAGGTATTACTGGTGGTGCTGGAATATTTATTTCTCAGTTCTTTGGAAAAGGTGATACAACTAATATTCGTAAGGTAACAGGATTTACTATTATACTAGCAGTTTTACTTAGTCTAGTATTTTTTATACCAGCATTAATCATACCAACCGAAATTATTCATATATTTTCATATGACCCTGAAGTAATAAGACAATGCACAGAATACTTTAGTATAGTTGTATTTTGTTATCCTCTTATTGCTATGAGTAGTGTTTTTAGTGTAGGCTCAAGAGGAATTAGAAATCCTAAGCTAGGTATGATTTGTAGCTCAGTTGCGTTAATTGTTAATATAATTCTTAATTATGGCCTTATATTCGGTAATTTAGGGATGCCTATGTTAGGTGTTAAAGGTGCTGCACTTGCTACGGTTATAGCTAGAATAGTTGAATTTTCTTTACTAATTGGATATGTATACTTCTTTAAAAAAGATTATACTTTAAAGTTTGGTATAAAAGAATTAAAACTTATTGATAAAGAGTTTTCTTCATCATTTTTAAAAACTAGTTTTCCAATCTTCTTAAATGATACTGCATGGGCAATTGGTACAGTATTGTATTCAGTTGCGTACTCAAAAGCTGGTACTTCTGCCATAGCTGCTAGCCAAATAGCAACAAGTACAGGTAACTTCTTTATAATGACAGCTGTATGTATAGCTATAGGAGCATCTATAATGTTGGGTAATGAACTTGGTGCAGATAATATAGATAGAGCTATCTCTTATGCTAAAAAGTTCTCTGCTCTTGTATTTATTACAGGTCTAATTTTTGGAGGGTTGCTAATATTAAATATTCCTCTATTATTGAATATATTTAGTGTTACACCAAATTTAGCTCCGGATATAACTAAGATATTTATTATAATGGGTATTTTAATGGCTCTTAAATCATTTAATACATTAATAATAATAGGTGTTTTAAGAAGTGGTGGAGATACTAGATATGCCTTATTTTTAGAGCTTGGATGTATGTGGTTAGTATCAATTCCATTAACATTTATAGCAGCATTTAAAGGTGCTCCTATTTATGTATTAGTACTATTAACTTACAGTGAAGAGCTAGTTAAGTTTATTTTTGGTGTTCCAAGAGCATTATCTAAAAAATGGGCTGCAAATATAGTAAAAGAAATGAATTAATTAAAAGAATAACTCTGAGAAATTTCTCAGAGTTATTTTTTATCACATTGTACCTATAAATGCACTAAAAATATATATCACTAAAAATAATGTACTTATAATCCATAAGCCTATAGATATTTTTTTATTTTCTTCATAATAAATATATGATGCTATAAATCCAGAAACTATAGCTCCTGAACATAAAAAGTCTATTATTGATGTAGCTAATGAGCTTGCTAATATAGCATATAAATCTATTATTGATGTAAATACTAATAAAAACATAATTTGAAATATCACTGCTACAATTAATAGTACATTTGATTTTTTCATAATTTCCCCTTATAATTTACAATTTATTGTATTTACCTCTGTCCAATTTTTAGATTTGGAACAGCATTTAAACTCATATCATCTATTATTCCATTTATATAATTATAATATCCTGCACAACCTATCATAGCTGCATTATCTGTACATAAATCTACTGGTGGATATTTTATATCTATATTATTTTCTTTTCCTAATTCTGTTATTTTTTCTCTAAGTGCTGAGTTGCAAGCAACCCCTCCTGCTAAAGCAATTGTATTGTATCCTTTTTCCTTAGCTGCTTTTATTGCCTTTTGAGATAATACTTCTACAACAGCTTCTTGGAAAGATGCGCATACATCTTCTACTACTATTTCTTCTTTTTTCATCTTTTTAGCATTTAGATAATTTAATACAGCAGATTTTAATCCACTAAAACTAAAATCATAACCTTCATCTAAATAAGCTCTAGGAAAATCTATTGCATTTTTATTTCCTTGCTTAGCTAACTTATCTACTATAGGTCCTCCTGGGTATCCTAATCCCATAGCTCTCGCTATTTTGTCAAAAGCTTCTCCAGATGCATCATCTCTTGTTCTTCCAAGTATCTCATATTTTCCATAGTCCTTAACTTCTACTAAATGAGTATGTCCACCAGAAACTATTAAAGTTATAAATGGTGGCTTTAAATCCTTATGAGCTATATAGTTTGCACTAACATGCCCTTCTATATGATTTACCCCTACAAGTGGTTTATTTAAACAAAATGCTAATGATTTTGCATAAGATAATCCAACAAGTAAAGCACCAACTAAGCCTGGTCCATAAGTTACTGCTATATGATCTATATCCTTTAATTCTATTTTAGCTTCATCTAAAGCTTCTTGTAATACTCCATCTATATTTTCTATATGCTTTCTTGATGCAACCTCAGGAACTACTCCACCGAATTTTTTATGTAAATCTATTTGAGTTGAAACTATGTTTGTCAAAACTTCTCTACCATTTTTTAAAATAGCTATAGAAGTTTCATCACAACTACTCTCTACTGATAATGTTATTATATCTTTCATTACTACACCGCCTTTATATCACTCCACATAATCATGGCATCTTCTTTGTTGTTGCTATAGTATTCTTTTCTTATTCCTGCTAACTTAAATCCATACTTTTTATAAAGATTTTGAGCAACTATATTTGAAACCCTTACTTCTAAAGTCATTGATACTATATTACTTTCTCTGCAAAGCTCTACTAGTGCTTGTATTAGCTTGTCTCCTACTTTTCTACCTCTATAATCTTCATGTACCGCTACATTAGTGATATGGCCTTCATCAACAACAAACCATATTCCAACGTAACCTACTACTTTATCATCTATTTTAGCAACTAAATATCTAGCAACATCGTTACTTAATTCTTTTTTAAATGCATCTTTAGACCAATAATCTTCAAAGCAGTTTTTTTCAACTTCAAAAACTCCGTCAATATCTTTGGCCGTCATTCTTTCTATAACTATATTATTTTCCATCATTTAACCTCTTCATCTTTTCATCATATTGAACTTCTGCTTGAGATTTTCTAATATATACTGGATTTATAGTATAGCAATCATGAACATTTATATTATTTTTATACTTTTCCATACCTATTACACATAAGCTACTTGCTTTATTTACATTATGAGAAGGTTCTGGTATATGTATATTTTCTATTTCCTTAATCTTGTCTTCATATTTATATACAGCTTCTCCAACTAATATCCACTCTTCATTAGAGTTTGATAATTCTTCTAATAAATCATATATCTCTACTACATCTACACCTTTTAACTCAACTAATTTTCCATTTTCATATTTATATTGTCCCATATAAACTTGAGTTCTTTGTGCATCTAATATAGAGCATATTTTCTTATCACATAAGTCCATATTCCCAGCTAATAATTCTACTGAATTAACACCTACCATTGGTATATTATTTACATGTGATATAGCCTTTGCTGTAGCCATACTTATTCTAAGTCCAGTAAATGATCCAGGTCCTTCACATATAGCTATTAGGTCTATATCATTAACATTTAAATCACTCATCTTAAGCATATTTTCTATCATAGGCATAAGTTTTTGAGAATGTGTCTTTTTTGTATTTACTATATATTCACATATTAATTTATCATCTTCTATAACAGCTATACTTGTAGCAAGCGAAGATGTATCTATTCCTAGTACCTTCATTATCTTGTCAACTCCTCAACTATCTTTTCATATTTTTCTCCCACTGGATTTAATATCATTTCTCTAGACATATCTTTGTATCTTAATTCTATATGTAAGTATTCTTCTGGAAGTATGTCTTCTATTAGATTTGCCCATTCTATTATGCATACTCCTTCTCCATTTATATACTCATCATATCCTATATCATACATTTCATCACTACTACCAATTCTGTATACATCAAAATGGTATAAAGGCATTTTTCCTTCATACTCATTTACTATTGTAAATGTTGGGCTAGTTATATAATCATCTACTTCTAGGGCCTTTGCAAGACTTTGAGTCATTGTAGTCTTTCCAGCTCCTAAATCTCCTATTAAACATATAACACTTCCTGGTGTTAGCAATTTTCCTAATTTATATCCAATTTCTTTTGTTTTATTTTCATCTTCTAAATATATTTTAATCATAAATTCATCTCCATAAATAGTTTGAAAAAATTATCAACTAGATATTATTATATTATAACCATCTGGTATTATAAAGTATTTATAAATATAATATACATTTATGGTTGACTTTTTGAAAATAGTGAACTACTATTTAATTAAGAATATAAGTTAATTGAAACCATGAAGGTTTTTAAAGGTACAGGTGTATGTACTTTTAAAAACCTTTTTTAAATTTACTCTATATTCCTAACCCTTTTTAAAATAATTATTTCCTACTGCCTGTAATGTAGGCAGTTTTTTCTTTTTAGTTTAATATTTTAGCCATATTCATTATAAATAAATTTTTTTATAAAATATGTATATAATCTTTTAATTTGATAATAATTATAGTATAAGAAATATTTATTCCCCCAAACAATATATTCCTTATTCCCCTGAAGCACTTGCTAAGAAATTAGTAGGTGCTTTTTAATTTGAATACACATATACTTAAGTCAGAGATATACAAATAAATAAACAAAGTTAATAATGAATATATTCTTATATAATAAAATATTAAATTTCTAAATAAAACGAAAAAATAGAGAGATTAATTTTTATAATCTCTCTATTTTTTTATTTTATCTAAATTACATAAATTTAAATAGATATATTAAACCTACTATCCCAAGCACTATTAGCCCTATAGCAACATATCTTTCTATCTTAGTAAATTCAGGTTTGTCTGGCTCTATTTCTTTTCTTGCTTTTTTAAATACTGGAATACCTATCGCATAGATAATTAGTGATATTAATAAATATTCTAGCCCCGCTGCATATAATAACCATAACCCATATATAGTACCTATTATGGCAGTTATATATGCATAAGTACGGCTTGCAAATATTTTTTTCGGATAAGCATCCTCTTTTGAAGATATTTTATATAAGTATAAAGTTGAAGCTATATAACAAGGTAAAGCCATAACACTTGTTATACTTAACATCATATTCCAAGCATTTCCGGTAAAGTGAACACATATTAATATTATTTGCATTACAATAGTAGATGCAAGTAATGAAAATGATGGTGCTTCTTTTTTATTTTCTTTTGTAAATACTTTAGGGAATGTTCCATCTTTTGCCGCTGCATATGGTAATTCTGTTAACATAACTGTCCATATAAGCCAAGAACTTAAAATGGCTATAATTACACCAACATTCATTATTATACTACCCCATTTGCCCATTATAGTCATTAAGACTGCTGCAGTTGACGGTGGTGCCATTTTAGATACAGCCCCTTGAGGAACTACACCAAGTGGTAATAATGAAAGCATAGTGTATAGTAAAAGACAAGTTAAGAACCCTAAAAATGTAGCTTTCCCAACATCTTTTTGTGATTTAGCTCTACCAGATACAACAACCGCTCCTTCTATACCTGTAAATACCCATAAAGTTACCAGCATGGTACTCTTAACTTGAGGCAATAATCCACCTAGCGCGCTATCATGAACTGATGCAACAGTTTTTAAGCCCCAAAAATCAGTAAAGAAGAGTGAAACTTTAAATGATATAGCTAATACTAATATAAATATAGCTAATGGAACTAGTTTACCGATTGTTCCTATTACATTTAAAAATGCAGCCTGTTTAACACCTGATAAAACTGCAAAATAAATAACCCAAAGTACTATTGACCCACAAACAATAGACAACCAGTTATTCCCACCTGTAAAATATGATGGAAAGAAATAGTTAAGTGAATCCATTAATAGTACTGCATATCCTACATTGGCAAAAGAATTACATATCCAATACCCCCATGCCATTAAGAAACCTGTAAATTTACCAAATCCTAACTCACCATAAGCATATATACCAGTTGTCACATCTGGTCTGGCTGCTGCAAGCACTCTAAAAGTGTTTGCAATAAACCACATACCAAAACCAGTTATTATCCATGCAATTAGTATTGCACCGGCAGATGCATGCTGAGCCATATTTTGTGGTAGATTATAAACTCCACCACCTAGCATAGCGCTTATTACTACGCCCGCTAAAGCAACTACACCAAGCTTTTTAGTGCTATTATCTTTCGCTTCGCTACCGCTACTTTTATCGCTCATAATAGCCCTCCTAAATTTCATTAAGTTTTATGAAAATTACTAGCTTTAAGTGCATTTTGTAATTTAAACTCTTAACAAAATGTACTTAAAATAATTATTTCTGAGTACATTCTGTTAATGGCTTAAATTCCATCTCATCTAACCACTCATTAAGTGTTAATTGATTTAAACTTGAAAATCCGCTTTCAGGTACTGCATCTCTTGCTAAAGTTACATATGGAGCACAAGTTAATGCATTTCCGATTTCACCTGGTTTCATTATTGTATATGCAAATCCTACATAAGTTCTATCAAATACTACATGTGAATCTCTACCACACTCTTTAACTGACCAAGCAACTGCTTTTCTGTGTTTTTCTAAGAATTTTTTTAGATCTTCTTCATTATCATTTTTTGTCCAAAGTCCCGCATCTTCTATAAATAAATCCGCACAATTATCTCTATCATTTGATAATGAAATTGCTATAAATGACCAAACTCCGTAAGCTTCTCCTTCTTTTAAAGGTCTATTTTCTTTTGGTCTATAAGATGTAACACTCTTGTTTGCGCATATTACATGAGCTCCTGGTATTGTTGGGAAACGTCTATTTTTTTCTGTACCGAATAATTCAATACCTGCTTCTAATAAAGGTTTAGCGTCATACACTTTAAGTGGTGTTCCATCAAATTGTTCAACATCAAATAATGGTTGTTCTTTTTCATCCGCTATATTCATATGTGTTGCTAAATCATAACCCCATACTTGCCCTGCTATACCGCAAAAAGATGAAGCTGTAAGCATATTTATTTGACCGACATATGCATCATTTATTTCCGCTCTATCATATGAAACTATCCCGTCTAATAAAAAGTCATCTGTTTTTTTAACTGTACCAACAGAAACTGTAAGAACTGAAACATATCCATTTCCATAAGCTCCTGGCATTCCGTATCCATCACAGTAACGATTATATGGACTTATAGCTGTTTTATCTACCTTAGCCGCTCTTACTTTTCTTACCTTTCTGGGCCCTACCCCTATAGTTCGATTTCTCTGTTCTTCTAAATTCTTGTTCATTTTGAACACCTCCCAAAAATTATATACAGCAAATCGCTGTACATGAGTACATATACCCTTGACAAAAAAATAAAATCAGAAAACGTTTATTTCTTTATATTTAGAAATTTACTAAAGTTCTATATACTTGTACATTATTTTAATGATTATTTATATCATACGATTTATTAGATATAATAAACTTTTCCTTTAATAATTATAGATTTTTTCAATTTAACCTATTTTTTTGCATACATTATAATAAACCTAAAAAAATTTAATATGAATATAAAATTAATATCTCTAGATATATATGATGCTCTTCTAATAAATCAATAAACTATTTCTAAAAAAATAAAACTGCTTTTAAAAATGCTTTTACTAAAGGTATTTATGTTGCTATCACTACTGGCAGAGTATATGATTGTGCTAAATTATACTCTGATTAAATTGGATTAAACACTAATAATATCCTCTAATAAGGCTTTTATTGATAGAAGTGATGGGCAATCTATTTTCAATAACTCATTAACATCTAATGAATTTAAATATTTTTTAGATACTCAAAAAAAATATAGAGTATTTTCTTATTTAACTGCGAACTTTGGTATTGCATCAATTAATGTGCTTTCAGAAAATTATATTTATAAATTTTTAAATAATCATCTAAAAGACGATGGAAAAATCAAATTTGAAATTTAAAAAAAGATGAAATTATACATAGAAGTAATAGCAAAAATATTTATCAATGATTGAATACACAGAATTTAGAGTTTCTATTGAGAATATAATTTATAAAGCAAAAAATTCGCTCAATATATAACATCATCAAATACTAATTAAGATGTTGCTAATCTATAGAAAAATCCGTATTAAAAACATGTAACAATTAATGAAATATTACATATACATTAGTTATAAACAGTAACCAAATATGCTTGTATGTACATGTGATTCAGAAAATAATTATATTGTGAAAGCATGAGGGAAATATCTTTCTCAGGTGTCCCGTACTGATATAATAAGTTTTAGTTTTTGGAGGTATTATATGAAAAACTAGATATACTCTTTATTATATCTTATCGTATTAGTTACTATTAATTTTTTATTCTCTAAATTATTTAATACATCATTTATAGAAATGTCATTTTTAACAGGTTTATTAATATCAGTAATTATTTTTTATTTCTCTAGTGAAGGTGGCTTTTTTACTTCCAAAACTGACCTACCAATTAAACACTTATTAGAAAGTGAATCTCGTAGAAATACACATTTTTTAAGATTTTATATAAGTCCTCCCTTTATAGTTTCTGTGCTATATACTATAGTTGCTGCTATTTTAAGTATAATTGTATATTTGGAGTATTTTTAGTTAAAATTTAACTTACCAACATATTTATTAATTTATATCGATTTTTTAAATTTATTGTCATATAAAAAATTTATAAAAATAAAGCTATCCCTTCTAAGAGATAGCTTTATTTTTATTTCATTCTATTTAAAACTTTTTCAGTTTTTTTATACATTGGTAATGTTAGTAAAGACATTATCGTTGCCTTTAATATGTTAAATGGTGCTATTATCCATATAACAAAACTTAACTTATCTACGATTACTGGATTTATCGCTGCACCCATTTCTATAACTGCTTCAATTGGCATTATAGTACTATAAAATGGTAACATGATAAAGTAGTTAGATAAACACCCTACTATTGTCATTACTATAATTCCTAGTAAAAGGCCAATTATAAGATCTTTCGTTTCTCTTTTTTTGCTATATATATATGATACCGTCCATACAAATGATCCACCTATTATAAAGTTTGCTAGCTCTCCTACCCCGCCTGTAGTAGACATTCCTGTTATAAATTGAAGCAAATTCTTTAAAAAAGCTATTATAACACCAGCAGTAGGTCCTAAAGTTATTCCTCCTAAAAGTGCTGGTAAATCCGATACATCTATTTTTAAGAAATCTGGGAATAATACAGGTATTGGAACTGATATAAACATAAGTATATATCCAATAGCCGATAATATCCCTACCTTTACTAATGTAGATGTAGAAAACACCCTATTACTTTTAAGTGTTTGTTGCATAATTTTTACCTCCTAATTTTTATTAGGAAAAATAAAAAGCTCGAAGATCTTACCTTCGAGCCTTTATGGATATAGCAAAAACTATAAATATGTCCTTATATATAGATATTTCCATAAATACCTTCTCTCATCCAGACTTTACTGTCGGCTTTGGAATTTCACCAAATCATGCTACTATTGTAGCTCGCGGGCTATAACCGCCGGTAGGGAATTTCACCCTGCCCCGAAGATCTTCAGAAACTATTTAATTTTCCGTATACTTTAATAATATTAAATAGTTTATTCAAAGTCAACTGGTTATTAGATATAATTTTGGGGTATAGTTTTATTTCAATTACAATATTATTATACCCATAACTATCTTCTATAAACTATTTTTCCATCTATAATAGTCATTAGTACATTACTTTGTATTTCTAGAGGACAACCATCCCATACAACTATATCTGCATCTTTTCCAACCTCTAAAGATCCAACTCTATCATCTACTCCTAAAGTTTTGGCTGGATTTATAGTTATAGCTTCTAATGCTTTTTCTTTTTCCATACCATGTTTTACTGCTATTCCAGAGCATATTGGCAAGTACTGTACTGGTATTACAGGATGATCTGTCGTTAATGAAACTTGAAGTCCTTCTTTTGCAAGTATACCTGCTGTATCAAAAGTCAGATTTCTAAGCTCTATTTTAGATCTTTCTGATAATGATGGTCCAACTACAACAGGATATCCCTCTTCAGCTAATTCATCTGCTATAAGATGCCCTTCTGTGCAATGATCTAAGGTTAACTTTATATCAAATTCTTTAGCTATTCTTATAGCTGTGAATATGTCATCTGCTCTATGTGCATGAACTTTAAATGGTATTTCACCCTTTAATATAGGTATCATACATTCCATTTTCATATCATATTCTGGTTTATCATGATCTTCATGTTCTTCGTATAACTCTATTTCTTCTAAATATTCTTCAGCTTTTTTTAAATGCTCTCTTAAAAGTGCAGCTATAGCCATTCTAGTTTGAGGCATTTTTTCATCTCTACCATAACAACTCTTCGGATTTTCTCCAAATGCAATTTTTGACGCTACTGGATTTTTTAGAACCATTTTATCTATTCTTTTTCCATAAGTTTTTATAGCTATACATTCTCCACCCATCACATTAGCACTTCCAGGTGTTGTACATACTGATGTTATACCACCTTGGACTGCTTCTGTAAATGTATTATCCATTGGATTTATACCATCTATTGGATTTAAGTGTGGTGTTATAGGGTCTGTTTCTTCATTTCCATCAGCACCCTCAAATCCCATTCCATCTTCCCATAATCCTAGATGCGTATGTGCATCTATAAATCCTGGAAATACAAATTTTCCTTCTACATCTATTGTTTTTATATCCTCTTGAGAAGTTATATTACTTCCTATTTCTTTTATTTTTCCATTTTCTATAAGGATATCTCCTTCAATTATTCCATTTGTTATAGTGTTTATTACACCATTTTTTATAAGAAGCATATCTTCCCTCCTAATATAGTTTATATGTTCATAGATAAAGCTACTCTTTGTTTATCCATATCTACTCCTATAACTTTTACATCTATAATATCTCCTACTGTAACTATGTCCATAGGATCCTTTACAAAACTTTTACTCATTTGAGATTTGTGAACTAATCCGTCATTTTTTATACCTATATCAACAAATGCACCAAAGTCTACTACGTTTCTAACTGTTCCTTTTAATACCATTCCTTCTTTAATATCTTCTATTTTTAAGACATCTGTTCTGAGTACAGGTTTCATACCGTCTTCTCTAGGGTCCCTACCTGGCTTTTTAATTTCAGATATAATGTCTTTTAATGTTAATTCTCCAACTTCTAACTCTTCACTTAATTTTTTAAGCCCTATTTGTTCAACTTTAGCATCTATACCTTCTATATTTTTATTTCTTAAGTCATCCATTGAGTATCCTAATAATTTTAACATACTTTCACAAATCTTATAACTTTCTGGGTGAACTGAAGTATTATCTAAAGGATTCTTAGCATCTAATATTCTCATAAAACCTGCACATTGAGTGAAGGCTTGAGGCCCTAGTCTTTTTACTTTTTTAAGTTGTGCTCTAGATGTGAAATCTCCATTTTCTTCTCTATATGCTACTATATTTTTAGCTATACTATGGCTTATACCAGCAATATGCTCTAATAAAGAATATGATGCAGTATTTAAGTCTACTCCAACACTATTAACTGAATCTTCAACAACTCCACCTAGAACCTGCTCTAATCTTTTTTGATTAAGGTCATGTTGGTATTGACCTACACCTATACTCTTAGGGTCTATTTTTACAAGTTCTGCTAATGGATCTTGTAGCCTTCTAGCTATTGATATGGCACCTCTTATAGATACGTTTATGTCTGGATGTTCTTCATTTGCAAGTTCTGATGCAGAATATACAGATGCTCCTGCTTCATTTACTATTATGTATTGAACGTCTTCATCCATCTCTTTAATCATATCTGATACTATTTTTTCCGATTCTCTGGATGCTGTTCCATTTCCTATAGATATTATATCTATGGAATATTTTCTTATTAATTCTTTTAACTCTTTTTTAGCTTCTTCTACTTTGTTTTGTGGCTGTGTAGGATAAACAGTTGTAAAGTCTAATAATTTACCATTTTTATCTACAACAGCTATTTTACATCCTGTCCTAAATGCTGGGTCAAATCCCATGACTACCTTGTCTTTAACAGGTGGCTGTAATAATAAACTTTTTATATTTTTACCAAATACACTTATTGCTCTTTCTTGTGCATTTTCTGTTAGTTGATTTCTTATTTCTCTTTCTATAGATGGGAATATTAATCTCTTATAAGCATCCTCTATAGATGATATTATTTCTTCTTTTAATTTATTCTTTTCTTTTACATATTCATTTACTATATGATTTATTACTTTATCATTGTTTATTTCTAATTTAACTTTTAAGAATCCTTCCTTTTCCCCTCTATTTACTGCTAGTACTCTGTGAGGAGCCATTGTCTTTACTGCTTCATTGTAGTCATAGTACATATCATAAACTGATTTTTCATCTTTAGAATTTTTTGTACTAATCATACCTTCTCTTAATGCTAATTCTCTTATATATTTTCTTATCTTAGCATCTTCTGAAACTATTTCGGCAATTATATCTTTTGCTCCTTTTATAGCATCATCTTCACTATTTACGTCTTTTTCTGAGTTAATGTATTTTTTAGCTTCTATACTTATATTTTCTACTTCTCCATTTAGTATAGCTAAAGCAAAATTTTCTAATCCTTTTTCTTTTGCTATAGTTGCTCTTGTTCTTTTCTTTTGTTTAAATGGAGCATAAATATCTTCTACTTCCTGAAGTGTATTTGCTTTTGCTATGTTTTTCTGTAATTCTTCAGTAAGTTTTCCTTGCTCTTCTATGATTCTTATGACATCTTCTTTTCTACTTTCTAAATTTCTTAAATATACTAGCTTATCATGAAAAGCTCTCAATACAACATCGCTCATTTCACCAGTCATTTCTTTTCTATATCTAGCTATGAAAGGAATTGTATTGCCTTCGTCTATAAGCTTGATAGTATTTTTTATTTGTTCATCTCTAAGGTTAAACTCTTTTTTTAAGATTTCATTTATTTTCATATTTGTCCTCTTCTTTCGTAGAAATTTATATGTAGCCTCAAAATAGGGCTCGAGAATAAAATTCTCAAGCCCTTATTTTACTATTTACTAGATTTATTCATTTTTAAATATTCATTTATAAATAAATCTATATTTCCATCCATTACGCTATCTACATTACCTACTTCTGCATTAGTTCTATGATCTTTAACTAACTTGTATGGTTGGAATACATATGACCTGATTTGACTTCCCCAAGTTATTTGAGAATATTTACCTTGAATGTCTTCTATCTTTTCTTTTTGCTCTAACTCCTTAAGTTCTATAAGCTTCGCCATAAGCATTCTCATTGCTGTATCTTTATTTTTATGCTGAGATCTTTCGTTTTGACACTGAACTACTACCCCTGTAGGAATATGTGTTATTCTTACAGCTGAATCTGTAGTATTTACATGCTGTCCTCCTGCTCCAGAGGCTCTGTATGTGTCTATTTTCAAATCAGCTTGGTTAATATCTATATTTATACTTTCATCTAACTCTGGTAGCACATCTATTGATGCAAATGAAGTATGTCTCTTTCCTGATGGATCGAAAGGAGATATTCTTACTATACGATGAACTCCCTTTTCACTCTTTAGGTATCCATATGCATTTATTCCTTCTATTAGAAGTGTTGCACTTTTTATACCTGCTGCTGGGTCTGATAGCATATCTAAGACTTTAACCTTATAATCCTTACCTTCTCCCCATCTAATATACATTCTTAGTAACATTTGTGCCCAATCTTGAGCATCTAAACCACCAGTTCCTGCATTTATAGATAAAATTGCATTATTTTTATCATATTCTCCGCTAAGTAATGTTTTAATTTTAAGAGTATCTATTTCTTTTTCAAGGTTCGATATAGACTCTTCTATTTCTTTTTCTATAGATTCATCATTTTCTTCTAGTCCTAATTCTATTAAAACTTCGATTTCTTCTAATGAATCTTTTAAAGTGTTAAATTCTCCTACTGTTTCTTTTAAAACCTTATTTTCTTGAAGAACCTTCTGAGCAAGTTCATTGTTGTTCCAAAAATCTTGCTCGTTCATTTTTTTCTCATTTTCTTCTATTTTAGCTAGTGCACCAGCAATGTCAAAGAGAAACCCTCATTTCATCTAGATTTGAAGACATTGACTCTATGCTATTTCTATAGTCTTGTAATTTTAACATTTCTGTCCTCCGAAATTATCTACCACAACATTTTTTGTATTTTTTCCCACTTCCACAAGGGCAATCATCATTTCTTCCTACTGACTCTTCTTTTCTAACAGTTTTGTTTGATGATTCTTCATCAGTATTTGATGATAAGTGGTCAACATCTATAACCTGTTTTCTTTCTACAGGCTCTTCTATAGTTATATTAAATAGGTATCTTACAGTATCTTCTTTGATATGCTTAGTCATTTCATCAAACATATCAAATCCTTCCATTTTGTATGCAACTACTGGATCTTGTTGACCTATTGCACGAAGACCTATTCCTTGACGTAATTGATCCATCGCATCTATGTGGTCTATCCAATGGTTATCTACTGATTGAAGTAATACTACTCTTTCAACTTCTCTCATTCTTTCAGATCCTATTCTTTCCTCTTTACCTTGATATATCTTCATTGCTATGTTATAAACTTCTTCTACTATTTGAGCAGTATTAAGTTTTTCCACATCTGGTATTTCTATACTTCCTTTTGGTAGGAATACATGATATAAGTAATCCCTAAATCCAACGAAATTAAATCCATTTTCTAAAGTATATGCAGCTACTGTGTCTTCTATTATAGATAAGATCATGCCTTGTATTTGTTCTTGTAAGTTTTCACCCTCTAATACACGTCTTCTCTCAGCGTAGATTATTTCTCTTTGCTTATTCATAACATCATCATATTGAAGTACATGTTTTCTTATACCAAAGTTTCTACCTTCAACTTTCTTTTGAGCACTTTCTATTGATTTAGTTAACATCTTATGCTCTATAGGCATATCTTCTTCAAGACCTATTTTTTCAACAACAGAAGTTATTCTTTCGCTTCCGAATAATCTCATAAGGTCATCTTCTAAAGATATATAGAATCTTGAACTACCTGGGTCCCCTTGACGACCAGCACGTCCTCTTAACTGGTTATCTATTCTTCTAGATTCATGTCTTTCTGTACCTATGATAGCTAAACCACCAGCTTTTAAAACTTCTTCTTGCTCTGCTTGAGTTTGCGCTTTATATTTTGCATATAATTTTATGTATTCTTCTCTAGCTGCAAATAATTCTTCATTTCCTTCTTTTTCTATTCCCTCTAATGATGAATCTACTTTATTTATAATGTCTTCTTCGTATCCCATTTTCTTCATTTCTTTTTTAGTTAAGAAAGTAGGGTTCCCTCCTAGAACTATATCCGTACCACGACCTGCCATGTTAGTTGCTATTGTTACTGCTCCTAATCTACCAGCTTGTGATATTATTTCTGCTTCTTTTTCATGGTATTTTGCATTTAATACTTCATGCTTTATTCCTCTTCTTTTTAATAGATGAGATAATAATTCTGAAGTTTCTATTGAAACTGTACCTACTAGTATAGGTTGCTTTGTTTTATGTCTTTCTATTATATCCTCAGCAACTGCATTAAATTTACCTTTCATATTTTTATATACAGAGTCTGGTAAATCTTCTCTTTGTATCCCTTTATTTGTAGGTATTTGAACAACATCCATTTTGTATATTGCTTTAAATTCTTCTTCTTCAGTTTTAGCTGTACCTGTCATACCTGATAACTTGTTGTACATTCTGAAGTAATTTTGGAATGTTACAGTAGCTAATGTTTTTGATTCTCTTTGTATTCTTAATCCTTCTTTAGCTTCTATAGCTTGGTGTAATCCTTCAGAGTATCTTCTACCAAACATAAGTCTTCCTGTAAATTCATCAACTATAACTATTTCTCCATCTTTAGATACATAGTCAACATCACGTTTCATTATAACGTGCGCTTTTAATGCTTGGTTTATATGGTGATATAACTCTATATGAGCTACATCAGTTATATTATCAACATTGAAGTAAATTTCTGATTTTTGTATACCTGATTCTGTTAAAGACACCGCTTTTTGTTTTTCTTCTATCTCATAGTCATCTGGCTTTAGTGTTAATACAAATGTATTTGCATCCGAATATAAATGAGTAGATTTATCTCCAGGTCCTGATATGATAAGAGGAGTTCTTGCTTCATCGACAAGTATTGAATCGACCTCATCCACTATAGCATAGTTTAATTCTCTTTGAACCATTTGTTCTTTATGTATTACCATATTATCTTTTAGGTAATCAAACCCATACTCATTATTTGTTCCATAAGTTATGTCACATTGATATTGTTCTCTTCTAACTTGTGGGTTTTGACCGTGAACTATTACACCTACAGTCATCCCTAAAAACTCATATACTTTTCCCATTTGCTCTTTATCACGTTTTGCTAAGTAATCATTTACAGTTACTACATGTACCCCTTTTCCTGTAAGAGCGTTTAGGTATACTGGAGCTGTTGCAACCAACGTTTTACCTTCCCCTGTTTTCATCTCTGCTATTCTACCTTGATGTAGCACTATCCCACCTATAAGCTGTACTCTATAGTGTCTCATACCTAGTACTCTTTTAGATGCTTCTCTAACTACAGCAAATGCTTCTGGTAAAATACTATCTATACTTTCTCCACCATCTAGTCTTTCTCTGAATATATTAGTCATATTCTTCAGTTCTTTATCTGTCATAGGCTCGAACTTTGATTCTAAAGAGTCTATTTCATCAACTATCTTATTGAATTTTTTTAGTTCTCTTCTATCTGCCATATTGAATAAATTATCTAAAAAACCCATGTTTAGCATCTCTCCTCGCTCATTTATTATACTATTATACATTTTACCATAAAAACAATAGATTTTATATTGTTATATTTACCATGTATTTACTTGATCTTGCTTAATATTTTAATTTTGCAATTATTATCTACAAACAAAATAAATGCCACTAACAAAGATTTTATATGTCTTTAATTAGTGGCATTATTTTTAATATATAAATACATTAATACAGCTTACTCATGTTCTATCATTCCATATCCACCATTTCTACGTCTATAAACTATAGAAATATCATCAGTATCAACATTTCTGAACATATAGAAATCATGTCCTATAAGATCCATTTGTAAAACAGCTTCTTCTGCACTCATAGGCTTCATATCAAATTTCTTATGTCTTTCTATAACTATGTCTATATTTTCTTCATCCTCAGAATAATCACTATCCTCTAATAAATCATCTGTTTGATATCTTATACTCTCATTTACATGGTGTCTATCCTGCAATCTTTTTTTATATTTTCTTAATTGAGTATTTAATTTATCGTATACAACATCTATAGCAGCATATAAATTTTCTTCTATATCTTCTGCTCTTATTATTGGTCCACTTATAGGGATTATTGTTACTTCTATTTTGTGTCTAGCTTTTTTAGCACTAACAGTTACTTTAGCCTCTGTTGATGGATGAAGATAATAATCTAACTTACCTATTTTTTCTTCTATCGATGACTTTATTCCATCTGTTAGTTCTATTTGTTTTCCAGATATAATTATATTCATAAGAACATCTCCCTTCGGTTATAACGGTATAAAACTTATATTTTATACTTACATAATATATTCTATATCGACTTATACAATCCTTTATTTTTATTGTTTACTTTTATAATTCATTATATTCAAATAAAGTTATATTATTTTATTTATTAATATTTACTATTATCATGTGGATTAATGTTTTTATTACCTTTGTGGATAATGTGGATAAATTTGTTAATAACTCTTAAATACTGTATTTCTAGCTATTCATAATTCTTCAACTATCCACATATATCAATAATAATTGTGATTAATTTGTGAATTATTGTCGTAATTTAAATTTTTGTAAAAAAAAAAGCACCTCTGAAGGTACTTTTGAATATTTAGCTGACCTGGTTTTTGACCCCACACTCGCCTACTGGAGGGTTCGCTTGGGTTTGCCGCACTACTAGCTCTCTCGATTTTATATCGGTAGGTCTTACTTCTAAGCCGCACCATGATCATTAACCCAATTTTTAGTGTTAACTTACGTGGATCCCTTTGCCTGCGACTGGCTTGGACTTTCAACCACAGACCTAAATATTACTTATCTATTTTAATATTTTAGTAACTTAATGTCAATAGTAATTTTAGGTATCAATGGTTCTAGTTAAAAATGTTATCACTGTAATCCTATTTACATTATTTAACTTTAATATTTTTGATATTTCATTTACTGTTGACCCTGTTGTAAAAATATCATCCACTAATAAAATATTCTTATTTTTTAATTTGAACGATTCTTCCTTTAATTCAAATACATTCTTTAATTCTTTCTTCCTCTCTTCTTTATTCAATTTGTAAAGTCTTTTTGTATTTTCAGTTCTTACAATTATATCTAAAACATCTTTACCTAATATCTCACCTAAGTACTTAGCTATTTTCTCTGATTGATTAAAACCTCTTTTTCTTTGTCTTTTTTTATGAAGTGGAACAAACAAAATATAATCAAATTCTAAAGACTCTAATTGTATCCTTTCTTTCATTATAGTCGCTATATATCTACTCATATATGTCTTGCTATTATACTTTAATCCAAAAACTACTTTTTTGCTAAATTCACTATATTCTATACATGATATAGCTCTATCAAAATAAAAAGATTTACATTTGCAATATCTACAATTGTAAATATCTATTTCTTCTAAAGAATCATTGATAGTTGGTTTTCCACATTTTAGGCATCCATCTAATATAAAATGTAATTCCTTAAAGCAAGATGTACATAATGAATATGTATTTGTAGTTTTTATAGGATTGTTGCAAATTATACAAGATATATTATCTGGATACAATAATTCTAAACTTGTATGAAATATTTCTCTTATTAGTTTTTGTTTATGTATTAAGAAATTATACATCTATTTAATTAACAAACCTTCTTCCTTAAATTTATTTAGCTTATAGGATAAATTTGAATGTCTATTATTAATTCTATTGTTCTTTATCATGTATTCTAAATACTTTACATCTCCTACTAGTACAACTAGTTTTTTTGCTCTAGTTACTGCTGTATATAATAAATTTCTACTTAAAAGCATTGGTGGCGCCCAGGTTATAGGTATTACAACTATTGGAAACTCACTTCCTTGGCTTTTATGAATAGTAGTACAATAACTATGATCTAACTCATCTAACTCATCATAGGTATATGATACAATTTTGACTTGATCGAATATAACGTATACTATTCTTTTATCTTTATCTATATGATATACATATCCAATATCACCATTGTATATACCTTCTCCACTATCAGTTTTATCCTCATTTTCCCATTTTCTAGTATAATTATTTTTTATTTGCATGACTTTATCGCCAACTCTAAAAATCCTTCGTTGGAAGTTTTCCTCTACTTTATACTTTTCTGGTTTATTAAGATACTTTTGAAGTTCTATATTTAGATTTGTAACTCCTAAATCTCCTTTTCTCATAGAAGATAAAACTTGTATATCTTTTAATTTATCTACATTATAAAATTTAGGCAATCTCTCACTTACTAAACCTATTATTTCATTTATTATCTCTTCATTGGTATTTTTTCTTATAAAAAAGAAGTCTTTTCCTTTGGAGTTTAAATGTAATGGCTGGCCATTATTTATTTTATGGGCATTAACTACTATCATACTTTCTTGAGCTTGCCTAAATATCTCAGTTAATCTAACTACTTTTATAACACAAGAATCTATCATATCTTTAAGTACATTTCCTGCACCTACTGATGGTAATTGGTCACTATCACCAACTAATATAACCCTTGTTCCAGGTTTAATTGCCCTTAGTAAAGAGTACATTAGTAAAATATCAACCATAGAAACCTCATCTATTATTATTACATCGGCTTTTATTGGCTCTTCTTCATTTTTCATAAATTGAAGTTCATCACTATCTGTTGCATATCCCATTTCTAGCAATCTATGTATAGTCTTAGCCTCTTTACTTGAAGTTTCACTCATCCTCTTTGCTGCTCTTCCTGTTGGGGCAGCTAATACAACTTCTTGATTATTATTTTCAAATATTTTTATTATGGTGTTTATAGTAGTGGTTTTTCCTGTTCCCGGACCACCAGTTATTATTACTACTCCACCTTCTATTGCTTCTTTTACAGCTAACATTTGATTGTTAGCAAGCTTTATACCTTCTTCTTTTTCTACTACTCTTATCTCTTCTTCTATATCTATATTTAAATCTTTAAATTCATGCTGAGATAATTTTATTATTTGTTTACATACTCCATTTTCCGATAAATAGTATGGTATTAAATATATTAGATGTTTATTATCTTTTTTCTCTATATGTATTTTTTGATCATATGCAAGTTCTAGTATGCACTCTTTTACAAGCTCTCCTTTTACCTCTAATAATTTAATAGCTTCTTGTATAAGGATATTTTCTGGTAGGTATGTATGACCATTCCCTAATGATTGGTTTAGAGTATAGAGTATTCCTTGAGAGACCCTATCTTTTGAATTTTTTTCAATTCCTATTTTACTAGCTATATTATCTGCTATTTTGAATCCAACACCTCTTATATCTTCCGCTAATTTATATGGATTCTTGTTTATAACTTCAATAGCTTTGTTTTTATACTTTTTATATATTTTCATACAGTAGTTAGGAGTTATTCCATATGGAGAAAGTTCTATTATTATATTTCTAAGTTCTCTATTTTCTTCATAGCTTTTTACTATCTGATCTATTTTCTTTTGACCTATACCATCCACTTCACTCAGCCTATGAGGATTATTTTGAATTATATCTAATGTACTTACTCCAAACTTATCCACTATTTTTTTTGCCATTTTTTCGCCGATTCCATGTATCATACCAGAAGATAAGTATACATATATCCCCTCCAGAGATGTTGGTGTTACTGGCATAAATTTATTTACTTCAAACTGAGTTCCATAAGTTTTATGATTTGTCCATTTTCCTTCAACTTCTATGCTTTCCCCCACCGATAAGGTAGGCATACAACCAACTATGACTACTTCATTATCTGAGTTAGCCAAGTGGGCTATAGTGTACCCATTATCCTCATTTTTAAATACTATATCACTTATCATTCCTTCTAATCTTTCCATATTCATCTCCTACAACCCATAATATTTCTATCGTTCACTTAAGTTGTATTTATTATACCTTTTATACAAAAAAAATTCACCCCTTGAACTGGGGTGAATTCTCTATAGTTATTTTAAATTATTGTCCTAATGCTTCTTTTCTTAATAGCTCTGCTTTATCAGTTCTTTCCCATGGTAAATCTATATCTGTTCTACCAAAGTGACCATAAGCTGCTACTTGCTTGTATATAGGTCTTCTTAAGTCTAAATCTCTTATTATTGCTCCTGGTCTTAAATCGAAGTGTTTATTTACTAATTCTACTAACTTAGATTCTTCAACTTTTCCAGTTCCAAAAGTATCTATAAATACTGATAATGGTCTAGCAACACCTATTGCGTAAGCTAACTCTATTTCACATTTATCTGCAAGTCCTGCTGCTACTATGTTTTTAGCTACATATCTTGCTGCATAAGCTGCTGATCTATCAACCTTTGTTGGGTCTTTTCCTGAGAATGCTCCTCCACCGTGTCTTGAGTATCCTCCATAAGTATCTATTATTATTTTTCTTCCTGTAAGACCTGTATCTCCTTGTGGTCCTCCTATAACGAATCTTCCTGTTGG
>NZ_JADNAJ010000007.1:28139-124265 GCF_015550185.1 Romboutsia sp. 1001285H_161024_C4 | reverse complement strand
GAGTTTGGACCGTGTCTCAGTTCCAATGTGGCCGATCACCCTCTCAGGTCGGCTACTGATCGTCGCCTTGGTAAGCCGTTACCTTACCAACTAGCTAATCAGACGCGGGTCCATCCTGTACCGCAAAAGCTTTGATAAGAAAGCCATGCGACTCTCTCATGTTATCTCGTATTAGCATACCTTTCGGTATGTTATCCGTGTGTACAGGGCAGGTTACCCACGCGTTACTCACCCGTCCGCCGCTCTTTACCGAAGTAAATCGCTCGACTTGCATGTGTTAGGCACGCCGCCAGCGTTCATCCTGAGCCAGGATCAAACTCTCAAATAAAAGTTGTTACCTGCTCAGACTATCATTATCTGAATATCTGGCTTGGTTGTATTCGATTCTTTTAAGAATCAGTTATATAAATTAACCTACTGTTTAATTTTCAAAGTTCATTTCTTATTTGCCCTTTTCTTAAGGACAAGTAATAATATACTATAGAATAAACAGTAGGTCAATACTTTTTCAAAAACTTTTTTATAAATTTTTTTCATATTCTTTTCTAAGCTTTTCAACTATCTTTCTTTCTAGCCTAGAAACAGTCATTTGAGAGATTTCTAGTTCTTTTGCAATCATAGATTGAGTTTTATCTAAGAAAAATCTATCTTTAAATATTTTAACTTCTAATTCATTTAAATTTTCCATGAATTTATTTATAAAGTCTCGCTGTTCTATATTTCCAAAACTACTTTCTTCTTGTCCAATTTTGTCTATCAATGTTATATCTTTATCTTCTGAATCATCATTACTTGATGAATCTAATGATATAGGTTGATATCCATAAGATGCTTCCATGGCTTCTAAAACATCTTCTTCTGTACACCCTATATATTTTGCAATCTCTTCTACTCTAGGTTGTTTTTTATATTCTTGTTCTAATATAACTTTGGCTTCACTTATCTTTTTGCTTAACTCTTGAACACGCCTCGGTACTCTAAGTGTCCATACTTTATCTCTAAAGTACTTTTTTATTTCACCTATTATCGTAGGAGTTGCAAAACTTGAAAACTCATACCCTTTTTCTATATCATACCTATCTATAGCGTATATTAATGCTAATGAAGCTACTTGATATATATCTTCAAATTCTACACCTTTATTTGCATATTTTTTAGCTAACAAATTTACTAAATATAGATGTTTTTCAATAAGAATATTTCTAACTTCTTTGTTATCTTTATCCTTGCTATATATCTTGAATAGCTCCTTATTATCTATGTCTAGGTAATTAGTAGCATTAGCTACGTTTTTCATTAAATACCAACTCCTAAATACTTAGTCATTTTTATTATAGTCCCTTTATTTTCTTTAGATTCTATATTAACTTCATCCATTAATGATTGTATTATAAATAATCCTAACCCACTTTCTTTTGGATTATTTAAATCTGGTTGATGTAAAGATTCTACATCGTACCCCTTGCCTTTATCTTCAATTTCTATAGCTAATCCATTTTCTAATATATCAAAAGTTATAAAAAATTTATTATCATTACTATGCTTTATAGCATTTGTACAAGCTTCTGATACAGCAACTTTTATGTCTTCTATATCATCTATCGAAAATCCGATTTTATTAGCTATACCTGATGTGGTTAATCTTATAATTCCAACATACTCAGGGTTTGAGCTTATTTCCATCTTTATTGTTTCAAAAGCCAACGTCTATCCCTCCACTTTAAATATTTTATCTAGTCCTGTTATTGCAAATATTTTTTTTACATTGATTTTTGGATTTAATATATATATTTCCTTTCCGTTTATTTTTAATTTCTTAAGTACTCCTATCATTACACCTAAACCAGTTGAATCTATATAATCTAAGTTTGTAAGGTTAATTTTCATATCTAAAGATTCTTTATCTGCTAAATTATGTAAATGTTCTTTTAACTTATCTGCTGTAGAAACATCAAGTTCTCCTTCTAGTGATATATCCCAGAAACATTCTTGTTCATTTAGCTTTGAATTTATATTTATTGACATCAATAAACCTCCTTATATGCAATTATCTCTTTATAAATTTAAATATTTTGGCTATACCTGCCACTTTGCCAACTAAATCAGTTATTTCTTCTGTATTTTTAGATATAGCGGCAACATTTTCTATTGTCTCGTGTATATGTCTTTCATTATAGTCAACTATTTTGTATACCTTTCCTACAACTTTAGTTGTCTCATTCAATAATCTTCCTATGTATATTGCTATAATTAATGCCGAAACACCAAATAAAACAGCACCTATTTGCCATCCCATTGCATCCATTAATTATTCTCCCCTTCATCTTCAAAAGTTCTACTTATTACTATTTCATCTTCACATATATCTATACTATCTTCTAATACATTATCATCAATTAGATTATTTATTTTAGTTTTTACACCATCTATTGTTCCTTGTAAAGCTTCTTTTGGGTTTTCCTTAACCTCACCTAGCTTTTCTTTAGCATCTCTTCTTAATTCTGAACCTTTTTTAGGTGCAAAGAATAAACCGGCTATAAATCCAAGAAATGCTCCTAGTAATAAATATTTCCCTTTCTTATTGCTCATAATACATTCTCCTCTCCTATAGTCGATAGCTATGGAAAAAGAATAGGATATATTCCTATTCTTCTTCTATATTTATTTTAGCAATAGAAACTACATTAACTTCATCATTGGTCTTCATTAGTTTAACACCGCTTGTTACTCTTCCAAATAATGATATTTCATTCACTCTTAATCTTATTAACACTCCATCTGAGTTTATTATCATTATTTCGTCTTCTTCTGTAACCATTTCAGCTCCAACAAGCTTTCCTGTCTTAGCAGCTATATTATATGTCTTTATACCTTTACCAGCTCTTATCTGAGTTCTATACTCTTCTATATCTGTTCTTTTTCCAAATCCATTTTCACTAACTACTAATACTTCTGTTCCTTCATCTGTTAAGCTCATAGATACTACTTTATCATCAGCGCCTAAAGTTATACCTTTAACACCCATAGCAGTTCTACCCATTGGTCTTATGTCATTTTCATCAAATCTTATAGACATACCATCTTTAGTTATTAGTAAAACTTCCTTATTAGCATCTGTTAACTTAACTCCTATAAGCTCATCGTCTTCTCTTAATCCTATAGCTATCAGCCCAGATTTATTAATATTTTTGAACTCTTCACGCTTAGTCTTTTTAACTATACCATTTTTAGTAGCTAATAATAAATATTGATTCTCATCATTTTCATTTATTGCTATTAGTGTGGCTATTTTTTCATTTGGAGCTAGTTGAAGTAAGTTTATTATAGCTGTACCTTTAGACTGTCTCTTCCCTTCAGGTATTTCATAAGCATTTAATTTAAATACTCTACCTTTGTTAGTGAAGAATAATAACTTACTATGAGTCGTTGTTGTTACAAGGTGCTTAACAAAGTCTTCTTCTCTTGTAGTAAGAGCTGATATACCTCTTCCACCTCTATTTTGACTCTTATAAGTATCTGCTGGCACTCTCTTTATGTATCCAAAGTGAGTTAGAGTTATAGCTATTTCTTCTTCTTCAATAAGATCTCTAACGTCTATTTCACCCTCAGCATGTCTTATTTCAGTTCTTCTTTCGTCAGCATAATTCTTTTTAATTATTAGCATTTCGTCTTTTATTACGTTAAGAAGTAATCTCTCATTAGCTAATATTTCTTTTAATCTATTTATTTTCTTAATTAACTCTTCATACTCTGCTTCTATTTTATCTCTTTCTAATCCTGTAAGTCTTTGAAGTCTCATGTCTAATATAGCTTGTGATTGAATTTCTGATAATCCAAATCTCTCCATAAGACCTGCTTTAGCTTCTTGAGTAGTTTTAGAGCTTCTTATTAATTTTATTACTGCATCTATGTTATCTAAAGCTATTCTTAACCCTTCTAATATGTGAGCTCTTGCTTCAGCTTTATTTAATTCAAATTTAGTTCTTCTTGTAACTACATCTTTTTGATGTTTTACATAGTAGTATAATATTTGCTTAAGATTTAATACTCTTGGTTGACCATCAACTAATGCAAGCATTATTATACTTATAGTTTCTTCCATTTGAGAATGCTTATATAAGTTGTTTAATACTATATTTGCATTAACGTCTCTCTTAAGCTCTATAACTATTCTCATACCATTTCTGTTACTTTCATCTCTTAGGTCAGATATTCCTTCAACCTTCTTCTCTTTAACTAAATCAGCTATTTTTTCAACTAACTTAGCTTTATTAACTTGATATGGTATTTCAGTTACTACTATTTGTTGCTTATTCTTAGGTAGTTCTTCTATATAAGCTCTTGCTCTAACTTTTACTTTTCCTCTACCTGTTCTATAGGCATTAGCTATATTTTCTTTTCCCATTATTATTGCTGAAGTAGGAAAATCTGGTCCTTGTACAAACTGCATTAAATCTTCTACAGTGCACTCCTCATTATCTATTAAATGTACTGTTGCATCTATAACCTCTGCTAAGTTATGAGGTGGTATACTTGTTGCCATACCAACTGCTATACCGTTAGATCCATTAACTAATAAGTTTGGGAATCTAGATGGTAATACTGCTGGCTCCTTTAAAGACTCATCAAAGTTAGGGATAAAATCAACAGTCTCTTTTTCTATATCTCTTAATAATTCTAAAGATAGTTTACTCATTCTAGCTTCAGTATAACGCATTGCCGCTGGTGAATCTCCATCGACTGAACCAAAGTTACCATGTCCATCAACTAAAAGTCCTCTTGTAGAGAAATCTTGTGCCATTCTAACCATAGCTAAGTAAACTGCACTATCACCATGTGGGTGATATTTCCCTAGAACGTCCCCAACTATACGGGCAGACTTTCTATAAGGTTTATCTGGTGTTAAGTTCAATTCATTCATAGAGTATAGTATTCTTCTATGAACTGGCTTAAGACCGTCTCTTACATCAGGAAGAGCACGTCCAGCTATAACACTCATCGCATAATCCATATACGATTTTTTCATTTCATCAGCTATTTCTAAAGGAAGTATTCTATTGTTTTCTTCCATTTACACTCATCCCCTTTCTTATATATCTAAATTCTTAACGTATTTAGCATTTGTTTCTATAAATTCTTTTCTTGGGGCTACTTTATCACCCATAAGCATTGAGAATACCTCATCTGCCATAGCCGCATCTTCTATATTTACTTGTAGTAATGTTCTAGTTTCTGGGTTCATTGTTGTATCCCATAATTGCTCTGCATTCATTTCTCCAAGTCCTTTGTATCTTTGTAACTCTACGCCAGTTCTACCAATCGACTCTAATAGGCTAGCAAGCTCTTTGTCTGAGTATACATAGTATTCTTTCTTTTGTTTCTTGACCTTATATAGTGGTGGTTGCGCTGCATATACATATCCATTTTCTATAAGTGGTCTCATGTATCTAAAGAAGAATGTAAGTAATAATGTTCTAATGTGAGCTCCATCGACATCGGCATCGGTCATTATTACTATTTTATGATATCTAGCTTTTTCTAAATCGAAGTCATTTCCTATACCACATCCAAAAGCAGTTATCATATTTTTTATTTCATCTGAAGATAATATTTTATCTAATCTAGATTTTTCAACGTTAAGTATCTTACCTCTTAGTGGTAATATAGCTTGAGTGTGTCTATCTCTACCTTGTTTAGCAGATCCACCGGCAGAATCCCCTTCGACTAAGAATACTTCACTCTTAGCTGGGTCTTTTTCAGCACAGTCTGCTAATTTCCCAGGTAATGCAGTACTTTCTAACACACTTTTTCTTCTAGTTAACTCTCTTGCTCTTTTTGCAGCTTCTCTCGCTCTTTGAGCTCTAAGGGCCTTATCAACTATTATTTTTGCTGTAGTTGGGTTTTCTTCTAAGAAAGCTCCTAATTCTTCAACAGTTATACTATCCACTATACCTCTCATCTCTGTATTACCTAGCTTAGTCTTTGTTTGACCTTCGAATTGAGGCTCAGGAAGCTTAACAGATACTACAGCTGTAAGACCTTCTCTTATATCTTCACCTAATAAATTAGGCTCATTATCTTTTATTACTTTATTTCTTCTTGCGTAATCATTTAATGTTTTAGTAAGGGCCGCTTTAAATCCACTTAAATGAGATCCACCCTCATGAGTATTTATATTATTAGCAAATGAATATATGTTTTCCGTGTAACCATCAGTATATTGCATTGCTAATTCTACCATATAGTCATCTACTTTTTTGTCTATATAAACTATATCTTCATGTATTCCAGTTCTCGATTTATTTAAGTATTTTATATATTCTACTAAACCACCAAGGTAGTGGAATTCTTTTATCTTTTCTTTTCCTTCTCTTTTATCTTCTAAAATTATTTTTATTCCTTTGTTAAGGAATGCTAATTCTCTTAATCTATGCTCTAATGTTTCATACTTGAAGTCTATTTCGTCAAATATAGTAGCATCAGGCATGAAGCTTATACAAGTTCCTGTATGGCTTGATGTTCCTACTGCATTAAGTTCTGATGTAGCTACACCTTTTTCATAAGTTTGTCTATATAACTTTCCATCTCTTGAAATTTCTGCTACTAACCACTCAGATAACGCATTAACAACAGATACCCCAACTCCGTGAAGACCACCAGATACCTTGTATCCTCCTCCACCAAACTTTCCTCCTGCATGAAGTACTGTTAAAACTGTTTCTAGTGTAGACTTACCTGTTTGAGGGTGAACTTCAACTGGTATCCCTCTCCCATTATCTCTTACTAAGATACTTCCATCTTGATTTATAGATACGTATATCTCAGTACAATATCCTTGAAGTGCTTCATCTATACTGTTGTCTACTATCTCGTAAACTAAGTGATGTAACCCTCTTGGACCAGTAGATCCTATATACATACCAGGTCTTTTTCTAACAGGCTCTAATCCTTCTAGAACCTGAATCTGACTTGCACCATATTCTTGCTTCATCTAGTTCCCTCCATTCTCTATGTTTACAACACTTCCATTGTCAATATTAAATATAGTAGTGTTATCTATATTGAATATACTTTTATGTGAAACCTCTGCTGTAGTTATAAACATTTGAACTACATTTAAGTTATTTACTAATAGTTTTTGCCTTGTTTCATCTAATTCACTGAACACATCGTCTAAAATTAATATTGGATATTCTCCAACTTCATTATTTATTAACTCAATTTCTGATAATTTTAAAGAAATTGATGCAGTTCTTTGTTGTCCTTGTGAACCATATAACCTTACATCTAATCCGTTAACAAATATGTTAAGATCATCTCTATGTAATCCATATCTAGTAGTTCTTGTATCTATATCATGCTCACGGCTTGACGAAAGTTTTTCAATAAATTTGTTATATACTGTCTGGGCAGTATCTTCATCATTTATATCAATTTGATTTTTATATGTTATAACTAAATCTTCAATTCCTCCAGTTAGTTTATCATGTAAACTTTTAGATATACCTGCTATTTTCTTTATAAAATCTCTTCTAAGTATGTAAATATAGCTACCGTACTTAGCTAAACTTTCATCATATACATCTAATAAAGATTTATCTATATTCTTACTCTTAAGTAACTGATTCCTTTGGAATAATATTTTATTATAATTTGTAAGATAATTATAATATCTAGGTATAATTTGACTAATCTCTTTATCTATGAAAGATCTTCTTTCTTTAGGTCCTTCTTTAACTAGTCTCAGATCTTCTGGAGAAAATATTACAACATTTATATTTCCAAGCAGTTCGTATATTTTTTGAATAGGTATTTTATTTACTTTTATACCCTTCTTATTCTTACTGATAGCTATTTCAATTAAGCCTTTAGTATTTTCCTTTGAAAAAGCTCCTCCAACATAAAGATTCTCTTTTTCAAATTTTATTATTTCCTTGTCTTTATTGGTTCTAAAGGACTTTCCAAAAGATAGCATATATATAGATTCTACTATATTAGTCTTTCCTTGGCCATTTTTTCCGACAAGAAGATTTACTTTTTTATTAAATTCCAGATGTAAGCTATCGTAATTTCTAAAATTGACTAACTGCAAACTATTTAGTTGCATAAAAGGCTCTCCTTATTACACTACTTTTATTTGATTTCCTTCTACCTCAACTATATCTTGAGGTTTAAGTTTTCTTCCTCTTCTTGTTTCAACTTCTCCATTTACCTTAACTAGACCTTCTAATATTAAAAATTTAGCATGTCCACCTGTTGATGCTAAGTCTGCTAATTTTAAAAGTTGATCTAATTTTATATATTCTGAATCTATATTTATCTCTATCATAGCTCGTCCTCCTATTTATTTTCATTTAGTTTTTCACTAACATGTCAAAAATATATTATATCATAAAATTAGTTATAAAAACCCAACTTTATTAGTTGGGCTTTTTTAATGAATTATATACTAGATGATATTCTTACTGGAAGTAATAGGTATGTATACTCGATTTCGTCAGCAGGTTTTATTATACAAGGATTAACATTTGTTGTGAATTCTATAAATATCTCTTCACTATCAATGTTTTTTAATCCTTCTAAGAAGTATCTTGAATTGAATGCGATATCTAAATAATCTCCTTCTAATTCTAGTGAAACTTCTTCATAAACATTTCCTTTATCTGTATTAGAAGTTATTGCCATTGCATTATCTCTTATAGATAATTTGATTAGATTATTTTTTTCAGCTTGAGATAATAATGATGCTCTCTCAATACTATTTAAAAGATCTCTTGTTTTTAATTTAACTCTAGTATTGTGTTCTCTTGGAAGTAATCTTTTATAATCTATAAATTCACCTTCTAAAAGTCTAGTTATTATTTTAGTGTCATTTATTATAAATATTGCATTTTTATCATCAAATCCCATTTTTATATCTTCTTCTGATGATAATAAGCTATTTACATCTATTAATGCCTTTCCTGGAATTATAACTTTAGCATCATTTGAAATATTCTCTAAATTACAGCTTCTAACAGCTAATCTATATCCATCTATAGCTACTAAACTTATATTACCATTTACTATTTCTAAAAGTTCACCCATTAAGATAGGCTTTGTTTGGTCTTGAGATATAGCAAATACTGTTTGCTTTATCATATTTTTTAGTAAATCTTGAGGTATATTATATAAGTCTTCTTTATTTACTTCTGGTAACTTTGGAAATTCTTTAGCTGAATCTCCTTTTATCTTAAATCTTGAGTTTACACAATTTATGTATACATTATTTTCACTATCTGTTTCTATTTCAACAAAAGAATCTGGTAGCTTTCTAATTATATCACCAAAAAGTCTAGCATTTACTACTATTTCTCCTTCTTCTATAACTTCAGCTTGTGTATAAGTTTCTATACCTATTTCTAAATCATAACCAGTTAATTTTAGTTGATCTCCTTTTGCTGATAATAATATTCCCTTTAATAAGTCTAAAGTAGTTTTACTATTAATAGCTTTTTGAGATATTCCGATTTTATTAGCAAGTATTTTTTGATTACAAATTATTTTCAATGTGGATAACCTCCTTGTGGTCTTCATATATAAAAAATAAATAAAAAATTAGTAGTAATAGTAATAGGCTATGTGGATAATGTTAATAAATACTTTAAGCCTAATAAATGCAAAGATATTAACATGTGTATAAAGTGTTAATATCTTTGTTGATTTTAGTAGTATAAATTGTTAATAAATTTTAGACAAAAAAATATAAACATTATATTAACACAAAATCCACATATAATTGTTTATAAGTTACCCTTTCAATTCAGAGATTATTTTTTCTATTTTTATTTTGATTTCTTCATTAGTTTGTATATCTTTAATAATCTTATCGTGGGCATGTATAACAGTTGTATGATCACGTCCTCCAAACTCTTCACCTATTTTAGGAAGTGATAAATCTGTAAGTTCACGTGATAGATACATTGCTATTTGTCTAGGATAAGCAATTGATCTTGTTCTTTTTTTAGAATTAAAATCTTCCATTTTTATATCAAATACAGATGCTACCTTCTCTTTTATTCTATTTACATTTATTTCTTCATTTTTTGAAGTAGTTATTATATCTTTTAAAGCTTCTTCTGCTAATTCAAAAGATATAGTTCTATTAGTTAAAGATGAATAAGCAACCACTCTAGTTAAGGCACCTTCTAATTCTCTTATATTAGACTTTATATTTTTAGCAATATATGTCATAACCTCGTTTGGAACATCAATATTTTCCATTTGAGCTTTTTTTCTAAGTATTGCTATTCTAGTTTCAAAATCAGGAGCTTGTATATCTGTTATAAGTCCCATTTCGAATCTAGATCTAAGTCTATCTTCTAATGTTGGAATTTCTTTAGGTGGTCTATCACTTGAAATAATTATTTGCTTATTAGCCTCATGTAAAGAATTAAAGGTATGGAAAAATTCTTCTTGTGTTCTTTCTTTTCCAGCTATAAATTGAATGTCATCTATTAAAAGAACATCGACATTTCTATATTTATTTCTAAACTCTTCATTTCTGTCATCTTTGATAGAGTTTATAAGTTCATTTGTAAATTTTTCAGAAGATACATAGACTACTTTAGGATCCTTTTTTTGACTCATTATATGATGTCCTATAGCATGCATAAGGTGAGTTTTACCTAATCCAACGCCTCCATATAAGAAAAGAGGATTATAAGCTCTAGCTGGAGATTCAGCAACAGCAACACATGCGGCATGAGCAAATCTATTACTATTACCGATTACGAATGTATCAAATGTATATTTTGGATTTAGGTTAGGATAATTAGCCTTTGAAGCTGAACTTTTAGCTTCTTCTCCAAGACCTTCTATGTCTTTTTCACTTAAAACAAATTTAATATTATATTTTTTTAATGATAGCTGATTTACAGAACTTTCTATTAAATTTAAGTATCTATCTTCTAAAATACCTTTAGTGAAGTCATTAGGGACTAAAAGAATTAAATCGTTATTGTGTATTTTTAAAGGTACTATTTGCTTAAAAAAAGCATTAAAACTAGGTGGAGATAGCTCACCTTTTATTAATTGTAGTGTTTTGTCCCATAAAGAAACTACATCCATAATATAAACCTCCGCGCAAATTAATTAACACTTTCCACAAGTTATTAACAAAAAAACAAAAAAATATATATGATAAATAAATTCATTAGATTTATTTGGATAATTATGTGGATAAAATATTAATAATGTAAAAATGTATTAAAAAATAAAAAGATATAAACAATATGTATATAAAGTTATAAATAGTCTAAAGATATAATAAATGTAGTTTATAACTAAAGTATTATCTAAAAGTATACAAGTTATACACATTTATATCCACAGCTTGTGAATAACCTTAATAAGTTAATAAATCTTATAAACATTATCAACAAGTATATTAATAATATCAGAATAAGTGCCAAACTTCAAGGCATTCTGCTTAATTTATCCACAATATTAACTACCTGTTGATAAATTAATACACAGCTACAATTTACGCAATTTTCCTACATAATAATAAATCAACTTTTAAATGAATGTGGATAAATCAGACGACAAATTTGAGGTAATAAATAGTCACCAAAACATATAAAATAAAACAAACAATTTTGTTATTTCATGTATCTAAAAACAAGTTGACAAGCAATATAAAAGCATTTATAATTGTATGTGTTATGTTTACTTTGAGGGTAAGGTTATTATTCTTATAAACGGAAAATAAACGGAAATAAAATTTGAAAGGCGGTGTATGTAATGAAAAGAACTTATCAGCCAAAGAAAAGACAAAGAAAAAAAGAACACGGATTCAGAAAAAGAATGAAAACTTCTAACGGAAGAAACGTGTTAAAGAGAAGAAGAGCTAAAGGAAGAAAGAGATTAACTCATTAATCATTGAGAGAGGCCGCTGTAAAGGTGGCCTTTTTGTGTAGAAACTATATTTACAAGCTGTGTTTACGGAGGGTTTAATATGGACTTCAAGAAAACAAAGGGCTTAAAAAAAGACTCTGATTTTAGAAAAGTGTATAAACACGGCAAATCTTTTGCAACTAAGTATCTGGTAATGTATGTACTAGATAACAAATCAGATGATACTAAATTAGGTATATCAGTATCTAAAAAAGTAGGTAAAGCAATTGTTAGAAATAAGATAAGAAGAAGAATAAGAGAATCATATAGATTAAATGTAGATGAAAACGTTAAAAGTGGGTATGATATAGTTTTTATAGCAAGGATAGCAAGTAATCAGGCTGAATATAAAGATATTGAAAAGTCTGTAAAATATTTGGTAAGAAAAGCAAACATAAGATTAAGTGAATAACAAAAGTCTAAATATGGAGGCATTTTAAAATTTGAAAAAAATAATTACTATACTGAAGGAAATAAATATATACTTAGCGAAATTATGTATTTATCTAGTGAGATTTTATCAAAAATTTATATCTCCATTAAAAGGACCTACATGTAGATTTTATCCAACATGTTCACAATATTCTATAGAAGCTTTTAAAAAATACGGGCTATTAAAAGGAATATATTTAACAGTAAAAAGAGTATCGAAATGCCATCCTTTTCATCCAGGAGGTTACGATCCTTTAAAATAAAACAGAATATACTCTAGGAGGTATAACAGTTGAGTATTATAAGTAATTT
The DNA here is from genome assembly GCF_015550185.1 of Romboutsia sp. 1001285H_161024_C4. Taxonomy (NCBI): domain Bacteria; kingdom Bacillati; phylum Bacillota; class Clostridia; order Peptostreptococcales; family Peptostreptococcaceae; genus Romboutsia; species Romboutsia sp. 1001285H_161024_C4. Next base: position 111,584 of record NZ_JADNAJ010000007.1, on the reverse strand, counting down.
ATTAGGTGTTGTGTTAAAGACAATTTTTGACTTTATTGGAAATTATGGTCTTTCAATAATTGTATTTACAATTTTTGTAAAAGTTTTATTATTACCGCTTACAATAAAGCAAACTAAGTCTACAAAGGCTATGCAAGATATACAGCCTAAAATAAAAGAGATACAAGAAACGTATAAAAATAAGCCAGAAAAGCAACAACAAGAGTTAATGAAGGTATATCAAGAAGCTAAGATAAATCCATTAGCAGGATGTTTACCACTATTAATACAAATGCCTATATTAATAGGATTATTTACAGTATTAAGAGATCCTGTTACTTATGGTGTTTTCCAAGATAAAGCAACGCTTGCTACTGCATCAGAAGGGTTTCTTTGGATAAAAAACCTAACTCAACCAGATATTATATTAGCTGTATTATCAGGGGCAACTACATTCTTAATGCAAATGATAATGATGCCAAAGGATCAGCAACAAGGTTCAATGAAGATAATGACTTACTTCATGTCGGGGATGATGTTATTCTGGGGATTCACGTTCCCTGCAGGTCTTACATTATATTGGACAGTAGGTAACTTATTCTCAATTGCACAACATTATTTAGTAATGAATCCTTTAAAAGCTAAGTTAGCTAATTCTAAGGAGGAAGTAATAGATGAAGGAAAGCATAGAAATAAGAAGTAAGAGTAAGGAAGATGCTATAAGCCAAGCAATTGAAGAGCTAAAAGTATCTGAAAAAGATTTACAAATAGAAACAGTACAAGAACCTACAAAAGGTTTCTTAGGTTTTATAGGTGCTAAGGAAGGTCTATACAGATTCAAAGTTATTAAAACTGAGTCAGATATAGCTAAAGAGTTTGTTGAAAATATACTTAAGAACTCTAATGTAGAGGCTAAAGTTAATGTTACTCAAGATAATAATTTAATTAAAGTAGACATAGAAGGAAAAGAAGCTGCATGTTTAATAGGAAGAAGAGGGGAAACATTAGATTCAATTCAATTCCTTACAGGATTAGCGCTTAATAAAATAAATAAAGACTCGCATATGAGAGTGCTTGTAGATATAGAAAACTATAGATCAAAGAGAGAAGAATCTTTAATAAGATATGCTAACAAAGCAGCTAGAGAAGTAGCTAGAACTAAAAAAATAAAGAAATTAGACTATATGAATCCATATGAGAGAAGAATAATTCACTCAGCTCTTCAAAACGATAAGTATGTAACTACGTATAGCGAGGGAACAGATCCATATAGAAGATTAGTAATAGAGTATAAAAGATAAAATTTAACCTCCTATGTAATAGGGGGTTTTATTTTCGTTATTTATTTTATATAATGTTAAGATTAAGGAAAGAATTAAAGATAACGAAATTAAAGATAAATTAACTAAATAATAAGAGGTGATTAATTTGTTTATAGATGATACTATAGCAGCAATTGCAACAGCACCAGGTGAAGGTGGTATAGGTATAGTAAGAATTAGTGGTCAAAAAGCACTGAAAGTAGCAGATGAAATATTTAGATCTATGTCAGGAAAAACAATAAGTGAATATAAAACTAGAACTTTAATATACGGAAATATAGTAGACGGTGAAGATGTTATAGATGAAGTTTTATTAGCTTATATGAAAGGGCCAAACTCATATACTGCAGAGGATGTTATAGAAATAAACTGCCACGGAGGATTTATTTCAGTAAAGAAAATATTAGAGCTTATATTATCTAAAGATGTAAGAATAGCTGAACCTGGAGAATTTACAAAAAGAGCATTTTTAAATGGAAGAATAGATTTATCTCAAGCAGAAGCAATAATAGATGTAATAAAAGCTAAAACTGATATGGCTCATCAAGTAGCTCAAAATCAGCTAGAAGGTTCTTTATCAAGTAAGATAAAAGAATTAAGAGGAAAAGTAACAGAAGTATTAGCACACTTAGAAGTTGCTATAGATTTTTCAGAGGAAGATATAGAAGAAATAACATATCAAACTCTTAAAGAAAAAGCTGAAGAAATAAGAATAGAAATTAAAAAATTATATGATACGGCTGAAAGTGGTAAAATACTTAGAGACGGACTTAAGACAGTAATAGTTGGTAAACCAAATGTTGGGAAATCTTCATTACTTAACTCTATATTAGGTGAAAATAGAGCTATAGTTACAGATATACCAGGAACAACTAGAGACGTTATAGAAGAATTCGTAAATATAAAAGGTATACCTTTAAAAATAGTAGATACAGCAGGTATAAGAGAAACAGAAGATGTTGTAGAAAAAATAGGTGTAGAAAAATCAAGAGAATCATTTAATAGTGCAGACTTAGTTATAATGGTATTAGATTCATCGAGAAATCTTTCTGATGAAGATATAGAAATACTAGAAAACCTAGAAAATAAGAAGACTATAGTTATATTAAATAAAACAGATTTAGAACCTAAAATAGAAGAAGATGTACTAGCTAAGTATGTAAAAGAAGAAAATATAATAAGAACATCAGCATTAAAACATGAAGGAATTGAAGAATTATATGATAAAATAGAATCTATGGTTTATAAAGGCAGTGTTAAGAATTCATCTAGCTTAGTAATAACTAATTCTAGACACAAAGATGCATTATTAAAATCATATGAATCTATAAATGATGCTATAAATGCAATAGATACATTCCTTCCATATGATTTTATAGAGGTTGATTTCAAGAATATATGGGATTATCTAGGTTATATAAATGGAGACACAGTAAAAGAAGACCTATTAGATACTATATTTAGTAACTTCTGTATCGGAAAATAAAGTGTATAATATAAAATGTAGATAAGCAATTATAAAAAAGTTTTTCGTGAAACATAAATATAAACGTAGAAAGGATACTGACATGATAGATTTCAAAGCAGGAAAATATGATGTAATAGTAGTTGGAGCAGGTCATGCCGGATGTGAAGCTGCTTTAGCAACTGCCAGAATGGGACATAAAACACTAGTAGTAACTATGTCGTTAGACTCTATTGCACTAATGCCATGTAACCCATCAGTTGGAGGAACAGGTAAAGGTCAATTAGTAAAAGAAATAGATGCTTTAGGTGGTGAAATGGGTGTAAATGCAGATAAAACACTTATACAAAGTAGAATGTTAAATACTGCAAAAGGACCAGCTGTTCACTCTCTAAGAGGACAAGCGGATAAATTTAGATATCATACAGAAATGAAAGCTACTTTAGAAAATGAACCTAATATAGATATAGTAATGGATGAAGTAGTAGATATATTACATGAAGGTCAAACTGTTACTGGAGTAGTTACTAAACTTGGATGTCAATATGAAGCTAAAGCTGTAATATTAGCAACAGGAGTTTACTTAAATTCTAAGATATTCATAGGAGAATTAACTATTAATGAAGGACCTAATGCATTAGGTTATTCAAAGCATTTAACAGATAATCTAGTGGATTTAGGATTAAATATGAGAAGATTCAAAACAGGAACTCCTGCTAGAATTCATAGAGATAGTATAGATTTCACTAAGATGGAAATCCAAGAGGGTGACAAAAGAATAACTCCATTCTCTTTCTTAAGTGATGAAATAAATATAGATCAAGAGCCTTGTTATTTAACAAGAACAAACACAAAAACTCATGAAATAATAACAAGTAACTTAAGTAGAACAGCAATGTATAGTGGACAGGCGAAAAGTACAGGAGCAAGATACTGCCCATCTATAGAAGATAAAGTTGTTAGATTTAGTGATAAGGAATCTCATCAAATATTTATAGAGCCAGAAGGTAGAGAAACAAAAGAGATGTATATCCAAGGGATATCAACTAGTTTACCTTATGAAGTACAATTACAAATGTATAAAAGTATTCAAGGACTTGAAAATGCTAAGATAATGAGACCTGCTTATGCAATAGAATATGATTGTATAGATCCTACTCAATTAAAAATAACACTTGAAATAAAGGGTGTTGAAAACTTATTTAGTGCGGGACAATTTAACGGTACTTCAGGATATGAAGAGGCAGCAGCACAAGGTCTTATAGCTGGTATAAATGCAGCATGTAAAATACAAGGAAGAGAGCCATTTGTACTTGATAGATCAGAAGCTTATATAGGTGTTTTAATAGATGATTTAGTTACTAAAGGAACAAACGAACCTTATAGAATGATGACATCTAGATCAGAGTATAGATTATACTTAAGACAAGATAATGCAGACATGAGACTTACTCAAAAAGGATATGACTTAGGGTTAGTTACAGAAAGCAGATACAATAGATTCTTAGATAAGAAAGCTGAGATAGAAAAAGAATTAGAGAGATTAAAAACAGAAAGAGTTACTCCTAAAGAAGTAAATCACCTTTTAGCAGAAATGGGAGCATCTGAAATAAAAGTAGGATTATCTTTATATGAATTTTTAAAGCGTCCAGAGGTTAACTATGACTTAATTGAAGCTATAGGAAAAGGTGCTGGAGAAGATGTTCATTATGAAGTGAAAGAACAATGTGTAATAATGACAAAATATGAAGGATATATAGACAAGCAATTAAAGCAAATAGAGCAATTTAAAAAGCTTGAAAATAAAAAGTTACCAGAAACTATAGACTATTCAACTATAGATGGTTTAAGAATAGAAGCAAGACAAAAACTTAATGATATAAAGCCAGTTTCAATAGGTCAAGCATCTCGTATATCAGGGGTTTCACCAGCTGATATATCAGTACTTCTTATATACTTAGAGCAAATGAGAAGAACTAGAGGGGGAAAAGATGAATAATACGGAAATGCTAAGACAAGGTCTAAAGGATTTTGGAATAGAACCAAGCGATAAAATGCTAAATGATTTCAAGGTTTATAGAGAGATACTAGTCGACTGGAATCAAAAGATGAACCTTACTGGAATAGAAGAGGAAAAAGAAGTGTATATAAAGCACTTCTTGGACTCTGTTTCAGCTGTAGTTAATGGATACATAAAAGATGGAATGTCTATAATAGATGTTGGTACAGGTGCAGGTTTTCCAGGATTACCATTAAAGATATGCCTAGAAAATGCTAATGTAACTCTTTTAGATTCATTAAACAAAAGAATAAACTTCTTAAAAGAAGTTAGTAATACCTTAGGTTTAACTAATATGGAGTTTATACACGGTAGAGCAGAAGATTTCGGTAAGTCAGAACAATATAGAGAACAATATGATATAGCAACAGCAAGAGCTGTGGCTGGATTACCTATACTTATGGAATTTTGTGTACCATTTGTTAAAGTTGGAGGATATTTTGTGTGTTTAAAAGGACCTAATGCAAACTTAGAGCTAGAAGAGTCAAAAGCTGCTATGGATGTTTTAGGATTAGAATTTATTGAAAAAATAGATGTAGAGCTTCCAGAAACTGATTTGGACCATAATATATTAGTTTTCAAAAAAGTAAGAAATACTCCAGAAAAATACCCTAGAAAAGCGGGTAAACCTGCAAAAAGTCCTATAAAATAGAGATAGGTATATTAAAAATATATTAAAAATAAAACAAAATAGAAGGATTATATAATTACATGCAGAAATAGTATACTCATATGTATCTAATGCAGTATTAATTTGTAAGTAAATAATGAAATTCAAATATATTTATATCTAATAAGAGAGGGATGTTATGGAAGAAAAAAGAGTTGTGGAGATACCTATAGAAAATATAGTTCCAAATCCATATCAACCAAGAAAAGTATTTTCACAGTCAGCATTAGAGGAGTTAAGCAACTCTATAAGAGTTTATGGAATACTTCAACCAATAACAGTTAGAGTTAAAGATGAAAAGTATGAATTAATTGCTGGAGAAAGAAGATTTAGAGCGGCTAAATTGGCAAATTTAACAGTAATACCGGCTATTATAAATAACATGTCTGACGAATATTCTGCTGTATTAGCACTGCTAGAAAATTTACAAAGAGAAGATTTAAATTTTATAGAAGAGGCTATGGGGTATGAAAATTTAATAAAAGAACATGATTTTACACAGCAGCAACTAGCAGAAAAGTTAGGAAAGAATCAATCTACTATAGCTAACAAACTTAGAATACTAAGATTGCCAAGTGATATAAAAATAAAATTAGTAGAAAATAACCTAACAGAAAGACATGCAAGAGCATTGCTTAAGTTACCAAATGAAGAGTTAATGAAGGATGTCTTAGATAAAATAATAAAGAATGAGCTAACTGTAAAGAAAACAGAAAAGTTGATAAAGGATATATTAGAAGATTTACAAGAAACTGAAGAGCCAGAGAAAAAGCAAAATGTAAAGAGTTCAATGGCTATAAGAATATACTTAAATACTATGAAGCAAGCCTTCGATGCTATAATAGGAACAGGAATTGAGGCTAAATATAACGAAGTAGATAAGGGCGATTATATGGAGGTTGTTGTAAAAATTCCTAAAAAGTAAGGTTACTGCTTGGCAGTAGCCTTTTTTTATCAAAATTGGAATTAAAAATTTTATACTATAAATTTTAGAAAAGTGAATTTTAGAAGAAACAAGGGGGGAAATCTTGTGGGAAAAGTTATAGCAGTTTTTAACCAAAAGGGTGGAGTAGGAAAAACTACAACTAATGTAAATTTAAGTGCAAGTATAGGAAAGATGGGTAAAAAAGTACTAGTACTAGATTTAGATCCACAAGGAAATACAACTAGTGGATATGGAATAGAGAAACAAGAGGTAGAAAACACTATATATGAAGTAATGTTAGATAGTGTAGATATAAGAGAGGCAATTTTACCTACAGAGTTTGACAATGTAGACACTATTGCTTCAGCAACTGAGTTATCAGGAGCAGAAATAGAGCTTACTAATATGGATAAAAGAGAATATGTATTAAAAAATGCTATAGAATGTGTAAGAAAAGATTATGATTATATATTTATAGATTGTCCTCCTTCATTAGGAATGTTAACTATAAACTGTCTTACAGCAGTAGATAGTGTATTAATACCAATACAGTGTGAATATTATGCACTAGAAGGTGTAAGTCAGCTTATGGAAACTATAAAGCTAGTTAAGTCTAGACTTAATCCACATATAGAAATACAAGGAGTAGTCCTTAGTATGTTTGATGGAAGAGCTAATTTATCAATACAGGTAGTTGAAGAGGTAAAAAGGTATTTCAAGGGAAGTGTATATACTACATTAATTCCTAGAAATGTTAGATTGGCAGAAGCACCTAGTCATGGAAAGCCAGTTATATATTATGATGCAAGATGCAGGGGAGCAGAGGCATACATGGACTTAGCAGAAGAGTTCATAGATTTAGAGGAGGATATAATATAATATGGAAAAAAAATCGTCTAAAAGAACAAATAGATTAGGAAGAGGTCTTAGTGCCTTAATTCCAGAAATTAAAGAAGGAATAGATAGCAAAGATATAATAAGTATAGAATTAAAGAATATATATCCTAATGAAACTCAGCCAAGAAAAGTGTTTGATGAAGAGAAAATACAAGTATTATCAGAATCTATAAAAAACTATGGAGTATTACAACCAATAGTAGTAAAGCCAGATAAAAATGGCAAATATATGATAATAGCAGGAGAAAGAAGATACAGAGCATCTAAGATGGCAAAATTAAAAGAAGTTCCTGTTGTTATTAAAGATATACCAATGAAAGATATAATGGAGATAGCTTTGATAGAGAACTTACAAAGAGAAGATTTAAACTCTATTGAAGAAGCTTTAGCCTATAAAGGATTAATAGATCACTATAAAGTTACTCAAGAAGAAATATCAGAAGCAGTAGGAAAGAGTAGACCACATATAACAAATACTTTAAGGTTATTAAATCTTGGTGAAGCAGTAATGAAGATGATAGAAAGTGGTCAAATGACAGCTGGTCATGGTAAGGCATTACTTAGAATATCAGATAAAGAATTACAAGAAGAACTAGCAAAGAGAGTTATAGAAGAAGAGCTTTCAGTTAGAGCAACTGAAAATTTAGTTAAAACTATTGCAGAAAATAATACAAAAGAAGTACCAAAGAAAATAAAAGAGAAGGATATATTTATAGTTGATGTAGAAGAAAAACTTATGAATATATTTGGAACAAAAGTAAATATATCAAAAGGGAAGAAAAAGGGAAAAATAGAGATAGAATATTATAATGATGAAGAATTAAATAATATTTTATCAATGATGCTTGAAGATAATTAATGTAAAGTGAGGAAACTTATATGATTTACTTAGACAATGCTGCAACTACATACCCTAAACCAGAGCAAGTTTATGATTCTATAATGGATTGTATGAAAAACTACTGTGCTAATCCAGGAAGAGCTGGACATAAAATGGCTATGAGGGCAGCAAGAGAGATTTATGACGCAAGAGAAAATATAGCAAAGTTATTTAATATAGATAACCCTATGAATATAATATTTACAAATAATGCTACTGATTCATTAAATTTAGCTATAAAAGGTGTTGTAAAAGAAGGCGACCATATAATAACAACAAGTATGGAGCATAATTCTGTAATAAGACCAATAAAATCCCTAGAAGCAAGAGGAATTTCAAATACAATAGTTAACTGTGATAAAGAAGGTTTCTTAGACGTAAATGATATAAAAAATGCAATAAAACCAAATACAAAATTAATAGTAACTACTCATGCATCAAATGTAGTAGGAACTTTAGTAGATATAAAAGCCGTAGGGGAGATAGCTAAAGAAAATAATATATTATACTTAGTAGATGCATCACAAACAGCGGGAGTGTATTCTATTGATGTAAAAGATATGAATGTAGATATGATAGCAGCTCCAGGCCATAAATGCTTGCTTGGACCTCAAGGAACAGGTATCTTATATATAAGAGAAGGTCTTAGTGTAGATATTTTAAAAGAAGGTGGAACAGGAAGTAAATCAGAAGATTTATTCCAACCCGAAATAGTTCCTGATAGATATGAATCTGGAACACACAATACTCCTGGCATAGCAGGATTAAATGAAGGAGTAAAGTTTATATTAGAAAAAGGTATAGATGATATAAGACTACATGAAGAAGAATTATGTCAGTATATGTTAGATAAATTAGAAGAAATTCCTAATATAAAGATATATGGAACTAAAGATAGTAAAAAAAGAGCAGCAGTTATAGCGATAAATATTGGAGATATGGATTCTGGAGAAATAACTTTTATACTAGATAGTGAATATGATATAGCCACTAGATCTGGTATACACTGCGCTCCATTAGCTCATAAAACTTTAGGAACCCTAGAGCAAGGTGCAGTTAGATTTAGCTTAGGGTACTTCAATACTAAAGAAGAAATAGATAAAGCTGTAGAGGCTTTAAAAGAAATTTCTAAAAATAACTAAAAGATAAAAATGAGGATGTCTTAAAATAATTATTTTAAGACATCTTTTTTTATGGAAGTATATAGGTAAATTTTAAAATATATAAATTGAAATAAAAGTTAAATTTGATTTATATTAACAAAAAACTAAAAATAAATTTGATTAAACCTACATAAATAGGTAAAATATTACAAAATACATAGTGTTTTTAATATAAATTTAAGTTATAATCATCTTATAAGAAAATGGTTTCAAGGGGGAATTTTAGTATGGACATTCTAAGCTTAGGAGAGAAAATTAAGAAACTGAGAAAAGAAAAAAATATGACATTAAAAGAGTTAGCTGGAGATAGAATAACAGCAGCTCAAATAAGCCATATAGAGAGAGATAAGTCTCATACAAGTCATGAGTTATTAGATTACTTATCACAAAAGTTAGAAGTAAGTGTAGACTATTTACTAGAAACTAAAGAAATGCAATCTAGAAGGATAACAGATAACTTAATTCTTCAAAGTGAAATTCATATAAAAAGAGGAGAACTTGAAAAAGCGGAAGAATTAATAAATGAAATTTTAAATATATGTAAAAATTATAATTTAATAGATAATTATGCAAAATGCAATTTTTTATTAGGAACGATAAATATAAAAAAAGAAGACTATAATCTTGTAGTTGGAAATTTAGAAAAAGCTTTGTATTATTTCATAAAAGATAATGATAAAGAAAATATATTTAGATGTTATTTGAATATAGGAAAAGTATATATACAAGAAGCATTTTTCAAAGGTGCTATAACACATCTAGGATTTGCAGAGGACTTACTAACAGAAGGGCAAATCGAGGATATGGATATTCATAAAGATTTGTATAGTAATCTGGCATACTCTTACATGAAGTTAAATGACTCTGAAAAGTCTTTATACTATATAAATAAGATTAGTGATATAGAGATGCAAAACAATATAAAAGATGAAATAGATATGTTGTTATTAAAGGCCAATAATTTCTTAAAAGTTGGAAAGTATGATGATTCTAAGGAATGTTTTAAAAGGGCATTAGAGTTATTGGAGGAAGAAGAAAATAAATCAGGAATAGCAAATGTTTATCTGAGAATATCTGATATATATAAAAACCTAGGAAATATAGATAAGGTTTTAGAGTATTCTCAAAAAGCCTATGATATAAATAAAAATAGTGAAGACAAGATAACTATAAAGAGTTTATCTAAAATAGTAGATGCATATATTGAAAATAAAGATTTTGAAGAAGCTAAAAAGTATTGTAAAGTAGCACTAGCATTAGCTATAAAATCAAAAAATAAGTGTAATGAATATAAAGCTTTAAAGTTGTATTCTAAGATACACAAAGCACAAAATGAAAATACATCAGCGATAGAATATCTATATAAGTGTGCAAATATAGTATCTGAATTAGGAGATACTAAAACTTTAGCTGAATTATATATTGAATTAGGAGAATTATATTCAAATATATCAAAGGAAAAAGAATTAGAGTACTACCACAAAGGGGTAGCTTTATATAAAAATTTAGAAATAATATAGAAAAATAAAACAGATATAGCATACGCTATATCTGTTTTATTTTTAAAAGGTTTATAATATATTTATCTTGAAGTTGGATTACAAGAGAATCAATTTGAAAATTTACCGTCTATTTAAATAAAATCAAAGAAATAAATTTCTTATAATTAAAATTAATCTGATAAGTAATTGTATAGAAATAATCTATAACGTTTAAATTTACATATATGATAGAATTATTTTAAGGAATATGTAAGGAGAGGATATTATGTTAATAGAAATAGATGCAAGAGGACTAGCTTGTCCAAAACCAGTAATAAATACAAAGAAAGAATTAGATAAATTAGAAAATGGAGTTATAAGAGTCACAGTAGACAATACAATGGCAAAAGAAAATATAATAAAACTATCAAAGTCATCTAATTGCGAAAGTAGTGTTTTAAGAGAAGAAGAAGATTTAATAGTAGTCGAAATAACAAAAGGTGAAAATGTAAAAATAGAAGAAGATACGAAGGTTGATTTAGATAATAAGTGTATATTTATATCTTCAGATAAAATGGGACAAGGAAATGATGAACTAGGAGAAGTTCTTATAAAAGGATATATATATACTTTGACAGAAACTAAGCCATATCCAAAGCACATAGTATTTGTTAATTCAGGAGTAAAACTTACAACAGTAAATGAAGCTACAGTAGAAAACTTAAAAATACTAGAAAATAATGGAGTTGAAATACTATCTTGTGGTACATGTTTAGATTATTACAACTTAAAAGAATCATTAAAAGTAGGTACAGTTACTAATATGTATAATATTGTAGAAGTAATGAACAACTCACTACAAACTATATCTATATAATGGACATAATAAGGTTACATATTGTATATGTAGCCTTATTTATATAAAATAATATCTATAATAACTAGATTAGAAAGAGGAAAAACAATGAATGAAATGTATATAGTATCATTTAACTCAACACATCATGCAATAAGAACAGAGAAGTTATTAAAAGAAAAGGAAATAGTATGTACAACACTGCCTACACCAAGAGAGATAACGGCTAGCTGTGGGATTTCAATAAGATTCTTATACAATGATATAGAAAAGGTAAAAGAAACTTTAAGAGAAAGTGATGTAGAATATAAGGGGATATATAAAATAACTAAATTAGAAAATGGTAAAAAAGAAGCAACAGAGATAGTTTAAAAGGAGTGATTTTAAATGCCTATAAGTATTAAGATAGGAGATGTTGTTGAAATGAAAAAACAACATCCTTGTGGAAATAAAGAATTTGAAATAACTAGAGTTGGTATGGATGTAAAGATAAAATGCACTAAATGCTCTAGAGAAATAATGCTAGACAGAGAAACTTTTGAAAAAAGAGTAAAAAAGATAATTACTAAAGGATAAAATAGAAAATTCAGAAAATTTCAAAGAGAGTATCGAATCAAATTTGGCATTGCTATAATTAAAGTACAGGGTAAACAATTTCAGGGGGTGCTTTAATTATGGCAGTTAAATTTGCAAAGAGAATGGCAGGATTAAAAGGATCAGAAATACGTGAGCTTTTAAAGTTGACGGAAAAACCAGAAGTTATATCTTTCGCTGGAGGATTACCTGCTCCAGAATTATTCCCAATAGAGGAAATGAAAAAGATTTCGACTATGGTTTTAGAAGAGGATGGAAGATCAGCTCTTCAATACTCTACAACTGAAGGTTATACTCCTTTAAGAGAACATATAGCTGATAGAATGAATAGTAAAGCTAAAACTAATGTAACAAAGGATGATATATTAATAACTAATGGTTCACAACAAGGATTAGACTTTGCAGGGAAAGTTTTCTTAGACGAAGGTGACGTAGTTTTATGTGAAAGTCCATCTTATTTAGGAGCATTAAATGCTTTTAAAGCATATTTACCAAAATTCATAGAAGTTCCAACAGATAAAGATGGAATGATAATGGAAGAGTTAGAAAAAATACTAGAAACAACTGATAGAGTGAAAATGATATATGTAATACCAGATTTCCAAAACCCAACAGGAAGAACTTGGCCAATGGAAAGACGTAAAAAGTTCATGGAAATTATAAATAAATATGAAATACCAGTAATAGAGGATAACCCATACGGTGAATTAAGATTCGAAGGTGATACATTACCATCTTTAAAATCAATGGATAACAAAGGATTGGTAATATATTTAGGAAGCTTTTCAAAAATATTCTGTCCAGGATATAGAATAGGCTGGACATGCGCATCTCATGAAATATTAAGCAAATTTATATTCGTCAAACAAGGAGCAGACCTACAAGCATCTAGTATATCTCAAAGAGAAGTTAGTAAATACATAGAATTATATGATTTAGATAAACATGTTGAAAAATTAAAAGAGGTTTATAAAAGACGTAGAGACCTTATGTTAAAAACTATTAAAGAAGAATTCCCAGAAGGTTTAGAGTATACTCATCCAGAAGGTGGGCTATTCACATGGGTAGAACTACCAAAACATTTAGACTCAAGAGTTATAATGGAAGATTGTATAGCAAATAATGTTGCATATGTTCCAGGGGGATCATTCTTCCCTAATGGTGGAAAAGAAAATTGTTTTAGATTAAATTACTCAACATCTACAGATGAGAAAATAGTTGAGGGAATCAAGAGATTAGGTAAAGTTTTAAAGAAACATATGGAAGTAGAAGCAAACGCATAGATAGCATAAAAAAAGAGTGACCTGCGGTCACTCTTTTTTATGGGAGATTGGGATGAAATATATTTAAGTTATGGGGGCTATATATAAATAGTATTATCCATCATAATTTAATATATACGTATTAAAAACAAAAAAATTTACCATAATATATGAGGAAATATAAATTGACAATTATCTTTAGTAATGATAAAATGTGTAAGTATGAGATTTGAATCTCATTTCTCTGCTCTACGAAGTAGAGCCGTTAAGTCCAAAGGGAGGTGAAAAGATAATGAGAAATTATGAATTAGTTTTCGTAGTAAAGCCAAATGCTGATGAAGAAACTAGAGAAGCTGTACTTAACAAAGTTAAGGAAGTTATATCTACTGATGGTGAAGTAGCTAACGTTGATGTATGGGGAACTAGAAAATTAGCTTACCCAATAGCTAAGTTCAACGAAGGTCACTATGTATTAGTAAACTTCAGTGCTGGTGTTGAATTACCAAAAGAATTAGATAGAAACTTAAAGATAAACGAAAACGTAATAAGACACATGATAGTTGCTGCTTAATGACTAGTTTTATTATGTAAAAGGCGGTGTTATTATGAACCATGTTGTTTTAGTGGGTAGATTAACAAGAGACCCAGAGTTAAGATACATCGCAGGAAGTGGAACTCCTGTTGCTAATTTCTCAATAGCTATTGATAGAGAATTCTCAGGCAAAGATGGTAAGAGAGAAACTGATTTTATAGATATACAAGTTTGGGGTAAATCTGCAGAGAATTGCGCTAACTATATCGGTAAAGGAAGTTTAGTAGCTGTACAAGGCTCAATAAGAGTGGATGTATATCAAAACCAAGCTGGAGAAAACAGAAGAGCGTTTAGAGTTAATGCTAACAGAGTACAGTTCTTAGATAGTAGAAATAAATCGGAAAATTCGTATAATAAAGGAAGTCAAACAGGATTTGAACCTAGTTTCGAGCCTACGTTCGAACCACAAGGATTAGACCCTCAAGGTTTCCAAGCTATAGATGACGACGATATACCATTCTAAAAAGGAGGGAAATGTTATGATAAACAAGAAGAGACGTAAGAAGAGAAGAGTTTGTCAATTCTGTGCTTCAAAAGACGTTAAGATAGATTACAAAAACACTCAAAGATTACAAAAATATGTAACTGAGAGAGGTAAAATATTACCAAGAAGAATATCTGGAACATGCGCTAAGCATCAAAGAGAATTAACAGTTGCTATAAAGAGAGCTAGAAACATAGCACTTTTACCATACACTGTAGAATAAGAAGGACGAGCCTTATGGCTCGTTTTTTTGTTATTCTAGTTAAATCTACTATGATTTATGATATAATATTTATATATTAAGGAGGGGGCAACTGTGAGATTAGATAGGAATTCCGATATAGCAAGAAACGTTAAAATAATGGAATGGATGAAAACAGAGTTGTTAATGAGCGTAGGGGATTTGTTCAACTTAATGTTTAAAGGAGTAAAGCCTTTAGATGAGGCATTACAAGATACTTTAGCAAATATTATAATAATAACATACCTTTTAGCAAAAAGATTGGGAATTAGTTTTAACGAAATGGATTATAAAATAAAAGAAAAGATAAAACTAGGAATAAATGAGAATCATAGTATAGAAAGATGGTATGGTGAGTTATCTGAACTCAAAAAACATATAGATAATAAGGAGTGAATCTAATTTGAATAATAAAGTAAAACTATCACAAGTATC
Source organism: Romboutsia sp. 1001285H_161024_C4 (assembly GCF_015550185.1). Lineage (NCBI taxonomy): Bacteria > Bacillati > Bacillota > Clostridia > Peptostreptococcales > Peptostreptococcaceae > Romboutsia > Romboutsia sp. 1001285H_161024_C4. The sequence continues at coordinate 96,279 of NZ_JADNAJ010000007.1, read as the reverse complement.
GATGATAGTTACGCTGGGAATATTATTAGCTCTAGTAACAGCATATGTGCCTATATTAAGTGTGCTGAGTTTCTTAATACCAGTACCTTATGCAATAATAGGAACTATAGGTAACAATAAGAACTCAATATTATCTTTGATAGTTACTTTTTTAATACTTATATTTGGTGTAGATATAACATATGCTGTAAGTATTAGTATTATGAGTGTACTTCCTGGGATAGTTATAGGTAGTGTTGCAAGACAAAACATAAAAAAAGGTCAAGAAAATAAGTTTGAACCTATATATGCAGGTACAATTATAGTTATAATTTCAACTATAATTTTCTATACTATAGCAAATATGGTGTTCAAAACTAATTTATTAGATAACTTTATGAATGGTATGAAGGAAGCTGTAAGTGTTCAGCTTCAAATTTTAGGTGATGCAGGTGTGGATGTAAGTAGTGGATTAAAAGTAGAAGATGTAATCACCTTTGCACAAAATCTTTTACCTACAATGCTATTTTTACAGGGGATAATATTAGCATTTGTTACGTACTACATTGAGGCATTTATATTAAAAAGAATAAGAATGGTAAATTTAGAAATGCCTAAATTTAGAGATTTTTATTTACCGGGAAATCCAGTAATGGTGTCACTTATGCTATACATACTAGTTTTCTTAATTGATATGTTAGGCTTAAATTTTCATGGTGATTTAATCATAATGAATCTTCAACTAGTTTTTAATTTTATGTTTATGGCTCAGGGAATAGCAGTTTCTGTATATTACCTAAGAAATTGGTTTAAAGCTAGTCAAATAAAAAATATACTTATATCAGGATTAATCCTATATATATTCGGATTTATGGGTATATCTTTCTTAGGGATGTTAGATAGTGTAATAGATTTTAGAAAGGTAAGAAGCTATAAATCTGCGTAAGGAGGGAAGTAATGAGGAACAAACCAGCCTTGAAAATTAATATGCCAGAAAATAATATATACATATTAATTATAGGTGTAGCAAGTACAGCACTACTTTTATATGATTTTTATGTAGGTTGCTTATTTTTCCTTATTTTCTTATATATAGTTTTCCACAACTGGAAAACTACTAATATTAGAAGGAAGGAATGGAATAATTACATTCAAAATCTATCTTTAGATATAGATGAAACAACAAAAAAAGCAATAATGAATTTACCTATTCCACTTTGTATATTAGAATTTGATGGAAAAATATCTTGGTACAATAATAAATTCCATCAGATGACGGAAACACAAGATTTATTAGGTGAAAACATTGATGATATAGTAAAGAATCTAGATCTTAGAAAAGTTTTAAATGAAAATAAAGAAATGTACACAGATGTAAAGTATAAAGACAGAGATTATACTGTAGTATACAATGTTGTAAAAAATGATCAAGAAAAAAATGCAAAATATCTAATGATGTTATATTGGTTAGATAAGACAGATTATCTAAATTTACAACAAAAGCATGAAGATGAGAAAAATTCTATGATGTTGATTCAGGTTGATGGATATGATGACGTATTAAAAAGTGCATCAGAGGATAAAAGACCAATGATAAACGTTGAAATAGAAAGAATTCTTTCTAATTTAGAAAATGCATCTAAGTCAGCATTAAAAAGAACATCAAAAGATAAATTTTTCTTAGTTATGAACAAAAAAGAACTTAAAAAACTAGAAAGTGAAAAGTTTTCTGTACTAGATAAAATAAGAGAAATAGACTATGGAAATACATTACCTGTTACTATAAGTATGGGGATAGGTGTAGATGGAGATTCCATAAATGAAAATCTAAAATTGGCGTCTGGAGCTCTTGATTTAGCTTTAGGTAGAGGTGGAGATCAAGCTGTTATAAAAACTAAAGATAAGTCAGTATTCTACGGTGGAAAATCTAAAGCAGTAGAAAAAACTACAAAAGTAAAATCAAGATTAATAGGTCATGCACTAAGAGAAATTATATTAGAAAGTGATCATGTATATATAATGGGACACAAATATCCTGATATGGATGCTCTGGGTTCGGCAGTTGGAATATATGATATATGTAAATCTTGCGGTAAAAATGCTAATATAGTGCTAGATAGTACAAATGAATCAATAGATATATTTGTAGATAGAATAGAATCTTCAGATTATTATGATGGAATATTTATAGATAGCGAAGAAGCTATAAGAAGTTGCACGAGAAATACACTTGTGGTAGTTGTTGATACCCATAGACCTAATTTTACAGAATGTAATGAACTATTAGGTATATCTGACAAAATTGTAGTGATAGACCACCACAGAAGAGGCGTTGAATTTATAAATGATACAGTACTTTTATTCCATGAAATATACGTATCATCTACGTGTGAGATGGTAACTGAGCTAGTCCAATACATGGAAGATAATGTAAAGATAAATAAATTAACTGCAGAAGGTTTATTAGCTGGTATAACTCTAGATACTAAAAACTTCGCCTTCAAAACAGGGGTAAGAACATTTGAAGCTGCATCGTATCTTAAAAAAGTAGGTGCAGATACTGTAGAAGTCAAAAAGCTATTTAACTCAGACATAAGTGATTTTATAACTAAGGCTGAAATCATACAAAGTGCTAAGATAGTTTATGGAAAAATCTGTTTAGCTTATACAGAAAGAGTAGCAGATAACATAAATATAGTAATAGCACAAGCAGCAGATGAATTATTAAATATAAAGGAAGTTGAAGCATCATTTGTTCTAGGTAAAAAAGATGATAAAATATTCATAAGTGCTAGATCATTAGGAGAAACCAATGTACATGTTCTTATGGAAAAACTAGGCGGAGGAGGGCACAAAGATATAGCAGGTGCTCAATTAGAAGGTGTTTCATTAAAAACTGCATATTCAATGGTACAAGATATAATTGACGAATGCATAAAGGAGGAGAAATAGATGAAAGTTATTTTATTAAAAGACGTTAAAGGAACTGGTAAAAAAGGTGAAGTAAAAGAAGTAAGTGATGGATACGCAAGAAACTTCTTACTTAAAAAGAAATTAGCAGTTGTAGCAGATAATACAGCAGTAAAAGAATTAGGTGAAAAGAAGAAATCTGAAGAGATAAAAGCTCAAAAAGAGTACGAAGCAGCAGTAGAATTAGGAAAGAAAATGGAAGAATTAAACGTTGTTATATATACTAAAGCTGGTGATGGTGGAAGATTATTTGGATCAATAACATCTAAAGATATAGCAGAACAAATAAAAAAACAACATTCTATAGAAGTAGATAAGAGAAAAATACACTTAGATGAACCAATAAGAGCTTTAGGTTCAAGATTCGTTGAGATAAAGATACATCAAAAAGTAACTACTAAAATGAGAGTAGATGTAAAAGAGAAACAATAGAAAAGACACTTGAGGTGATAAACAATGGAGGATATGACTAGAATTCCTCCACATAGTGTGGAATCAGAACAGTCTATATTAGGGTCTATATTACTTGATAAAGATGCAATGATAACGGTGAGTGAAACTATAAAGCCAAATGACTTTTACAAAGAAGCTCACAAAATCATATATGAGTGCATGATAAAGTTAAGTAATAAAGGTGAACCAATAGACTTAATAACCCTAACAGAAGAACTTAAAAAAGAAGGACATTTAGATGATGTAGGAGGCATAAGTTATATAACGAGTTTATCAACGATTGTCCCTACAACATCTAATGTAAAGTATTATGCAGATATAGTGAAGGAAAAATCAGTTTTAAGACAACTTATAAAAGCATCTAATGAAATTATAAGCTTAGGATATGAAGGTTCCTCGAAAATAGAAGATGTATTAGAAAAAGCAGAAAAACAGATATTTGATATATCTCAAGAAAAAGCTAGTGATGATTTTAAATCTATAAATAGCGTACTAATGGATACTTATGATATGATTGAACATCTGTACACATCAAAGAGTGAAATAACAGGAATAACAACTGGTTTTAAAGACTTAAACAAAAAGATAAATGGACTACAGAGAACAGATTTAATATTAATAGCAGCTCGTCCAGCTATGGGGAAAACTGCATTTTCATTAAATCTTGTTCAAAATGCAGCACTAAAGGGTGATGCATCTGTAGCTGTATTTAGTTTAGAGATGTCTAAAGAACAGTTAGTTCAACGTATGTTATCATCACAATCTAGTGTAGAGCTTAAAAAATTAAAAACAGGAAAGCTAGGAGAAAATGACTGGCCTAGAATAATAGATTCTATGGCAGTTTTATCTAATGCTAAGATATATATAGATGATACTCCAGGTATAAAAATATCTGAGTTAAGATCAAAATGTAGAAAACTTAAAATAGAGCAGGGATTAGATTTAATACTTATAGATTATCTTCAACTTATGGAAGGTGAAGGTAATAATGAAAGTAGACAACAAGAAATATCAAAAATATCAAGATCTTTAAAAATAATCGCAAAAGAACTTAATTGTCCGGTAGTAGCATTATCTCAGCTATCTCGTGCACCAGAACAAAGAGCAGATCATAGACCTATGCTATCAGATTTAAGAGAATCTGGAGCAATAGAGCAGGATGCAGATATAGTAATGTTTTTATATAGAGATGAATATTATCATCCAGATTCAGAAAAAAAGAACATAGGAGAGGTAATAATAGCTAAAAATAGACACGGTGAAACTGGTGCAGTAGAGCTAGTTTGGCTTGGTGAAGTTCAAAAATTTGCGGATAAATCTAGGGATATGTAAACAAGATATCCACAGAAGTTTTTTTGGAAATTGGTTAAAGTATGTGGATAAATGTAGGAAAAAAATCATAAGTGTTGAAAAATACAAAAAGACTTATCCACATTATCCACATGTAACCTGTTGATAAATGTGAATAAGTACAAAAAAAAGCAAGCTATTAGCTTGCTTTTATTGTTTACAACTTAATATTTATAAATACAAATTTTTTATGGGGGAAAAATGTGTTGCATATAAATGTATTATATATATATCCAAAAATAATAGAAATAAACAAAGAAATAAATTTATTTAGAATAATTGATAATAATATAAAGGAGACATTAGTATTTTACTGCAAAAAAGGATCTAATTATAAGATTATGATGATGGATACAATGTCTGGAGAAAATAAAGAAATTTTAGGTGTATCTAAAATAGAAGAAGTAGGAACATTTATAAAAAATATAGAAGAATCAGAAGGAATAATAAAGAGTTTAAATAGCTTAGAAGATATAAAAAAATACATATTAAACTCAAAGTGTAAATAAAAAAGTTTGAAAATGTATCGAATGTTTGATAAAATGTATTGGTAAAGTGTTCGAAAATCTATAGTAGAGGTGAGTTATATGAAAACAGTAGCGATTGTAGGATCTCAATGGGGAGACGAAGGAAAAGGTAAAGTTATAGATTACCTTGCTACACAAGCAGATGTAGTAGTAAGAGGACAAGGTGGAAATAATGCCGGACATACATTAGTTGTAGATGGCAAAAAATTCGCTTTACGTCTAATACCATCTGGAGTATTAAATCCTAACACTATAAATGTAATAGGAAATGGTATAGTGTTTGATCCAAAAGGATTTTTAGAAGAGATAGAGACTTTAAATAAAGAAAATATAGATACTAGCAACATAAAAGTAAGTGATAGAGCCCATGTTGTATTACCATATCACAAGGAATTAGATGCACTAGCAGAAGAAGCTAGAGGAGATAACAAAATAGGGACTACAAAAAAAGGTATAGGACCTTGTTACATGGATAAAACTGAGAGATCAGGAATAAGAATATGTGACTTAATGGATAAAGACATATTTGCTAAGAAATTAAAAGCACAAATAGATGCTAAGAATAAATTAGTTCAAGGTGTATACGGAAAAGAAGCAATGTTTGACTTTGAAACTATATACAATGAGTATTTAGGATATGCAGAGCAAATAAGAAAAAATGTTGCAGATACTTCAGTTGTAGTATATGATGCTATAAAAGCTGGTAAAAAAGTATTATTCGAAGGTGCACAAGGAACATTATTAGACTTAGACTTAGGTACTTACCCATACGTTACATCTTCTCATCCAACATCAGGAGGATTCTCTATAGGAGCAGGTATTGGACCAAACATGATAAAAGATGTTGTAGGTATAGTAAAAGCATATACTACAAGAGTTGGAGAAGGACCATTTGTTACTGAATTAGATAATGAAATAGGAGAAAGAATAAGAATCCAAGGTCATGAGTTTGGTACAGTAACAGGAAGATCTAGAAGATGTGGATGGTTTGATGCTGTAATAGTTAAATATGCTGCAAGAGTAAACGGATTAACTAGTATATCATTCATGTTATTAGATGTTTTAAGTGGATTCGAAAAAATAAATATATGTACAGGATACAAAATGGGAGACAAGATAATAACAGATTTCCCAGCATCATTAGAAGATTTAGCTAAGTGCGAACCTGTATATGAAGAATTAGATGGATGGAATGAAGATTTAACAACTATAGAAAGATACGAAGATCTTCCAGAAAATGCTAAGAAATATATAGATAGAATAGAAGAAATAGTTGGAGTTAACATAGATATGGTTTCAGTAGGACCAAACAGAGCTCAAACTATAATAAGAAGAAATATATTTGCTTAATATATATAAGTGTAGTGGATTATATCCACTACACTTTTTTATATATAAAAATTAAAATATATAAAATTAAGTTAGAGATAAATATATTTTTATTTATACTTATAAAAATATATTCTACAAAAAGTTTTACTGAATAAAAAACAATTAGAATACTTACTTATAAATTAATATTTATACCCTAATTTAAGAAAAATATAGATTAGATAATTGGTAAAAATCTAAAATTAAGTATTTTTTAATAAAAAATTAATTTATGAACCCCTGTTATTTACTAAGGTTGAGAGAAAAATAAACAAAAAAGTAAAAAAATATAAAAAAATGTAAAAAAAGTGTTGACGAAAGTGTATGAACCTAATATAATAATATTTGTGAGTGAGAGAAACACGAACAAGCCGAAAGGCAAAAAAGGAAATGACCCATTAGCTCAGTCGGTAGAGCACCTGACTTTTAATCAGGGTGTCCCGCGTTCGAGTCGCGGATGGGTCACCATTTTAATTTTTACTCAGCACGGCCCATTGGTCAAGCGGTCAAGACACCGCCCTTTCACGGCGGTAACAGGGGTTCGATTCCCCTATGGGTCACCATTTTGGGACTATAGCTCAGCTGGGAGAGCACCTGCCTTACAAGCAGGGGGTCACAGGTTCGAGCCCTGTTAGTCCCACCAATTGCGGCCTGGTAGTTCAGCTGGTTAGAATGCCAGCCTGTCACGCTGGAGGTCGAGGGTTCGAGTCCCTTCCAGGTCGCCAATTTAAATATTATATGCTGGTGTGGCTCAACGGTAGAGCAGCTGACTTGTAATCAGCAGGTTGTAGGTTCGATTCCTATCACCAGCTCCAATCAAACTCTTAGATTTTATCTAAGAGTTTTTTATTGTGTAAATATAATTTTAATTAATATATGAATAAATATCCTCTATAAGGGTATATAGGATAGTATTGGCTAAAATTAAATTTTTCCAATATTAGTAGGTAATGTAAGGGGAAATATAAAATTTCTTATATCATAAAATTGTAGTTATTTTAATATGGAATATTTATATATAGAATATTAAACTTTAAAATAGTTATAATTAAAATTTTTAAATAGAATATGAAGCAATAACTCTTACATTATAAGCATTTATAATTATGAATAGGAGTGAGTTTTTCATGAGTGAAGCATTAAAAAAGAAGAGTACAAGCATCGCTATGTTAGTATTTTTACTTGGAATTTTTATGGGGGCTATGGACTCTGGAATAGTATCACCAGCAAGAAATGTAATAGCTAGTGGACTTGGAATATCAGAATCAGCTAGCGTGTGGATGATAACCATATATACTTTAGCATATGCTGTATCTATGCCAATAACAGGTAAGTTAGCAGATACATATGGTAGAAAAAAGGTATATATGATTTGTGTTACATTATTTGCCACAGGTTCTTTACTTTGTGGAATATCAGATATAGTAGGGAGCTATGGATTTTTACTAACTTCAAGAGTTATCGAAGCAATAGGTGGCGGAGGTATAATGCCAATAGCCACAGCATATATAGGCTCATCTTTCCCTGAAGAAAAAAGAGGGTCAGCACTTGGATTAGTTGGAGGAATATATGGAATAGCAACTGTTCTTGGACCAACGCTAGGAAGTTTTATACTTTCTGTGGCTGGAGATGGTAAATGGGGATATTTATTTTTAATAAATGTACCTATAAGCATTATTATAATAGGAGCAGCGTTAAAACTAGAAGAAAATAAAAAAGACTCAGATATTAAAAAAATGGACATTTGGGGGTCTTTAATATTAAGTATTTTAATTGCATCATTAATGTATGCTTTAACAAATCTTAAATTCTATGATTTTGGAAATTCAATTAAGACATTAGATGTTTGGCCATATTTATTAATATCTATAATAATGGTTCCAATATTTATATATATAGAAAAAAGAGCAGAAGACCCTGTCTTAAACTTAAGTTTCTTTACTAATAAGCAAATAGCATTAACTTTATTTATAAGTCTTATAGTGGGATGTGGACTTATGAGTACTGTATTTTTACCACAATTTGCTGAAAATGTATTAAAATTAAAAAGAGGTAGTGGTGGTTATATAGTAACTTTATTTGCTGTATTTACTGGTATATCAGCTCCACTTGGTGGTAAGTTTATAGATAAATTTGGTGTTAAGAGATTATTATTACTAGGATTTTTAGCTAATATATTCGGTGTATTATATCAGGCAGTTATAACTGCAAATCATCCCAATTTCACAAACTTAACTATAGGATTAGTATTTATGGGCATAGGTATGGGATTTACCATGGGAACACCTGTAAATTATTTAATGATGAGTTTAGTTAAACCAGAAGAAATATCAATGGGGCAATCAACAGTTTCATTACTTCGCTCTATAGGTGTAGCTATATCACCTAACTTACTGATAAACTTCGTATCAGATGCAGGCAGAAATGTACCAGGTGCAATAGAAAAAGTAATGCCACATATACAAGGGATAACAGGAGGTGCATTAGGAAGTAGTACAGCATCAGCAGATATGATGAATAAATTACAAAATGCAGATGTTACTAATATATTTGAAACAGTTAAATCTTTTATGATGTCTATGCTCAATGGTATACAACATGCTATGTCAGTAAATCCTAATATGGATTTTGCAGCATTAAAAAGTAATTACTTAACAAGTTTAGATAAAGCTAAACCAGCCATAGAAAATGCGTATCAATACACTATGAATCAAGGTTATGCTCACTTATTTATAGGTGTAGCTGTTATATCATTACTTGGTTTAATTGCATCTTTATTTATAAAAAGCAAAAAGAAATCTAAATAGTAATTATAAAAAATTCTATAATAAAATGATCAGAATTAACTATAAATAATACTAAAATAGGAGAAAAATATTATAATATTTTTCTCCTATTTATATCTTTCCCATCTTAAATCATTACCAACAAACTTTATAAGCCTAAACTTATCTAATATTCTAGATAAAGTTCTTTGAGTATAAGTTTTTCCTATTTGATTAGGTGATAAGTTTGTAGAGATTATTATCTTTTTACCAGATACCAATCGAGTATTAACTATATTAAAAATTTCACCACTTGTAAATGAATTATTTAGTTCAGTTCCAAGATCATCTATTATCAATAAATCACAATCGAATAGATTTTTATAATTTTCATTAGCCATTTTATTATTAGGATCTCTTCTAAACTTATAGTCTTCAATAATTTCTAGGATTTTAAAAGATGTTTGATATATAACTACATATCCTCTATCTAATAAATCTTTGGCAATACAGTTAGACATATAAGTTTTTCCCAATCCAGTAGAACCATAGAAAAGTAAATTTTCACCATTATCTTTATCGAAATCTAATACGAATTTTTCACAAATAGAGAATATATCAAGCATGTTTTCTCTAGGTGATATACCAGCACCTTCAGGTCTTACAGGTGAAAATATATCAAAATTGAAATTGGCAAAATTCTCTTTACTTAAAACTCTATCTAAATTAGACATTTTGTAAGCTTCATTGATTATTTCCTGCTTAAAACAACTACATTTTTCACCATTTGGTGTAAAACCAGTATCTTTACAGTAATTACAATCATACTTCATCTCTAAATAATTTTCAGGTATACCATGAGTTTTTAGAAGAAGAGATTTTCTAGCTTTTAGAGTATCCATTTGTTCTTTAGATTCCTTTACTATTTTTTCTCTTGAATTAGGGTCAAGTAAAACAGCTTTAGCTAGTTTAAGACCAATTTTACTAATCTCATCTTCTATATGCTGAATTTCTGGTATTCGAGTATAAAGTTCTTTTTTTCTCTTTTCTAAGTCAAGTTCATCTGCATCTCTTTTTTGCTCGTACTTTAGCAGGATCTCTCTTATTTTACTTTCGTTCATCTAATCACCTACCTAAATTTTTCCTTCTGACTTTTTTCGATAATTCTATCTAATTCCTCTGGACTATACTGAGTGAATGTCTCATTAAAGTTATGGAACTTAGTCTTTTTATAATTTTCGGAAGTTTTATTAGAGGAAAATTTACCAACATTTTCTTTTAATTTTCTTGATTCTTCTTGTATCTTTAAATCTTGAAGATTTTTTATGCTTTTATTATTCCAACTTTTAATAACACCATCAATGTATGTTATAGAAGGATTAGAAATATTTTTGGACTTAGAACAAGCTTCAAGAATTAATTCAATATCCATATTAAATTGATCTAACCATATATCCATAGTTTCTTTTTCAGACCTAGAAGGCTGTCTAAAGAATCCTAATTCATTAAATATAGTTTTGTATATCGTATATCTTTCACTTCTAGCATTAAAACTAACCTTAACATCATCAGGAGTATATAAGTTGCTATCATACCAGTTTCTAATTATACTCTCAATATATTTAACAGGCTTGGAAGAACCAGTTCTTTCTTTTACATTTTCATAAGCATAAACAATCATATCTGGATTCATATTGTATTTATTCATTATATCTAAAATACTAATTTTTTCACCTGGGTCAAGATGTCTGCCTACAATTTGATTTATAGAGTTAAACATCTTTCTAATGCTTGGGTTTTCAGCAACAGAAACGATAGAGTCTGTATTTGATTTAATAGATTTAGTATTAACAGTGGTATTTTCTATATACTGTTTCTTTAAATCTAAAAACTCAACAGAATAATCAAATTCATCAAGGCCTTCGTTTTTGTGCATTTTAATTATATTTTTGCTTTCCCAAAACTTCCATGCTGATAACACATCTGAAAGAGGGATATTTAAGTCTTTTGCAATAGAATTATTGTTAAACTTAGGATTAGAACTTGGGTCACAAGCATTTTTATATCCAAGGAGATAAACTTTAACGTATAACCCGTCCGCCATAGGCATAAATATATCTATAAAGATATTTGGAATGGATGTATCACCTAAGTCAACCTCATTAGGTTCTTTAAAAAACATTTTATCACCTCGCTTTAAATTATATCATAAAAATGTGATATTAAATGTAGCCTACATAATTATCAAGAAGAATTATATCATAAAAAGCTATATAAATTTATCTTGCAAAAAAACTTTTAAATTATTCATGTAAAACAGGGGGGAGAAGATTTGATAATAAACTTTACTAAAAGAGTAAGAAAGCTATTATCAGTAGGAATAATAGCATTAGTTTTAGTAGCCAGTGGAGGAGTATATTTTTACAATGATAAAAAAGGAATACCTTCAGCTAACCTAGCAAATGAAAAAGAGATTAATAGATATACAATAGATGTAGTCTTCGATGATGAAAGTAAACGTTTAATGTGTAACCAAAATATAGAGTATGTAAATAATACAAAAAGCACTTTAGACAAATTATATTTTCATATATATCCAAATGCCTTTTCAAAGAGTGAATTTGCACCTTTTGAAAAATCTGAAATGAAACAAGCATATCCAAATGGATTTAATGAAGGATATATAGATTTAAAAAACATACTAAATAATGGTAAAAAATTGGCCTATAAGGTAAGTGGTGATAAGAATGATATACTAGAGGTTGAATTAAAAAATCCAATTAAGCCAGGAAATAAAGTATCTATAGATATGAAATACAATGTTAAAATACCTAATTCACAAGGTAGATTTGGGTATGGAGAAAACACAGTAAATGTAGCCAATTGGTTTCCAATAGCTAGTGTCAATGATGCCAACGGATGGAATTTAAATAGTTATGAAACAGTAGGTGATCCATTTTATAGTGATACAAGCGACTTCTATTTAAAGATACTTTTGCCTAAAAAGTATAAAATGGGATGCACAGGGAAGGTAGTAAAGGAGACATCTGATAGTGATAAGACTCTTTATGAAGTAGAAGCAAGACAAGTTAGAGATTTCGCTTTTATTTTAAGTGATAAGTTTCACGTTGATAGTGATAAATATAATGAAGTGAATATTAATACATATAATTTAAATGAAGAATTATCTAAGGATGCTACATATATCGCAAAGAGCTCTATGGAGATATTTAGTGAATTATTTGGGAAATATCCATATGATACATACTCTGTAATAGCAAGCGACTTTTTTATAGGAGGGATGGAATACCCAACTTTAATAATGATAGATCAAAGCTTGTACAATAAGAGAGATAAGTTTTTATTAGAATATGTAATTGCACACGAGACAGCGCACCAATGGTGGTATTCAGTGGTTGGAAATAATGAAATAAGTGAACCTTGGCTAGATGAAGCACTAACAGAGTATTCCACAATATTATACTTTGAAAAAAAATATGGAGATAAACTAGCTAAAAAATTAATAGATAATATGGAGTTACAGGCCAAAAGCTATCGTAGTGAAGATATATTTAAACCAGTAACAGGGTATTCAAACTCAATTGAATATAGTTTAAATGTGTATACTAAAGGGGCTTTAGCTTTCCATGAAGTAAGAAAAGAAGTGGGAGATAAGGTATTTTTTGATACTTTAAAGGAATATTACTCTACATATATGCACAAAAATGTAAGTAGTGCAGAGTTTGTAAAGTTATGGAATGATAAAGGTGTAGATATAGATAAAATTATAAAAGAATACAAGTAAATTTTAACTCAAGCATTAAATAATTATTTAATGCTTGAGTTTTTTGGTATAATATAATCTATGACAATGAGAAGACGAGGTGAATAAATGCTAAAATACTGTTCAATAGGAAGTGGAAGTAGCGGAAATTGCCATTATATAGAGTATAAAGATACAGGAATATTAGTAGATGCAGGTCTTAGTGGAAAGAGAATAACAACAGGACTTGATGATATAGGAATAAACATGGAAAAAATAAAAGGAATATTCATAACTCATGAACATTCAGACCATATAAAAGGTGCAGGGATAATGTCTAGAAAATATAATATACCTATATTTGCAAATGTAAAAACATGGTGTGCTATGAAAGATAAATTAGGAAATATAGAAAGTAATAATATGAAGGTATTTGAAAATGATAAAACTTACTCTTTAGGAGATGTGGTAATAAGACCATTTTCAATACCACACGATGCATCGGACGCAGTAGGATACAACTTCTACACAGGGAATGATAAGATGTCTATAGCTACAGATATAGGATATATAGATGACAATATAAGAAGACATTTATATAAATCAAAATTAGTAATATTAGAATCAAATTATGACCCTAATATGCTTATGATGGGGTCTTACCCATACTCATTAAAAAAGAGGGTGATGTCAGAGGAAGGGCATTTATCAAATGAAGATGCAGCTAAATTCTGTGTTGAGCTTATAAATAACGGAACGGAAAGAATATTATTAGCTCATTTAAGTAAAGAAAATAACTTCCCAGAACTAGCATATGAGACATCTAAGAGTATACTTACTCAAAATGATATAATAGTTGGACAAGATGTTAAGTTAGATGTTTTATTAAGAGAAGAAGTTTCAGATATATACAAAGTTAAATAAAGAGGATTTATTAAGACATAAATAGAGCGGATAAAGGAGAATTCTTATGAATATAACGGTTATTAGCGTAGGTAAATTAAAAGAAAAGTATTTAAAATTAGGAATAGAAGAATTTTCAAAAAGATTATCTAAGTATTGTAAACTAGATTTAATAGAATTAGATGATGAAAAATGTCCAGAAAACTTAAGCCCAAAGGATATGTTAATAGTTAAAGAAAAGGAAGGTAAAAAAATTCTAAGTAAAATAAAGAGTAATAGTTATGTTATCGCTCTTGCTATTGATGGAAAGAATTTATCTTCTGAAGAATTAGCAGATACTATGAGCAAGCTAGCTGTTAGAGGGAATAGTCATATAACTTTTGTTATAGGAGGTTCTTTAGGGCTTTGTGACGAAGTATTGAAGAGAGCTGATTATAAGTTATCTTTCTCTAAGATGACTTTTCCACATCAACTTATGAGACTTATACTTTTAGAGCAAGTTTATAGAGCGTTTAGAATAGATAATAATGAACCGTATCACAAATAAGGGATAACAATTTAAGTTATAAAAGTAAGCACTTCTAAATATATTAAATATTTTTAGGAGTGTTTATTTTTTATGAAATTATATTGTGAATAAAATATAAAAAATTACGACATATACTACTATGTATTTGCGAAAAACATAGTAATATTTGGAATTGCGAAAATGATATATATTTTTCTATACCGAAAAGATATAATTGTTTGTATAACACCGAAAGGATATAATGAATTTTATAAAGCTGAAAGGAAACATTTAAATGGAATCACAACAAATAGAATTTATTAAATTAATCAATTATCCAAATTCTCAATTTTATATACCTGTATATCAGCGAAAATATAGTTGGACTGTTATTCAATGTAAAAAATTATATGATGATATAGTTAGGTTAAAGAAAAATAGCAAAAGTAAGCACTTTTTAGGAACTGTTATTTATAAAAAAGATAATTTAATTGGAACAGATGTAAGCACTTTAGAAATTGTAGATTCTCAACAAAGATTGACAACAACATCAATATTTTTAAAAGCTTTAGCCGATTATGACAAGGAAATACATAATGGTGAGGAAACAGATTTTTACAGAAAAATATATAATCAGGCATTGATTAATCCATATACAAAATCAATAACTAAAACAAAATTAACACTTTCCCAAACAGATAGAGAAGTATACAATGATTTAATTAATAATAGGGAAATTAAAGATTCAAACCATTTAATCAATATAAATTACAAATATTTTTACAATAGATTAAAAGAAGAAAGAGTTAATTGCGATGAAATATACACTTTAATGAACAGATTAATGATTATAGAGTTATCATTAGGAGAAAATGATGATGCTCAAGAAACATTTGAAAGTGTAAATTCTACAGGGTTAGGTATGGAAAGTGCTGATTTTATTAGAAACTATATCTTTTTAAATCTACCAATAAGATTACAAGAAGAAATTTATTATAATTATTGGAGTAAAATAGAAGGTTTATTTGATAACGACTCTAAATCTTTAACAGAATTTCTAAGAAATTATTTATCTATAAAGTCAAAGGAAATAATAAAAGAAACAGATGTATATGAAAAATTCAAGGATAAATTTAATAAAGAAGATTTAGTTATTATTAATTCTGAATTAGATGATATGTTAAAATATGCGAAAGCATATAAAGATATAATATGTGAAAATTTTGAGGATGATGATATAAGAAAGTATATATCTGACTTTAATAAAATTGATATAAATCCATTTAAAATAATATTAATTAAGTTAATAATAGATTATAAGTCTAAAAAACTATCTAAGTCAGATTTAATAGATATATTTAAGATAATACTTAGTTATACGATTAGAAGATTCTTTCAAGGTCAACCAACCAATGTTTATAATAAGTTATCTATAGCTTTAATAAGCCAGATAAGAGAAAAAGACTATAAACATTCAGTAGAGAGATTTTTATTAACAAGACAAGGTAATACTAAATTTATTAAGGATAATGAATTTTTACAAGGGTTTATAAGCCAGCCGCTATACAAAAAAAATAAAAATATAAGAAATTATGTAATATATGAGTTAGAAAATTATAATCAAAATGAAAAATTAAATATAGAGGCTAGTGAACTTACAATCGAACATATATTACCTCAAAACAAAAAGTTATCAAAAGAATGGATATCAGAACTAGGAGAAAACTGGAAAGAAATTCAAGATAAGTATGGTCATAGTATAGGTAATTTAACAATTACAGGATATAACTCAAGGATGAGTGATAAAGTATTTTGTGAAAAAAGGGATATGAAGAATGGATTTAAAGAATGTCCAGCAAGGTTAAATGATGGATTAAGAGAATTAGATCATTGGAATGAAGAAGCTATTATAAATAGAGCTAATGATTTATTTAGCAAAGCAAAAGAAATTTGGGATTACCCTATTACTGATATAGAGGTAGGCAATAGCTCTGCATTAACAATTAATGATAATTGGGTAAATAAAAAAATCAATAAAGTCATATTTAAAGAAAAGGAAAAAGACGTATCTAGTGTTACAGATGTATATAAATTTTTAATAGAATGTTTTTATTTAGAAAATCCAACTGAGTTTATTAGCGTATTAAACGAAACTGGATTTGGTGGAAAATCATTTGTTTCATATGAAAGTGAATCACTTAAACATCATTATTTTGAATTAAAAAATACTGGTATATATATTGGAACTAAATATAATTCTCAAATGAAAAATGAATATTTAAAGAGACTAATATTGCTTTTAAACATAAATGAAGAAGATATTGAAATTTTTGAAGTTAAAAATTAATATAATTATAAGAAAAGAGTTAATTTAATGATTTAGATTTGATTTATAAAAATCTATGTATATATAATTACAAAAAACGTGCTCCGTAGAGTACGGTACGGAGAACCGTATCACAAGTAAGTGATACGGTCTTTTTATTTGATAATTTAAAGGGAAATTAGTATTTTTGTCGAATATTTACTTATTAAAAGGCATTAATTAAATAATTTGGAGGAATATATGACAGCAGAAATTGGAATTTTAAATAGACAAGGTGTTGCTCTTGCAGCTGATAGTGCCGTAACATTTGGAGGAAGTGAAAATCCTAAAATATTAAATTCGGCAAATAAGTTATTTAACTTAGTAAAAGGTATGCCAATAGGAATTATGGTATATGGAAATGGATCATTTATGGGCTTACCATGGGAGGTTGTGATAGAAGAATATAGAAAACATATATCTCTATCAGATATTAAATTTGATACTCTTGAAGAAGCATCAAATAGTTTTATAAATTTTTTAGGAAATCCAAATAAGTTTTATAGGAATACTAATAGTGAAGCAATAATATATAATAATATGATGGTAGCTGTAAAAGAAATAACAGAAATAGCTGGAAATGAAATTTATAATATATTTGTGGATAGACATCCAACAGTTAAAGAATCAGATGATATATTTATAGAGGTCTTAAATAGAATCGTAGAAGATTCTAAAAATAGGGAATTTGTAGAAGGATTCAGTGAAGACGATATAGAATACATTAAATCACAAAGTGAAAGTGTTGTGAGAAACATAAGTGATAGGCTAGTTGTAAAATTAGATGAAGAAAATATAGAGAAATTAAAAATATTAGCAGGAAATTTAATTTGTAAAGATATATGGTTAAATCAAACAGGAATAGTTATAGCAGGATATGGAGAATCTGATTTATTACCAGTGTTACAAGAGTTTTATACTGAAGGTATAATTAATGGAAAATTAAAATATAAATTAAATAAGGTAAGTGAAATATACCAAGATGATATAGACGGACATCCAACAGCAGAAATTGTTCCATTTGCACAACAAGAAATGGTATACTCAATACTAACAGGAATAGATCAAAATCTAGAGATGTTCTTAATGCAAAATTTAGAAAATAGTTATTCTGAAATAATGAGCTATATAATTAATATGCTACAAGAAAATGGAATATCATTACTAAACAAAGAGAATAATAAAATGGAAAATGGAGTTTATATAGATAGTATTGCAGAATACCTGATTAATAATTTAAATGAATTAAAATCTAATATTACTAATAAACAAAGGGAAAAGTTTATAAATCCGATATTAGATATGGTATCATTGCTTCCCAAAGAAGAGTTAGCTATAATGGCTGAAACATTGGTGAATATAACATCTTTTAAAAGAAAATTTACATTTGATGCAGAAACAGTTGGTGGACCAATAGATGTAGCTATAATTTCTAAAAGTGACGGGTTTATATGGATTAAGAGAAAGCATTATTTTAGCAAAGAACTAAATCACTCATATTTTAATATAAATAAATAAGGAGGCATTAGTATGAATAAATATAATTTACTAGATAAAAATTATAACAATAATAATAGCAAAAATATATTTTCTAATAAAAATGATTTTTCTAAAAGTGAAAAACTATTTGTGTATAATCCGTATAAAACAAAAGATAAATTAGCTTATAATAAGCAGCATTTTTTTGAAAAAGATAATAAGAATTAAATAAGTAGATTTATAAGTTTCACAGCTAGATAAAGCATGCTTTATCTAGCTTAATTTTTGTAAAGTAGAAGGTTATATTTAAAAATATAGATTGTGTAAATGGGAATGAAAAATATAAAATAAAAATCGTGCTCCGTTGAGTACGGTACGGAGAACCGTATCACAAGTAAAGTATAACTCTCTTGTGATATACTGAAAAGATTCTAGTGATAATATTATTATCCATAAGAAAAAAGGCGTGAAGGAATGCGTGAATTTACACAATAGATAATTTTTCTAGAAATTATGCTAAATATATAACCACACCTAAGGATTTAATATATTGAAATTCTAAAGTGTGGTTATTTTTATACCATTAATCTTAAGTATATAATATAGATGTAGTAATAACGACCAATGCGGTTACTAATATAGGTATAACAACAGAGGTAATAAAAATATCTTTATAGGAATCCTTATGAGTAAGGCTACAAATAGCAAGTGTTGTTATTACTGCTCCATTATGAGGTAAGGTATCAAGTCCACCAGAAGCTAAAGAAGCTATTCTATGCATTATTTCAGGAGAAATATTAAGGGAGTGACTCATTGCTATAAAGGTAGATGATAGAGCATCTAGTGTTATAGTAAGTCCTCCAGAGGCAGATGCTGTAATACCACAAATTATGTTCACTGATAAAGCTTCTGAAATTATTGGATTAGAGGATACATTTAATATCATTGATTGCAAAGCAATAAATACAGGCAATGATTTTATAACACTTCCATACCCAACAATAGCACTAGAACTAAGCAGTGGTAAAAAGGAATTTGATATACCTTCATTAAGAACTTTATTTAAGTTAGAAATTTTCCTAAAGTTAGTTATTATTATAAATAATGTGGATATAACTATAGAGATAATTACACTCCATGTGCCAGACACATTATCTAGTGCTAAGTTATATTTACTCAAATAAGAGCCATCGATTAATTGGTAAAATATTTTTGAAAAGAATAAATTACTTAAAAATATAATTAATATAGGTGTTACTGCTAAAAATATATTTGGAATATTCTTATCTTCATTAAAGTTATTCTCAATATAATGATTTCCATATCCTTCTAGATTATCATGTGCTTTTCTAACGCGATATGAAAGCCAAGCCATACCAAGTACTAGCATTAATACACTAGCTATAATTCCTATAAGAGGTGCAGCAAAAGTATCTGTACCAAAGTATCTCATAGGAATAACATTTTGTATTTCAGGAGTACCTGGAAGAGCTGTCATTGTAAAGGTAAATGACCCTAGAGCAATAGTTCCTGGAATTAATCTCTTTGGAATATCAGATTCTTTAAACAAAACATTGGCAATAGGATATAATACAAAGGCAACTGTAAATAAAGAAACCCCTCCATATGTAAGAAGTGCACCAGCAAGTACTACTGCTAATATAGTTTTATTTTTACCTAAATTTTTAGTAATGAAATTTGCTATGGATTTAGCATAAAGAGCTTCTTCCATTAATTTAGCAAAGATTGCACCTGTTAAGAAAATAGGGAAGTAGTTCTTTACGAAATTTGCAAACCCACCCATATATACTTCAGTATAATGAACCATTAACTGTGTATTAGAATCTCCACCTATTAATAATACCGTAAGTAAGGCAACTAAGGGAGCTGTAATAATAGTTGAATACCCTTTGTAGGCTAAAAATATTATCAAAGATAATGATAAAATTAATCCGATTATGCTTATCATATTAAAATGTCCTCTTTCAATTTAAAATTTTAAAGTAACTTATCTTATGATACCCAAAATGATTAAATTAAAAACAGGGGAAGTTGCTCTTACTAGACAACTTATGATAAAAAATATTATATTTGTGATTTCATCTATTCTTGAGTTTCTTTCCATATACAGATATAGAGAAATTAAAAAATATACTAATATAATAGAATAAAAAGCGACATCCTTTGGGGGTGTAACGGAGAACCGTATCATAAATAAGCAAGATACATAGCCTCAGGTGTTGATATGACTTACTTAAGGCTATATTTATTAGCAAAGGTATTGTATCATAAGTAATAATGTATTTATAAAATATATTTATTATATTCCTTTTAAGTTAGCAGTTACAATTAGCTAAATTATAAGATATAATAAACTTAAAATATTAACATAACGGTATAGTATATATCTAGACTTATGTTAATTATAAGAAAAATAATCTGGAGGCAAGATAATGGATAAAAAGGATTTTTCTAATTTAGAAGACCAAATTATGTCTACAGTTAGCAATGCACTTAAAGCAATAGATTTAGCTAATTTTAAAAAGGATGTTAACGATAAAACTGAGGATACCTTAAATCAATTTAAATCAAAGCTTAATGAATATAGTGAAAAATATATGGGCTTAAATAAAAAATCTAAAAATAATATATCAACATATATTAGTAAAAGACCAGCTGGAAGTATATCGGGAATACTTTATATATTATTCGGAGCGAGTGGAAGTTTAGTTTTTGGCTCTTCAGTGTTGATATTTCTAATAGTTAATACATTCTTCAGTGGAATTATTTTAGGTAGCAACATTATTTTTGGAGTTCTATTTTTATTCCTTGCAGTAAGTGTAGGTTTATTATTAAGAGGAATAAATTTAAGAAAAAGAGTAAAACGTTTTAAGAAGTATGTAAGGTTTATTGATGACAATAGTTATTTCTTAATTAAGGACTTAGCTAAATTTGCCAAAGAAAAAGAGAGTTTTGTTGTTAAAGATCTAAGTAAAATGATTGACTTAGGTATGTTTTTAGAAGGACATATAGATGAAGAAAAAACTTACTTTATGTTAAGTGATGAAGTTTATGGTGACTATTTAAATTTAAAAAAGCAACAAATGGTTAAAGAGAGCAATAATGAAAAATTAAATGAAGAAATAGAAAATTTAGAAAAAGAAGAAATAGAATCTACAATTAAAATAGGAAGAAATTATATTGAACAAATAAAAAGTATAAGAAATGATCTTTATAAAGAAGAAATAGCTATAAAGTTAGATAAATTAGGAAACATTTCAAACCAAATCCTTATTCAAGTTGAAAAAAATCCTAAAAAGATACAAGAAGTTAATAAATTTATAAATCATTATCTTCCTATTACTATAAAATTAATTAGTTCGTACAAAGATATAAACAATCAATTAGTTCAAGGTGAGAATATAGAAAGTGCTAAAAGTGAAATTGAAAAGAGTATTGATCTTATTAATAGCGCTTTTGAAAATTTATTAGATGATTTATTTGAAGATGTTGTTTTAGATATTTCTACAGATATTTCTGTTCTTAAAACATTATTTAAACAAGAGGGATTAGCAGAAGACGATTTTAAAAAGTAAGTTTTAAATAAAAGGGAGGCATTAAAAATGAGTGATGAATTCAAAGAAGGGTCTATTGATATAAAACCAGAATTAACTTTTCAACCATTCCAAGATGAGGTGCTTAATGTAAAAGTAAAAGAGGAAAAAGTAGAAGAAAAAATAATTGATGAAATACAACTTACAGAAGAAGAAAAAAAGATGGTTGATCAATTTGTAGATAAAATAGAGATAAATGATTCAAATTCTATTTTACAATATGGGGTAGGTGCTCAAAAGAAAATTTCTGATTTTTCACAGTCAGCGCTGAATAATGTAAAAACTAAAGATTTAGGTGAAATTGGGGAAATATTATCTAGTGTAGTTCATGAATTAAAGAATTTTGAAGAATCCGAAGAGAAAAAAGGAATTTTAGGTTTCTTTAAAAAAGGTAAGGATAAGATTTCCCAAATGAAAATAAAATATGAAAATGTAGATAAGAATATTAGTAAAATGTGTAATGTTCTTGAATCGCATCAAATACAGCTTTTAAAAGATATTGCTATGCTAGATAAGATGTATGAAATAAATAAAGTATACTTTAAAGAGCTTTCTATGTATATCTTAGCTGGTAAAAAGAAACTTCAAAAACTAGAAAAGGAAGAACTTCCTAAATTGCAAGAAAAAGCAAGAAATAGTGGGAACCCTCAGGATGCTCAAGAATTGAATGATTTTGTGGCTCTTTGCAATCGTTTTGAAAAGAAAATTCACGATTTAGAATTAACTAAAATGATTTCTTTACAAATGGCTCCACAAATTCGTTTAATTCAAAATAATGATGCATTAATGTCTGAAAAAATACAATCTACAATTATAAATACTATTCCACTTTGGAAAAATCAAATGGTTTTAGCACTTGGAGTTGCTCACGCTGCTAATGCTGCAAGAGTTCAAAGAGAAGTAACAGATATGACAAATGAACTTTTACGTAAAAATGCAGAAATATTAAAAACTTCAACTATAGAAACTGCAAAAGAGTCTGAAAGAGGAATTGTTGATATTGAAACACTTAGAGCTACAAATGAGTCATTAATTTCAACTCTTGATGAAATACTTAATATACAAACAGAAGGACGTCAAAAACGTAGGGAAGCCGAAGTTGAATTAAGAAATATTGAAAATCAATTAAAAAATAAGCTTTTAGCTTTTAAATATTAGTATATATACTTCACTTATTGCTGATACGGTGAATCATATCATAAATAAGTACATTTTTTAATAGTTAGATAAAATTTAAGTATATGAAATAGGGGTTAATAAAACATAGATTGTTAGTTCAGATTCATTAGGTACATTAATAAAAGGCTTGCAAATACTTGGTTTACAAGTATTTGTGAGTCTTTTATTATAAGGTAAATTATAGATATTTTCAGATTTACTTATTAATGGGATAATAATTCTAATGTATTTATTGTCTTGGAATGCATTATTCTAAAACAGTTCAAGATAAGGAAGTATATGACTTGTAAAAATCTAGACAATAAAAATAGATCTTTGTATGTCATGAATTATAGAATGTAGGCAAAATAGTTTATCAAATATCCTATCAAACAATATGAAAAGGAAAGAGTCATAGTTTTGAAATAATTAGTAAAGAAGAATACAAGACCTAGCTATAGAAATCTATCTATAAAAAATATTTCTATATAGATAGAATTTTATGGTCTTATATACTGAATGTGAATAAATCATAAATTATATGCAATATTATTTGTATTAGCTTAGAAGGTTAGAGATATGAATGAAAATAAATTTAATGGTATGGGAAAAATATATTCTAAATATCGTCCATCATATCCTTTCGACTTTATTGATTATTTTTTTACAGATGTAGGAATATCTCAAAGGAGTATTATTGCTGATATAGGCTCTGGTACTGGTATTTTAACTCGGCAACTACTTGAAAAAGGTAGTAAGGTATATGGTATTGAACCTAATGCTGATATGCGTGATATTGCTGAAACTAATTTAAATAATTTTCTTGGATTTACATCTGTTAATGGAAATGCTGAGAATACTACTATTGACGACAATAGCGTTGATTATATCACTGTTGCACAGGCTTTCCATTGGTTTGATAGGGAAAGATTTAAAAAAGAGTGCCAGCGTATTTTGAAACCTGAAGAAAAAGTGATTTTGGTTTGGAATATTAGAGATAATAACAATGAATTAGTTATAGAAAACTATGAAGTTAATCGCAAATATTGCCCAAATTTCAAAGGTTTTTCTGATGGAATGTATGGTAAAACTAATAAGGACGATTTTTCAGATTTTTTTAACGGTAAATATGAAACAAAAGTTTTTCCTAACAATTTAATTTTTGATATGGATGAATTTATTGGACGAAATCTATCATCCTCATATGCCCTAAAAAGTAATGATTCACAGTATAATAACTACGTTAATGAATTAAAAAAAATTTATAAAAAATATAGCAATAACGGACAACTTATAATGCCGAATTTAACACGTAGCTATGTGGGAGATGTATAGAAAATAAGCACCATATTAAGTTTAATAAATTTGGCGGTTTAAATAGTTAATACTTAAAATAAGAATAAATAAGGGATGTAAATATAAGAGGAATATAGGATATAAAAGGGAAATAAAATCGTGCTCATTTAAAGCTGTAACGGAGCACCGCACCATAAGTAAGGGATAATAGCTTAACTGAAATCTAATATAAGAATAAGTTAATAAAAATTAGCACTAATCTTGCGAGATGGAGTGCTTTTTTCTTTGCAATTAATTTCTATATCAAGTTCGATTACTTTAATTTCAATTTGTACGTAATTAAAAATATATTACTCTTGCTAGTTAAACTAACAATAATAACTAAAAGTAGTGTTATTAATAAAATTTAATGGTAATCAAATTCTTTACCAATGAAATTTTAAAATATTTAAATGTTATAATGGTTTAAACAAATAAACGAAAGGCAGATGAATATATTATGAAAGAGCAACACATAATTGAAGTTAACAAAGATCTTTGCATTGGGTGTGGCCTTTGTAAAAATGATTGTCCGGTAAATAATATAATTATTAAAGATAAAAAATCAGTAATAAAAAATCAAGATTGTATAAAGTGCGGTCACTGTGCAGCAATATGTCCAAAAGAAGCTATTACACTGACAGGATTTGATGAACCACCAATAGAACTTTCAAAACAACCTGTTTTAGATTCAGATGAATTATTAATGGCAATTAAATCAAGAAGAACTATCCGTAAGTTTAAAAATAAAAAATTACCTTCAGAAATTATACAAAAAATTATTGAGGCAGGTAGATTTACACCTAGTGCTAAAAATGCACAAAATGTATCATACATTGTTTTGGGTGAGGACAAAAGTAAGTATGAGAAAATAGCAGTGAAATTTTTTAGAAGAATAAAATCAATTGTAAGCCTTTTTATGAAAAGTGCAAAAGAAGTTACGATTGATGATAACTTCTTTTTTAAACAGGCACCTATTGCAATAATGGTAGTAACTAAAGATAAGGTTAGTGGATCGCTTGCAGCATCAAATATGGCACTAATGGCAGAGTCTTGTAGATTGGGTGTACTATATAGTGGATTTTTTA
Source organism: Romboutsia sp. 1001285H_161024_C4 (assembly GCF_015550185.1). Classification (NCBI taxonomy): domain Bacteria; kingdom Bacillati; phylum Bacillota; class Clostridia; order Peptostreptococcales; family Peptostreptococcaceae; genus Romboutsia; species Romboutsia sp. 1001285H_161024_C4. Next base: position 70,651 of record NZ_JADNAJ010000007.1, on the reverse strand, counting down.
CAAGTGTAGTAAACCATTCACCAAAATTACGAAGACATTTAAATCTAAAACGCAATGATTATGTGGTTACAACGCTAGTTCTTGGATATCCAGATGTGAAATACAGACGTACTGCACAAAAAGAAACAGCTAATGTAAGATACTTATAAGTGTGAGGAGAAGTTTATGGAAAAAGAATGTGAAGAAAGATTAAAAGAAATAACATCAAAATTTAAAATATGTCGTAAGGCAATTTCTGCTATCGGTGACGAAACAAGGCAATTGATCTTACTTACTCTATTAGAGAGTGATTTTAATGGAATTCGAGTGGGAGAAATTACAGAAAAAACTCATCTCTCACGTCCTGCTGTATCTCATCATCTTAAAATACTCAAAGAAGCAGAGATTGTGAATGTACGTCGAGAAGGAACAAAAAACTTTTATTACCTCGATTCAAAGGAATCACAATGGAAAAACCTAACAGAACTAATGAATCTTATATTTATGGGGGTACAACACATTAGTAAAGATGACACTAGAAAAGGGGAGTAAATCAAAGTTATTGTAGATATAAATAGCATCATTAACTTCTGGTTGGTATTATAAAATAAAGAATTTAAAAACAGAGGCACTATTGTCACCTTAAAGATATGATCTGTAGAGTAAGGTACAGAGAACCGTATCACAAGTAAGTGATACGGTTTTTATAATTATGGTTTTAAGACTACCTTTATACAGTTATCTAATTTACTATCAAATATATCATAGGCATGTTTACCTTCAGATAATGACAACTTATGAGTAATAATATCAGTAGGATTATATTCACCTTTTTTGATTATATCTAAAATTTTAGGCATATAAGCTTGAGCAGGGCATTGACCCATCTTTAATGTGATATTTCTAGAAAAGAAATCACCTAATGGGAACAGATTATATCTTGCACCATAAACACCAACCATCATAACAGTTCCCCCTTTTCTAACAGCTCTAGATGAAACTTCAATTGCTGACTTTGAACCTCCTTGAAGTTTTAGGAGAGTTTCAATTTTTTCAAAGTTTGACATTACACCATCCATTCCTACACAGTCTATAATAACATCCGCACCACCATGAGTAATTTCTTTTATGTACTCACCTGTATCATCATGATCTTCAAAGTTAACTGTCTCAATACCTTTGTAGGAGGCGGCATGCTTAAGTCTGTATGAAACTCTATCCACTGCAATAATTCTTCCTACATTTTTTAATATAAGCCATTTGATAACAGAAAGACCTATAGGTCCACAACCAAGTACAACAACTGTATCACCTTTTTTAACACCTGCATTATCAACACCCCAGTAAGAAGTTGGCAAAACATCCGTAAGGAAAAGTACCTGATCATCTGATAATTCTTCAGGAATTTTTATAGGACCTACATTAGCATATGGAACCCTTAAATATTCTGCTTGCCCTCCATCATATCCACCAAAAGTATCACTATAACCAAATATACCACCACATGAGCCATATTCATTAGAGTTATCACATTGACTATATAACTCATGTTCACAATAGGAACAATGTCCACAAGATATAGGAAAAGGAACAACAACTCTATCACCTTTTTTTAATTTAGTAACATCTTTACCTACTTCTTCAACTATTCCCATTGTTTCGTGACCTAAGATTGAATTTTTTTTTAAGATTTGGAATCATTCCATGAATTAAATGAAGATCTGAACCGCATATAGCAGTAGATGTAACTTTAATAATAATATCATCACTTTTTTCTAGTTTGGGATCGGCTACATCACGTACATTTACATTTTTAATTCCTTCATATACAATAGCTTTCAATAATATGCCCTCCTTGATATAGCAAAATTTACGTATAATGTAGTTTTAGCTATATTAAGGCAAAATATTCTTTAGGTTGATACTGAAATATTGTATTTTGCTTGAGATATACTAAGAATAAAATATAATACTTAATATATTAATAAATATATAACTATAATGTAAAAATAACAGTATCATAAGTGATGTTAAGTCTAACTATCCATTACAACACCATACTTATTATATAGGTTAAGATATAGTTGGATTGAGGTGAAAATATTATGTAAAATAAATATAAGACGTTACAAATTTCAAAAATAATTGGCAATGTAGAAGTTACTAGAAAGTCTCATTATAGGGTAATAGATGGGAATGAACTAGTAATACATCTTAAGAAGTTGGGTTTTAGATCAGAGGTAAAATTAGTAGAGAAGATAATTGTAGAAAATACTTGATTTGAAAATATTTAACCTAAAAATTATCTCTTTTAGAAGTGTAACGGAGAACCGTATCCCAAGTAAGTGATACGGTTTTTATTTGTATATTATTTTCTAGATATATATTAGATATTGTATCTTATAAAACAAAAAATAAATATTATATAAAAGTAATATATAGTTGCTTTTATATAATATTTATTTATGAATCTTATCTAAGTTAGGGTAGTATTTATTAGACCAATTTTCAAGAGGGGATATAATTTCATAAAGCTCTTTTCCTTTATCAGTTAAGAAATATTCTACCTTAGGTGGCACTTCAGCATATACTATTTTTTCTATTAAACCATCATTCTCAAGCTCTTTAAGTTTTTCGTTTAAAACTTTTTGACTTAAACTTCCAATGGATTTTTGAAGTTCTAAAAATCTTTTAGGTCCTCTATATAAATTACATAATAAAATAGATTTCCATTTACCTTTAATAAATTCCATTGCTAAGTCTAATAAACATACAAATTCTTTGCCATTATAATAAACCATTAATTTTACCTACCTGCTAATTATTCTTAATAAAGTAATACTGTAATAAATTACTTATGAATATATTATATATTATTTTTAGTTTTATAAAAATTTATTTATTTCAAAATATATTTATTTCAAAAATCTTACCTATAGGTAAGTAATCTTACTAAAAAGTGCGTACTTGTAAGGCTTCTAGATGACAAATATAATAATCACATAGGCAAAATCAATGTTTGGAGGTAAAGTTATGAAAGTAGTTGCTTTCAATGGAAGTCCTAATAAGAACGGAAATACTTATAATGCTATAAAAACTGTAGCAGCGGAATTAGAAAAAGAAGGAATAGAAGTAGAAATTGTTCATGTAGGAAATAAATTAGTACGTGGATGTCTAGCTTGTGGGGGATGTTCAAGAAATCAGAATGAAAGATGTGTCATAGAAACTGATGGAGTAAATGAATGGGTTCAAAAAATGAAAGAAGCTGATGGAATAATTTTAGGATCTCCAGTTCATTATTCAGCAATAGCAGGAACTATGAAATCATTCTTAGATCGTGCTTTTTATGTAGCTTCTTCAAATGGAGGAATGTTTAGACATAAAATAGGAGCAAGTGTAGTAGCAGTAAGAAGATCAGGAGGAATACCTGTATTTGACCAATTAAATAACTATATTAATTATTCAGAAATGATAATGCCTACATCTAATTATTGGAATGTAGCTTATGGAACTACTCCTGGAGAAGTGACTCAAGATGAAGAAGGTATGCAAATAATGAGAGTACTTGGGAAAAATATGGCTTGGATGATGAAAGTACTTGAAGCTGGAAAATCTCAAGTTAAAGAAAATGAAAAAGAAGATAAGATATTTACAAACTTTATAAGATAGATAAAAAAGATCGTATCAAATAATTGATACGGTCTTTTGGTATTTATTAATGAAAAACGGAAAGTCATTAGATTACTTAAATAAAAGTATATAAATTATAGTGAATAGTTATGCTTTATATTCTGAATGAAATATAGAATTTAGATTTTATAAACAATTATATTAAAGTTTATACTTATATTGTATAAATAGAAGAATTTGTTTTGCTGTAAAATACAGCTTCCTACGAGAATTTAATCTTAACATAGAAAGCCATTTTTACAGTATCTTTTGATTAATGCTCGGAGTTATGCTCAGCAGCTTCTGCATCTGCTTTAGTTTTATGAACAGTACCATGTGGATGCTCAGGTGGGGCATAGATAGCATACAATTTAAGTGGTTTATCACCCGTATTGATTACATTGTGCCATTTACCAGCAGGTATCATGATGGCATAATCATCATGAACTTCTCTTTCAAAGTCCAATTTATCTTTATTCTCACCCATTTTAACAAGACCTTGACCTTCTTCAATACGTATGAATTGGTCACCTGTTGGGTGGACTTCCAAACCTATGTCATCCCCAACATCGATGCTCATTAAGGTAACTTGCAGATCGTTTCCTGTCCATAAAGCGGTACGAAAAGTATTGTTTTGCTTAGTAGCTTCATCAATATTAACTGTAAATGGCTCTGCTCCATAATCCTTCAATGTAGTAGTTTGTCTCTTAAAGTATGAGTTATATATTGGTATGTTAGTCCAGAAGGGGTATGGATACATTGGAGCATTAACCCAGTAAGGGTATGTATATCCTCTATAAATATTATACATTGGTGTATTAATCCAGTAAGAATAGGTATATGGTTCACAAACATTAAACATATTTCTCATTCCTTTCATAGACTTTATAATATTTTATGATATATGTTTAGAGAAGGTGCTTATCCCACAAGAATGTTGTATTTTCATTTAGTTGTATTGAAGTTAATGAATTTAAAGGTGACAATATAAATGAGAAAATAAAGAAAAATTTGTTTCGTAGAGTAAAGTACAGAGAAGTGCATTAGAAGTAAGATATAGTGGAATTTAGTATAATAATAATTATATTATTAATTCATAGGGTAGTGTTATTTATATATGGTAAGTTATACTTCTATATAGCAAAATAGTTGATAGTAGAAGGCTTTTTAGTATTGTAATATTTTATTAGATATTAGAGTATTAATAAAAAGTTTTTATGATAATCAAATTAATTAAAATAAGCATTAATACAAATAATGATAAAAATGAATTTTTTTAAATTTTTTCATTGTTATATACTCCTTTAACTATTAAACTCGAACCTAGCTTACAAAAATTAAAAATAGGGATTATTAGGATTTTAGATAATAATAAAATTATAATTGTAAGGTTTTTCAATATTATAAGGAATAATATTTAACACAATGGTAAATATATAACTATAATGTAAAAATAATAAATATTTATTATTAAAAATGAACTATTTAATAAATACTGAAGATTTATTTGTAGAGATTTAATAACAAAAAGTAATTATAAAATTTTATTAAAGGAGTGGCTTATATGGCACATGATAATAATGAAAAAAAAGGAAATAATAATAGTTTATTAAGATGGATAGGAAGATTTATATTAGTCGCAGTTATTCTAATGATAACATCATTTGTAACTCCAGGATTTTCAATCAATGGAATATGGTCATTTTTAATAGCTGCAGTTGTTATATCTGGATTAGATTATTTAGCAGAATTACTTATGGGAGTTGACGCATCTCCTTTTGGAAAAGGAATAAAAGGGTTTATAATTGCAGCTATAATAATATATTTAGCACAATTTTTAGTACCTGATATGGGTGTAACTATTATAGGCGCAATACTGGCAGCTATAGTTATTGGAGTTTTAGATGCAATATTCCCTGCTAGAGCTATGTAATTTAAAATACATTTAAAAAATTATACTAAAGTAGTAATTTAACCAATAGTTTTATTTAAGGTTATTACAAAAACCCGTATCACAACGAAGTGATACGGGTTTTTATATATAATAAATATTAAAAAATATAGGATTTTGTCAACTTAGTAAATAAAAAAATTCTTTAGATTTTTAAGGATAAAATTAAAAATTAATATATTAATTTTTAATTTAGTTCAATTGGATGAAAGAGCAATTATAGATATTTTGAAGTAGTTAGATAAGGCATTTAATACGTAGTTATGCTGCTAAGAGACAGATAAATGTAAATATAGAAGGTGATATTTTTCATTGGTTTAAAAAGGTATGTAAGTGAGATAAATAACAAACTAAATAAAAATAAGATCCGTAGAGTAAGTCTCTGATAACAGCATCATAGATAAATGAGATTCTTAGAATAAAAGAGGCTTAAACTAATCTGTGTATATGGATATGTTTATGCCTCAATGGATTATTTATATAAAAAAACATTCAAGTTATCTTTATTATCAAGTGTGGCAAGTAAAACATTTTTTACATCGACTTGATATAAACTTTCTAATTTGGAAACAACCCAGTTCTCATCTTTATTAAGCATTTTTAGCTGTTCAAAGTTAATTTTACCATCTTTAATAATTGTTCTTGGAAAACCAAAAGGTTCCATTTTAATAGACAAATGTGAAGGTGTAATGGGCTCATATTCTGGATGTAAAAAAATAGAAATTTTACCATTAGGCTCTAATGTTGCTAATGCTACTTTCTTCAGATCTTCTACCTTTTTTTCACGTAATTCTTCTAATAATATATCGATTGATATTCGTGCTTTTTTTAGCCCGTTATAAAGGATTTCACCATTTTGAATAAGCGTGATTGGTGGATTATTAATAATTTTTCCAAGGTACGGAAATTTAAGAACTATGAATACTCCCAAAATATATAGAACAACTAATACAAGTGTTGTAATGATGGAGCCTTCTAGTCCAAGCTTTTCATCAGACAATGGATGAGCAATAATATTACCGATTACTAAAGTAATAGCAAAATCAATTAGTCTTAATTGAGAAATGGAACGATGCCCTAATAACTTTGCAATTGCTAGCAAAAAGAAAAAAGCAATAATAGCACGAAGTATCCAGTCAATGGTGCTAAGTGTTTCTTGACCATTTAAAAAGTTCATATAAAATATCTCCTTTGCCTAAAATATTTAATACTTATGTTATTTTAACCAATAACTTATAAAAAAATTAGAGTATATAGACTAATTCGCAAAGCATTTTTCTAACGAAATAAAGTGGAATGATGATGTTTCAATATATAAGAGGATAATATTTTTTGAATAGAATCTTTTATTTTAACTTGAGTATTATGATTAATAATAATCTAACTATTAATACATATTAATGGAATCTAAAAAAGTAAGAAGTATCAAGAGTGAAGGGAAAATTGTTTACTAAAAAACGAAAAATTATAGTGGTGTGTAAAGGAGGGAATTATGTAAAATTAACGAGAAATAGGAACGAAATTGACAAATGCTCATATATATTATATCAAGAGATTTCTTATAAGAGTCTTTTAATATAATATAATAGGAGAGAGAAAGAATGAGTTTTCAAAATAATAGATGTAGAAGAGATAATGATAATAGAGGTAACAGCTTTAAATGTATGAGATATCATAATGAAGATGAATGTAGACATATGAATTGTCATAGAGATAATTGCTGTAAATGTCATAATGAAGATGAATGTAAACATATGAATTGGCATAAATGTAATTGCTGTAATTGTCATGATGAAGACGAAATGCAGACGCATGTTCATGAATACTCAGAAAGTGTTAAATTAGCTGAAGAAGGCGATGACAGACATAATCATAGAGTTGCTGGTGTTACAGGAGAAGCTATTCCAATAAATGGTGGGACAAACCATGTTCATAGAATCAGAAATGACAATACAGACTTTTTAGATCATTTCCATCAAATACGCGTTACAACTGGTCCAGCAATTCCAATACCAGGAACTAATAAACATGTTCACTTAGTATCTGGACAAACTACTGTTGTTGATGGCCATTTTCATATGTTCCTTTTCACTACCCAAATTCAAGCACCTTTAGTATAAATTCTATAAAAATAGATAAAAATTTACTGTGATTAAAAATATAATTGCATAAAAAAGAGAATTAAGTTTAATAGGGTCTATAAAATATATTTTATAGACCTCTTTACATATATTCTATATTTTTCATAAATCAAAGGTAAGCTCCTATATTTTAATTACTTTAATTATTTAGAAAATAATTTGATTATGCCATAAGAAAGTATATTTAGAAATTGTGTTTTTATTTTGGAGTGAGGCGGAAAATTCTATCATCATTTATATCAGGATTCCCTCTACCGTCTTTATTACTTGTTGCAAGGTAAATTGAACCATCTTTTCCTTGGACAACTTCACGCAAACGTCCATATTCATTTTTTAGCCATGATTCTACATTCTTAACTACTGTTCCCTTTCCATTTAGCGAAATACCAAGCAACTGTTGTCCACGTAAAGTAGCAACGAGTAATTCTCCTTCCCATGGTCCTTGATTTACGAAGGTGATACCAGATGGAGCCCATGTAACTTCACCGCTATGTATCAAAGGTTTTTGTGTTATAACTTCTGTAGATTCTTCATCTCCTTGAACGATAGGCCACCCATAATTGGTTCCTGGTTGTATTATGTTTATTTCGTCGTGCGCTGATTGCCCATGCTCTGATGCATACAATACATTTTTTGAATTCCATGCTAAGCCTTGAGGGTTTCTATGACCTAAGCTATAAATAGGAGAGTTAATAATTGGATTACCTTTAGGAATACTTCCGTCTAATTCTACTCGAAGTATCTTTCCAGCGGTGCTTGTAGGGTCTTGTGCTAATGCAGGATTTCCGGCATCTCCTGTTGTTATATATAATTTTTGGTCTGGTCCTATCTTTATTCTTCCTCCATTATGGATACTTCCTCCAGGGATTTTATCCAGTATAATCTGGTCAATGGATGCTATATTATTGTTTTCAACTAACCTAACTATACGATTATAGATTTGATTAGCTTCTAGATATGAATGCATAACATAAATATAATGGTTATTTGAAAAGTTTGGATCTAGGGCTATACCCATTAATCCTCCTTCTCCTTGACTTACAAAGGGAGAACTAAATGTGATGAGTGGCTGTGGATTAAGTTTCCCATTTTCAATAATTCTAACAGCACCAGATCTTTCTGTAAAATATATGTTACCTTCATTGCTTATATCTATAGCCCAAGGTACATATAAATTTTCAGCGATAACTTCAATTTCATAAGGAATTTGTCTTGATGCTATTGACTTTATTTTTATATTGTTTTTATTATGATTACGAAATATTGTATTATATAAAACATTAAAAATCTTATTTTTCATATTGATATCCTCCAAATTATTTATCTAAAAATCACATTGTTATTTTAATGTGAAAATTACAATTCTAATAAGTAGAAATTATAATAGAATACTTAGTGAAGCTAAGTTGTATTAGTAAAATTATTTCTATTAGTTAAGTAATTCTATGTTTAATTATATTAGTTTGAGATTTAAAGTATTAATCATTTGATACTTATCAGAAAATATTAAAATAGACAGTATTAAGTGATCAATAAATAATTATATTAGCAAGGATAAATACTAACTTTGAGCCTAGTCGGTATGAAGATTTGTCAATATGAGAAGACTATGATATTATATAGCCTATGAGCAAAAAAATTAACTATATTGAACGGAGGAAATAATATTATGGAAACTTTACCAAATTGCCCAAAATGTAATTCAGAGTATGTATATGAAGATGGAAATCTTTTAGTTTGCCCAGAGTGTGCATATGAATGGAATCCAACTGATTCAGTTGAAGAAGAAGTTGTAATAAAAGACGTAAATGGAAACGTATTAAAAGATGGAGATGCTGTAACAGTAGTTAAAGACCTTAAAGTTAAGGGAAGTTCATCTTCTATAAAAATAGGAACAAAGGTAAAGAGTATACGTTTAGTTCCAGATGCAGCTGATGGACACGATATAGAGTGTAAAATAGACGGTTTTGGAGCTATGAAATTAAAGTCTAGCGTTGTAAAAAAAGCATAGTATATAGATTTTAAACACAAAAAAGCTAGGTAAAATACCTGGCTTTTTTGTGTTAGAATAAACGATATAAAGTAGTATAGAAAGTAAAAATTTATGAAATATAAAAAAGGTTAAATACACATTATTGATAAATGATATGTGTTTAACCTTTTTTATATACTTAGCCTTAGAAGTTTTCAGCTTTTATTTCATAATATCCTTGTGGATGTTTGCAAGCTGGACAAACTTGTGGAGCTTCTGTTCCTGAATGAACATATCCACATACTGTACATACCCATTCTTTAACTTCTGGTTTCTCGAATACTTTATTTTCTTCTATATTCTTAGCTAATCTTAAGAATCTATCTCTATGATGAGCTTCTATTCCATGAATATGAGTAAAAGAAGCAGCTATTTCTTCAAATCCTTCTTCTCTAGCATCTGCAGCGAATTTTAGGTAAAGAGTATCTTCTTCATTTTCACCAGCTGCTGCTGTTTTTAAGTTTTCTAAAGTACTAGACATACCTACCCCATAAGAACCTGTTACTTGAACATCCTCTTTAGTGAAATCATTTAATAAGTATCTAAAGAATATTTTTCCATGCATTTCTTCGTTTTGAGCAGTTTCATCAAATATATCTCCAATTTGAGCAAATCCTTCTTTTCTAGCTATTTTAGCATAGAATTGGTATTTGTTTTTAGCCATTGATTCTCCTGCAAATGCATTCATTAAATTTTGTGCTGTTTTAGTTCCTTTTAAAGATTTCATCTTTAATTCATCTCCCTAAGTATAAATTATATTTTAAATACTTTAATATAAATACCAACTTAAAATTAATCTAAACAAAATAATTAGAAATCTTATATTTTCGTAATTTTAAGAATAATAGAATAAAAATGAATAGTTGCTATATTACTTGACGAATAATTAATAAGCTAAAGAATATGATAAAAGGTAAATTAATTATAAATATAGAAAATATAAAGGATAGAAAAATTAAATATTTGATAAAGTTGACAGAATTTATTTGAACAAATAAGTGTTATAGGGAATTTATAAAAAAGGGGGATTAGATATGAGAAAGTTTATAAGTATTTTATCAACAGGAATAATTGCAATGGGGGTATTGTCAGGTTGTTCATCTATTGATAAAGAAAAATCAGAAAGTATTAAAGACGAAACATCTAAGAAGGTTGTAAAAGTGGTATCTCCAGATGGATTACCAACAATAGCAATAGCTAAATTAATAAAAGAGAAACCAGAAATAAAGTCAAATTATGAAATTGAATATACGATAGAAAAGACATCAGAAACTCTTTCAACAACAGTTATGAAAGAAGAACCAGATATAGCTATAGTACCATCTAATATGGCATCTATAGTTTATAACAAAACAAAGAATTACCAAATAGCAGGAACAACAGGGTTTGGTTCATCTTACATAGTTTCAACAGAAGATATAAATAATTATGAAGACTTAAAAGGAAAAAATATTATGAACATAGGTAAGGGTCTAACACCAGACATAACAGCACAATATATAATATCTGAAAAGGGATTAAATACTGAAGGTGATGTTAATTTTAGCTATGTAAATTCACCAAGTGAATTAGTACCAATGATAGTGTCTGGTAAAGAAAATACAGCAATAGTACCAGAACCAGCTCTTAGTGCTCTCATGACTAAAAAAGAAAATGTGAAAATATTTAAAGGCTTAAATGATGAATATAAAGAAATAGCAGATTCAGAATATGGATATCCTCAAGCAACTATTATAGTTAAGAATAGTTTTTTAGAAGAAAATAAAGATTTTACTAATAAATTTTTAGATAATGTTAAAGAAGGGATAGAATGGGCAAATGATAACCCATCAGAACTTGCTACATACTGTGGAGAAATAGAAGTTTCAACAGAGAAACCTATAATTGTAAAATCTATTGAAAGAGCAAATCTTAAATTCGTACCTATAGAAGATAGCAAGGATATATACAAAAACTATTATAAAAAGCTATTCGACTCAAATCCAAAGTCACTAGGAGGAAATATACCAGATGAAGGAATTTTTATGGAAAGATAGATTACAGATACTTGCATCTTGTATATTATTAATTATAATTTGGGAAATATTAGCGACACTTATAGATAATCCGATATATTTACCTACAGTAGAAGTGGTTCTAGCTAATATTCTAATTATATTTAAAAGTGAAGATTTTTTTATAAATGTGCTTAGCTCTGCTTACAGGACAATAGTAAGTTTTTTATTAGCTTTAATAAGTTCAATATTTTTAGGTATAGTTTCTTCAGGAAGTAGTTTATTTAGAAACATACTAAAACCCGTAAATGCTTTATCAACATCTATCCCAACTATGGTTTTAGTAGTATTGGCTCTTATATGGTTTGATAAGGACAACGCACCTTTTATAGTTGGGATATTTATAGTTTTCCCCATATTATATGAAGGTGTATTAAGTTCTATTTTAGGAGTTGATAAAAACATAATAGAGATGACAAACATCTATAAGGTAAAAAAAATAGACAAACTTAAATATATCTACTTTCCATTAATAAAGTTTCAAGTTACTAATTTATTAGTGTCTACATTTTCATTGGCTTTTAAAGTGGTTATAGCAGGAGAGGTTCACGGGCAACCAAAGTATGGAATAGGAACAGTAATTCAATATGAAAAAATGAATTTTAATACAGAAGCTATATTTGCATGGATAATAATCATAGCAATGATTTCATTTGCTTTAGATATACTTAATAAGTTTATAACTAAAAAGTCCTTTAAATGGAGAGTGTAGTATGGATATAAAGATAAAAAATTTATATAAGAAATATGATGATAAGGTTATATTTAAAGACTTTAATATTATATTTAAGGAAAATAGAGTAAATACTATATTAGGGAAATCAGGATGCGGAAAAACTACATTACTAAAAATAATTAGCAATATAGTAGAAAAAGATAGCGGAAAAATAGAAGGTATAAATACAAATAGTATAAGTTACATATTTCAAGAGGATAGGCTTGTAGAATGGTTAACAGTAAAGGAAAATCTGAAGTTAATATTAAAAAATGACTATAAAAAAGGTGAGTTAGACAAAATTTGCAAAAAATACTTAAACTTGGTGGGAGTACAGGATTTTGAAAACTATTATCCTCAAAGTTTAAGCGGTGGAATCAGACAAAGGGTAAATATCGCTAGAGCATTTGCTAAACCATCAAAACTTATAATAATGGATGAACCTTTTAAATCGATAGATATAAAAAATAAAAATGACATTATGAAGGCTTTCAAAAATGTTTTGAGAGAAGAAACTAGAACAGTTTTATTTGTAACACATGATATAGATGAAGCCTTATATTTTACGGGGAAAATATATATACTAGGAGGGGATCCATTAATTATAAAAGCAACATTTAACTCAAATCAGATAGAAGATAAAAAACAGATAATAAATTTAATATAATTAATAATTTTTTAGTATTTACGAGGTATATAAAAATAATTTAATTTAAAGATGAACTAATTTAAAAATTAGTTCATCTTTTTTTGTAATTAATAAACATTATAAAGTAAAATACTATAGAGTAGTATTACATATAAAAGAGAAGAGGGAAATTATGAAAATATTAATAGATGGTGATGGATGCCCAGTTGTAGATATAACAATAAAAGTAGCTAAAAAATTTAATATAGAAGTATTAATAATGTGTGATACATCACATAACTTTGATAAGTATAATGTAGAAACTATAGTCTTATCAAAAGGAAGAGATTCCGTAGATTTTTCTTTGGTTAATAAAGTAAATAAGGGTGATATAATAGTAACTCAAGATTACGGTTTAGCTGCAATGGCACTTTCAAAGGGAGGATACCCAATAAATCAAAATGGAAGAGTATATACAAATGAAAATATAGACCAATTACTATTTACAAGACATATATCAAAAAAACTAAGAAGCTCAGGTGCTCGAGTAAAGGGTCCATCAAAAAGGAAGAAAGAAGATAATATAAGATTTGAAAAGTATTTACAAGAATTATGTAAGGAATTATTATAAAGATTGTTAACTATAAATCCGTTATCTTTAAAATTTATATTATTAACAAATAGTATGAATATTTAATATTATTAGTAATATAAAGCAATAGTATTAAGAAGTTTATTAAAAATAAAAAGGGATAGATTTTAAATATCTATTTTTTTTTGTAGAATAATATATATTGTCAGGCAAAACTTTTACAATAAATTTAAATTCTTACAAATCTGTTATATAAGATAAAGAAGAATGTAAGGATATATTGTGTCAAAGTATGGTAAAATAGCCTTATTATCAGAAATATAAAAGGAGGAGATTATAATTATAAATAAAGTAAAATTAAAAAATACATTAAAGTATTTAATAGCATTAGTAATATTTGTTATAGTTATGAAAGAGTTTATCAGTGTAGTTTCTTCATTTAATATGAATACATTTAAACTATATGCAGATAAGTTAACGCTTATAAACTCAATAACAATAATACTTTTAGGAATTATTTCATATCTTCCTTTAAGTCTTTACGATTTTGTACTAAAAAGAAGAGTGAATATCAACTTAGATAACAGGGAGTTATATAAATTCTCATGGATAGCTAGTTCAATTGCTAGTATAGCTGGATTTGGAGGAAGTACAGCCATAGCATTAAAGAGTAATTTTTATGGTAATTATGTGAAGGACAAAAAGTTACTTGTAAAAGAGATATCAAAAATAGTAGCTTTAAATTTAACTGGTTTTTCGATGGTAAGTTTCATATATGCCATCACTAATTTTGAGTCATTAAAGTTAAATGATTGGACAAGCATATTAACTTTAATAATAAGTATATATTTCCCGGCAATATCAATATACTTCATATATAAGTTTATTAAGGGAAATGATGAAGATAGAAAAGATATTAAAGATGCGGTAACTATAATGGGAATATCAGCATTAGAATGGTTAACAACTATAGTTTTAATATACTCTATCATGTTAGTACTAGATGCAAATATATCATTTATGAAATTATTCCCGGTATTTGTACTAGCAATTATAGTGGCTATTGTAAGTTTATCACCAGGAGGACTTGGTTCTTTTGATTTGACAATGATACTAGGATTACAAGCTTTAAATGTTCCATCAGAGAAAGTTTTATTAGCTATATTCCTATATAGAATTTCTTATTATATAGTTCCATTAATTATAGGATTAATTTTATATGGAAATGTAATGTGGAAGACTGTAGATGATGATATAAGAGATATAGTAATGACTATACTATCAAAAATGGCTCATATAGGTATAGTACTTATTGTACTATTAACAGGAAGTATTCTGTTAATATCAGAAGCTATTCCCGAAGTTATAAATAAAATAAATATAATAAGTAGAGTCTCACATCTATCAATAATATATATACCAGATAAATTTGCCATAGTATTAGGATTTTTACTTATAGCTATGTCTAGATTATTAATTTATAAATCAAAAAATATTTATAAATTAACTTTAATAATAGTTGCCTTATGTATTGGGGTGACTTTCGCACAAGGAACGGACTATGGTAGAGCATTGTATTTAGTAATAGTAGGTCTTATAATTTGGCTTGGTAAAAAACAATTTTATAGAGAAAGTTTTGTAATGCGTTGGGGAATATTTATACAAGATGTAATAATATTGCTATCTTTCTTAATACTATATCTATATACTTTCTACGCAAGCGTTCATGGAAAAGTAGGAAAGATACCTTTTACTCAATATCAAATACAATTTTCAAATGCATCATCAAATGTAATGTTTTTAAGTATAGCTGGATTTATAATAGCCATATTATTCTTATGTATTATATATTATAAGAATGGTAAAAATGAATTCCCTAAGATGAAATTAGAAGAATGTAAAGATGATGTAGAAAATATACTAAATAAATTTGGCGGGACATCTATAATACACTTTATATATTTAAATGATAAGTATGTTTATATAAATAAAGATAAGGATGTTTTAATACAATATCAAACTTATGCTAATAAGATATTTATATTAGGAAATCCAGTAGGGAATGATGAAAATATATTTAATACTATTCAGGAATTCTATGAGTTAGCTGATAAATATGGATATATACCAACATTCTGTGCTATAGATGATAAATTAATTCCATACCTTCATGAAACAGGATATGAGTTCTTTAAATTAGGAGAAGAGGCAGCTGTAGATTTAAATAAATTTACATTAGAAGGAAGAAAAATGAAGAGTGTAAGAAATGCTATATCAAGAGTTAGCAAAGAAGAATATACATTTGAAGTTGTAAAGCCTCCTTTCAGTGATGAATTTATGGATAGTATAAAAGCTGTATCTGATGAATGGCTATGTGGAAGACAAGAAAAAGGATTCTCAATAGGATTTTTCGATGTAGAGTATTTAAGTAGAAATCCAATATCTATAGTTAAAAATAAAGATGGTGAAATAAAGGGATTTGCTAACTTTATGCCGATGTATGATGGTCATAAAACTTTATCGATAGACTTAATGCGTTTTTCACATGAAACTTGTAATGGAATAATGGACTTCATGTTCGTTAATCTATTTGAGTGGGGAAAAGAAAATGGATACTCAAGATTTAATATGGGTATGGCTCCATTATCAAATGTAGGTATATCAAAGTATGCATTTCTAGGTGAGAAGATAGCTGCCAAGGTATATTCACATGGACATAAATTCTATTCATTCCAAGGTCTAAAGAAGTTCAAAGAAAAATACTGTGATTCTTGGGATGGAAGATATATGGCTTATAAAAGAAAAACATCATTAATAACTACAATGATTCAAGTTATTTTGTTAGTTTCGAAACCTATAGAGAAGGTAGATTAAACTTATAAAGATATAAAGTAAATATAATAATAAAATGATAGTCTATGAGATTAAATCAATCATCAATAGACTATCATTTTTTGTTTATGAGATATAATAATAAAAAACACTAATTATTTAAATAGTTAATTTAAAATAATAGAATTTATATAAATTCATTTTGGATATAAATATAAGTAAAAGTTCATTAAAAAAGGTGGTGAAGTTATGCAAGTATTTGCGATAGGTCACTCTAATTATCCAATTGAAAAGCTTATAGATATGTTAAATCAATACAATATAAATTGTGTTGTAGATATTAGAGAAACTCCATATTCTAGGTATAATATTCAATACAATAGAGAAGATTTTTGTAAAACTTTAAGAAAAGAAGGATTTATATATATATACATGGGAAAAGAATTTGGAGCTAGGAGAGGATCAAAAGAATCTTATAATAGAGAAGGATTTGCTGATTTTGAGAAAGTAAGCAAAGAAGATATATTTAAAAAGGGGATAGAGAGAATAAAAGATGGGTGTAAAAAAGGATATAAAATTGCTCTTTTAGGGGCAATGCAAGATCCAATCAGATGTCATAGGAGTATATTAGTTGGAAGAAGATTAAATGAAAATGGAATAAATGTGAAGTATATACTACACGAAGGAGATGTGGCCGAACAAGAGGATATAGAAAATCAACTTTTAGATAAATATTTTAGTGAAAGAAATCAAATAACCATAGATAGTTTAATTGGTAATAGCATGTCTAAAGAGGACATGATAAATGAAGCATATAGGCTAGCAAATAAAGAAATTGGATATAGAACGGAAGGTATATCTAAATAAACAATAAAACCATAATAATGTATATAGAATTGTTTTTTTTAAAAAAGTAAAAAAATAGATTTTATCAATAGGAATAATCTTTAAACACCTTAAATTCCTATTGATAGAATCTATGGAATGTAAATAATTACATATATTTTATATAAACGTATTATATATTATTTTGATGATAATTTACTAAGCATATCTGATGTCATCTTACTTAAATTATGTTCGAACTTAAATCCCCATTCTGCTACTGCACAAGATGAATCTATAGAATTAGGCCAAGATTCTGCAATAGATTGACGTATAGGGTCTACATTATAGCTAAGCTCAAAATCTGGTATATGTTTCTGAATCTCAGATCCAATTTCTTAAGGAGCAAAGTTCATAGCGGTTATATTAAATGCATTTCTATGAACTTATTCATTACAAGGATTTTTAAAATATAAATTTATATAATATTTATACAAAAAACTAAATTTGTTATAAAAAGTAAATTTTATATAAAAAATATTTTGTATTATGGACAGTTATACAAAAATATAGTACATTGTATACATAAGCAACAAGAAATGACATAAGATGATATATGCATTAGGGACGGACATAAAAAATTGACATTTAAGAATTTGACATAAAAGGAGGAGCTATACTTAATGCTCCTTCTAAATATAGAATTATAACTAAAAAAATACTAACCCCCCTTAAATAGTATTTGATAAAAATTTTAATAGCCCTTTAAAAAGACTGTAACGGAAACAGTCTTTTTTTGTTATAAAAATTATATTTTCTTAAGTTATAAGTTTAATTGATAAAGAAATTTTTATATCCTAAATTGTTAATTTACATAAGGAAAATTACCTATGGTTCACTAAGTAACTGGAAGTAAGCCTCTCTCTTTTACACCTAAGTAATAACTTGCCTCTAGATTTGCTAGCTAGTTTATGTTAGTATGGTTAAAATGCATTTTTGATATTCCTTTTGTTGATTTTAATTGATTAACTAAGCTTATCATAAGCGTCTTTTTTGATTATTAATATGTTATAGAATTGTATTAAGGTATTATATTAACATATAATTTCGTTAATGGATATATCAAAAATGATGGTGTTGTAACTTTGAATAATAAACTACTTTATAAGCATTGTGGAATATGATAATGCAGATAATTACTTAATAAAATTTTTATAAAATATAGATTATAATATATATTGTAATTTAGTTATATAGAATAAGAGATGAACCTTAAGCTAAAGGATATTAGTTTATATAATCTACTGTAAACTTAATATCTAAGATTACTACAGAATTAATTGATAAAGCTCAATTAAAGAACATGGACAAGTTAGTTAATATGTTAGAAGGTGATTATGCTCAAAGTTGTTTGATACAACTAGAAAATAGCTGAATGACTTAAGATTATAGTAAAAATAAAACACCTGGAAACTATGAAGTATAGAATAAACCTATATAGGGTAGCTTTTAGATGTTTTCTATATGCATCAAAAGGAGAATGACATAATGGTCTATAAAAAGAAGAAAAAAAGAGTGATGAAGAAGAATGTTAAATATTCTATTATAGGCGTAGCGGCTATATTAGGTATAGGTTTAGTAGCCATATTGGGGAAGCATACAATGTCTGGAAATAAAGGTGATGAATTAATATCTAAAGAAATTTTAAACTCAAATGATCCAACTATAATTAGTTTAGTAGAAGAATCAAATGAATACCCAAAAGTAAAAAAGATATTAAATAATATAGATTTGTATCCTAAAGATTTATTAGATTTAGCAGCTAAAAAGCCTGAAACGATAGACTTTGTTTCGGATTATATCTACAATGATTCAAAAATAAATAAAAAAATATCTGTAAAAGATGATTACAAAAAAGGTGAAATACCACTTTTCCTTCAATGGGACGAAAGATGGGGATACGATAAATATGGTTCTAACTTTATTGCAATTGATGGATGTGGATCAACTTCTTTAGCGATGGTTGCGGTAGGTCTTACAGGAAATACAAACATAAATCCAAAGGTAGTTTCAGATTTTGCTTATGATAGAGGGTACTATGTAGAGGGTATAGGCTCTAAGTGGAGTTTAATGACTGATGGAGTAAGCAACTTTGGACTAAAGGGCAAAGAAATACCTTTAAGCAAAGAAGTAATTATATCTACTCTTAAAAAAGGAGAGCCAATAATAGCAACTATGGGTCCAGGAACATTTACAACTCAAGGACATTATATAGTCTTAACTGGCGTAGATAAAGATGGAAATATAATAGTGAATGATCCTGATAGTAAAGAAAAAAGCAATAAAACTTGGGATATAGATATTTTCATGAAGGAAACTAAGGATTTATGGAAGTTTAGTGTAGCTTAAAACTAATAAAAATTTATAAAATATAAATGAATTGTTTTGGATGATGAGTTAATTATTTTCAAAACAGTTCATTTTTTCATAACTTCATTTGGTGTTTTTCTACTAGAGTTACTATAGCTAATTTATGTTAATATAATTAAAATACATTTTTGACCATCCTTTTGTTGATCTTAGTCGGTTACCTAAGCGTATCATAAGTGTCTTTTTTATTTATATATTTATCTGATTTAATTATACGATTCAGGTACTATAAAAAACTTCAATGAGATAATATTACAATTATTATAGATAAAAAAATACGCCAAAATAAAATTTAAGTCATTTTGACGTATTATCTATGAATTGAATAATATAATATTAATTCATAGATTGATACCTAAGATATATAATATTTTTAAGATTTTATATTTATTTTATTTTTTCTTTATCCCATATAAATAATTTATCAGGATTATTTAAAGCTCCAAATATGTTCTTTTTTGAACCTGGCATTTCTTTATTTAATCTTTGAACAAGTTCTTTTATATTTTGTCTATTAGTATGACCATCAGCAGGGCAAGGATTCTCTATAACTGGATAGTTATATTCTCTAGTAGCCTTTTTTGTCATATATTCTTCTATATAAATCATAGGTCTTATTATTGTTAAATCTTGTTTATCCATAACCGTCTTTGGAGAAAAACAGTTAACTCTTCCTTCATATAGCATAGACATTAAAAATGTCTCTATTGCATCATCTTTATGGTGCCCAAGCGCAACCTTAGTACATCCTAGTTCTTTAGCAGTACCATTTAGCGCACCACGTCTTAAGTTGGCACATAATGAACATGGATTTTTCTCTTTTCTTATATCAAATACAATTTCTTTTATATTAGTTTGAACTTCATGAAATTCTACATCTAAATCTTCACAAAGTTTGTATAATGGTGAATTGTCTACACCACCAGGGTTTAGCGTTATTGCAATCAATTCAAACTTTTGAGGTGAGAATCTTTGATAGTTTTTCAGTATGTGAAGTAATGTTAAACTATCTTTTCCTCCAGAAAGTCCTACTGCTATTTTATCGTTATCTTGTATCATATCAAAATCTTGTATAGCCTGACGAGCTTTACTAAGAAGTTTTTGCATAGTCATATTTGTGTCCTCCATCAAAATTTAATAAACTTAAGATTTCTTAAGAATTACTTATAAGTTATTTAAAATCTATCTTTTAAAATAAACCTATGAAAATTCACTACAATTTCATTGAAAATGTAGTAGTTAAGGTTAAAAGGAGAAGATAGATTATGAAACAATTTAGGGTTATAGTACCCATTATAATAATAGTAGCAGTTACAATTATTTTAGTAAAAATATTAATGCCAGGAAAAACATCAACACAAGAAAAAATATTAAATAAAAGTAACTCAAATATTATAACAAACACGCTATTAGTAAACAATGATAATAAGTTAGATGAAAACTATAAACCATATAAAAGTGATGTGCCAAACATTCCTTTTATCGATAATGCAACTAATGAAGAAAAACAAATGGAAGAGGTTGCGTCAAAAGCAGTAGAGGAGTTATTTAAGCAAGCAAAAGAAGAAGGAATTAATTTTTTAGGTACATCAGCGTATAGATCTTATGCAACTCAAAAAGATATATATACTAAAAAGGTTATTTCGGATGGATTAACAAAGGCTAATGAATATGTGGCTAAGCCAGGTAGTAGTGAACATCAAACTGGATTATGTATAGACGTGACTAATGAAGATAGATGGTTTGTAGGTAGTACGAAAGAAGCTATATGGTTAGCAGAGAATGCTCATAAATTCGGGTTTATATTAAGATACCCATTAGGAAAAGAAGATATAACAGGTAAGTCATATGAACCATGGCATATAAGATATGTAGGGAAAGAAGTAGCTAAAGAAATATATGAAAATAATTCTACATTAGAAGAGTACACAGCTAGCAAAATTAATTAAATTAAATCGATAAAAGTATATTATAATTGTTTTATGTGAAACATTAACGAATAATGTAGAAGTATTATATAAAAACAAATTATACAGATGGGAATGATGAAATTTGAAAAATAAAGTACTTGTAGTAGATGATGAAAAAGAAATTAGAAATCTTATTGAAATATATTTATTAAATGAAGGATATGATGTAATAAAAGCTGAAAATGGAATAGAAGCTTTAAATATAGTAGAAAAAGAAGATATACAATTGATGATACTAGATATAATGATGCCTGGTATAGACGGAATAGAAGTTTGTAGAAGGATAAGAGAAAAACTAGATATTCCTATATTAATGCTAAGTGCTAAATCTGAAGATATGGATAAAATTCAAGGTATAATGACGGGGGCAGATGATTATATGACAAAGCCATTTAATCCATTAGAGCTTGCAGTTAGAGTGAAATCATTACTTAGAAGGGCGTATTATTTTAATAATAAATCAAAATATAGTAAGGATATAATAACAATAGAAAATTTAAATATAGATAAAAGTAAGCATAAGGTTACTGTTGGAGAAAGTGAAATATCTTTAACATCTAGAGAATTTGATATCTTATATCTATTAGCTAGTAATAAAGGGCGTGTATTTAGCACAGAAGAAATCTTTGAAAAAGTATGGAAAGAACAATACTACCAATCTAATAACACTGTGATGGTTCATATAAGTAGAATAAGGGAAAAAATAGAAAAGTATGTAGATAATAAAATAATACACACTGTATGGGGAGTAGGTTACAAAATTGAAAAATAAAAAAATTTTATTTGAATACGCATTTAAGCCTGTAATATATTTTATAATCAGCATAGTAATAGGTGGCAGTATAATAGGTGTTACTTATTTTATATTAGTAGATATGTATATAAATAGTTATGCAAAGATTCCCCAAGTAATTATAAATGTAGTAAACGAATTTTTATATGCAAAGAATAATTATATAGGAGATTTAATTTATATAATACTAATTCTCCTAATATCCATACCTATATATATTATATTTATGAAGAAAAAGATTGATAGTATAAGTGAAATTATAAATACAACTAATATTATGGCTAACGGTGACTTAAATCAAACTATACAAGTTGTATCAAAAGATGAAGTTGGGCAATTAGGTAATAATATTAACAGTATAGTTTCACAGTTGAGAAATATAACAATAGAAGAGAGAAGAGCACAACAAACTAAGACAGATTTAATAACAAATGTCTCGCATGACTTAAGGACGCCTTTAACATCTATAATAGGATATTTAGGTTTAATAGAAGATGATAGATATAAAGATGAAGTTGAGCTTAGATACTATACGACGATTGCATACGAAAAATCTAAAAGCTTGAGCATTCTTATAAATGATTTATTTGAACTTACAAAGATGCAAAATAATACTATAAGTTTAGATAAAATCAATATAAATTTGGTAGAATTATTAGGACAAATAGCAGAACAATTTAAGTATGAATTTAAGCAAAATAATATAAAAGGAAGAACTGATTTTTCTGAAGATAAATTAATAATAAATGCAGATGCTAATAAGTTAGTAAGGGTATTTGAAAATTTAATAAGCAATGGGATAAAATATGGTAAAGATGGGGGATATATAGATATAGTAACAAGAAAACAAGATAATATGGCTATAGTCCAAATTATAAATTATGGAGAACAAATACCTTCTTTAGACTTACCTCATATATTCGAACGATTTTATAGAGTAGAAAAATCTAGAAATAGAAATGATGGTGGATCAGGACTAGGACTAGCTATAGCTAAAAATATAGTAGAGTTACATGGGGGAAACATCAAAGTTGAAAGTAATAGTAGCAGAACTATTTTTGAAGTAAAGCTTAAATTAATATAAAATATTTAGAAATTTAATAAAAAATTAATTTAATAAATAAAAATATCATGTAAAACTTGATAATATATCCTTATTATGAAGTATAATATTATCATATAAAAAATTTAAGTATCGGAGGGAATTAAAATGCAAAAAGTAGAAAGTTTTAAACTAGATCATACAAAAGTAAAAGCACCTTATGTTAGAAAGTGTTGTTTATTAAATGGAGAAAAAGGAGATATGGTAAGTAAGTTTGATATAAGATTCTTACAACCAAATGCAGAAACATTTGGAACAGCTGCTATGCATGGTTTAGAGCATTTATTAGCTACTTATTTAAGAGAAACAATAGATAACATAATAGACTTATCTCCAATGGGATGTAGAACAGGATTCTACTTAATAGTATGGGGAGATGTAGAACCAGCAGTTATAAAAGAAGGGTTAGAAAAAGCATTAAAAATGGTTTTAGATGCTAAAGAAATACCAGCAGCTACTGCTGTAGAGTGTGGAAATTACAAAGATTTATCTCTATTTGGAGCACAAGAATATGCTAGAGAAGCTTTAGAAAAAGGATTCTCACTAAATATATACGGAGAATAATAAATGAGAATTGACTTTTCACAATCTATAGATATAGATAAAAACGAAGTATTAAGATATCTAGAGTATAAAGGTCAAGAAATAAATGAAAATCTTCATAATATAATTGATGAATGCATAAAAATAACTAAATCAACAATAAACCCTCGATATATTTTGAGGGTTTATCCTATATTAAGAGAAGATAACAGACCATATGGAGATAAGGTATATATAAAGGGAAGTAATTTAACATTAAAAAGTAGAGATTTGTATAATTTATTAGATAGTTGCAGTGAATGCATAATAATGGCTACAACACTAGGGATAGAAATAGAAAAAGAAATAAAAAAGCGCTCTTATAATGAGTTAAGCAAAAGTATAATATTAGATGCTTGTGCTACCACAGCTATAGAAGAACTGTGCGATAGACTACAATTGGAAATACAAGAAAAATTAATTAATACTAATAAATTCATAACATCAAGATATAGCCCAGGATATGGGGACTTACCAATAGAAAAAAATAGAGAAATAATAAATCTATTAAATTGTCAAAAAGAAATCGGTTTGACTATAACTGAAAGTGGAATAATGATTCCAAGGAAGTCTGTTATAGCAATAATAGGAATATCAGAAGATAAAACAATTCAAAGCTTTAAATCATGTTCAAAATGCCAAAATAACAAAAATTGTAAATATAAAAAAGGGGATGACAGAGATGAATGTAAGAGATTTTATAAAAGATAATATATTAATATTTGATGGAGCTATGGGAACAATGCTTCAACAAAAAGGTTTAAAAATAGGGGAAAATCCAGAAATATTTGGATTTGAAAATCCAGATAAACTTTTAGAAATACATAAATCATACCTAGATGCAGGGTCAAATGTAATAACTACAAATACTTTTGGTGCTAACGAGCTAAAATTAGAAAAACTAGGGTATACTGTAGAAAAAATAGTAGATAATGCAGTAAAAGTTGCTAAAAAAGCTATTAATGAATCACAAAATATTAATAATAAATTTGTAGCACTAGATATGGGACCGATAGGAGAAATGTTAGAACCTATGGGAACACTAAGTTTTGATAGGGCATATGAAATATTTAAAAGACAAGCAATACAAGGTGAAAAGTCTGGTGCAGATTTAATAATAATAGAAACTATGGTGGATTTATATGAGGCTAAGGCAGCAGTATTAGCAGCTAAGGAAAATACTAACTTACCTGTATTTTGTACTATGACCTTTGATGAAAATGGGAGAAGTTTTACTGGGTGCCTTCCAGAAAGTATGGTTTTAACTATAGAAGGATTAGGAGTAGATGCTGTAGGTGTAAATTGCTCTTTAGGGCCAAAGCAGCTTTTACCAATAGTAGAGAGAATAGCTAAGATGACAAAGGTGCCGGTAGTGGTTCAAGCTAATGCAGGACTACCAAATATAGTGGATGGACAAGCTACATATGATGTAGATGCAGAGGAATTTTATAAAGGTGTTAAAAATTTTGTAAAAGTAGGTGCATCAATAATAGGAGGATGTTGTGGAACAGATCCATCTTTTATAAATAAAATATCTAATAATCTAGATGAATTAAAAAAGGTAAATGTAGAGAAAGTAAATAAATGTTTTGTATGCTCACCATCAAAGGTTGTAGAAATAAAAGCTCCGACTGTTATGGGAGAAAGATTAAATCCAACAGGGAGAAAAAGTCTTCAAGATGCAATAAAAAATAGAAACTTTGATTACATTATAAACTTAGGTTTAGAACAAATAAATGGTGGAGCTGAAATATTAAATGTAAATGTAGGAATACCTAATATAGAAGAAGAAAATTTTATGCCTATGGTTATAAAAGAAATTCAATCTGTTATAGATACTCCTCTTCAAGTGGATTCATCAAATATAGATGCCTTAGAACAAGGTCTTAGATATTATAACGGTAAAACTATAGTAAATTCTGTGAATGGAAAAGAAGAATCATTAAGTAAAATACTTCCGATAGTAAAAAAATACGGAGCATGTGTGGTTGGACTTACTTTAGACGAAAATGGAATACCAAAAACGGCAAGAGGAAGATTTAATATTGCTAAAAAAATAGTAGATAAAGCAATATCTTATGGAATAAATAAAGAAGATATATTTATAGATTGCTTATCACTTACAGTTTCAGCGCAGCAATCAGAGGCCATGGCAACTATAGAATGTATAAAAATGATAAAAGAGGAATTGGGAGTTAAAACTATATTAGGGGTATCAAATGTATCTTTTGGTGTACCAAATAGAAAAGCTTTAAATAGTACTTACTTAACTATGGCATTAGCAAATGGACTAGACTTACCAATTATAAATCCAAATGAAGATAGCATGATGGAAGTTATAAACTCTTTTAAAGTAATAAAAAATATAGATAAAAATTGTATAAATTACATAAGTAAATATGCAAATGTTGTAAATAATAAAGATATCAATACAAGACAAAATAATAAAGAAAAATTATCAGTAGAACAAATAATAGAAAGAGGACTTAAAGAAGAAATAAAAGAAGTAATACCAAATATTTTAAAAAGTCAATCAGAAAATGAAGTAATAGAAGAAATACTTATACCTACACTAGATAAAATAGGTAAAAAATATGAAAATGGTGAAATATTCTTACCGCAATTAATACAATCGGCAGAGACTGTGAAAGTAGCACTGGATATTCTAAAAGTAAGTTTACAAAGTAAAAGTGAAAGTATAGAGCAAAAAGGAAAAATTATAGTAGCAACTGTAAAAGGAGATATACACGATATAGGTAAAAATATTGTAAAGATAATGCTTGAAAATTATGGGTATGATGTCCTAGATTTAGGGAAAGATGTTGATATTGATGTAATTGTTGAAGAGGCTAAAAATAGAAATATAAAACTTATAGGATTAAGTGCTTTAATGACAACTACAGTTAAAAGCATGAAAGAAACAATAGAAGCAATAAGAAAAGAAGGACTAGATGCGAAAGTATTTGTTGGTGGTGCAGTACTTACTAATGAGTATGCAAAAGAGATTGGGGCAGACTATTATTCTAAAGATGCGAAATCATCTATAGAAATAGCAAAGACAAATTTAAGATAAAATATAGGGGGTATTTTAACCTCCTATTTTATTAAAATATGACAAAAAAAGTGTAAAAATTTGCATAATTGACATTAAAACGTAAAATCTATAGAAAAAACTCATAAGAATGTGATAAAATAGGAAGGTGATTCTTAGGGAGGTTTAAACAAAAATGATAGACAATAGGCAACCTTATGCGTTAGTTTTCGGAGTATCAGTTTTTGATATCTGCGGGTTTACAAACAATAATTATAGATGTAATGATTCTAATCCAGGTAAAGTTAAGACTTCTTTCGGAGGAGTTTGTAGAAATATAGCTGAATGTATGGCTAGAGTAGGTGTAAATACAAGATTTATCTCTATATTAGGAGATGATGAGACAGGAAAAAGAATGTTAGATCATTCTAAAAAGATGAACTATGATATGAGCGAGTCTCTAATAATAAAAGGAGGGCACACTCCTACATATATGGCTATCTTAGATGAACAAGGTGAGATGGTTTCTGCTGTAGTTGATATGAACATAATAGACATGTTTACTACAGAATTTATAGACTCAAAAGCGGAAATAATAAGAAATGCTGAGTATATGATACTAGACTCAGATAGACCTGATATAGTAGAATATATAATACAAAACTTTAGTAAAGATACTAAACTTATATTAGATCCAGTTTCAGCAGCAAAGGCTAAAACAGTTAAACACTTAATAAAAGGGTTCCATACTATAAAGCCAAATAGATATGAGGCTGAAATAATGTGTGGATTTAAAATACACAATGATGAAGATTTAAGAAAAGCTGGTAAATATTTTACAGACTTAGGTATCCAAAACGTATTTATAACATTAGATGAAGATGGTATATACTACAACAATGGGCAAGAAGAAGGTAAAATTAAGGCTAATGATGTAAAAGTAATCAACGTTACTGGTGCAGGAGATTCTTTTGTAGCAGGTATAGCTAATGGTTATATGAATAATATTAATATAGTTGATACTGTAAAATATGCAATAGCTATGTCATCTATAACTATAGCAACAGAAGAAACTATTCATCCAGATATGAGCCACGAGTTAGTTGAAAAATATATTAACAATATAGAGTGGACAGAAGTAAAATATAGTAAATAGAAATTTACTATATTAAAAAAATTATGTATAATTAAGTTATAAGTTAATCTGCAAAATGTAAGATTAATTGATATAAAATATTTATCGTCGACAACCAAAAAACATCTAGGGTTATATTTTGTAATCCTAGATGTTTTTTATTATCTATAGATAATAAATAGATAAGACAGTAAACTTATTATAATATTTACTATTATTTTTATATAACCTTAAAAAGAGATGCTAAGCCTAACTAGCATCTCTTTTATTTAATAGGTATTAAATTAGAAAGCCCAGTTTCCATCTTTGAATACTTGAATTTCTTCACCATCGTTAGTTATACCAACGATATCCATATCAGCTGAACCTATCATGAAGTCAACATGAGTTAAACTTGTATTAACACCATATTTATCCATTTCTTCTTCTTTTATAGAATCACCATCTTTTATACAAGTCTTGTATGCAGATCCTAATGCAAAGTGACAAGATGCATTTTCATCGTATAAAGTGTTGAAGAATACTATATTAGTGTCTGATATAGGAGATTTAAAAGGAACTAATGCAACTTCTCCTAAGTAATGAGAACCTTCATCAGTGTCTATTAATTTACCTAGTGTCTCAGCACCTTTTTCAGCTGTGAAATCTATTATTTTTCCATCCTTAAATGTTAAAGAGAAGTTATCTATAACATTTCCACCATAAACAAGTGGTTTCGTGCTATGAACTACACCATTAACTTTAAATTTGTGAGGCATAGAGAAAACCTCTTCTGTTGGTATATTTGGGTTGAAGTTAACACCATTAGGGTCTTGAGATGCACCGCTTAACCAAATATGCCCCTCAGGTAATTCCATAGTTAAATCAGTTTTTGCTGATTTAAATTTTAATGTTTTGAAGTTTTTATCATTTAAGAAATTCATTCTTGTTTTTAAGTCATTGTTGTGATTATTCCAAGCTTCTATTGGGTCTTGACCAGAAACTCTTGAACACTTAAATATTGCTTCCCATAATTTTTCAACAGCTTCTTCTTTAGAAACATCAGGGAATATCTTAGCTGCCCAAGATTCAGTTGGTACAGATACTATACTCCATTTACATTTGTCAGATAGAGTGTAAGATCTCCATTCCTTTAAAGCTTGTGCAGATGCTTTTTGGAAGTTAGCGACTCTTTGAGGATCTACATTTTTTAATAAATCAGGGTTTTGAGCATATATAGTTAAGAAAGCTCCCCCTTCTTTTGCTATATCAACATATTGTTCTGAAGTCCACTTAGGGAATTCGTTAAATGCTTCTTCAGGTGCATTTAAGTATTTTATTAAAGTACATTCTTCATCAGACCATTCTATATGTACATTTTTAGCTCCAGCCTTATAAGCATGCTCAACAACTTTTCTAACAAAAGGAGCACATTCGATAGGCGATCTAACAAGTAAAGTTTGGTCAGCTTGTATATTAACTCCGACTTTAACAGCTAACTCAGCATACTTATCTAAATTTCTTTCAAATTCCATAATTTGAACCTCCTAAAATTTTAATAAAATTATCTTATTAAGATAATTATAGTTTATTCACTGCTAACTTAATAATACTAAAAAAATAAGGGAATTACATAATTTTACTATAAAAAAATATTTATAATATATTTACAAAAACAGAAAATTGGAAACAGTTTTCTTATAAAATAAATTATCGGCAAAAATAAGCACTAGATAAACTATAATACTATATTTTATACCCAAAAAAATATAAGTAAATATATAAAAAATATTTAACTATAAATTATAAATAATATGTATTTAAATGTACAAAAAGAATAAAAAAATTTATAATATAATATATGAATTTGTAGAAATGACTAGAAAAATATAACTATTAATAAAAGATATATAATATATCAATTTGATTTATATAGATATTGGAAATATTTTAGGAGGAAATAAATGGACTTATATGATGCTATATTTTATAGAAGAACGATAAAAGAATATTCAAATAGAGCTGTAAAACCAGAATTAATGAAAGAAATTAAAGAAATATGTAAGAGTATTGATTATTTAAATGAAGAATTGGATATAAAAGCACATTTAATAGATAGAGGTCACTTGATACAGTTTTTAATGAAAAAGGACTGTAATATAAAGGCACCTCACTATATATTAGTAACATCGAATAAAGGGGAAGACTATTTACAAAATATTGGTTTTGCAATAGAAAATGTAGTGTTACAATTAACAACTTTAGGTTTAGGTACTTGTTGGATAGAGTGTAACTTATCTCAAGAAGATGTAAAGGAGATTATAGACATTGATACAGAGAGTATAGAAATATATTCAAAAGAACAAGTTAAGGAAGAAGATATAGAACTAGAAGAAAGTATAGAGGAAAGTGAAGAGCAACCATATATTGTAATAGCTTTTGGATACCCAAAAGAAGGAGAGCATATTTTTAGAAATGTAAATGCAGAGCCAAGAAGAAAAAGAACAAAAGAAATATCAAAGAAAATGGATAGAAAGTGGACTAAAATATTAAGTGCTGTAAGAATGTCATCATCTGTAAAGAATGTACAACCTTGGAGATTTTACAATACGAAAACATCTATTGATATATATGAAGAAAAACAAAAAAAGTCTATAGAGAAAATGAGTAAAATAAGTATGGGAATTTGTCTTAGAAATTTTGATATAGCTTGTAAAAAATATGATATGAAAGTAAAATATGAAAAAACAAAGGCTAAAAAAAGATTAGGGAAAGAGTATTATATAAGTGCTATAATAGAAGAATAGAAAATATTATATATTATATCGATTTATAAAGAGAGAAGAAAAAAAGAAGAGTTGACATTAAAAGGAAAAGATGTAATAATTGTATACAAGATAAAGCTTTAAAATATCCCGAGAGGATATGAAGTGTAGTATGTAATTAAAATAAAATAGAAATTCCTTGAAACTAGTCCAGAGAGGCTAAAAAGGTTAACTATAATAATTAATTTTGTATATATAACCTCTAGCTGGATTGGCTAGAGGTTTTTTTAGCAACGGATGTGACTGAGTGAATACGAAGCCATATCGTTGGCGATATGAACGAAGTGAATTTTTAAAATAAAAATATAATAAAGTCTTTTAAACTAGTCCAGAGAGGCTGGGAAAGATATCTCATAGCTTATAAATGTAATGTTATGTATAGATAGAATCCTTATACCCTGTGGTATGAGGATTTTTTATTAAGGCTTTATTAAAAAGGGGAGTAAAATTATGGTAAATGGAAAAGACAAACTAATAGTGGCGATAGACACTAACGAATTTGATAAAGCTAAAGAATTAATAGATACACTAGAAAATGAAGTGGATATATTTAAAGTAGGGTTAGAACAATATGTAGCAACAAGAGGTAAAACAGTAGATTACTTAAAAGAAAAAGGTAAAAAAATATTCTTAGACCTTAAGTTCCATGATATACCAAATACTATGCAAAGTGCAGTAAGAGCAGCAGTTAGGGATAATGTTTGGTTAATGACAATACATGTTTCTGATATGGAAGGTATGAGACAATGTGCATTAGCTGCTAAGGAAGAGGCTGAGAAATTGAATATAGAAAAACCTATAATAGTAGGTGTTACAGTATTAACATCGCTAAGCAATAAAGATTTACAAGATATAGGATGCAATATGACTACAGAAGAATTAGCTATAAAAAGAGCCAAACTAGCTAAGGAAGCAGGAATTGATGGAATAGTTTGTTCAGCACAAGAAGTAGATAAGATAGTTGAGGCTTGCGGAAAAGATTTCGTAACAGTATGCCCAGGTGTAAGACCAGCAGGTGCAGACAAGGGAGATCAAAAGAGAGTAGTAACTCCAGCTGATGCAATCAACAAAGGAGCACATTATTTAGTAGTTGGAAGACCTATAACTAAAGCTGAAAATCCAGCTCAGTCAGCTAAAAATATAGTAAATGAAATAGCGAATGCTTAGGAGGGTTAATATGAAGGGGAAATTAATATTACAAGATGGAACTATATTCGAAGGTAAAGCCTTTGGATATTTAAATGACAGTGTAGGAGAAGTAGTATTCAATACTTCTATGACAGGATATGGAGAAGTGTTAACAGATCCTTCGTACTATGGACAGATAGTAACGATGACATATCCTCTTGTAGGAAACTATGGTATAAACTTAGAAGACGTAGAATCTAAGGGAGTTCATGTAAAGGGATTTATAGTAAGAGAAAAAAGTGATATGCCAAATAACTTTAGATGTGAAATGGATTTAGACACATACCTAAAGCAAAATAAAGTTATAGGGCTTGAAGGAATAGATACAAGAGCTCTTACAAAAATATTAAGAAACAACGGAACTATGAAAGGCATAATAACTTTAGAAGGTACATCATTAGAGCAAGTTCAAGCTAAATTAGATGCATTCTCAAATACTCAAGCAGTAAAAACAGTAACTAGGAAAGAAGTAGAGCATATAGCTGGAAGAGGAACAAAAGTTGCTGTAATGGACTTTGGAGTTAAGGAAAACATACTAAGATCATTTGCAAATCGTGGATGTGATATAACCGTATTTCCTGCAACAACAAAGCCAGAAGATGTATTAGGAATAAACCCAGATTTAATATTCTTATCTAATGGACCTGGAGATCCTGAAGATTTAGAAGATGTTATAGAAAATATAAAAGAATTAATTGATAAAAAGCCAATAGCAGGAATATGCTTAGGACACCAATTACTAGCATTAACTTTAGGTGGAAAAACAGGAAAGTTAAAGTTTGGACACAGAGGTGGAAATCATCCAGTTAAAGATTTAGAGGAAAACAAAGTATTTATAACATCTCAAAATCACGGTTATTACGTATGTGAATTACCACAGGATATGGAAGTAACGCATATAAACTTAAACGACAATACTGTAGAAGGAATGAGACATACAAAATTACCTATATACAGTGTCCAGTATCATCCAGAGGCTTGCCCAGGGCCAAAAGACAATGATTATATATTTGATAAATTCTTAGCATTAGTATAGATTGTTAAATTTAATTAGATAAGGAGAAAAAATTATGCCTAAAATAGATAGAATAAAAAAGACATTAGTATTAGGTTCAGGACCTATAATCATAGGGCAAGCAGCAGAGTTTGATTATTCTGGAACACAAGCTTGCCAAGCATTAAAAGAAGAAGGAATAGAAGTCGTATTAATAAACAGTAACCCAGCTACTATAATGACGGACAAAGAAGTAGCGGATAAAATATATATAGAACCATTAACAATAGAATTTATAGAAAAAATAATAGAAAAGGAAAGACCAGATAGCTTATTAGCAGGAATGGGTGGTCAAACAGCTCTTAATTTAGCAGTTGAATTACATGAAGCTGGAATACTTGAAAAGTATAATGTTGAAATAATAGGTACATCTGTTGAATCTATAAAAAAGGGTGAAGACAGAGATACTTTCAGAGAAGTAATGAGAGAAATAAATCAACCAGTTGTAGTTAGTGATATAGTAACTGACTTAGAAAGTGGATTAGAGTTTGCAGGAAAAATAGGATATCCAGTAGTTGTTAGACCTGCATATACACTAGGTGGAACTGGAGGAGGTATAGCTGAAAATGTTGAAGAACTTACAGAAATACTTACTCAAGGTTTACAATTAAGCCCGGTTAACCAAGTATTGCTTGAAAAAAGTATAAAGGGTTGGAAAGAAATAGAATATGAAGTAATAAGAGATGGCAATGGAAATTGTATAACTGTATGTAATATGGAAAATATAGACCCTGTTGGAGTTCATACAGGGGATAGTATAGTTGTAGCTCCAAGTCAAACTTTAAGTGATAGAGAATACCAAATGCTTAGAAAAGCATCTATAGATATAATAAATGCAATAGAGGTTAAAGGTGGGTGTAATGTACAGATAGCACTTAACCCACACAGTTTAGAATATGCAATTATAGAAATAAACCCAAGAGTTAGTAGATCTTCGGCATTAGCATCTAAGGCTACTGGATACCCAATAGCTAAGGTTGCTGCAAAAATAGCTTTAGGATACACTCTAGACGAAATAGAAAATGCAGTTACAAAGAAAACATACGCATGTTTTGAGCCAACGCTTGATTATGTAGTAGTTAAGATACCAAAGTGGCCATTTGATAAGTTCAAGCAAGCTAATAGGAAGTTAGGAACAAAGATGATGGCAACTGGAGAAATAATGAGTATAGGAAGTAACTTTGAAGCTGCAATGTTAAAAGGTATAAGATCTCTTGAAATAGGAAAATATTCATTAGTTCATGCTCCTTCAGAAGAAAAGAGCTTAGAAGAATTAAAGAAGAGTATAGTGGTACCAGATGACGAAAGATTATTCGACTTAGCTGAAATGATAAGAAGAGGCTATAAAGTTGACATGATAGAGCAAATAACAGGTGTAGATAAGTGGTTTATACACAAGTTTAAGTGGATAGTAGAGCAAGAAGAAAAATTAAGAGGTATGAAAATAGAAGACTTAAATAAAGATTACCTATTAGAACTAAAGAAAAAAGGATTCTCAGATAAAGGTATAGCTGACCTAATGAAGATAAGTCCAGAGATATTATGTGAGTTAAGAAAGCTATACAACATACAACCAGCATATAAGATGGTTGATACTTGTGGAGGAGAGTTTGATGCATTATCTCCATATTACTACTCAACTTATGAGCAATTTGATGAAGTAGAGGTAAGTAATAAGAAAAAAGTTGTAGTATTAGGTTCTGGACCAATAAGAATAGGTCAAGGGATAGAATTTGATTATTGCTCAGTACATTGTGTAAAATCATTAAGAAAAATGGGAATAGAAACTATAATAGTAAACAACAACCCAGAAACAGTAAGTACAGACTTTGATACATCAGATAAACTATACTTCGAACCATTAACAGAAGAAGAAGTATTAAATATAATAGAAAAAGAAAATCCAGATGGAGTAATACTTCAATTTGGTGGGCAAACAGCTATAAAATTAGCTAAATTCTTACATGAAAAGAATATAAAAATATTAGGAACTGACTTTACTGACATAGATGCAGCAGAAGACAGAGAAAAGTTTGAAGAATTACTAGAGAAATTAAATATAAACAGACCAAAAGGAAAAGCTATATGGTCAGTGGAAGAAGGTATAGAAGAAGCTAAGAGATTAGAATACCCAGTACTTGTTAGACCATCTTATGTACTTGGTGGTCAAGGTATGGAAATAACTTATGATGAAACTAAGTTAGCTAGATACTTGGAAGATGCTTTCAAGAGAGACAAGAAAAATCCAGTACTTATAGATAAGTACTTAACAGGTAGAGAAATAGAAGTAGATGCTATATGTGATGGAGAAAATATACTAATACCAGGAATAATGGAGCATTTAGAAAGAGCTGGGGTTCATTCTGGGGATAGTATAACAATGTATCCAAGTCAAAATATAAATGATGAAATAAAAGCCAAAATATTAGATTACACGAAGAAAATTGCTTTAGAGCTAAACGTACTTGGAATGGTAAATATACAATTTATAGAATTCAAAAATGAATTATATGTAATAGAAGTTAATCCAAGAGCAAGTAGAACTGTACCTTATATAAGTAAGGTAAGTAATGTACCTATAGTGGACCTAGCTACTAGATGTATGTTGGGAGAGAAGTTAGTAGACTTAGGATATGGAACAGGTGTATATAAAGAGCCTAATCTAGTATCTGTAAAGGTTCCAGTATTCTCAATGTCAAAACTTGCTAGTGTTGATGTAAGTCTTGGGCCTGAGATGAAATCTACAGGAGAAGTACTAGGTGTAGGTGAGACTTTAGAAGAAGCTTTATATAAAGGGTTCTTAGGAGCAGGAAAAACTATGTCTGACAAAAAAGGTGTAGTACTTGCAACTATAAATAATCATGATAAAGAAGAGTTTATAGAAATAGCAAAAGATATGAATGAATTAGGCTATACTTTCGTAGCTACAGAAGGAACAGCTAAGATATTACAAGAAAATGGAATAGATGCTGATATAGTTAAGAGAGTAGAAGAAGCTAGACCAAACATACTTGATGTTATAAGAAACAAGCAAGTAGATATAGTAATAAATACCCCTACTAAAGGGAATGACTCAACAAGAGATGGATTTAAAATAAGAAGAACTGCAACAGAGTTCTCTACGGAAGTAATGACATCACTTGATACATTAAAGGCTTTAGTTGAAGTGAAAAAGAAGCATATAATGAATGAAGGTTTAGAAGTATACAATATAGCTGAATAATAAAATTAATAAACACCACTTTAGAGATATCTCTAAAGTGGTGTTTATTAATTTTAACACATGGAAAAAGTTAGAAAATTATAAAATAAGAAAACTAAATAAATTTTAAATCAAATGGTTATGGATGTTGAAGCGTGGGTATTTATGTCATATAACGACAATAAGTTACTTTAGGCCTAAGATAATTTAGTATATGTTAGAAAAAATTAATACCTAGGAGATGATTCAAATGAAAGATGCACAAGTAGGTAAAAAGGGAACACTTACATTGTTTGCATTCTTTGCAATGACAGCATCAATGGTAATGACTGTTTATGAATATCCAACATTCGCAACATCAGGATTTAATCTAGTATTTTTCCTTTTATTAGGAGGAATTTTATGGTTTTTACCAGTTGCTTTATGTGCAGCAGAAATGGCCACTGTAGAAGGATGGCAAGAAGGGGGAATATTCGCTTGGGTAGGTAATACTCTAGGTGAAAGATACGGCTTTGCAGCTATATTCTTCCAATGGTTCCAAATCACAGTTGGATTTGTAACTATGATTTATTTTATTTTAGGATGTGTTTCATACATATTTAACTGGAATGCGTTAAACAATGTTCCAGCTATAAAATTTATAGGAGTTTTAGTTATATTCTGGGGATTAACATTTTCTCAGTTAGGCGGAACAAAAAACACAGCTAAGATAGCTAAGGCTGGATTTATATTTGGTATAGTTATACCCGCTATAATTTTATTTGGTTTATCAATAGCATACTTAGTACAAGGTAACCCAGTAGATGTAAAAATTGGAATGAAATATTTCGTACCTGATTTTACAAAAGTAAATACATTAGTTGTATTCGTTTCATTTATATTAGCTTATATGGGGGTTGAAGCATCAGCATCTCATGTAAATGAATTAGAAAATGCTAAGAAAAATTACCCATTAGCAATGATAATATTAGTAGTACTAGCTATAATACTAAATACTATAGGTGGTTTAACAGTAGCATCTGTAATACCTAAGTCTCAATTAAGCTTAAGTTCAGGTGTTGTTGAAACATTTAAAGTTCTAATACTTCATTTTAGTGCTAATGCTACATGGCTTGTAAAATTAATAGCTTTATTATTAGCTTTAGGAGTAATGGGAGAAGTTAGTGCTTGGGTTGTAGGTCCTTCAAGAGGAATGTATTCAGCAGCACAAAAAGGAATTTTACCTAAATCATTAACAAAAACAAATGAACATGATGTTCCAGTACGTTTAGTATTAATTCAAGGAATAGTAGTTACAATATGGGCAGCTGTTCTTACTTTTGGTGGAGGAGGAAATAACGTATCTTTCCTTACAGCAATATCACTAACAGTTGTAATATATCTAGTAGGATACTTACTATTCTTCATAGGATACTTTACTTTAGTACTTAAACATAAAGATTTAAAACGTTCTTACCAAGTTCCAGGAGGAAAAACATTTAAATTAATAGTAGCAGCATGTGGATTCATAACATCTATATTTGCTCTAGTAATATCATTTGTTCCACCTAGCCAATTAAGTGGTAAGAGTGTTACAGAATATTTAACAATATTAAGTGTTAGTTTTGTAATAACTATTCTAATACCTTTTGTAATTTATGCAATAACTGATAAAAAGAGAAAGGCTAATTAAACAGTCTTAACTCTAAAGAAAGTGTAAAAAAGTCGCAAAATAGACACTAGAAAAAATCATTAAAAATTTAAATCAAAGCATGAAGTTCTAGGAGGATTTTTAAAATGTTATGTAGTAAAAAAGAAGATACTTACAGCACACCAGTGTTTGGGACAATAGAGTCTGGCTCTAATATTCCAAAAGACGTAATAGGGAAAGATTCTATTGCTCCAAACGTGGCGTATCAATTAATTAAAGATGAGTTAATGAATGAAGGAAATGCAAGACTTAACTTAGCTACATTCTGTCAAACTTATATGGAGCCAGAAGCAACAAAACTTATGGCAGAAACATTAGAAAAAAATGCTATAGATAAATCTGAATATCCACAAACAACAGAAATGGAAAATAGATGTGTTGATATGATAGCTAACCTATGGAATGCTCCAAAAGAGTTGAACTATATAGGTACATCAACAGTAGGATCATCTGAAGCATGTATGCTAGGTGGTATGGCTATGAAATTCAGATGGAGAAATAGAGCAGAAAAAGCAGGAATAGATGTAAATGCTAAGAAACCAAACTTAGTAGTATCTTCAGGATATCAAGTTTGCTGGGAAAAATTCTGTGTATATTGGGATATAGAAATGCGTACAGTGCCAATGGATGAAGAACATATGAGTTTAGACATTAATAAGGTGTTAGATTATGTAGATGATTATACAATAGGTATAGCAGCTTTATTAGGGATAACATATACAGGTAAGTTTGATGATATAAAAGCATTAGACGCAGTAGTAGAAGAGTATAATAAAACAGCTAAAGTATCATTACCTATACACGTAGATGCTGCATCAGGTGGTATGTTTACTCCATTTATAAATCCAGAACTTGAATGGGACTTTAGATTAAAAAATGTAGTTTCAATAAGTACATCAGGACATAAATACGGATTAGTATACCCAGGTATAGGTTGGGTAATATGGAAAGATGAAGAATATTTACCAAAAGAATTAATATTTGAAGTAAGTTACTTAGGTGGATCAATGCCAACTATGGCTATAAACTTCTCAAGATCAGCAAGTCAAGTTATAGGACAATATTATAACTTCTTACGTCTTGGATTTGAAGGATATAGACAAATACATCAACGTACAAAAGAAGTAGCTATGTACTTAAGTAGAGAAATAGAAGCTACTGGTTTATTTAAAATCTATAATGATGGTGAAAATTTACCAATAGTATGTTACAGATTAAAAAATGAAGATGATGTACAATGGACATTATATGATTTAGCAGATAGATTAGCAATGAAAGGATGGCAAATACCAGCATATCCATTACCAGTTAACCTACAAGATACAATAATACAACGTATAGTATGTAGAGCAGACTTAAGTTATGATATGGCTGAATTATTCATAAGAGATTTAAAAATGGCTATAAATGATTTAAATAATGCTAAGATATTAGTTCATGGAAAAAAACAAGAAAATAAAAAATATGGATTTACTCACTAAAAATAAATTAAATTATAATAAGATTTTAGTAATCAAACCTTTAATCTAACTTGGTAAAATATATATAAAAAAGCAATTGGAATTAAATATAATTCTAGTTGCTTTTTTACAATAAGATAAGTAGCTATGAATCAAGCTAATAATTAATATGTAGGTATTGGTTTGATTTTTATCTACTTTCAAAATTTTTTTGGAGGTAAGAAAGATGAATTATTATATTAGTATATTTTTTAGGGCGATACCATTACTTATGGGAGTGGTATGTCTAGGGTATGGGTTTTATGTGAAAAATTTAGGGCAATTAATAGGATCTGAGTTTGTAGTTGCAGGCCATGTTCTGATATATTTAACAGCTATATGTATTGCACTATTTACCACTGCAGCAACTATAATAAGACAGCTTATAAATAAGTACAATAATTTTGATAAGTGGGTTTTACCAAGTATAGGTTATTTAGCATCAATATTTACAATGGTATCAGGAATAATGTTATTTGAAACAGCAGGTCAAAATTCAGCATATGTTGTTTCAGGAAACGTAGTATTTGGATTAGGATTAATAGCTTGTTGTGTTTCAACAGTTGCAACTTCATCAACTAAATTTCTTTTAATACCTAAAAATAGTTCTAACTTAAAAGAAGGAGATGAACCTGAAGATTCTTTTAAAGAACCTACAGCTAAAATATTAATATCAGTACCTGTTGTTTGCGCGTTAATTGCTTTTATTAGGGGTATATATTTATTAATGTCATCTTCGGCTACTGAAAATTTTGTAG
Source organism: Romboutsia sp. 1001285H_161024_C4 (assembly GCF_015550185.1). NCBI lineage: Bacteria > Bacillati > Bacillota > Clostridia > Peptostreptococcales > Peptostreptococcaceae > Romboutsia > Romboutsia sp. 1001285H_161024_C4. Next base: position 29,995 of record NZ_JADNAJ010000007.1, on the reverse strand, counting down.
CAGGGCATGTAATAATAGGAATCTCATTAGTTTGTGCTAGCTTAGTAGCACTAGTAGCTAGTGTTGTAAGACAAATACAAAATAAGTTTACAGAGAAAGAGCGCTATAAATGGTCAATATTAGTTGTTATATTAGGAACCATAGATATAATATGGGGGATAGCAGTACTTTCAATAGCTACAAATCCTGCTTGGATAGCTCCAGGATTTGTTCTAATTGGATTAGGGATAGTATGTTACAGTATATTAAGTAAAGTACTTTTATTAGGAATGGTGTGGAGAAAATCAAATCCATTAGCTAAGAGAGTACCTTTAATACCAGTAGTGACAGCACTTATATGCTTATTTATGGGAGCATTTTTATTTGAAGCTGAAATATTTAATATAGCATACTTTATACCAGCGCGTGTAATGATTGGACTTGGAGCAATTTGTTTTACATTATTCTCTATAGTATCTATATTAGAAAGTGGAACTTCATCTTCAAAATAATTAACTTAAACAAGAAAATTGATTTTAATATAAAATTAAATTGCAAAAAAGAGTATTTTGAAATGTATAGAACTTGTTTTATGCATTGAAAAATACTCTTTTCTATTATAAAGAAAATTTAGAAAAAAGAAAAAATATATAAAAAAATTGTAAAAATATGTTTAACACACAAAAAGAGAGGTATATATATAGTATAACAAAAAACAAAATAATATATAAAAAGTCTAAAATGAAAAATGCTCAATAATTTGAACAAAAAATTAAATTTATAATTATTAAAATTAATAATTATAAAAACACTATTAGGAGGAATCAAAAATGTTATTTAGTAGAAAAGACAGATTAGGCGATAAATATGATACACCAGTATTTGGGACAATAGAATCTGGCTCTGAGGTAGCCAAAGATGTTTTAGGGAAAGATTCTATTGCTCCAAATGTAGCATATCAATTAATTAAAGATGAGTTAATGAATGAAGGTAATGCAAGACTTAATTTATGTACATTCTGCCAAACTTATATGGAACCAGAAGCAACTAAACTTATGGCAGAAACATTAGAAAAAAATGCTATAGATAAGTCTGAATATCCACAAACAACAGAAATGGAAAATAGATGTGTTAGTATGTTAGCAGATTTATGGAATGCACCAGAAGATATGAAATACATAGGTACTTCTACAGTAGGTTCATCTGAAGCATGTATGCTAGGTGGTATGGCTATGAAATTCAGATGGAGAAATAGAGCAAAAGAAGCAGGAATAGATGTAAATGCTAAGAAACCAAACTTAGTAATATCTTCAGGATATCAAGTTTGTTGGGAAAAATTCTGTGTATATTGGGATATAGAAATGCGTTTAGTACCAATGGATGAAGAACACATGAGTTTAGATGTAGACAAAGTGTTAGATTATGTAGATGATTATACAATAGGTGTAGTAGGTTTACTAGGTATAACATACACAGGTAAATTTGATGATATAAAAGCATTAGATGCTTTATTAGAAGAATACAATAAAACAGCTAAGATATCAGTACCTATACATATAGATGGTGCATCAGGTGGTATGTTCGTACCATTTATAGATCCAGAGCTTGAATGGGACTTTAGATTAAAAAATGTAGTTTCAATAAGTACATCAGGTCATAAATATGGATTAGTATACCCAGGTATAGGTTGGGTAATATGGAAAGATGAAGAATACTTACCAAAAGAATTAATATTTGAAGTAAGTTACTTAGGTGGATCAATGCCAACTATGGCTATAAACTTCTCAAGATCAGCAAGTCAAGTTATAGGACAATATTATAACTTCTTACGTCTTGGATTTGAAGGATATAGACAAATACATCAACGTACAAAAGAT
>NZ_JADNAJ010000007.1:0-28041 GCF_015550185.1 Romboutsia sp. 1001285H_161024_C4 | reverse complement strand
TCAAGTTATAGGACAATATTATAACTTCTTACGTCTTGGATTTGAAGGATATAGACAAATACATCAACGTACAAAAGATGTTGCAATGTATTTAAGTAGAGAAATAGAAGCTACTGGTTTATTCAAAATCTATAATGATGGAGAAAATTTACCAATAGTATGTTATAGATTAAAAGATGATGTAAATGTAGAATGGACATTATATGATTTAGCAGATAGATTAGCAATGAAAGGATGGCAAATACCAGCATATCCATTACCAATTAATCTACAAAATACAATAATACAACGTATAGTATGTAGAGCAGACTTAAGTCATGATATGGCTGAATTATTCATAAGAGACTTAAAAATGGCTATAAATGATTTAAATAATGCCAATGTATTAGTTCATGGTAAAAAACAAGAAAATAAAAAATATGGATTTACTCATTAAGAATCACAAAAATTATTTAAAAAGAGTATGACTTCGTCATACTCTTTTTGTAATTACATATTTTTTCTAAGGTAATATCTAAAGTGTCTACTATTTAAAGTGTTAATATTTTGAGGAGAACAAAAGAACCTAGGATTAATGTAAGGGGCAAATTTTTCAAAGGACATTTTAAACTTAGGTACTCCTATATCTTTAGGTGCTATCTCATCTAACTCAAAGTATATAACGATTCCGTCATCTGTTATATAAAAAGCCTGATCTTCTGGAATATATAAATCGTAGTTTTCATAATATAAATCTCTATTTTGACTTATTTTATAATTAACATAGTTAGTAATAAGTGTTATATAATCAACATTTTCTTTAAAAATATCTCTAAGGTAGATAGTTTTTCCATTATTTAAGTCAATATTAAAATTATTAAGTTGGTTATAAAGTAGGCCTTCATTTTCTACAAATCCTTTAAGTGTTAATATTGAGCTTAGTACATAGTTTTTATTAAATGTAACAGCATAGCATGACATAATATTAAACTTTCTATCCATTTCTTCTTCTTCTTTTAAGGTTCCTTCCTTAAAGTCATTGACATTGGCCTTTATAGTACTATTTAATTGGGAAAGTATAGAAGGGTTAACCTTAAAATATGTATTTTTAAAAGCATAAAAAGAAGGATACTGTAAATCGTATGAAAATTTTCCATCTCGCTCAAAGTCTTCATTAAATTTTACATGCAACAAATTATATATACAGTTGTATCCAACTTGAGAATTTCTCATCATAAAATCGCCCCCTATTAAAAATCAATTATTATATAGAATATGCTAGGAAACTAAATAAAATTAATAAAAAATAAAATTATATATACATAAGAATAAGTATATAAAGTATGGAAAATACCGAAAATATTAGTTAAATATATGATATAATACATAGATTAAGAATAAAAACTTTAGGAGGACATAAATGTTATTATTAGCAGATAAATGGAAAGACTATGAACTTATAGATATGGGTAACGGAGAAAAATTAGAACGTTGGGGAGATATAGTTTTAAGAAGACCAGACCCTCAAGTTATGTGGCCAATACCACATGAAAGTGGATTATGGAAAAATCCTCATGGACACTACCACAGAAGTAGTAGAGGTGGAGGACAATGGGAGCATAAAAAAAAGTACCCAGAGAAATGGACTGTTAGCTACAAAGAATTAAAGTTTAATATAAGTCCAACAGGATTTAAGCATACAGGATTATTCCCAGAACAAGCAGCTAACTGGGATTGGTCAATGGATAAAATAAGAAATGCAGGTAGACCAATAAAAGTACTTAACTTATTTGCATATACTGGTGGAGCAACAGTAGCTTGTGCAGCAGCAGGGGCAGAAGTATGCCATGTAGATGCATCTAAAGGTATGGTAACTTGGGCTAAAGAAAATTTACATACATCAGGTTTAGGAGATAGAAAAGTAAGATTTATAGTTGATGATGTTGTTAAATTTGTAGAAAGAGAAATAAGAAGAGGTAATAAATATGATGCTATAATAATGGACCCACCTTCATACGGAAGAGGACCAAAGGGAGAAGTATGGCAAATAGAAGATAAGTTATATGGTTTAGTTGAATTATGTACAAAAGTATTATCAGACAAACCTTTATTCTTCTTAATAAATTCATATACAACAGGATTATCACCAATAATACTTGAACATATATTAGATGCTACAGTAGCTAAGAAAGCTAAAGGTGGAAAAATATATGGTGGAGAAATAGGTATACCTGCATCTAAAGATGGGAAGGTATTACCATGTGGTATATTTGGAAGATGGGAGTCTAAGTAATGATTAAAGTCATATACGAAGACAACCATTTACTAGTAGTAGAAAAACCTGTAAATATACTATCTCAAGGTGATGATACAAATGATAAAGATATGGTAAATCTTTTAAAGCAATATGTAAAAGAAAAGTATAACAAGCCAGGGAATGTTTATATAGGATTAGTACATAGATTAGATAGACCAGTCGGTGGAGTTATGGTGTTTGCCAAAACATCAAAAGCTGCTTCAAGATTATCTGATCAAGTAAGAACTAAAACTTTAAAAAAAACATATAGGGCAGTTATACATGGAACAATGAATAAAGAAAGTGATACTTTAAAAGATTATCTTTATAAGAATAAGAAAACTAATATGGTTAGTGTAGTAAAAAAAGACCATAAAGAAGCAAAGAATGCTGAATTAAGTTATAAAACTTTAAGTACTAAGGAGAAATTTAGTTTAGTTGAAATAGACTTAAAAACAGGGAGACCTCATCAAATAAGGGTACAATTTTCAAGTAGAAAACACCCTCTATTTGGAGACCAAAGATATGGACAAGATGTAAATAAAGTTGGACAACAAATAGCTTTATGGTCTCATAAAATAGAAATAGACCATCCTACGACAAAGGAAAGAATGGAGTTTGTTTGTGAACCACCACAAGAACATCCTTGGAATTTATTCGTTAAATAAAAAATATTGTATTTGATAAATTATATGAAATATTTTTATATAATCTAAAAAAGTGAAGTACTTCAAAATTATTTAATAATCTTGAAGTACTTCACTTTTTAATTTATAAGTTATTATCAAAACTTAGTGATAAAACACTATTTAGATTTATTAAGTCTATAGAATCTTCTTCAGTATTATATTGCATAGGATTAACACAAAAACCATTAGTTGTTGCGTAAGCTAAAAATGTTAAAGCTAAAGGTATTAAAAATATTGTTGTTAATATTAATGTTATCATTTTATAATTCCTCCTAAAATATTTAATAGTCTATGTTAAATAATTGATATTTTAAAATTTAAATAAGTTGTTCTTTCTATATACATATTATAAGATAAATATACAAAAAAAGCCTTACGTACAGATAACAGATTGATTACATTAGTGTAAGATAAAAGGTAGGTAATTAGAAAATAAAAAAATGTAAACTATATAGTATAATAATTTAGACAATAAATTAAAATAAAAGGAGATATTATGGATAGATACAAAGGATTTTATATAGATAGACCAAAGGGAAATAATATATTTTCTTATGAGGAAAGAAGTAATAAAAGTATATTTGTACCGTCATTAATCGAAGGTACTTTAGAAGATGTTGCTGTTGGTGAAGAAATAGTGTTTAATGAGATTGATGAAGATAAAGAGATAAAGGCTAAGGGTCTTAAAAATATGGTTTTTTATAAAAAAGAAGATAAGGACATTTATATTTTCGATAACCACAACCATGCTTTTTATTTTTGGATAAATAGCTTGAAATCAAATAAGTTTAAAAAAGGTTGTAAACTAGTGCATGTAGACCAACATAAAGATATGAGGGAACCTGAAAATTACAATGTAGACATGAATAGTCTTGATGATGTATTTAGATATACAAATGAAGTACTTAATGTAGGTAACTTTATACAACCAGCATTAAAGCACAATATTTTTTCAGAAGTAATAATAATTGATAGTTCTTATGGATTTGAAATGGATATAGAAGGAGAGTATGTGCTAGATATAGATTTAGACATATTTTCTAAAGATATGGAGTATATTTCTTATGATAAGAGAGTATCTAAAATAAAGGAATTAATAAAAGGTGCCAAAGTTATAACTATAGCAAGTAGCCCTTTCTTTATAGACCAAGAGTATGCTATAAAAGTATTAAAAGAATTATTTAATTGTGATATAATAGAAGAGTTAATCTAATAATTATATTATAGAAGGTTTTAGGAGGAAAAACGTATGAGTTTATATACTGAATGGAGAAACTTAAGTGATAACCATGAAAGTCAAGAAGCAGAAGTAAAGTTCTGGGAAGATTATTTAAAGGTAGAAGCTTCAATATACAACGAGTTATTAAATAATAAGCAAGAAGTTGTAGAAGGTGTAGTTAGCGAGTTAGCTGTTAAGTACAATACATCAGTTGAATACTTCATGGGATTCATAGATGGAATAAGTGAAAGTTTAAAAGAAGACATAACATTAGAAACTATAGAAGCAGATAGCACTATAAAATTAGATATAGATTGGGAAAAGTTATACTACAATATGGTAGCTGTAGAAGCTCATTGGTTATATAACTTACCAGGCTGGAATGAAATATTACCAGAAGCTAAGAGAAAAGAATTACAAAAAGCTTACAAGACATCTAAGACAGTTGTTAAAGAAGAAAAGGTTGGAAGAAATGACGCTTGTCCATGTGGAAGTGGAAAGAAATATAAGAAGTGTTGTGGAAAGTAAGGTAAATTTATGTTTATTCTAAGATACATGAACGAAGAGGATGACTTATCAGTAAAGGAATTTACAAACTTAAGTGAAGTAAAAAGCTATATATCTGAAAACAGTCTAGAAAGAACATGGCATCAAATAGAAGAAATAAAAAAAGTAATACCTAACTTAAAAGAAGATTAATATGTAGGTTACTCTGATGATTTTGAATTATTGGAGTAACCTTTTTTAGTTAGTGCTTTAAATATGTTTGCAGAAGATTGTTTATAATTGATATATTTATATGTTCTTTTTTATTTTCGTAACTTTATATCTAGTTAATAATATATATTATTTATTGAGAAACAATAAAATATATTGATTTAACAATAATAATATATTTTAATCAAATGAAGAAAAAATAGATAATAAAGGAGTTAATGATTTTGAAAAAAGAAAAGAATTATTTTAAAAATTTGATTTGTATAATTATTATAGGTATCTTAACACTAGGTATATATATGGGGGTTAAGATAAACAAAGATCTTTTTTTTAGATGAAATGAGAACATCAATTAGAACTGATAAGTATTTTGTAAAAATAGAACAAGATGGTGTGATTGAAAATAACAAAGAAAAAAATCCTTGGATATACAAATATGAAACAACAGCCTATAACAAAAAAGGTAAGTCAATTAAGGTAAGTTTTTATGCAGATAAAAACTTGAAGAAAGGTGCATATATATGTGTACATGTTGGAGGTACTGGAGAGAAAAAAAGATATCTATGGGGTTGATAGTTTTGAGGAAGTAAATATTAACGACGTACCTAAATTAGCTAAAGAAGAATTAGATATGAAGTAATATGATTTTCCAAGTACAATAAGTTTGATAATGTAGAAAATTTTAATTCTATAACATAACAAAATGCACATTATTTACTAATGTGCATTTTAAGTATAATAAATTATTAGATATATTATTATAAAATTAATAGTTTTAATACCTAAGTCAATAATAATCTAATGGTACTATATTAGTTGTTTATGTCTGCTAAGTCTTTCGCTATTTGAGCTGCAACTCTTGCATTGTTATAAACTAACTCTATGTTAGAATCTAAACTCTTACCAGCAGTTATTGTCTTAACCTTATCTAATAAGAAAGGAGTAACTTTTTTACCTGCTATATTTTTCTCTTCAGCTTCTTTTAAAGCAGATTCTATAGCATTTGTTATAGTATCATAATCCATTTCATGTTCTGTAGGTATTGGATTACCTATAACCATACCACCTTTTAAATTTAAGTCCCATTTAGCTTTTAAAGCAGTAGCAACTTCCATAGAAGAATCTACTCTATAGTCAACACCAAATCCACTTCTTCTTGTGTAGAAAGCAGGGAATTCATCTGTACCAAATCCTACTACAGGTACACCGTTAGTTTCTAAGTATTCTAATGTTAAACCTATATCTAATATAGATTTAGCTCCTGCACATATAACAGCAACATTTGTATTAGCTAATTCTTGTAAATCAGCAGATATATCGAAAGTTTTTTCTGCTCCTCTATGAACTCCACCAATTCCACCAGTGGCAAATACTCTAACTCCTGCCAAATCAGCTAATATCATAGTAGTAGCTACTGTAGTAGCACCAGTTAATTTTTTAGATATAATAAAAGGTAAATCTCTTCTACTAGCTTTAACAACATCTTTGCTTGTTCCTAAGAATTCTATTTCTTCTTCAGTAAGGCCAACTTTTAACACACCATCTATGATAGCAATTGTAGCTGGAACTGCTCCATTTTCTCTTATTATTTTACTTACGTTTTTTGCCATTTCTACATTTTTAGGATATGGCATACCATGAGAAATTATAGTAGACTCTAATGCAACTACTGGTTCCCCTGCTTCTATAGCTTTTTTAACTTCTGGATGTACTTGTAAATATTTTTCTAACATAAAATCATCTCCTTAAGTATTTTTTCAACATTGTCTACAGACATATTTGGATTTATTGTATTTTTATGTGATAGCGCTATTATTGATGATGCTACAGAGAATTTAGTTGTATACTCTAGGTCAAAATCATTCATATGACAATACACTAAACTAGCTGTAAATGCATCTCCTGCCCCTGTTGCATTAACTATATCAACCTTTACTCCATCTAATTTAATGGAATTTTCTTTAGCTGCAGAAAATACACCATCTTTTCCAAGTGTAATAAATACTTTATTTACTCCTTGATCTAATAGGATTTTAGAACAAAGTTCTAAGTCTTTTAAATTATTTATTTCTATTCCAGATAAAGCTTCGGCTTCAAGTTTGTTTAGCTTTACAGTGTGGAATCGTCCTATTATATCTTTTATCTTCATACACTTTGCTGTTGAAACAGTATCAACAAATATAGGAATATGAGAATACTTAGAGGTTATATATTCTATAGCCTCTTTAGATAAATTTGTATCTATTACAATTGCTAATGACTCATTAATAAACTGATGTTTTGAGTTTATATATGAAGTATCTATTTTTTCTAAAATGTCCATATGAGATATAGCTACTTGCATATCATTAGAATCATTTAATATTGAAACATATATTGAAGTCGGCATTTCATTGGAAACAAAGCAATCTTCAACATCTATTCCAAGTCCTTTACATTCTGATAGTATCTTATTTCCATATAAATCATTTCCAATGGCAGAAATAAGCTTAGTATCTACCCCTAATCTACACATATTTTCAGCTATATTTCTCCCGACACCACCTAAAGATATATCAACCCTACCTGGATTAGAGTCAAACATAACAAGAGGTGAGTTAGTAGACCCTTGAATATCCATATTAGAACCGCCGATTACAGTTACATAATTACTTTTATTTAATATATAACCTTTTCCCCTGATATAACCTTTTTTCATTAGGTTAGTTATATGTACTGCAGTGGAAGAACGAGTTATAGATAGTCTATCCGCTAGTTCTTGTTGAGAAATCATAGGATTTTCTTTCAAAATATCTAAAATTTCTTTTTCTCTATCAGTCATATTTATCTCCTGAAATAAATATTTGCTTATATCGATAAGCATTTGTTTAATATTATATTAACATTATCTTTCCAATTTTTCAACAATAAAATGTTTTTATTCTTAAGGAACAAAAAAAAGTATCGAACATAATATAGATTAAGATAACAGTTATTAGGGAGGACGAATATGAATATAGGAGATATAGTAGTAAGAAAATCATATGGGAAAGATATAGTATTTAAAATAATAGCTTTTAGCATAGATGAAAAAAATGAAAAAGTGGCAATATTAAAAGGAGTAGCATTTAGAATATTAGCTGATGCACCAATAGATGATTTAGAGGCAGTAAGATTACCAAATATAAGAGATGTTTTATTAGATAAAAATGTAGAGTCCTTAATATCTCAATCAATGAGAAAAGCAAAGGAAAGAGAAAAAAAGATGAATAGGGCAGTTCCGAAATTACAAATGAATACAAATGTTTATGGTATGCCAGGAAAGGTCCTTCAAATTGATGGAGATAAAGAATATCTAAAACTATGCTTAGATGTTTATACAGAGTTAGGAATACCGGCAGTCGGAATTGCTATACCAGAGCCTAATCAGTATAAAGAAGTACGAGCACTGTTAGAAAAACATAATCCAGATATACTTGTAATCACTGGTCATGATGCTTTAACTTCTAAAAAAGGTAACACTACAGATTTAAGCAATTATAAAAACTCTATGAATTTTATTAAAACAGTAAAACAAGCTAGAAAGTGGCAACCTAATCTAGATAATTTAGTTATATTTGCTGGAGCATGCCAGTCAAATTATGAACAGTTAATCAAAGCAGGAGCAAATTATGCAAGCTCTCCAGGGAGAATAATGATACATGCTCTAGATCCAGTTTTTGTGGTAGAAAAAATAGCTTGCTCAAGAATAGATACTATAGTACCAATAGAAGAGGTAATAGAGCAAACTGTTACAGGTATGAAGGGTATAGGCGGGTCAGAAACAAGAGGTAAATTTAGATGGGCTATGCCTAAGTCTATAATTTATTAAAAATAATACCAAATTATATTGTATATTTTAAAAAATACTATTGACTTTTTTATCAAAAATATATAAAATAATTAGTTTAAACATTTGACAAAACCTCTTAAATGTGATATTATGTAAACATATAATCGTTTAAGAGAAGGTGATATTATGGCCACTGTTCAAACGCTAGATAATATAAGAACTAGCTTAGAGAGGCACTTAGGTAAAAAGATTTTACTTAAGGCAAATAAGGGAAGAAAACAGATTGTTACTAAGAAGGGGATACTAGAAAATGTTTATCCAAGTGTATTTGTCGTAAAAATATATGACGAAGCAAATGGTTATTCAAGAGTATCTTACAGTTACTCTGATTTATTAACATCTAACGTAAAGTTGAAAGTATTTAAACATCAAGATAAATTAAGTGTAAGTTAAAATTATACCTATCAAAAATAGGTGTAATTTTTTTTTTGTTCCTTAAATATAAATATAGTGTGATAGTTTTATTTAATACAGGGGGGACGAAGATGGAATTAATTAAAGATGTAATTAAAGTAGATAATAGAATAGACTTCGGTAAATTTCAAACGTTTATAGAATCAGAGGTAGTTGTACCAGATAAAAAAGCAGATGTATATGACATTATAAAAACAGAAGGTTACATAGCAATTAAAAAAATAGAGGTGGCAGATGGCAAAATACATTGTAGAGGAAGTTTCAACTATAATGTAATATATATAACAGATGATAAAAATACTGTTTCTAGTGTAGATGGAAGAATCGATATAAATGAAGTTATAGAAAAGGATAATATAGTCCAAGACATGGAATATATGTTATATCCTGAAATTGAACATGTTGATTGTACTATTATGAATGAAAGAAAGATAAAAGTTGGTGCTCTTATGAATGTAAGAGGTAGCTTATTTGACAAAAAGAGATTAGATATAGTTAAAGATGTATCTCAAGTTGAAGGGATACAAAAACATAGAAAAGAGATAAGTTATCAAGACATTATAGGTATAGAGAGAACAGAAAGTGTAATAAGGGATACTATAAATGTTAATACAGAAGAAATACAATCTATAATAAGTTTAAATCCAAATGCTAGGATAAAAGAAACTAGGATAGCAGACAATAAAGTAATAGTTGGTGGGGTACTAGAAGTAAACCCGTTGGCTTGTACATATGATGGTGAACTAGTAGAGTTAGATAGAATCGGTATAGATTTTACACAATTTATAGAGGTTCCTGGAGCTTGTGATGGTATGAAAGAAGAAGCTATGTTATTTATGGGAGATTTTAACCATACATTTAAGCAAAATGGAGATAGTAATACGGGTATACTAGATATAGATTGCACAGTTAGTAGTAAAGTTAAAGTAACAGATGAAACTACGAGAGAGGTATTACAAGATGCGTACTCTCCTCAAAAAATACTAAAATTTGATCATAGAGCTATAGATGTAAATAAAATATTATACAGTGGAACAGAAAATTTTGTTGTAAAAGAAAGCATAAAGAATGATAAAGATGATATACAAATAAAGGATATAGTTAGTGTTTGTCCATCAATATCAATAGAAAATGCTTATATAGAAGATAACAAGAGTGTTATCCAAGGTATAGTAAGAGTAGATATTCTTTATGTTCCAGTGGAAGGGCTAAAAATGGTTTATAGAATAAGTGAAGAAATTCCTTTTGAACATGATATAGAGATAGATAGATTAACAGATACTTGTAAGGTATTTAATACAGTTAGTATAGAAAAAATAGATGTAGACTTAAATAGAGATGAAATAGATATTAATATGAAAATAAAGAGATTTATAGAGGGTATAGATAAGAAATCAGAAAGTTTCATAATAAAAGGTGATGATTTAGGAATTTATGATTTATCTAAGGCTCCAAGTATAATAGTTTATATATGCAAAGAAGGAGATAGTCTTTGGAATATAGCTAAGAAATATAATACTACAGAGGAAGAGATAGCAGAGGTTAATGAGATAAAAGTTGATGAACCATTAAGACCAGGAAAATGTTTAATATTAGAAAAGAAGGTCGTTTTAGCAGATTAAAATATATTGTAAAAAATAAAATAATAGGGGGGACAATCCCCTATTATTTTATTTTTTGTAGTATAATGTTAATAGCTGAGAATACATTATACTATATACAAGGAGGATATGATGAATTCTATAGAATTAAAAAGTAGAGCAAAAATTAATCTATCTATAGATGTGCTAGGAAAAAGAGACGACGGGTACCATCTAGTAGAAATGATAATGCAGACAATTGACTTGTATGATGTTATAAAGATAAAGCAATTAGATACAAATGACGTCGTTATAAAGAGTAATAGTAGCCATATACCACTAGATAATGACAATATAGTATACAAAGCTATTGAACTTTTAAGGCAAAGATTCAATATAAATAAAGGGATTGAGGTATTTATAGAGAAAAATATACCTGTAGCAGCAGGTATGGCAGGTGGGAGCTCAAATGCAGCAGCAGTATTAGTTGGACTTAACAAACTATGGAAATTAAATTTAACAGAGCAAGAGTTACAGGAGCTAGGTTTAAAGTTAGGAGCAGATGTTCCATACTGTATTTCTGGGAAAACTGCATTAGCAGAAGGAATTGGAGAAAAACTTAGTTACATAAAAGGGCTGCCTAAAAATATAAGTATACTTATATGTAAGCCTAACCTATTTGTGTCTACAAAAGATGTATATCAAGGTTTAGACTTAAATAATATAGAAAATAGACCTAATAATAAACTTTTAATTGAGTGTCTAGAAAAAGGGGATATAGATTCCTTATCAAAAAATATGTCAAATGTATTAGAAAATGTAACTAGTAAAATTCATAAGGAAATAAATGAAATAGAAGAAATAATGATGGCTAATAGTGCTTTAGGTTCTATGATGAGTGGTAGTGGACCTACAGTATTTGGATTATTTGATAAATCTGAAAATGCACTAAAGTGTAAAGACATACTATTACAGCAATATTCTCAAGTATATGTTGTAAGCAGTAGTGAAAAAGGAGTTGAAATTTGTGGATAACTTAACTAAATTAAATCTAGATGATTATAAGCCACTAAGAGATGTAGTATTTGAAAATCTTAGAGAAGCAATAGTAGAAGGAAAGTTAAATCCAGGACAAAGATTAATGGAGGTTCAGCTAGCAGAACAGTTAGGCGTAAGTAGAACTCCAGTTAGAGAAGCTATAAGAAAACTTGAGTTAGAAGGGCTTGTTGTTATGTTACCTAGAAAAGGTGCTTATGTAGCTAATATGTCATTAAAAGATATAATAGACGTATTAGAAATAAGAGCAACACTAGAAGGGTTAGCATCATCTTTAGCAGCAGAAAGAATAAATCCAGAAAATATAAAAGAACTTGAAAAAATAGCGAAAGAATTTGAAGAAAGTGCTAAAAGCTCAGATGTTGATGCCCTTCTTAAAAAAGATGTAGAATTTCATGAGTGTATATTTAAATCAACTAACAATAAAAAACTTCATCAGTTGATAAATTCTTTATGGGAGCAAGTATACAGATTTAGAGAGACATACATAGCTGATTATGAAACAGTGAAAAATATAATAGATGAACATAAAGCTATTGTAGATGCAATAAAAAAGGGAGATAATGAACTTGCTAAGAAATATGCTAAAGAGCATATTGAAAAAGCAGAAAACTTTATGATAGAAAGAACAGTGAATAATAAAGAAATTTAAAAGAAGGTAAAACCTTCTTTTTTATTGTAACAAAATAAAAAAATTTCTATTTTTTATAAACAAATTAAAAATAGAATTCTTATGTATGATATAAAGTAATTTAAAATTCAAATGCAAAAGTATAAAAAAGTGCAGATTGGATATACTCAAAATAGAAATATTTTGAGGGGGAAATAATTATGAATAAGATAAGGATAAGATTGATAATATTAGTATTAAGTCTTATAGGCGTTATAAGCCTAATGACACTAACTATAAATGGAGAGGTCAAAAATATAAATTCATTATCAGAAAATTATAAAGATAAGTTAATTAGATTTCATGTTATAGCAAATAGTGATTCAGATGAAGATCAAGAACTAAAGCTAAAAGTAAGGGATGCGGTTATTGAGTATCTTCAACCTAAACTATCAAAATCAAAAAATATAAGCCAAAGTGAAGAAATAATAAAGAATGAATATGACCAAATAGAAAAAATAAGTGAGAATATTATAAAAGAAAATGGATATACTTATGACATAAAGGTAGGGATAGAATATAGTAATTTTCCAACTAAGCAATATTCAAGTGTAGTTCTTCCAGCAGGGGAATATAAGGCTTTGAAGATAGTTATCGGAGAGGGAACAGGCAAAAATTGGTGGTGCGTAATGTTTCCACCTTTATGTTTTATAGATGAAGAAAATGGAGTTATAGATAAGGCTACAGATGAAAAGTTAAAGGAAGTATTAACTGAAGAAGAATACAATTTAATAACTCATAAAACTAAAGAAGAAGTTAGTAGAGTAGAAGTTAAATTTAAAATAGCAGAAATCATAGATTCAATATTAAAAAACTAAAGGAGTGACATAAGAATGGGCAGGTGCTATAAATCTATAGTATCGTTAATTATTTTATTCTACATGTTGTTATGTACGAATGTGGTACTAGCAGAAGGAAAAGATTTAGGAACAAGTGAAGTACCTACTGTAGAAGAAGGTATTACCAAAAAACAAGAAAAGGAAGTTTTAAACATAACAAATGATGAGCTTTTATTGTTATCTAGATTAGTGTCAGGAGAAGCCAGAGGAGAATCTTATGAGGGTCAGGTAGCAGTAGCGGCAGTTGTTATAAATAGAGTAAAAGATCCTAGATTTCCAAATACAATAAGAGATGTTATATATCAGAAAAATGCTTTTTCTGTTGTAAATGATGGTTCAATAAAAATGGATCCAACAGAAAGTGCATATAAAGCAGCAAGAGAAGCTTTATATGGAACCGATCCAACTAATGAATCTATATATTTTTGGAATCCAGATATAGCCACTTGCAAGTGGATAAAAACTTTGAGTCCTCATATGAGAATAGGGAACCATGTGTTTGCAAAATAATAGTGAAAATTGATGAAAAATGCGCAAAAAGGAGCTTGGCTCCTTTATTTTTTTGTTATAATGGACTATAATAATCATTTAGATAGTAAAATGCATATAATATTTGAATTAGAAAATAAACCAGAAAGGTGAGATTGTTAATGAGCAAACTTAATGTGGCTTTAATATTTGGTGGAAAATCAGGAGAGCATGAAGTTTCTTTATCTTCAACTGCTTCAATATATAAACATATAGATAAAAATAAATACAATGTATTCACAATAGGGATAACTAAAGATGGAAGATGGATGTATTATGAAGGTAGTGAAGAAAATATAAAAAATGGACAATGGGAGAATTTAGCTAATAAAAATGTTGAAATAAACCTTATACCTGTTGGAAACAGAGAAGTGGGTATAAAATTCGAAGATGGAAGATTTGAAAAGATAGACGTATTATTCCCAGTTTTACATGGACCATATGGAGAAGATGGTAAAATACAAGGATTATTTGAAATAAGCCAAATACCATATGTTGGTTGTGGTGTTTTAGCTTCAAGCGTTGGTATGGATAAACTTGTATGTAAAAAAGTATTCTCTCAAATGGGATTACCACAAGTAAATTATACTTATACAACTAAAATATTATTTAACAATAACACAGAAGAAGAACTAAACAAAATAGAAAGAGAGCTAGATTATCCTGTATTTGTAAAACCTGCTAATTTAGGTTCAAGTGTTGGTATATCTAAAGCAACAAATAGAGAAGAACTTTTAAATGGAATAAATGAAGCTTTAAAATTCGATTCAAGAATAGTTTTAGAGCAAGGTGTAGATGCAAGAGAAATAGAAGTTTCTGTTTTAGGAAATGAAGAAGTTAAGGCTTCTATAGCTGGTGAAATAAAGCCAGCTAAAGATTTCTATGATTATGAGGATAAATATATAAACGGAGCATCTACTTATGAAATACCAGCTAAAATAAGTGATGCAGATATGGAAAATATAAGAAAGATGGCAGTAGATGCATTTAAAGGAATAGATGGTAAAGGACTTTCAAGAGTAGACTTCTTTATAGATAGAAAGTCAGGAGAAATATTCATAAATGAAATAAACACATTACCAGGGTTTACTAATATAAGTATGTATCCTAAAATGTGGGAAGTAACAGGATTAGAATATTCTAATCTAATAGATAAATTAATAGAGCTAGCGATAGACTCTAAGAAGTAAAGCAGGTGTTTATGATGAGTGATAGACCTATAGGGGTATTTGATTCTGGATTAGGTGGATTAACAGTCTTAAAAGAAATAATGAAAATCTTACCTAATGAAAATATAATCTACTTTGGGGATACAGCAAGGGTTCCCTATGGTCCTAGATCAAAGGATACAGTAATGAAATATACCTTCCAAGCAATAAACTTTTTAATATCTAAAGGTGTAAAAGCTATTGTTATAGCTTGTAATACAGCTACTGCTAGATGTTTAAAAGAGGCTAATGAAAAATATGATATACCTATAATAGGTGTTATAGAAGCAGGAGCCAGAACAGCTGCATATTCTACAAAAAATAAAATAGTAGGTGTTATTGGAACAGAAGGTACGGTACGTTCTAAGGCTTATAATGCAGAAATAGCTAAAATAGATAAAGATATAAAGATAATAGATAAGGCTTGCAATTTATTTGTGCCAATAGTAGAGGAAGGTTGGGCAAATACAGAAATAGCTAGACTAACAGCTGAAAAATATTTAGAAGAGCTAGTTAATGAAGGGATAGACTCTTTAGTGCTAGGATGCACTCACTACCCAATATTAAAGAGAACTATTGGAGAATATGTTGGAGAAAATATTAAATTAGTGAATCCAGCTAAAGAAACTGCTATGGATTTGAAAAAAGTACTAGAAGAAGAAGATATATTAAGAAAAGATGGTAATGAAAGAGTATATTATGAATACTATGTCTCTGATATACCTGAAAAATTCGCTAGTATAGCCACAGAGTTTATAAAAAGAGATATAGATAATGTAAATCATGTTGAAATACAAAAGTACTAATCAACAAATATAAACTTTAGATATTATCTAAAGTTTATATTTGTTTTAGGAGGAAAAAGAAGTGAATGCTAAAATAAATATAGTTACAACACAATATGAAAAGAAAAGAGTACTAGATACTATTAGACAACAGGCTGATGCAAACATATACTATAAAAATGAAGATTTATATGTAGTTTATAAGGAAGTGGAAATGGATAAACCAACTACAACAACTATTAAAATATCTGATAATAAGGTTAGTATAAAGAAGTTCGGTGAAGTAAATTCTACTATGAATTTTGAAAAGGGAGTTGTAAATGAAAGTAAATATAGAACTCCACAAGGTTTATTTATAATAGAGACTAAAACAAGAGATTTAAAAATAGATAAAAAAGCAGAAAACTGCATAAAATTAAATATAGATTATGACATAAATATAATGGATTTGTTTAACGGTAGAAATAAAATAGATATTTTGTTAGAAATTAAAGAATAATAGAAATATATAAATTTTATAAAGGTAGTTAAAGTACTACCTTTTATTTAATTTATTTGGTATTATAATAACTATACTAAACTTTGAATGTTTTAAAAAACGTACAAGGGTTTATAGTTTTTTTATAGAAACTTTATACATAAAAAGTTACTAAAAACTAGATGTAAGAGGTATTAATATATGATATTTGAAAAAGTACTAAGTACTATAAATAAATATAAGCTAATAGAAAATGGAGATAAAATAGTTTTAGGACTTTCTGGGGGACCAGACTCTGTTTGTCTATTACATATACTTTATAGACTAAAAGAAAAACTAGATATCGAAGTATATGCAGCTCATTTAAATCACCAAATAAGAGGTATAGAAGCACAAAAAGATGCACTATATATAACTCAACTTTGTGAAAATTTAGGAGTAACATCCTTTGTTAAATCTATAGATGTACCTAAGTACTGTAAAGAAAATGGTTTATCTGTAGAAGAAGGTGCAAGAAAACTTAGATATGAAATGTTTGAAGAAATAAAGCAAAAGACAAAATCTAATAAGATAGCTATAGGTCATAACTTAAATGATCAAGCAGAAACTATACTTATGAGAATAATGAGAGGGACTGGACTTCAAGGATTAAGAGGAATAGAATATATAAGAGACAACAATATAATAAGACCTATATTAGATATAGATAGAAAAGATATAGAAGCTTATTGTGAAGAATACGAATTAAATCCAAGAATAGATCATACAAATCTAGAAACTATATACACCAGAAATAAAATAAGATTAGAACTTATACCATATATGAAGGATAATTTTAATCCAAATGTAATAGAATCTATAGTAAGAATGAGTAATAGTTTAAAAACTGACAGCGATTATATCCAAGAAGAATCAGAAATTAAATTTAAAGAAGTTTCCAATTTACAAGAAGATGCCTGCGAAATAGATATACAAAAGTATTCAGAACTTCATGATGCTATCAAGGTAAGGGTATTAAGAAAAGGTATAAAACATATACTTGGAGATACTAACTTTGTAGACCAAAAGCATATAGAAGACATTATGCAATTAGAAGATAATAAAAAGATAGATAAAATGATAACCCTTCCAAGGGGGATATTTGCATATAGAAGAAAAAATACTATACTATTAATTAATAAAGAAATAGTTAACGAAACTATAGAGTTTTGTTATAATTTACCTAGTAACGGTTTTATTAAAGTAAAAGAACTTAATTTAGTTTTAGAAACTCAAACAATGAATATAGATAGATATAAGAGTATGAAACTAGATAAGAAATCTAAAGGTTTTGATTTTGATAAAGTAAAAGGGGGTATAGTAGTAAGAAGTAGAAAAGAAGGCGATAAGATAAAGCTTTCAGCAGGAAGCAAAAAAATAAAAGACTTATTTATAGATTTAAAAATACCTAGAGAAGAAAGATGCAATGTACCTATAATAGTAGATGAGCAAGGTATCTTATGTGTAGGTGATTATAAAAATAGTGAAAATTACAAAATAGACAATAGTACAAAGGAAGTCTTAAAGATTACCTTTAAGAAAATATAGAATAAAACGATATAGGAAAGGAGGACTTCTTTTGAATAAATTTTTCAAGGGAATAGGTTTCTACCTACTAATATTTATAATCATAGTAGGAATAGTACAGTTTTCAGGAAAACCTACTGAAAAGATAGAAAATATGCAGTTCTCTAAAGTATATAGAGAATTAGAAAAAGGAAATGTATCAAGAATACATTTTGTTGATGGGACTGCAGTAGAAGGAACTATAAAAAACTCTAACGTAAAGTTTAGGTCATATGTTCCAAAAGAAGTAATGGGAGATAAATTAGCTGATGAAATCTTAAGTCAAGCTATGGAAGGTAAATTAGTGTTTGGTGGAGAGCCAAGACCATCAACTCCTTGGTTTGTAGAAATGTTACCGACATTATTATTAATATTCTTCATGGTAATAATATGGTTTGTCTTCATGAATCAGTCTCAAGGCGGAGGCGGAAAGGTTATGAACTTCGGTAAGTCAAAAGCCAAAGTTCATAAAGATGACGAAAAAACTAGAGTTACATTTAAAGATGTAGCAGGTTTAAATGAAGAAAAAGAAGATTTACAAGAAGTTGTAGACTTCTTGAAAAACCCTAAAAAGTATATTGATTTAGGAGCAAGAATACCAAAAGGTATACTTATGGTAGGTCCTCCGGGTACAGGTAAGACTTACTTATCAAGAGCAGTTGCAGGAGAAGCAGGAGTTCCATTCTTTAGTATAAGTGGTTCTGACTTCGTTGAAATGTTTGTTGGGGTAGGGGCATCTAGAGTTAGAGACCTATTTGAACAAGCTAAAAAGAATGCACCAGCTATAATATTTATAGACGAAATAGATGCTGTTGGTAGAAAAAGAGGAGCAGGTCTTGGTGGAGGTCATGATGAGAGAGAACAAACACTTAACCAACTTCTAGTTGAAATGGATGGTTTTGGTGTTAATCAAGGAATCATAATAATGGCTGCAACTAATAGACCAGATATACTTGATCCAGCATTACTTAGACCAGGAAGATTTGATAGACAGGTAGTTGTAGGAGCACCAGATGTTAAAGGTAGAGAAGCTATATTTAAGGTTCATTCTAAGAATAAGCCATTAGCAGATGATGTTAATATTGAAGTTTTAGCTAAGAGAACACCTGGATTTACTCCAGCAGATATAGAGAACTTAATGAATGAGGCTGCTATATTAACAGCTAGAAAAAGAGAAAAGAAAATCCAAATGGAAACAATAGAAGAAGCTATAACAAAAGTTATAGCAGGTGTTGCTAAGAAATCTAGAGTAATAAGTGAACCTGAAAGAAGACTTACAGCATATCATGAAGCAGGTCATGCCGTTTGTGCGCACGTACTTGAACATGTAAGTCCAGTTCATCAAGTTACAATAGTACCAAGAGGAAGAGCAGGAGGATTTACTATGCAACTTCCTGTTGAAGATAAATTCTACGCAACAAAGAATGAAATGAAAGAAAATATAGTTGTCTTACTAGGTGGTAGAGTTGCTGAAGAATTAGTTTTAGATGATATATCTACAGGAGCATCAAATGACTTAGAAA
The DNA here is from genome assembly GCF_015550185.1 of Romboutsia sp. 1001285H_161024_C4. NCBI lineage: Bacteria > Bacillati > Bacillota > Clostridia > Peptostreptococcales > Peptostreptococcaceae > Romboutsia > Romboutsia sp. 1001285H_161024_C4. The sequence goes on along the minus strand of NZ_JADNAJ010000007.1, from coordinate 8,584 downwards.
GAGTAGCATCTACAGCTAGAAGTATGGTTACTAAATATGGAATGAGTTCAAAGCTTGGACCTATGGCATTTGGTGATCAAGAGGATGAGGTATTCCTAGGAAATAGCTTCAATTCTAAAAAGAATTACTCAGAAGAAATAGCTTATGAAATAGATAAGGAAGTAAGCAGAATAGTTGATGAAGCTTATGCTAGAACTAAAAAATTACTACAAGATAATATGGATAGTTTAGAGTATATAGCTCAAGCATTATTAGTACATGAAACTTTAGATGCAGAGCAATTTATAAAAGCTTTTGATAAAGAATTGCCTTTAGAAAATAATGAATCTAAAGTTGATACAACTGCTATAACAACAGAAGAGTTTGAAGTAAAACATAATAACCTAGAAAATACTACAAATGAAGACACTACTCAAAATGATATAGATAACAAGTAGTATAAGAAAGAACCTTGATTAATCAAGGTTCTTTTTTATACTATAAATCTATAATGCATTTAGTATATTAATAAAATATAAAATTAAAGCTAATGTAATAGGTTATAAATCTTTTTATAATGAATGGTGATATTTTTATTCTTATTGAATAGATAAAGCTTTAGAGTGTTAAATAAATAGTTATTTTATTAGAATACTAATTAATGTAGTGTTGATTAAAAATAAATTAAAATTATAAGTTATTTGAAATGTGAAAATATTAATAGATAATGTATAATTAGTTATAAATTAAAAAGTAATATGGTTGTATAAATGTTATATAGATAGAGGTGAAGGATGAGAAAAAAGATAATACAAGAAATATTAGATAATAAAAGTAAATTTATTTCAGGGGAAGAATTATCTAAAAAATTAGGAATATCTAGAGCAGCTGTTTGGAAACATATAAAGTCTCTTAGAGAAGAGGGGTATAATATTGAATCGGTAAACAAGAAAGGATATAGATTGATAGAAAAGCCTGATGATTTACTTACTTATGATAATATATACCATAATCTACATACTAAAATTTTAGGTAAGAAAATTATTCATTTCGACACAATTGATTCTACAAATGATTATGCTAAGAAGATAGGTAATGAAGAGTCTGAAGGTGCAGTTATTATAAGCGAAGAGCAAACAAAAGGTAGAGGTAGGCTAGGTAGGAATTGGCATTCTAATTCATATGAAGGAATATGGATGAGTATAATACTTAAACCAAATATAGTTCCATATAAGGCACCATTCATAACATTAATAGCAGGAGCAAGTATAGTGGAAGCTTTAAATAAGCTAGGTGTAAATGCTAAAATCAAATGGCCAAACGACATTATATTAAATGAAAAAAAAATATGTGGAATATTAACTGAACTATCCGCAGAAATAGAAAGAATTAATCATATTGTCTTAGGTATTGGAATAAATGTAAAAACTATGGAGTTTTCCCAGGAAATATGTGATGTAGCTACATCTCTATATAAGGAAAATTATATTGTATCTAGAGTCGATATAGTAAGGAATATATTATTAGAATTTGAAAGTCTGTATCTAGAGTATATAAATAATAATTCAAAAGAAAAAGTTTTAGATATTTGTAGAAGACATTCAGCTATAATTGGAAAGGAAATATACACCATAAGAGGCGAAGAAAAAGAATTAGTTAGATGTTTAGATATAAATGAAGAGGGAAATTTAATTATAAAGAGAAATGATGGTTCTATTAAAGAGATTATATCAGGAGAGATTTCTATAAGGGGGATTAAAGGATATGTATAACAATATTTTAGATGTAAAAGGTATAAAAGTAGGTCAAGTTCAAGATACTGAAGGGTTAACAGGATGTACTGTTGTTATATGTGAAGAAGGTGCTACATGTGGAGTAGATGTTAGAGGTTCAGCGCCGGGTACAAGAGAAACTGATTTATTAGATCCTATAAATATGATACAAAAAGTACATGCAGTTGTTCTGTCTGGTGGCTCTGCATTTGGATTAGAATCTACATGTGGAGTAAGCAAATATTTGGAAGAACATAATATAGGGTTTGATGTTGGAGTAGCTAAAGTACCTATAGTAGTTGGAGCTGTATTATTTGATTTAATAGTAGGGGATCCAAAATGTAGACCAAATATAGATATGGGGTATAAGGCTTGTGAAGTTGCCACAGATAAAGAGTTAAGACAAGGTAATTATGGTGCAGGATGTGGAGCTACAGTAGGAAAGATAAGAGGACCAGAATACTGTATGAAAGGTGGAATAGGAAGCTATTCTATAGAATTAGAAAATGGATTAGTTGTATCTGCATTAGTTGCTGTAAATGCTTTTGGAGATGTGTATGAAGATGGGAAATTAATAGCTGGGGTTTTAGATGATAGTAAAAAGAAAAATCTTAGCACTTATGATATTTTGAAAGAAGGATTCTCAAAAGGTGGATTTAGCATAGATAACACTACTATAGGGGTAGTTGTTACTAATGCTAAGCTGGATAAAGCAGGGTGCAAGAAAGTATCTCAAGTGGCACATAATGGTTATGCAAAATCTATATTCCCTATACATACACCTCATGATGGAGATACAATTTTCACAATGGCTACAGGGGAAATAGAGTCAGATATAACTTTAGTTAGTTCTATAGCTACAGAGGTTGTAGAAAAAAGTGTAATAAATGCAATAAAAAATGCAAATTCTATAAAGAATATACCTTCATATAAAGAAATAATAGGAAACTAAGAATTGTTGACAATGTTATTTCCTATTGATACAATTATTCTTGTTACAGCTGGCATCCTTGAGATATAGGAGCCTGACTTGATATCAAGGGAATTAAAAAAACTAAATAATTTAAGAAGTCCGGCATCTTTATGAGCTGGAACGGAGGTGTATTTTATGAACGTGCAAACAAAAGCTACAAAAAATGTGAACGTAAGAAAGATGGCTATAATAGGTGTGCTTTCCGCAGTATCTATTATGATGTCAATGATACCAGGGATAGGGTATATACCTATAGGACCCACTAATGCAACTATAATGCATGTACCTGTTATCATAGGTTCAATTATAGAAGGTCCTATAGTTGGAGCTACAGTAGGGTTTATATTTGGTCTGACTAGCCTTATAAAGGCATTGACTCAACCTACGATAACATCTTTCGCATTTATTAATCCACTAGTGTCTATACTTCCAAGAGTGTTGATAGGAATACTAGCGTATTATATATATGAATTCGCCATGAAGTTAACTAAAAAAGCATCTATATCAGGATTATTAGCCGGAGGATTAGGTTCTATAATAAACACAGCAGGTGTTTTAGGCATGATTTATATCTTATATGGAGCTAGGTTTGCTGAAGTAAGTGGGGCAAGTGCTTCTACTGCAGGAACATTTATATTTACTCTTGCAGCAACAAATGGTATACCTGAAGCGATAATTGGAGCTTTAGTAGTATCACCTGTTATAATGGCCCTAAAAAAAGTCATCAAAAGGTAGAAAGAAGGTTAATAATAAATGCTTTTAGTATTTGATGTTGGAAATACCAATATGGTTTTAGGTATATATAAAGAAAAACAGTTAATAAAAGACTGGAGAATAAACACAGACAAAGAAAAGACGTCTGATGAATATGGAATGTTAATAAGTAACTTATTTAAATTTGATAATATAGATATAAATGAAATAGAGGATATAATAATATCTTCAGTTGTACCAAATGTAATGCATTCTCTTGAAAATTTTTGTATAAAATACTGTAACATAAATCCTAAGATAGTTGGTCCTGGGATAAAAACAGGATTGAATATAAAATACGACAATCCTAAGCAAGTAGGGGCAGATAGAATTGTAAATGCTGTTGCTGGTATAGAAAAGTACAAATATCCACTTATAATAGTTGATTTTGGAACAGCTACAACATTCTGTGCTATATCTGATAAAGGTGAATACTTAGGAGGTACTATAGCTCCAGGGATAAAGATATCAAGTGAAGCTTTATTCCAAAGAGCATCAAAACTTCCTAGAGTTGAACTTATAAAACCAGGAACTACAGTATGCAAAAATACTGTATCAGCTATGCAAGCTGGAATAGTTTATGGATATGTGGGATTAGTTGATAAGATAATAGAAATGATGAAAAAAGAACTTGATTATGAAAACATAAAAGTTGTTGCTACAGGAGGATTATCAACTCTTATAGCATCAGAAACAGATTCTATAGACTATGTAGATAAATACTTAACTTTAGAAGGATTAAGATTAATATACGAGAAGAACAAAGAATAGAGGGAATTGGGTTATTTGCCCAATTCTTTTTTTGAATAAATCAATTTCAAAATATGTATCTAAATTATGAATTTTGTGATAATGAATTAATTTATGGATATATATAAATAATAAAAATACATCATATAGGAGGAGACAAATGATAAAAATAGGAAATTTAGAGCTTGAAAATAAAGTCTTTTTATCGCCAATGGCTGGTGTAACAGACTTACCATTTAGGCTTATATGTAAAGAACAAAACTGTGGAATGCTTTATACGGAAATGATAAATGCTAAGGCATTATGTTATGATGATGAGAATACTAAAAAAATGCTTAAAATAGAAGATGCAGAGCATCCAGTAGCAGTTCAAATATTTGGCTCAGACCCAGAGTTTATGGGAAGGGCTGCTCAAATAATGAATGAATACCCAAATGAAGTATTAGATATAAATATGGGATGTCCAGCACCTAAAGTTGTTAAAAATGGTGATGGATCAGCTCTTATGAAAAATCCTAAGCTCGCTGAAGAAGTTTTAAAGGCCGTAGTTAAAAATTCAGATAAGCCAGTAACTTTAAAAATAAGAAAAGGTTGGGACGACAATAGCATAAATGCAGTGGAGATAGCTAAAATAGCAGAAGCTTGTGGGATAAGTGCTTTAGCTATACATGGTAGAACTAGAGAACAATATTATTCTGGAAAAGCAGATTGGGATATAATAGGTGAAATAAAGAAAAATATAAGTATACCTGTCATAGGAAATGGAGATGTATTTACAGTAGAAGATGCTAGAAATATATTAGACAAAACAAATTGTGATGCTATAATGATAGGTAGAGGGGCTCAAGGTAACCCATGGATATTCAAGAGAATAAATCATTACATGCAAACTGGTGAGATATTACCAGAGCCAACATTAGAAGAAAAGATAAACACTTCTATTAAACATTTAGATTTAGCGGTAAAAGAGCATGGAGAATATGTTGCTGTAAGAGAAATGAGAAAGCATATAGGTTGGTACCTAAAAGGACTTAAAAACTCTGCTAGAGTTAGAGATGAAATAAATAAGATAGAAAGCCATGAAGAAGTAGTATCTAAGCTACGTGAGTATATGGAAGACTGCTTGACATTGAAATAAGAGTAACTTATAATATAGCGCATAAATTAAAAATGTATATTTTGAGCAAAATTTAAAAATTGGGCTTATGCCCAAATACATAGTGAAGGAGTTGTAGGGGTCATGGAAGATAAGAAAGAAATACTGTTAACTCAAGAAGGATTCGATAAGTTAGAGGAAGAAGTAGAGTTTTTAAAAACTGTAAGAAGAAGAGAAGTTGCTGATAGAATAAAGGTAGCTATATCTTTTGGAGATATATCTGAAAACTCTGAGTATGATGAAGCTAAGAATGAGCAAGCTCAAGTTGAAGAGAGAATAATGAAGTTAGAAAGTATGATAAGAAGAGCTGTTATCATAGATGAAAGTCAAATAGATGTTAATGTTGTTACTATAGGTTCAATAGTTAAAGTAAACGATGTTGAATTTGATGAAGAAGTTGAATATACAATAGTAGGTTCAGCAGAAGCAGACCCATATGAAGGAAGAATATCAAATGAATCTCCTGTAGGAAAAGCTCTTTTAGGAAGAACTATAGGAGATGTTGTAGAAGTACAAGTACCAGACGGAGTTGCTAAGTTTGAAATATTAGAAATAAAAAGATAATATGGGAGGTAAAACAAATGAATAATGATCAACAAATGAATAATGATCAAACTCAAGAAGAACTTAGTGAAGTTCTTCAAATAAGAAGAGATAAGTTAGCTAAGCTACAAGAAATGGGAAGAGATCCTTTCCACCAAAGTAGATATGACAGAACTACTAACTCTATGGAAATAAAAAATAACTTTGAAGAATTTGAAGGAAAAGTAGTTAGAATAGCTGGACGTATAATGAGTAAGAGACTTCAAGGTAAAGCAGGATTCATCGATATACAAGATCAAGATGGAAGAATACAATGCTACGTTAGACTTGATAGAATAGGTGAAGAAGAGTATGCTATATTCTCTACATATGATATAGGAGATATAATAGGGCTTGAAGGTGAAGTATTCAAGACTAAAAAAGAAGAAATCTCTGTAAAAGCAAATGAAGTTGTTTTATTATCTAAATCACTTCAAATATTACCAGAAAAATATCATGGATTAAAAGACCAAGATTTAAGATATAGACAAAGATATGTTGACTTAATAGTTAACCCAGAAGTTAAAGATGCTTTTTTAACTAGAACTAAAGCATTAAAAGCTTTAAGATCTTTCTTAGATGAAAGAGGATTCTTAGAAGTTGAAACACCAATATTAAATACTATAGCTGGTGGGGCTAATGCTAGACCTTTCGTAACTCATCATAATACACTAGATATACCTATGTACATGAGAATTGCCAATGAGTTATACTTAAAGAGACTTATAGTTGGTGGATTTGATAAAGTATACGAAATGGGTAGAATGTTTAGAAATGAAGGTATGTCTATAAAGCATAACCCAGAGTATACTGCTATAGAATTATACCAAGCTTATGCAGATTACACAGATATGATGGATATAACTGAAAATGTTATAGCTTATATGGCTGAAGCTGCTACAGGAAGTATGAAGGTAAATTATCAAGGAACTGAAATAGACTTCACTCCTCCATGGAGAAGAATGACTATGGAAGACTGTGTTAAAGAATATACTGGTGTAGATTTCTCAAAAATAGACACAGATGAAGAAGCTTTAGCAGTTGCTAAAGAAAAAGGAATAGAAATAACTCCTGGAATGAGAAGAGGAGAAGTTATAAATGCAATGTTCGAAGAATTTGGAGAAGATAAGTTAATCCAACCTACATTTATAACTCACCATCCAGTTGAAGTATCTCCACTTGCTAAGAGAAATGTAGAAGATCCAAGAAAAACAGATAGATTCGAAGCATTTGCAAATAAGTGGGAATTAGCTAACGCATTCTCTGAGTTAAATGATCCAATAGATCAAAAAGAAAGATTTATGGACCAATTAAGAAAGAAAGAATTAGGAGATGACGAAGCTTGTGATATGGATGAAGATTTCGTAAATGCTCTAGAAGTAGGTCTTCCTCCAACTGGTGGATTAGGAATAGGTATAGATAGAGTTATGATGTTATTAACAAATTCTCCATCTATAAGAGACGTAATTTTATTCCCAACAATGAAACCAATAGATAACTCTACAAGCAACAAAGCAGACGAAGAATAGATTATGAATAAAAACCCTATAAAATAGCTTTTAAAAGCTATTTTATAGGGTTTTTATTTTGATTTAATGATAATTAAGGTTTAAATATAATATAGCGCTTACAACTAGAAGTAATGTATTTTAAGCGTTAAAAATCTTATTTACTATGCAAAAAATTGATAAAAGATTAAATAATAAAATATAATTTTTAGCAAGAATCATTAAAAAAATATACAAAATAGTGAAGAATATAGTATCCCAATGGGAGAAAGGGTATTAAAAAAATAAAAAATGAAGATATATAGATTAATTTTTATAAAGGAAAGCTTAATAAAAATATAGAAAAATACATAAAATTAAGTTTAGGGGGAAATAGTATGTTTGGGGTTATGAATTGGATATGTTTAATATGTGTTAGTTTATTAGTTGGAGAAATTATGATTTATTTTTGCAAAGATGTAATAAAAATTTTAGATTTAAGTAAAAATAAAAAAGCTAGAAGTGTTGAAATTACTAAAGCTAGAGAACAAGTAAATATATATGAAACTAAGATAGCAAAATAAAATTAAAAAAAGTTTTGAAAAAGTGTTGACGTTATAAAAATAAGGTGGTATAGTATTACTTGTCCTTAAGAAAAAGGCAAAACGAAAAACACAAAATAAAGTGTAAATAAGAACTTTGAAAATTAAACAGTAGGTTAATTTATATAACTGATTCTTAAAAGAATCGAAAACAAACCAAGCCAGATATTCAGATAATGATAGTCTGAGCAGGTAACAACTTTTATTTGAGAGTTTGATCCTGGCTCAGGATGAACGCTGGCGGCGTGCCTAACACATGCAAGTCGAGCGATTTACTTCGGTAAAGAGCGGCGGACGGGTGAGTAACGCGTGGGTAACCTGCCCTGTACACACGGATAACATACCGAAAGGTATGCTAATACGAGATAACATGAGAGAGTCGCATGGCTTTCTTATCAAAGCTTTTGCGGTACAGGATGGACCCGCGTCTGATTAGCTAGTTGGTAAGGTAACGGCTTACCAAGGCGACGATCAGTAGCCGACCTGAGAGGGTGATCGGCCACATTGGAACTGAGACACGGTCCAAACTC
>NZ_JADNAJ010000006.1:0-182759 GCF_015550185.1 Romboutsia sp. 1001285H_161024_C4 | reverse complement strand
TACCTGGTTGATAGGTCGAAGGTGTAAGTGCAGTAATGTATTTAGCTTATCGATACTAATAGGTCGAGGACTTGACCAAAATCATTAACTAAATGATATACAGTTTTCAGAGTATTAACTCTAAAAAGATAAAGATTATGTGGTTATTATAGCAAAGAGGATACACCTGTTCCCATACCGAACACAGAAGTTAAGCTCTTTAGCGCTGATGGTACTTGGGGGGCGACCTCCTGGGAGAGTAAGACGTAGCCACGTAATCTTTTTTTTATTTTATAAAATATTAGATATGTATAGATAGCTATTTAAGGCTATCTCTTTTTTATTTTATAAGTTTACTGTTATGATATTTAAAAAGGTTAAATAAATTAGATAAGTTATTAGCAAATTATTTAGCAGAAGTAAAAAACGGTAAGACAATAAGCACAAATTATGGTATGAAAAATTCACTTCAAATATGCTATTTTATGAAAAGATAGAAGGAATTATTTATATGGTAATAGGGGATTTTATGTTAGAGGCAGCAGTCAAAAATAAATAATCACTGTATTGGGATAAGTTATGTGATATAAGAAGTTGTAGTAATATATATGCTGATGGAGAATTATTCTATGAAAATGGAAAGTTTGTAGACTATATTTTATGTAAGTACGGATTATAAATAAAAATAAGTAGGGGGTTAGGTTATATACTAAGCCTCTTATTTTTTAATAAAATTTTATTTTGTTCTAATAAAGAATTGAGATAATTTAGATATTAAGTAATTTTAAATCCATAAAACAGTCAAAGTATTTAAACGTAAGGTATTTAAGTAAATTTTAGATAAATTAACAAGGTAGTGTAAGGATAAAATATTATATGCTAATATTATAGTATATAACAAAGACAAGGGGGAGTGACTATGGGTATAATAGTAAGTTTATTAAACCAAGGTGTAGACGAAAAATTAATAAATGATGCAATAAAGTTTAAAGAATTCTATAAAATAGATGAGAATCTTAAACATAGGATATCAGATTCGACTAAGTATTTTTATGGAAAAGATATATGGAATATGGCTATATCAGCTATATTAGAGGGAGAAAACATACTATTATCTGGCCCAAAGGCGACAGGAAAAAATCTACTAGCAGATAATTTATCAGAGTTATTTGGAAGACCTCAGTGGAATACATCGTTCCATATAAATACAGATAGTACAACTTTAATAGGTACAGATACATTTATAGATAATGAAGTTAAGTTGAGAAGAGGCTCAGTATATGAATGTGCTATAAATGGGGGATTTGGTATATTTGATGAAATAAATATGGCTAAAAATGATGCAATTGCAGTACTACATTCAGCGTTAGATTATAGAAGAGTAATAGATGTACCTGGATATGAAAGAATAAATCTTCATGATGCAACGAGATTTATAGGAACTATGAATTATGAATATGCAGGGACAAAAGAATTAAATGAGGCACTAGTTTCTAGGTTTATGGTCATAGATATACCTGCTGTAGAAGAAGAAAAATTAATGCTAATATTAAAAAAAGAATTTGAGGATGCAGATGAAGAAAAATTAATCCAATTTGGAGGTATATTCTTAGACTTACAATTAAAATCACAAAATGGAGAAATATCTAGTAAATCAGTAGATTTGAGAGGATTAATAGGATCACTAAAAGCTATCAGAAGAGGATTAAAACCATCTTTAGCGGTTAATATGGGAGTAACAAGTAAAACATTTGATGTATATGAGAAAGAGATTGTAGGAGATATTATAAAGACTAGAATACCAGATAAATGGGAAACTAAAGATATATTTCCTAAAATAAATACATATTAAAGTAGGAAATAATTATGAAATGGGTATATGGGAATTATGAATTTGAAAATAGAATTAGCAATCTATCTTGGACTGTAGCAGGAGATTATAATGATGATATTCAAATATCTAAAAATGAATATTCATCTAAAGATATAGCTTTGTATTTTGCTACGATGGCAGGAGGAAGGCATAAATACATAGATTGGATCTTAGTAAAAAGATACTTATTAAGTAGAGCTAAAATGGGATATGATATTGATGTTATATCTGATTTATTGCATATAACATTAGATAGGTTAGTTGAAGAAAAGATTATAAAGGAAAGACCAGGTATTGAAGATATAAGATTAAGTGCTTACAAAGATATTTTATCAGGTTTTAGTAAAATACATAATGAAGAAATACTACAAAAAATAAAATACTTTTTAGTTTTAGAAAGGATGGGAAAACATCCAACTATAGACGGACTAAGTAGAAGGATAGTAAATAAAATAAATGAAATTAATCTTAATGAAAATATAGTTGAAATACTTAGGGGAATAGATGAAATTTATATAAATTATTTTAATGATACTTCAAATAAATATGATAATGAAAACTATGAAAATGAAAGAATAATAAATTCAAATATAGATTTTGACACATTTTCAGATTTTATGTATGAAGAACTTTATGATAATGAATACAGTAAAACTATAGAAAATCAAATAAGCGAGATATCATCATCTATGTTAATTGAAAGCTTAGGAGAAGTTGATATTAAAGGCTCAAAACATAGCTCTAATAATGTACTATATGTTGATGAGGAAACTTTAAATAAGATATATAAGAAAATAGAGCATTACTACGGGAAATCATATATAGGTGACTTAGAATTAAAAAAAATAGAAAGCAAATGTTGTAGAGGGGTTCATGAGGGATGTAGAGTACATTTTACAGATGGAGTATTAAGAAGTGAATGTAGTAATATAGCTCAGATAAAATATGCAACTAGACAAAAAGAAAATAATACTCGTAAATTTAGAGAAAACATAAAAATATATAAAAGGAATATATTAAAATTAAAGGAAACTCTATTGAGAATATTAATAGAAGAAAATGAGAAAAGTAGAGTTTATTGTGATAGTGGTACTATATATGCAAATAGGGCATGGAGAGCAACTAGAAGCAATAATAATAAAATTTTCTACAAAGATATTGAAAATGAGAAAGGTAGGTATGTAATAGATATACTTTTAGATTCTAGTGGGTCTCAAACTAGAAATCAAGCCAATGTAGCGATACAAGCATATATAATATCAACAGCTTTAACTAAGGCTGGTATACCAAATAGAGTTATGGGATTCTCAAGCCTTATGGATTACACTATATTAAAAAGATTTAGAGACTATGAAGATAAAATAACCAATAATGAGAACATATTTGAATATTTTTGTGCTGGAAATAATAGAGATGGACTAGCCATAAAATCTATTTGTGAAGGATTATTAGAAAGAGAAGAAGAAAATAAAATCTTAATTGTATTAAGTGATGGAAGACCGAATGACATAAAGATAGGTAAAGACAGGGAAAGAAGTATAAGAGGAGAAATGTCTTATAAAGGTATGATTGGAGCAAAAGATACTGCATCAGAAGTAAGAAAAGCTAGGCAAAAGGGAATAATGGTACTAGGAGTATTTACAGGAAAAGAAATAGATTTAGAAGTAGAAAAAATTATATATGGTAAAGACTTCATATATACTAAAGACATCCAGAGGTTTTCTGATGTGGTTTCCATGTATTTAAAAAAGATAATAAGAAATTAGAAAAATAAAAGGAATATTAAAATATATAGCGAATATAATTTAATATAGAAAAGTATATATTATAGGTTCTTAATATAAGATTAATAGGGAAAGAGGTTAAAATCCTCTACAGCCCCCGCTACTGTGATGCTGATGAAATTTCTAAAACCACTGTAATATTAGATTATGGGAAGGAGAAAGAGTAAAATGAAGCTAAGTCAGGAGACCTGCCTAATAATATTAAATGATTTCTTCGGGGATGGAGAATGTCTTTAAGCTACTTATATAGTTATTTATGTAGATAAAGTCTAATCCCTGTGGATTAGGCTTTTTTATTGTGAAAAGTTTAAAATTTTATATAAATGATATTAAGAAATATTTTAAATAGATGAAGTATATAAGATTAAGCTATGCAAGATAGTTTGCATTAAAAAGAGACTTGTAATGTATAAGTCTTAAAATTAATTTGCCTTAAGCCTAAATTTAATATAAATTTTATATCTAAAGCTTTATGCTTAAAAAGCCCTTATTACATTTAAGGGCTTATTTTTTTATGTAATGATCTTATATTAAGAATAAAAATGTAGATAATTCATATTGATAATACACATTAATTAGTATGAAAATGTAAAAATATTAAAAAATACATGAAGCCATAAGTGATATGAGCGAAGTAAATTTTTTATTTAACATAAATTGTTTACATGTGTAAAGACATATAATACAATTTATGTGTAAACATAATTTATCAGGGGGAGATTTAGTATATGTTAAAGTTAAAGAAGAGATTAATATTTACAGCAATAGTAGGGATTATGTCTTTAAGCATGATTGGATGTAGTAATGACTCAAAAGAAGGTAGCAAAAACATGAAAGGTGACGAAGAAAAATTTTCTGTAGGAATAGTGCTTGGAGAAGGTGGGGCTAATGACCAAAGCTTTAATCAATCATCATTAGAAGGATTAGAAAAGGCAAAATCAGAACTAGGTATAGATGGCTCATACTTGGAGTCAAACCAAGATGCAGATTATGCACCTAATATAGAAACCTTTATAGACCAAGAACGTGATGTAATTATAGGTGTTGGATATACAACAGCAGAATCAATGTTAAATGCAGCAAAACTTTATCCAGATAGACAGTTTGTCATAATTGATCATAATTATGAAGAAGAGGGACAAGAAATACCAGACAATATGATATGTATGACTTTTGATGAAAGAGAGGCAGCATATTTAGTAGGTATAATAGCATCTAAGATGAGTGAAACTAATAAAGTTGGATTTATAGGTGGTATGGAAATACCAAATATAACAAGATTTGAAGAGGGATTTAAAGCTGGGGTAAAGTCGGAAAATAAAGATGTAGAGTATTTATCTCAATATGCAAATTCCTTTGATGATGCTAGCTTAGGAAAGTCTATAGCTAATCAAATGTATAATAATAAAGTAGATGTAATATTCTCAGCTGCAGGTGGTGTTGGAACTGGTGCGATAGAGTCAGCTAAAGAAAAAGATAAGTATGCTATAGGAGTAGATATGGACCAAAATAATTTAGCTCCTGACAATGTAATAACTTCAGCTATGAAAAGAGTTGATATTGGTGTTTTTGATACAATATCAAAGATAAAAGAAGGAAAATTTGAAGGCGGAAAAGCTGTAGTTTATGGATTAAAAGAAGAGGCAGTTGGGATAGCACCAAGTACTGGTAAAAATGTACCTAAAGAAATAATTGATTATGTTAACAAAAAAGCAGAGGATATAATAGAAGGAAAATTAGAAGTAAAATAATACATAAGATATAAAATGGCTATTTAAAATAATAACTTGTAACTTAAGAAAGTATAAATTGCAAGGATTATTATTTTTAGATAGCCTATTTATTTTAAATAAAATACAAGAATAATATAAAGTATGGTATAGTATAATTTCATTTAATAAATAAATTATATTTTTATAATATCCATTTTAGAATAATTAGATTATGGAGATTATCAAAATATAGGACTGATTTAAAGTTTGAATAAATATTTATTATAGATTAAAATATAGTTATAGGAATAGCGACAGGAGGAAAATTATGAATTTAGATACATTAAATCCTGCCCAGAGAGAAGCTGTAGAAAAAACAGAAGGACCGGTACTTATACTAGCTGGAGCTGGGTCAGGGAAAACTAGAGTTTTAACAACGAGAATAGCACATCTTATAGAAGATAAAGGTGTACAAGCCCCAAATATATTAGCAATAACATTTACAAATAAAGCTGCTAATGAAATGAGAGAGAGAGTAGAGGAAACTTTAGGAACAGATACAAAGGAAATGTGGATAAGCACTTTCCACTCTTGCTGTGTGCGTATACTAAGAAAAGATATAAATAGAATCGGATACAATAGAAGTTTTGTTATATATGATAGTGCTGACCAAGTTACCTTAGTAAAGGACTGTTTAAAAGAGTTAAATTTAAGTGATAAAGTATTTGAACCTAAGGTAATAATAAGTACAATATCAGGGGCAAAAGATAAGCTGTATAGCCCATCACAATTTAAAGATATGCATAGACATGATAATAGAATGAGTAAGATTGCAGATGTATATGCACTATATCAAGATCGTTTAAAAAGAAATAGTGCTTTAGATTTTGATGATTTAATATATAAAACAGTAGAACTTTTAAAATCTGAAGAAGAAGTTTTAGAATTTTATAGAAGTAGATTTAAATATATAATGGTAGATGAGTATCAAGATACAAGTAAAGCTCAATATGAACTAATAAAATTATTAGCAAAGGAACATCAAAATATATGTGTTGTTGGAGATGATGACCAAAGTATATATGGATGGAGAGGTGCTGATATAAGAAATATACTTGAGTTTGAAAGAGACTATGATGATGTTCATGTTGTTAAGCTAGAACAAAACTATAGATCTACTCAAGTTATACTAGATGCAGCAAATACTGTTATATCTAATAATATAGAAAGAAAAAGAAAGAAACTTTGGAGTGAGAAAAAAGAAGGAGAGCTAATAAAGATACAACTATCTGAAAATGAAATAAATGAATCTGATTTTGTTGCAGATATGATAGCTAAAATAGCAAGAGAGCAAGGTAGAACTTATAAGGACTTTGCTGTACTTTATAGAGCTAATGCTCAGGCTCGTCCAGTAGAAGATGCACTTAATAGAAGCCAAATACCATATAATATATATGGTGGAACAAAATTCTATGAAAGAAAAGAAATAAAAGATTTACTAGCATATTTAAGGGTTATACAAAATCCTCAAGATGATATATCTTTAAAGAGGATAATAAACGTACCTAGAAGAGGTATAGGTCTTAGAACTATAGAAAAAATAGAAGATAGAGCTAGTTTAAAGCAAGAGAGTATGTACTCTGTACTAATAGATATAGATACAAATTCAGATATATCAACAAAAGCTAAAAATAGTATAAATGGATTTGTTGATACAGTAGGAACACTTAGAACTATAAAAGAAGTATATCCTGTAAGTAAGCTTATAGAGAAAGTATTAGAGACTACAGGATATATAGATGAGCTATCTAAGGACAAAAGTGAAGAAGCTCAAGATAGAATTGATAATCTAAAAGAGTTTATATCTATAGCATTAGAATTTGAGCAAAGTAGCGAAGAAAAAGATTTACAAACATTCTTAACAGGTGTTGCACTTTCATCTGAATCTAGTGAAGATGAAGAGATAGAAAAAGTATCATTAATGACTATACACACATCAAAAGGGCTAGAATTCCCTGTTGTATTCTTAATTGGTATGGAAGAGGGATTATTCCCAATATCTAGAGCTGTAAGGTCAATGAGTGAGTCAGATATAGAAGAAGAAAGAAGACTTTGCTATGTTGGTATAACAAGAGCAAAAGAAGTTCTTTATATGACATTAACTCAAAGAAGAACTTTATATGGAAAAACTAATCCATCAATAGCATCTAGATTTATGGAAGAATTACCAGAACAATGTATAGAGAAGCTTAACAAAGTAGAAAAAGAATTAACTTACTCAAAGGCTAATTATAATGTATTAGATAAGTACAAACAAAAATATATGAACACTATGAATAAGTCCACAGTTGCTAAAAAAGTAAATGCGACTATAAAAGATACTAAAAAAGAAACTGATATAGATGATATAAAGCTAGGAGCAAAGGTACATCATCCAAAATTTGGAGAAGGTACTGTTGTTGGTATGATGGGCTCTGATGTTACAATAGCATTTAAAGAACAAGGAATTAAAAAAATAAATAAAGAATACACAACATTAGATGTATTATAGTAAATAAAAAATAAAGGATATATTTATATATCCTTTATTTTTATTTAAATAATATATTTAAAAAGCTTAGGTTAACTATATAACACATTAGAACTCACTAAGTTAATGACAAATATAAATATAGTAAATCTTTATTTTAAAGATTAAAATACTCTGTTTAAGATTGGGAAAATTAGTATTATAATATATTTATAATGTAGAAATACATTAATTTACATTTACTAGGGAGGCTACAAAATGGAACAAAAGAGATTTGCTAAAGATTTAATAGATTTTATTTATAAAAGTCCAACATCATTTCAAGCAGTAGAAACATCTATAAAGCTTTTAGAGGATAATAACTTTAAAGAATTAAAATTAGATGATATATGGAACATAGAAGTAAATGGGAAGTATTATGTAACAAAGAATTCTTCTGCTATAATAGCCTTTGAGGTTAACTCTAATAACATAGAAAAAGAAGGATTTAGAATAGTAGGTTCTCATACTGACTCACCTACATTTAGAATAAAGCCAAATGCTGAAATGTGTTCTGAAGGTACATACTTAAAATTAAATACTGAATGCTATGGTGGACCAATATTAAATACTTGGTTAGATAGACCTTTAGCCATAGCTGGAAGGGTTGTATTAAAGGGAGAAAGTATATTAAATCCAGTAGAAAAAATGGTAAATATAAATAAACCAATATGTATCATACCAAATATAGCTATTCATTTAAATAGAGGAGTAAATGATGGATATGCACTAAATAAACAAAAGGATATGTTACCTTTAGTAGGTCTTATAAACGAAAGTTTAGAAAAAGATAACTTCTTAATAAATGAAATAAGTAAGTCACTAGGTATAAATAAGGAAGAAATATTAGACTTTGATTTATTCTTATATGAATATGAAAAAGGTTCTTTAATGGGTCCTAATGAGGAGTTTATATCAACAAGCAGATTAGATAATTTATCAATGGCACATGCTAGTTTACATGCACTTATAAATGCTAATGGTAAAAATGGTGTAAATTTAGTAGCTGTATTTGATAATGAAGAAGTAGGAAGTTCTACTAAACAAGGTGCAGATTCTAATATGTTATTAAACATACTAGAAAGAATATGTATATCTTTAGGTAAATCAAGAGAAGAATTCTTTACAGCATTATATTCTTCATTTATTATATCAGCTGATTTAGCACATGCAGTGCATCCAAACTTAGGAGAAAAGCATGACCCAACAAACAAACCAGTAATGGGTAAAGGACCAGTTATAAAGATAAATGCAAATCAAGCATATACAAGTGATGCCAGCTCAATATCTATATACAAAGCTATATGCAAAGAAGCTAACGTTAAGTATCAAGAATTTGTAAATAGATCAGATGAAAGAGGAGGAAGTACTATAGGGCCAATTTCATCAACACATATAGATATACCATCTGTTGATGTAGGTTCACCAATACTTGCAATGCACTCTATAAGAGAATTAGGAAGTGTAAAAGATCATTATAGTATATATAAGACATTTAATAAATTTTATGAAATATAAATAGGAGATGAGACAGATGAAAATAGGATTATGCCTTTCTGGAGGAGGAGCTAAAGGAGCTTATCAAGCAGGAGTTATAAAGGCTCTTTATGACAGAGGGTTAGATTTTAGTGCAATATCGGGAACATCTATAGGAGCAATTAATGGATATTATATATTCACAGGAAATGTTGAAAAGTTAGAGGATATGTGGACAAATATAGAAATAGATCCTGCAAACGATATCAAAATAATAGATAATACTGTGGATAATTCTTATGTGATAGAAGGATTAAAAACTTTAGAAGTAAGTAAAGAAGCGGAAATAGACTTTTATGTTAATTATATAGAAATAAAAAATAAAAATCTAAATGAAAAGGTAATGAATATAAAAGATGTAGATAAGTCTAAAGCTTTAGAAAGTATTAAGTATAGTTCTTTATTACCATGTAACCCAAAAGCAACTTTACCGCTAGGACAGCAGTTTATGAAAGATGTAAGTGAAGGGCTATATGATGGATTTAATCTTGATGGAGGATTAGTTAATAATACATTAATACAGCCATTAGTAGAACAAGACTTAGATAAAATAATAATAATAGATACACATACAGAATATGAACTACCTGCAGAAATAAGCGATAAATTTGGTAAAGACAATATTTTTATAATAAAGCCTAAAAAACCTTTTGAAAAAAATGCTACATTAAGATTTGAAAAAGAATTTTGTAAAA
This sequence comes from Romboutsia sp. 1001285H_161024_C4, assembly GCF_015550185.1. Lineage (NCBI taxonomy): Bacteria > Bacillati > Bacillota > Clostridia > Peptostreptococcales > Peptostreptococcaceae > Romboutsia > Romboutsia sp. 1001285H_161024_C4. Next base: position 172,611 of record NZ_JADNAJ010000006.1, on the reverse strand, counting down.
AAATATACAATGAAGGATATGAAATAGGAAAGAATTTTTCTATGTGCATATAGAATAGTTTTTTTAGAGTAAATATTAAAATATGAACATTTCTATGTAAATATATAGAATTGTATCAAAAACATTGAATAAACTGCTAAATATTAGTATAATATAAAAGTTCCTTAAAAAGAATATAAATTATGGAGTTGATATAAATAATGGCAACTAAGAGAATAGCAGTTTTAGGTGGGCCTAGATGTGGTAAAACTACACTAATACAACACCTATACGTTGAAATGAAAATAGCAGGATTAAATGTAGGATATGCTTTAGAATACTCAACTGATTATTTAAAAGATAAGGGTATGATAGAGACTATATCTGAACAATACGGAATATACTTAGGGCAAAAGAGAATAGAAGATGAGTTATCAACATTTGATTATGCTCTAACAGACTATGCTACTTTCGTACCTTACATATATGGAAGATTTATGTTAGGAAATAAGGAAAGAAGTAAAAAAGAAATACAAATACTTAAAGATTTATACTGTCTAGCAATAGAAGATATACAAAACTATGACACTATAATATATGTGCCACGAGAGTTTGGATATGTGCAAGATGGTGTAAGATGGCAAGATGAAGAAATCGCTCTTAAAATAGATGAAGCTATATTAAGTTTCTTAAAAGCTGAGAATGTAAACTTTGTAGAAGTTAAAGGCTCTACAAAAGAAAGAGCTAAGCAAATATTAGAGTTATTAGATATAAAATATCAAGATACTCCACAATTAGATGGAGAAGAAAAATAAGCTACTATTATATAGTAGCTTATTTTACTTATACAAAAATAATTACTTTATAATTCAAATATGTAGAGAATTATTTCAAAGTTAGTATATAATAATAAATAGAAAATACATAAAGATAAGAAGAAAGGAATTAAAAAAATGGAAACTAAAAACCCAATAGTAACTATAGAAATGGAAAATGGAAAGAAAATAGTAGCTGAATTATATCCCAATATAGCTCCTAACACAGTTAAAAACTTTGTAACACTAGTAAACCAAGGATTCTACAACGGAGTAGGGTTCCACAGAGTAATAGAAGGATTTATGATACAAGGTGGATGCCCTAATGGAAATGGAATGGGTGGACCAGGATATTCTATAAAGGGAGAATTCAGAGGAAATGGATTCACTAATAACTTAAAGCATGAAGCTGGAGTATTATCTATGGCTAGAACTATGGCTCCAAACTCAGCTGGATCACAATTTTTCATAATGCATAAAAATTCTCCACATTTAGATGGACAATATGCTGCATTTGGTAGAGTAATAGAAGGAATGGACGTTGTTAATGAAATAGCTACAACTGCGACAGATAGAGCTGACAAGCCTAAGACTCCTCAAATTATGAAGTCTGTAACAGTGGAGACATTTGGAAAAGATTATTCAGATGTTGAAAAATGCTAGTTAGTTTCTAAAAGGTAAAAAATAACTATTTACAATCTAACTAAATTATTTTAAAATATTATAAGGTTTAATCCTAACCGAAACACACAAAACACACAAAATACAGAAATTAAACCATTTTATTAATCTACATTATTTATAAGTAGACGATTTAAATTTATAACATATGAAAAAGGAGCTAATCTATATTAAAGATAGCTCCTTTTTCTATATATTAAATATATTATAGTAAACAAAAAAGTATTTATAAAAGATTATAAAATCATTATAAATACTTTTTATTTATTATTATAAATTATTCTTAATAGCAGAAGTTAAATTTGGAACTAATTGTTTCTTTCTAGAAACTACACCCTCAGCAAATACTCCTTGATGAGCTTCAACATTAAATGCTTCAGATATTACTTTATCTTCAGCTTTGTATATTAGGTAAGAACCTTCTTTTATTATGTCAGTTATAGCAAGAACTAACATATCGTAATCAGTAGAGTTTATATAAGATAAAAATTCATCTTTTTTATCAAATATAGAATCTATATCTAAAGTGAATACTTGACCTATACCAACTCTTTTTCCACTCATATCAAATTCTTTAAAGTCCATATTAACTATTTCTTCTATGCTGTATTCATCTAGTGAAGTACCAGCTTTAAACATATCCATAGCATAGCTTTCCATATCAACATCAGCTATTTTACTTAATTCCTCACAAGCTAACTTATCTTTTTCTGTAGTAGTTGGAGATTTAAATAATAATGTATCTGATAATATAGCAGATAATAAAAGTCCAGCTATATGTTTTGGAACCTCAACATTATTTTCTTTAAACATGTTGTAAATTATAGTACAAGTACATCCAACAGGCATTACTCTAAATGATATAGGTACATCTGTAGTTATACCACCTATTTTATGATGGTCAATTATTTCTACTATATTAGCATTTTCTATAGCATCTGCACTTTGAGCGTATTCATTGTGATCAACTAAAACTACATTTTTATTAGTTAAATCATCTATATTTAATATTTGAGGAGCTTCAACATTGAAGTGATTTAAAGCGTATTGAGCTTCTTTTCTTACCTCCCCTAAAGCATAAGCAGTAGCTTCTTCACCTAATTGATTTTTTAGGTAAGCTAATGAAATTGAAGAGCATATAGAATCTGTATCTGGATTTTTATGCCCGAAAACTAGTAATGTCATACAAAAAAACTCCTTTCACAAAATTATGTATTAATTTTAAAAATAAACCTCTATATAAGAGAATAAAACACTATATCTATAATTAATAGTACCAATATTTAATATGTATTATAAATATATTTGTTAATAACAAAGATATTATATCAAAATAACTAAAAAAATTGTTTAAAAAATAAAAAATTTAAAAAAGTATATTATATTATTGCCAATTTTAGTAATAGCGATAACAAATAGGGTATTCCTGTGAAAATATATAGTATATTGAAATATTATTAAAATAAGTAAATTAAAAATTACTATAATATTCAATCTAATGTAAAAATACAAAAATAAATAGTTTGATTAAAAATTAACTATTAGAATTAAATGAATTTTAAATACTTAAAGTAAGATTTTAAAATAAATTTTAACTTATAAACAAAGATGCAGAAAATTAAAACAAACTATAAAAACGATTTCATAAAACAAATAAGATAAAAATTTAACAAAAAATATTGACAGTTTTATTTATGTGATGTATTATCTAAACATAGATAGTTTGTTAAATAACTAACACAGTTTTATATAAATTGCCTGGGAGGAAAGCATAATGACTAAAGATTTAAAAAAAGTTAAAAATGTAAAAGAAAAGCAAGAACTAACTGTAGAAAGTATGATAAACGATTTAGTAACAAAAGGAAATAAAGCTAAAGAGGAAATGTTAAAATTAGACCAAGAAGCAGTAGATAAGATAGTAAAAGCTATGGCTAAGGCTGGTCTTGATAAGCATATAGAACTTGCACAAATGGCAGTAGAAGAAACTGAAAGAGGAATATTTGAAGATAAAGTAACTAAAAATATATTCGCTACAGAATATGTTTATAATAGTATAAAATATACAAAAACTGTTGGTGTAGTAGAAGAAAATGATGAAGAAAACTACATGATGGTTGCAGAACCAATAGGAGTTATAGCAGGTGTTACACCTGTTACTAATCCAACTTCAACAACAATGTTCAAATCATTAATAGCTATAAAAGGAAGAAATCCAATAATATTTAGCTTCCATCCATCAGCTCAAAAATGTTCAGCAGAAGCTGCTAGAATTTTAAGAGATGCAGCTATAGAAGCTGGAGCTCCAGAAAATTGTATACAATGGATAGAAGAACCATCATTAGAAGCATCAAGTGCTTTAATGAAAAATAACAAAGTAGCATTAATATTAGCTACTGGTGGACCTGGAATGGTTAAGGCAGCTTACTCTTCAGGTAAACCAGCCTTAGGGGTTGGGGCAGGAAACGTACCTTGTTTTATAGAAAAATCAGCAGATATAAAACAAGCCGTTAACGATTTAATATTATCAAAAACATTTGACAATGGAATGATATGTGCTTCAGAGCAAGCAGTTATAATAGAAGAGCCAATATACAATGAAGTAGTAGATATAATGAAGGGATACAATTGCTACTTTGTAAACAAAAAAGAAAGAGAATTATTAGAAAAAACAGTTATAAATCCAGAAACTAAAACATTAAATCCTAATATAGTTGGGCAAAGTCCTTATAAGATAGCTCAAATGGCAGGATTTGAAGTACCTAAAGATGCTAAAATGTTAGTAGCTGAAATAGAAGGTGTAGGTATGGATTACCCATTATCAAAAGAAAAGTTAAGTCCTGTACTTGCTTGCTTAAAAGTTAAAAATGCTGAAGAAGGAATACAAAGATGTGTAGAAATGACTGAATTTGGTGGATTAGGTCACTCAGCGGTTATACATTCAGAAAATGATGACATAATACTAAAATTTAGCGAGAAAGTAAGAACAGGAAGATTATTAGTAAATGCGCCATCTACTTTCGGAGCAATAGGAGATGTATATAACGTGAATACACCATCATTAACACTAGGATGTGGATCTATGGGTAATAACTCAACTACAGATAATGTATCAGCGGTAAATTTAATAAACCTTAAGAAAGTTACTAAGAGAAGAGTAAATATGCAATGGTTTAAAGTACCTGAAAGAATATATCATGAAGTTGGATCTATACAATACTTAGAAAAACTACCACAAGTTGAGAGAGTAATGATAGTTACTGATAGAATGATGGTTCAATTAGGATATGTTGAAAAATTACAATATCATTTAAGAAAAAGAAGAAACCCAGTTATGATAGAAGTATTTGCTGATGTAGAGCCAGATCCATCTGTTGATACAGTGTTAAATGGTGCTGATGCTATGAGAAAGTTCAAGCCAGATACTATAATAGCTTTAGGTGGAGGATCTGCAATGGATGCTGCTAAAGGTATGTGGTTATTCTACGAAAATCCGGAAGCAGACTTTGAAGATTTAAGACTTAAGTTTATGGATATAAGAAAGAGAATATATAAATTCCCTAAATTAGGAAGACAAGCTAAGATGGTGGCTATACCAACTACTTCAGGAACTGGTTCAGAAGTTACTTCTTTCGCAGTTATAACTGATAAAGTTAATAATATTAAATATCCTTTAGCTGACTATGAGTTAACTCCAGATGTAGCTATAATAGATCCTACATTTGTAATGTCTGTGCCAGCAGCTGTTACTGCAGATACAGGATTAGACGTATTAACTCATGCTATAGAAGCTTATGTTTCTGTAATGGCAACTGATTATACAGATGCTTTAGCTATGAAAGCTATACAAATGGTATTTGAATATCTACCAAAATCATATAAAGGAGCAAATACTCAAGAAGGTAAAGAAGCTAGAGAAAAAATGCACAATGCATCTTGTATGGCAGGGATGGCATTTGCCAATGCATTCTTAGGAATTAACCATTCATTAGCTCATAAGTTAGGATCAGAATTCCATATACCTCATGGTAGAGCAAATGCTATATTATTACCATACGTAATAGAGTACAATGCATCTATGCCAACTAAGTTTGCTGCATTCCCAAGATACAAATCTTTTGTAGCAGATAAGAAATATGCTGAGATAGCTAAGATGTTAGGATTAAAAGCTAACACTACAGAAGAAGGAGTTAAGAGCTTAGTAGAAGCTATAAGAAACTTAATGAGAGAATTAAATATGCCAATGACTATAAGAGAATGTGGTATAGAAGAAAAAATATATATGGGAGCTATAGAAAAGTTAGCATTAGATGCTTTTGATGACCAATGTACTCCAGCTAACCCAAGACAACCATTAGTATCAGAGTTAGTAGAAATATATAAGACAATATATGGAGATAAGAAAACTAAGTAAATAGTTCAAAAATTAAGAAAGTATATTGAACATTAAAATATAAAATAAAGAGGGGCCTTATTAAGGCTCCCTCTTTATTTTATAGACTTGTACATAACAACTTTTTCATATTCATTTTTTATGCTTATTATAGAATTAGAGATATTAATTTCAAAATTGGCAAAAGCAGAGAATAAATCAATGTCTCTCATTAAATGCATAGTAATAATATCGCTCTCTTTGTTTAATCTTAATATAATAGACCTAACAAATGGAAACTGTACTCTTGAATTAAAGAAATTTGAATCTTCTAGTTTAATATCTAAGCTGCGATAGTTTAAGTCTATAAATAAGTCTAAATCATTTTCTTCTTCCCTTATGACTCTGTATTCAAAGTCTGTATCTAAGTTTAATTTACCGAAAGTTACCATTTTACAACCTCTTCTACCGAAAGTTTTTTTATATATTATACATTATAGAATGATAGCTAACTATACATTTGTAAAATGTTTTGAAAAATAAAAAGCCTTCGTTGGGGGAACGAAGACTTAATTTGGGGGAGATTGAGTTAAATATTTAATTTTATATTACTATTATGGACAGATAACTTTAATCTATACATAAATTTATAAAATATTTTTAAATCTATCTCTTCTTGTTTATAAACTTAGGTCCAAGGTATTTTCTTATATCGTCATCAGATGAAAAATCATCTATAAGAATTTCTCTACCACTTTCTTCTAGCACAACTAGAACTTCACAGTCACCTTGTAAGAAGAACTTTCTAACTGTTTCTTCTCTAACTTCCCTAACTTTAGTTATATTTTTCTTTTGTTTTTCATAATCCTTTGTATAATAACTATCCATCATGTTTATTATTTTTGTATATCTAGTCATGATTACCTCCTGTATGTTAAATTGAATATTTATTTCTTAAGTAAATATTTTTCTTCACTTAACTAATTCGTATCACACTAATAAAAAGTGTGATATAATAAGTTTTTGTATTAACCTAATAATTATAACAAGGAGTAATAATAATGGCTAGTATAAATAGAAATGATATTTTAAATTGTATAAATTATTGTAAGGAAAATGAGCTGTTTGATAAGTTAAATGATACTTACAAATCACTACCAAGTGGAGATTGTACTGGCTGTGGTAATTGTTGTATGGAATCAGTAGGTATAAATTTAATTGAATTTATTAATATATATAGCTACTTATTAGACAAAGATGAATTAAGAAAGACAAGTTTAAGTAAAATTATAGACTACTATTTTTTAGAATTTACTAAAAAGAGTGCGTGTCCATTTAAAGATGAAAATAACAGATGTTTAATATATGAAGTGAGGCCACTAAATTGTAGAATTTTTGGTCATTGGAAAAAAGAGGATTATAATAAAAATTTATCAAATATAACTAAAAGGAATAGAGAATATAGTGATCTTATGAAATCAAAGTATGGATTTGATATAAGTGAAAAAGTTGTTAATTACAAAATAAAATACTGTGAGGATTTTAAACCCCAAAATGGATATTTAGATAAATCGACTAGATTAAGTTTTGCAGATGAGCTAATGATACTAGATTCTAAGTTATATTCTAAAGGTATTATAGATATAGATTTTAAAGATAGAGGTATAGTTGAATATTTTATAGAAGCTTTATTAAAAGATGATACTGCTTACAATATAAAAATAAGATTATCAAAAGATGAAGAGGTAAGAGAGATAGCATTAAAAAGATTAAAAAAGATACTATTATAATTAGGTGATTAAATGGAGCTTAAAAAAATAAAAGGAAACACATTTTATATAAAGGGTGGAACTAACACTGGTGTTTATATTTTTGATGATAATAAAGCTTTGATAATAGATCCTGGGTTAGCTGGTTCAAGACCTAAGAGAATTATAAATATGTTAGAAGAAAAAAATATCAAGGTAAATTTTATAATAAATACACATGAACATGATGATCATTATGGAGCGTGTAACCAATTTAAAGAGTATTATAATGATATTTGTATATTATCATCAGATGAAGCTAAATTATATATAGAAAAGCCTTATCTATTTGGCAAATATATAATGGGTGGTAAATATAATAGATTTTTTGTGGATAAATTAAAAAATAAATCATTAGATGAAATAAAAGTAGATAAAATAGCAAAAGAAGGAAGTCTGTTATTAAATAATGAAGAATTTGAAATAATAGATTTAAAGGGACATACTGAAGGAAGCATAGGAATATTAACTAAAGATAAAGTTTTATTTACTGGAGACCTTCTAATAGGCTTAGATATGCTTAAAAAGTATGATTTCTTATTTTTGTATGATATAAAGAAAGAAATAGACTCAATAATGAAATTAAAAGAAATAGATTTTGATTATTTAGTCTTAGGGCATAGTAAAGAAGTAATAAGTAAAAAAGATTCTAAGTTTATAACAGAAATGCATTTAAATGCTATTGATAAGTACTTAAATAAAGTAAGAGAAGATTTAAATGTACCAATAACGTTAGAAGAATTATTAAAAAAAATTATAATAGATAATAATTTAAAGTGCAATTATAAAGAATATCATTTTTTTAAGTCATCTTTAGTTTCGATGATAAGCTATTTAGCTGATTTAGATGAAATAGACTATATATTAAATGATGGAGAATTGCTTTATTGTACCAAAAAAAAATAAATTATGCTAAAATAGATATGTTAAAAAAGACTCAAAATAAGATAAAGGGTGAGTACGATGGAATTTGAAAAATGGGATGAAATACTAACACCTTATGACCATGCAGTAGAAGAATTAAAAGTTAAGTTTAAGAATATAAGAAAAGAATTCTTAGCAAAAGGAGAATACTGTCCTATAGAGTTTGTAACAGGAAGGACTAAAAAAATAGCTTCTATAATATCTAAATCAAAGCGCCTAGGAATTGAAGATATAGAGGGTGAGATGGAAGATATTGCAGGTATAAGAATAATGTGTAAGTTTGTAGAAGATATATATACAGTAGTTGAACTTATACAAAATAGATGTGATATGAGTATAGTATATGCAAAAGATTATATAAAAAACTTTAAGGATAGTGGATACAGAAGTTATCATGTTATAATAAAATATCCTATAAATACGATAGCAGGTTCAAAAGAAATATTGTGTGAAATCCAAATAAGAACTTTAGCTATGAACTTTTGGGCAACTATAGAACATTCTTTAAAATATAAATATGAACATTACATACCAGAGGAATTAGCAGTTAGATTAAGAAGAGCATCTGATGCAGCATTCCTATTAGATCAAGAAATGAGCGAGATAAGAGAAGATATAATGAAAGCTCAAGTTATGTGCCAGGTAAAATCAGTTACAGTAAGAGATGTACTTAGTAAGATTCAAGAATTATATAATCTAGGAGAAACACATAAAGCGCTTATATATCAAAGAAGGCTAGATAAAATAGATAATGAACAAGATATAGAAGAAATATTACATCTTCAAAGTGAGGTAGATAATTTATTAGAATTTTACAATAACAATAATAAAGTTAGATAGAGGTTATCCATATTCATGGATAACTTTCTTTATATAATAGTATAGTAATTGAATTTAAATTTAAACTATAGGTATTAATATAGAATATATAAGAAAAGTTACATAAGAAAGGAAAAAAGACATGAACTTATATGCAATAGGAGATTTACACTTTTCAACATCAGTAAATAAGCCTATGGATGTTTTTGGAAAGAATTGGATAGGTCATGAGGAAAAGTTAATAGAAGACTGGAAAGAGAAAGTAAGTGATGAAGATTTAGTATTAGTATTAGGAGATACTTCTTGGGGAATAAATCTAGACGAAGCAAGAAGTGATTTAGATATAATAGATAATTTGCCGGGGAAAAAGATATTTATAAAAGGCAATCATGATTATTGGTGGACTACTGTAACAGCATTAAATAAGCAGTATGATAATATGAACTTTTTACAAACTAATTTCTATGAATACAAAGATTATGCTATTTGTGGAGGAAGAGGATGGATATGTCCGAATGATTTTAAGTTTGATGAAAATGACGCTAAAATATATAAGAGAGAAGAAAATAGGATAAGAATATCTTTAGAAGCTGCTAAGAAGAAAGGACATACTAAATTTATAGTTATCACTCACTATCCTCCTACTAATGATAAACTTGAAGAATCGTTATTCACTAAATTATATGAAGAATATAAAGTTGAAAAAGTTATATATGGACACTTGCACGGAAAAGAATCATTTAAAATGGGATTAAGAGGTGTAAGAAATGGAATTGAATATATATTAGCATCTTGTGATTACACTGATTTTAAATTAATAAAAATATTAGATTAATAATCTTAAAATTGTAAATACTATTATATATGGTTAAAATATGAAAATTGGGGGATTTTTGTTTAAATATACAAAAGAAGGAGATGTTAATGATGAGATGGATATTAGTATTCTTATTTTTGTATCTTATCCCCTTGATAATATTATTTAGAAATTATAAAAATTTGAGAAGATCGTACATATATAGTAGTATTTATGTTGTATTAGTTACAATGATAGTAGCAACAAATCTTTATATGAGTGGATTAAATAAAATCAGAGAAGCTATATATTATTACAGTTATGTTAATGATGAGCCATACGAATATAAGGATAATGTAGGCAAAGAAGAGAATATTGATGAAATTTATAAAGTAGATAAGCAAGACAGTGAAGTGTATGAAAGTAAAGGAGATAAATCAAATGAAGTAGCACTAGAATCAAAAGAAGTAGAATTAAATCAGGATAAAGAAGTAGAAGTTATTAAAAAAACTGATAAAGAAATAATTAGTGATTTCAAAAAAGAAATTTACAATATAGAAAGAAAAGCATTAATTCCTATGAGGGATTGTATTCCTTATACAAAAAATATATCTGAGAGTATAAAAAAATTACCGACTATAGAAAATGACTTAAAATATGCCAGCAAAAAATGTAAAGAAGTTATAGAACTTTATGAAAGTATGGATATACCTAGTCTTTCAGATGAACAATATACTACAATACTAAGCAATGCAAGAGATGATGTTAAAAAGGCTTATGAGCTAAGAGAAAAGGCTATGAACGAGTCTATAAACTTAGTAGAAAGTAAGAATCCAAAATATATTGGAAAAATAACAGAGTATTTAAGCTTATCTGATGAGCACATAGCAAATTTTAAGGATAGAATAGATAAGCTAAGTCTAAATATAAAATAACAAAAGCTTATCTTTTATGATAAGCTTTAAATATACTATAATGCATAAATTTTGATTTATAATATAACATATGATATAATTTTCGATTATAACGTTAATCAGGGAGGTATGTATGGGAAGATTAAATATATGTATAGATATAGATGGAACTATAACAAGTCCATATCATTTTATTCCGTACTTAAATGAGATATATAATAAAAATATAAAAGAAGAAGAATGTGTAACTTATAACTGGGAACAATTATATGGTGATACCATGGATGAAATATTAAATAAATTCCATAGTAGCTGTATGCATTCTTATGAAGAAGCAGAAATAGTAGAATATGCTAAGGACGTTATAGAAAAGTGGTTAGCTAATAGCCACAACTTATATTTTGTAACGGCAAGAGATAAAAGTCTTACAGAGATAACTACAAGATGGTTAAACGATAAAGGATTTTCTGATATAGATGTTCACTTATTAGGTAGTCACGATAAAATAGCTAAAGCTAAAGAATTAGAATGCAATATATTTATAGAAGACAATCCATCAAATGCAATGCAACTTGCAAGTGAAGGTATGAAAATACTACTAATAAATACCAACTATAATCAAGGTGTAGAACATGATAATATAACAAGAGTAGACACTTGGAAAGATATAGATAAATTCATAGAATTGTACAAGTAAACATAGCAATACTATAGGGGGAGGTGGTCTTATGGTCGAATTAAAAGTAGAAAATCGAAAAGGCAATATAAGCATAAATAGCAATGATGTTAAAGAAATCATCAAAATAAGACCAGATATAGAATATACAAGAGATATATCAAATACAATTAATCAAGATGGTATAATGGCATTTGACTGCAAACTGTCTCAAGATGTATTTAATATGCAAGATATAGAAGATGTACTAGATGAAATAGGAGAAGACTTAGACGAAAGCTATTTCCAAGTATTATTTGAAGATGTAAGAGCATATTTAAAAGATGCTACAGATGAAATTGAAGAAGAACTTCAGGATAAATATTTATTTGATAATGTAAGATGTTTCTTTGATATTTATAATATAGATGAATCTTTTACAGATTTTAAATTTGTATTTTTAGTTAGCTTCAAGGATATAAAAATAGCATCATTAGCTAACCTATCTAAAATAGTAGGAAAAAGACAGTTAGTAGGAGCATCAAAATTCTATAGCTAAGGATTATAAATAATATAAAAGATTAATATAGAAATAAAAAAGAGCATCTGTATACAAAGATGCTCTTTTCATTTAATTTTTAAAAGGAATTAAGCTTTATTTATTGATCCGAATAATTCCATTTTTTCTTTAACAGTAGTTTTTATAGATTCAAACCCTGGAGCTAAAAGCTTACGAGGGTCAAATCCTTTACCTTCTAAGTCTTTACCAGCTTCTATATACTTACGAGTAGCATCAGCAAATGCTAATTGACACTCAGTATTAACGTTTATTTTAGAAACACCTAATGATATAGCTTTTTGTATCATTTCAGCAGGTATACCAGTTCCTCCGTGTAATACTAATGGCATGTTTCCTGTAGCATTATTTATAGCAGCTAAAGCATCAAAGTTTAATCCAGCCCAATTTTCTGGATATTTACCATGTATATTACCTATACCAGCAGCTAGCATATCTATTCCTAAATCTGCTATTAATTTACATTCAGCTGGATCTGCAACTTCACCAGCACCAACAACACCGTCTTCTTCTCCACCTATAGAACCAACTTCTGCTTCTAAAGAAAGACCTTTAGCATGAGCTAATTCAACCATTTCTTTAGTTTTAGCTATATTTTCTTCGATTGGATAGTGAGAACCATCAAACATTATTGAAGAGAAACCAGCTTCCATAGCTTTTTTAGCTCCATCGTAGCTTCCGTGGTCTAAATGAACAGCAACTGGAACAGTTATGTTTAATTCTTCCATCATTCCTTCAACCATATTGACTATAGTTTTAAAACCACACATATATTTAGCAGCACCTTCAGATACTCCTAATATAACTGGAGAATTGTTTTCCTGAGCAGTTAATAATATTGCCTTAGTCCATTCTAAGTTATTTATGTTGAATTGACCTACTGCGTATTTTCCTTCTCTAGCTTTTTGTAACATGTCTTTAGCTGAAACTAACATATATAAACCCTCCATACAATTAATTATTAAAAATAATCAAATATAAAATTTACCCATCAATTAATATTATAACCCTAATACAAAAAAAGTACATAGTAAATTGTAATAACTAGTAATTAAAAGTATAATAATATCTATAACTAAATAAATTTTAAGAAAAGAGAGGAATTATATATGCCACAAATAAAAGTAAGAGGTATAAATGAAAATGATATATGTAAAATAAGTGAAAATATGATAGATAAATTAGTGGAAGCAGTAAAATGTCCTAGAGATTATTTTGAAATAGAATGTATAAAATCTGTAGCAATAAGAGACGGAAAAATAGCAGATGTATATCCATTTGTGGAAGTAGCTTGGTTTGATAGAGGACAAGAAGTCCAAGACACAGTAGCTAAAATAATAACAGATAGTATAAGGGATGGATTAAAAGTAGAAAGTATGGATTTAGCATTTACTGTTTTTGAAAAGGAAAAATACTATGAAAATGGAGAACATTTTTAATGGCTAAAAAATTACGTATAGATAAAATACTTTCTAATATAGGATATGGTAGTAGAGCGGAAATAAAAAAATACTGTAAGCAAGGTATGATATCTGTAAATGGAAAAAATATAAATAATCCAGGGATTCAAGTTGACCCAGAAAATGATAAAATACTTTTTAATGGAGAAGAAGTAAACTATAGAGAATTTGTGTACATAATGTTAAATAAACCAGATGGATATATATCGGCGACTTTTGATAAGCATGACCCAATAGTATTAGACTTAATAGATTCATCATACTATGTTTTTGAACCATTTCCAGTAGGTAGGTTAGACAAAGATACAGAAGGGCTATTGGTATTAACAAATGATGGACAACTTGCACATAGGGTATTATCACCAAAAAAGCATGTACCAAAAACTTACTATGCTAAAATAGAAGGAATTGTAACAAAAGAGGATGTAGTTGCTTTCTCAAAAGGAGTTACGCTTGATGATGGATATGAAACTATGCCGTCACAACTTAAAATATTAAAGAGTGATGAAATATCAGAAATAGAACTTACTATACATGAAGGAAAATTCCACCAAGTTAAAAGAATGTTTGAGAGTGTAGGTAAAAAAGTAGTATACTTAAAAAGACTGTCTATGGGAAAATTAGAGCTAGATAAAAATCTAGAGCTAGGAGAATATAGAGAATTAACAGAAGATGAAATAAAATTATTAGAAGAAAGATAACAATTGAGCGGAGGTAGTTTTAGTGAAAAGAAGAGACATAATAGAGTTTGAAATAGATAAAATGGAGTTCGGTGGAACTTCTGTAAGTTTATATGATGGAAAAGATATATATATGAAGGGCGGAATAACTGGACAAAAAGTTAAAGCAGTAGTCCAAAAAGCTAGAAGTAAAAAAGCTGAAGTTAAAATGCTAGAACTTCTAGAAAACTCACCGCTAGAAACAGAAGAGCCATGCAAACATTTCAATCAATGTGGAGGATGTAGTATATTATCAGTTCCTTATGAAAAACAACTTCAAATAAAAGAAAGACAAGTAATGGATTTATTCTTACAACAAGAGTTATTTGGATTCAAATTCTTAGGAATACAAGGAAGTCCTGAGCAAAGAATGTACAGAAATAAAATGGAATATACTTTTGGAGATGAGGTTAAAGATGGTCCACTATCTTTAGGTCTTCACAAAAAAGGAAAGCATATAGATATAATAACTGTTGATGGATGTTATTTAGTAGACCAAGACTTCATAAATATATTAAAAGCTACTGTAGATTACTTTAATGAAAAGCAAATACCATATTACAGAACATTTAATCACAAAGGATACTTAAGAAACCTTGTAGTTAGAAAAGGTATAAATACTAAAGAGATGATGGTAAACATAGTTACATCTTCTCAACTAGACTTTGATATGACTGAGTATAAAAACATGCTTTTAAATTTAGGTTTAGATGCAGAATTAGTAAGTATACTACACACTATAAATGATGGATTAGCAGATGCAGTAAATTGTGATGAATTAAGAGTTCTTTATGGAAGAGATTATATACAAGAAGAAATATTAGGGTTAAAATTCAAAATATCTCCATTCTCATTCTTCCAAACAAATACTAAAGGAGCAGAAGAGCTTTACTCTATAGCTAGAGAGTTTGTTGGAGACCACAGTGACAAGGTAGTATTTGACTTATACAGTGGAACTGGTACTATAGGACAAGTTATGGCAGGATCTGCTAAGAAAGTTTATGGTATAGAAATAATAGAAGAAGCTGTAGCAGCTGCCAATCAAAATGCAAAATTAAACGGTTTAACAAACTGTGAATTTATAGCAGGAGATGTTGCTAAAACAGTAAACAAATTAAAAGAAAAGCCAGATTTAATAATAGTTGACCCACCAAGACCAGGTGTACACAAAGATGCTATAAGAGATATATGTGGATTTGATTCTAAGGAAATAATATATATATCTTGTAATCCAAAGACATTAGTATTAGATTTAGTTGAATTTAAAAACTATGGATACGAAGTAGAATTAGTTAAATGTATGGATATGTTCCCAAATACACCTCATGTTGAAACTGTTGTTAAGTTAAAAAAAGCTTAATATAGATTATATCAATAAGACTACCTATAAATTTAGGTGGTCTTATTTTAAGTGTAAAGCAATTAAAAACTTTGTATACTTTGAATAATTTGATTTGAAATATTAACCAAAGACTATATAAAAGATATAATAAAGGAGTGTTATTATAAAAATTATATCAAAAGAGTTTATAAAAGTTACAAATTAATATATTATTAAATGTATATACAATTAAATAGGCAATAAGTTCATGTCTAAAGCCGAGGGAGGAAAGTTATGGGTCAACCTATATATAAAATAATAGAGAACTATGTAAAAGAATTAATTAATTCAGGAAAATTAAATCAAGGAGATTTAATACCATCAGAACATCAATTATGCGAAGAATTTAATGTAACAAGAATGACTGTTAGATCAGCACTTAATAATCTAGTTAAAGATGGATATATAGCAAGGAGGAGGGGTATAGGAAGTATAGTTTTAGGAAGTAAGGTATATGACAATATATCTTCTATAAGTGGTTTTACAAAAGAGATGAATAGCAAAGGATATAAAGTATCAAGTATATTAGTTAGTTTAGAAAAAATAGAATCAGATGATGAAATTTCTGAAAAGCTAAATATAAGTGAAGGTGATTATGTTTGGGAGATAAAGAGAGTTAGACTAGCAAATGATAAGAGATTATCGTATATGATTACATATATGCCAGATAAACTATTTCCAAATATAAATGAAACTCACTGCAAGGGTTCTTTATATGAATATGTTGAAGAAGTTAGCGGACGTAAGATAGCTATATCAGAAAGAGAAGTAGAGGCTGTCATATCTAATGATGAGTTAGAAGAAAATCTAAAATTGGATAGAAAAGAACCGTTATTATATATAAAGCAAGTTTGCAGACTTGATAACGGTGAAGCATTTGAATACTCTCATACATACCATTATGGTTATACTTTAACCGTTAACGCTATATCTAAATAAAAATACATATAGTGTGAAAATGTTTTCTTGAAATGTCTATACATTTAATATATAATAAATGTATAGACATTTAAATTTTAATAAAATATATTTTGGGGAGGTACAAAAAATGGTAAAAATAATGTTAGCTTGTTCAGCGGGGATGTCAACTAGTTTACTAGTTACAAAAATGGAGGCTGCAGCAAAGGAAAAAGATATAGAGGCAGAAATATGGGCTATATCAGAAGTTAACTTAGATAGGGAAATAGGAAATTGTGACGTTTTATTATTAGGACCGCAAGTTAGATATATATTAGGTAAAGCGACAGAGATGGCTAAGCCACACAATGTACCAGTAGAGGTTATAAATATGATGCACTATGGAACATGTAATGGTAAAGCTGTATTAGATAGAGCAATGGAGTTATATAATTCAAAGTAAATTAAAAAGGGGGATAATCAAAATGGAAGCATTAATGAACTTTATGGAAAGACATTTAGTTCCAATAGCATCTAAGGTTGGCTCACAAAGACACTTAGTAGCAATAAGAGATGGTTTCATTGCTATGGTACCAGTAACTATGGTTGGGGCATTTGGATCACTTATAAAAAACTTACCATTAAAACCTTACCAAGATATGTTAGCTAACACTACAGTTGGTCAACAAATATCTGCACTTGGAGGCGATTTATGGTGGGGATCACTTGCAATGATGTCATTATTTTTAGCTGTGTCAGTAGCCTATTCTTTAGCAAAATCATATGAAGCAAATGGTTTACAAGCAGGACTTCTAGCATTATGTGGATTTTTAGTGTTATCTCCTCAAACTGCAGACATAGTAACTGAGGCAGGAGAGGCAGTTTCAGGGTGGGGGTTTATACCTTGGGGTTATGTGTCAACTAATGCACTATTTACTGCTATGGTAGTAGCACTAGTAACAACAGAAATTTATGTAAGATTATCTAAAGTAACTTGGTTAACTATAAAAATGCCAGATGGTGTACCACCAGCAGTTTCTAGATCATTTGCAAAATTATTACCAGGAGTAATAGCGTTATTTATAGTAGGTATAATAGGTATAATAGTAAAACTTTTATCAAACGGATTATTTATAAATGATTTATTATCAACATATTTATCGAAACCTTTAACTGGTATGGCTGACTCTTTAGGAGGGGCTGTGTTTACAGTATTGTTTATCCATGTTTTATGGATATTTGGATTACATGGTGCAAACATAGCACTTCCTGCAGTAGAGCCAATATTAATGGAATTAGGTGGTAAAAATGCTGAGTTAGCATCAGCAGGAGCAACAGAAGGTTACCATGTATTTGCAGGAGCATTTTTAGATGCATTTGTATACTTAGGTGGTTCAGGGATGATACTTGGATTAATAATAGCATTAATAATAGCAGGTAGAAGACGTAAAGAAATGATAGCTTTAGGTGGACCACCAGCATGTTTCAATATAAGTGAGCCTATGATATTTGGTATGCCAATAGTATTAAATCCAATATACATGATTCCATTTGTACTAGCGCCAGTATTATGTACAATAACTTCATACTTAGCTATATCCAGTGGGATAGTAGCACCAGTTTTAATGGCAAAAATTCCTTGGATAACTCCTCCAATATTTAGTGGAATAATGGCTACAGGGCATTGGACTGGTGGAGCATTAGCAGCAGTTAACTTAATAATATCTGTTGTTATATATTTACCATTTGTAGTTGCAGATGAAAGAATGGCAAAAAAAAGATTAGCTAAACAACAAGGTTAGTTAATAATCATAGAGATTGGGTGGTAGAAGATTATGAAAAAAGGTCTTAAGATAGTTACAATAGGGGGAGGATCAAGTTATACCCCCGAATTAATAGAAGGATTTATAAAAAGATATAGTGAGCTACCAGTTAAAGAACTATGGCTTGTAGATATAGAAGCAGGGAAAGAAAAATTAGAAATAGTAGGTAATCTTGCCAAGAGAATGATTAAAAAATCTGGATTAGATATTAAAATTAACCTTACATTAGATAGAAGAGAAGCTTTAAAAGGTGCAGATTTTGTAACAACTCAATTAAGAGTTGGATTATTAGATGCTAGAATAAAAGATGAAAGTATTCCTTTATCACATGGAGTAATAGGTCAAGAAACTAATGGTGCAGGAGGGCTGTTTAAAGCCCTTCGCACTGTACCAGTTATACTAGATATAATAAAAGATATAGAAGAGTTATGTCCAAATGCATGGTTAATAAATTTTACAAATCCAACAGGTGTAATAACTGAAGCAGTATTTAAATACACAAACTTCAAAAACTATGTAGGATTATGTAATGTTCCTATAGGTGTTAGAAATGGAGTTGCAAAGTTATTTGAAGTAGAAAGTGATAGAATATATATGGATTTTGCTGGACTTAATCATATGGTATATGGGCTTAATGTTATTTTGGATGGCAAAGATGTCACAAAGGAAGCAATAGATAAGTTTGTAAGTTCTAAAATAAGTATGGAAAATATAAAGGCAATAGATTTTAACCCAGAGTTTGTTAAAGCTTTAGGTGCTATACCTTGTCCATACCATAGATATTATTATAAAACTAAAGAGATGCTAGATGAAGAATTAGAAGAATTTAAAAAAGGTAAAGCAAGAGGTCAAGTTGTTAAAGAATTAGAAGGGCAACTATTTGAACTTTATAAAGATGAAAGTTTAGACATAAAACCACCTCAACTTGAGAAAAGGGGAGGAGCATATTATAGTGATGCAGCTTGTAACTTAATAAGTTCTATATACAATGATAAAAGGGATATACAAGTAGTTAATACATTAAATAATGGAGCCATAAGAAACTTTAGAGATGATCAAGCTGTTGAAGTTAGTAGTGTAATAACTAGCGAAGGACCAAAACCTTTATCAATGGGATATCTTCCGCAGTGTACTGATGGTTTAGTAAGTGATATAAAATCTTTTGAAATATTGGCAGCCAAAGCAGCCGTATATGGAGATTACGAAAGTGCATTATTAGCACTTTGTATCAACCCATTAATACCTTCAGATGATTTAGCAAAAACTATATTAGATGAGATGTTAGAGGCTCATAAAGAGTACTTACCTCAATTTAATAAGTAGGTGAAATTTATGACTAAACTTATAGTAAATGCAGATGATTTTGGATATTGTAAAGCTGTAAATTACGGGATAATATCAGCGTATAAAGAAGGAGTAGTAAAATCTACAACAGTTATGGCTAATATGCCAGGATTTGAGCATGCTATGAAACTTTTAAAGGAAAATCCAGGTTTGGCATGTGGAGTCCATATGACTATTAGTTGTAATAGACCAGTACTTCCTAATTTGGAAAGCCTAGTAGACGGAAATGGAAGATTTTTTAGGCGAATCACTAATGATGTAATAGATAAGATGAACTTAGATGAAATTTATGAAGAACTTTGTGCTCAAATAGAAAAAGTAAAGAAATACACTGAAATTTCTCATCTTGATAGTCATCACCATGTTCATACTTTAAAGAAACTACAGCCAGTTATTGAAAGGATAATAGAAAAGTATAAGTTACCAATAAGAGGTGGATTTGAATATAATCTAGAATATTCAAAAGTAGTACCTATGTTAGATACTTTTTATAGTGATAATGTGGAAATTGATTACTTTAAGAAGAATATAAATACTTTAAAAGAATATGACGCTTTAGATATAATGACTCATCCAGCATACTTAGATGCATATATTTTAAACTCTACATCTTATGCAATGCAAAGAACAAAAGAGCATGAGATATTGACATCAGAGGAAGTTAAAAAGTATTTAAATGATAACTTTGAATTGAGTAGTTACAGGGACATTTAGGAGGTTTTTTAAATGGATGAAAAAATATTTGAAATATCATTTGGCATAATAGGATATGCAGGGGACGCAAAAGGATTAGCTTTTGAAGCAATAGCCCAAGCTAAAAAGGGGAATATAGAAGCAGCAAGAGAAACTATGAAAAATTCTAAGGAAGTAATAACTAAAGCTCATAGATTCCAAACAGAGCTTATACAAGGTGAGGCTAATGGAAGCAAAACAGAAGTGAGTGTTTTATTAGTTCATGCACAAGATCATTTGATGAATGCCATGAATTTTCAGCAGTTAGCAGAAGAGTTTATAGATTTATACGAAAAATTAGAAAGTAAGTAAAATATTTTTTTATACAAAAGGGTATTGAATTAAATTCAATACTCTTTTGTATTTTATAAAAAGTATATTGATTATATTCTTTAAGATAGTTTGTCATATATTTTTAAATATATATTAAGTTGTATTAATATAGTCAAATTATGATATAGCAAATTGTGTAAATTAGAGGAGTATTAATACTTAATGAAGAAAATATACTAAGTAAATGTAAAGTATATCAAGGGGGGACATTAATGAAAAAAGGGGATTTTATATGGGGAGGAATTCTTCTTATCTGGATACTTATATTAGTTATACCAGTTAGTAGGGATTTATTCATTACTGTAACAGGAGAGTATCCATATGTAAGTGGATTTATTAAATTTGCGGTCTTAGCTACAATGGGAGAGTTACTAGGTATGAGAATAAGTTATGGGTACTGGAAGCAACCAAATGGAGTTATGTTTAGAGCGATTATTTGGGGTGTAATAGGTATTGTTATAACATTAGGATTGCCAGTATTCTCTAAAGGTGTAGAGGCTGCTCAAGAGATGGGAAAGCTTCCTTTTAAAGAGTCTATTTTTGCACATGCATTTTTGACAAGTGCGATTATGAATATATTACAATCACCAGCAGTATTTTTATTTCATAAGTGTACAGATACGTACATAGATATAAGACATTATAAAAATGGAGGAAGAGTAAGTCTTAGAGATATAACAAATAAAATCGACTGGTATACGTACATTGATTTCACAGTGTTAAAAACTATACCATTTTTCTGGATACCTTGCCATACGATTGTATTTTTATTTGAACCACAATATCAAGTTATAGTGTCTGCATTTGCATCTATAGCACTAGGGCTTATACTAGCAATGGCAAATAAATCAAAATTAAAAAGTTTTTAGTAGAATAAAAATATAATAAATTCAAAACATAGTAATGCAATTATGTTTTGGAGGAATTATAAATGAATAAAAAAAGAAATATAAGAGTATTTATGTCATTAATATGTATAGCATTACTATCTTTAATACTTTTATATAATACTGAGTTAGTAGATATATCAAGTAAAGTAAAAGCTAACATAGTAGATAGTATAAAAACAGTAAAGGTTACTGAAGAAAGAAGTAAAATAGAATGTAAAAATTTATCAATAACAGTTAGAATGCCTAAATTATATTGTGATAATAAAAATGCTGAAAGGTACATTAATTCTTTTATCAGAAATAATATAAATAGTTATATAAATCATAAGAGGCAAGATATAGAATTACAAAATAATAAACAAAAAACTAATATATTATTAGAATATAATTTAGCGTTTCAAAGTAAAGATGTAATCAATATAGTTATAGTAAAAGAAACTAAAAGTGGAAAAAATAAATTTTCAACCAACAAAGAAAGTTATGTTTTTGATTTAAAGACAGGGCAAAGAATATATATAGATAATCTTTTAGGAGAAGATGAAAACTATAAAGAATTAATAAAATCTTATATAAATAAGACTATAGATGAAAATAAAATAGATATAGACAAAAATCTAGTAATTATAGATAAGGAAACTAATTTTATAATTGTAGACGGGGGATTATCAATAATATTGGACCAAAATAAAGATGGTAAGATGAGAGAATATGAATTTAAAGTTCCATATGATGTTTTTAATAACAAGGTAAAATCAATAAACACAAAAAATATAATTGCAAATGTAGATACGCAAACAATTACTCAAAATAATAAATATATAAATAGTATATTAAATATTCCTATAATAATATCTTCAAATAAGGATATAGATAAAGAATTAAATTATAAAATTAGAAAAGATATAATGGATTTTTATAATAAAGTTTATGAGAGCGCTAAAAACTATTTTGATAATGTTGATGTATCAAAAGATAAATTTGTTGCAAATGTGGATTATGAAGTTAAAAAAAATAGTGATGATATATTAAGTATAAAAGTAACTTACCATCAATATAGTGGAGGAGCTCATGAAGACTATGAAGATATAAGTTATAATATAGACATGAGAAGTGGAAAAATATTAAAATTAAGCGATTTATTTAAGCCAAACTCAGATTATATAAAAGTAATAAATAATGAGATTAGAAGGCAAATAGAGGAATTAGTTAAAAATAATAAGGAGTATGAAGGTATATATCAATTTGAATCAATAGAAAAAGACAATAAGTTTTATATAGAGGACAATAATATAGTTATTTACTTTGATTTATATAAAATTGCACCATTTGCAGCAGGGATACCAGAATTTAAAATAAATAATAGTATAATAAGTCATATGTTAAAAGAAGAATACTTAGAAATACTAAAATAGATAATAATAAAAAGCTTTACTATTTATATCTAATAAAAATTAGATCATAATCAGTAAAGCTTTTATTATTTAGAAATATATTTTATATCTATATTGTAGGATTTAAAGAAGCTATTTTAGTTACAGCTACATATATTCTAGATATTTCGTACCATGTTTTAAAATCAACAATACCATTTTTAGGTAGGCCAAAAATTCCTTGAAATACTTTAACAGCCTCAGCAGTAGATTCTCCAAAAATGCCATCTTCTTTAACTTTAGGTATTAGAGGGTATGAATTAGAGATTGCATTAAGTTGGTTTTGAATAGTTTTAACATAGTTATTATTAGAACCTACTTGTAAAATTTGGCCAGGGAAAGATATAGGAACACCACTTACGATAGGTGCTTTTTCAAAGATTATTTGCTCACCATAAAATGATCTTAATATACTTTCATAGTCTTTACCTTCATCTCCAAGGTATTTACTTCCCCATTGAGTCATTTGATTTGGGCATTGAGATTTTACACCATCACAATATTGAGCTAAAAGGGGCTGTCTAGAGGTAGGTGGTCTTTTTATAAAAGTATTAAATATATCATCAACTACAACATTAATAGTATCAAAGAAGTTTCTATTATTAATAAATTTATGGTCAAAAGCAGTAGTAGAAGTAATAGTATAGCTATAGCCTTTATTTCTGTACCATTCAGTAAATACTCTATTTAAAGTGAATGAAACTATAGCTATTACATTAGCATAAATAGTTTGTTCAGGCCACGTAGAATATATTTCAGAAGAAGCTACGTTTTTTATATAGTCTTTAAAAGGTATCCAATAGTTAGGAGCTGAAGTATCTTCAGGCATTCCATCATGAACGACTATAAATTCTGGAACTACTGGATTATCAAGAACAACAAACCCAGTAGGAGGTGGTAGAGGTTTTAAACTACTTTCAGGGATTTTAGGCGGATAATCTCCATATAGGGTATGGTCTGGAATATCAAATACTTGTTCATTTTGTCTGGAATAAGAATTTCTAGATCTAGTTTTTAAATTAACAGGAACTGTTTGTCGAGCTTCTACAGTAGCTAAGATCTGCGTACCGTCTATTAAAACTGTTTCATAACCATCTTTAGACACCTCAACAGAATAAATGCTATATGGTCTTATAGGTGAAGAAGGATCTAGTGAATAATTTACATCTGGAGCATCTAGTGTTAAACCTGTGATTTGACCAGAAGAGTCTGTTTTTAAGTTTTCGTAAACTTTAGTTAAACGTTGCTCTGACTCTGGAATAGAGTAGATATTAACAGTAGCATTTTCTATTGGTTGATTAGTATTGCTATCTATAACACTAACCGTTAAGAAACCATCTTGCATGCAATCACCCCTTAAAAATAGTATCTTATTATTTTATAGTATGAATAAACATCTTATTTTGTTAAGGAAAATGGAAATAATATAGATTATACAAAAAAGAAAGAAGTGATTATATGAACATAAATATATTTACATTGGCCATAGCACCAACTATAGCTTATATATTTTGGATATACCTAAAAGATAAATATGACAAAGAACCTATAAATAGGTTAGCAAAGTTTTTTTTATTAGGAGTATTTATGGGGATAATTGCTCTTATTGTAGAGCTTTTATTATTGAAATTAGATATATTAACAGGATATACAAGTATAATATATATATCTTTTATAGTAGCAGGTATGACAGAGGAAGGATTAAAGGCAATTGTATTGATTCCAAATCTTTTAAGAGAAAAATATTTTAATGAAAAACTAGATGGAATTATTTACTCCATGTTTTTGTCATTAGGATTTGCAACACTAGAAAATGTATTATATATCTTAAAAGAAGATAAAAGCACAGTGATGGAGGTTGGATTGATTAGAGCTATAATATCTACACCAGCTCACATGTTATTTGCAATAACCATGGGATACTATATATCTAAATATAAATTTAGTACAGAGAAATTTAAAAAAAGAGAATATTTAATACTATCTGTTTTAATACCAATTTTAATACATGGAGTTTTTGATTTTATATTGATGATAGAGTATAGATGGTCTATTATATTGTTTGTGGTTTATATAATTTTTTTATGTAAATTAAACTTAGACAAATTAGATAAATACATAATTAGTTCAAAAAATAGATTTAAGAGAAGAAAAAAGAGAACGAGGAAGGACGATAAGAATTGACAAAGCTACCTGAAAGATTTTTAAGTGATATGAAAGAAATACTAAAAGATGAGTATGATGAATTTATAAAAACATATGATGATAAAAAAACTACCGGCCTTAGAGTTAATACATTAAAAATAAGTAAAAATGACTTAGATAAATTAAATTTATTTAAACTAGAACAAATACCTTGGGTAAATGAAGGCTTTTATTATGATGAAGATATAGATAGACCCGGCAAAAATCCACTACATGAGGCAGGAGCATATTATTTACAAGAACCATCAGCTATGAGTGTTGTGCCAAAGTTGGATATTAAAGAAGGTGAAAAAATTCTAGATATGTGTGCTGCTCCAGGAGGAAAATCAACATACATACTATCAAAACTAAATAATACAGGATTATTAGTATCAAATGAAATAAACCCAATGAGAATAAAAGCACTAGGAGAAAATCTAGAGAGATTTGGAGCTAAAAATTGTATAATAACAAATACAGACTCAAATAATCTAAAGAAGGTATTTAGAGGATACTTTGATAAAATAGTAATAGATGCTCCTTGTTCAGGGCAAGGAATGTTTAGAAAAGATGAAGTTGCTATAAGTGATTGGAGCTATGCAAAAGTATTAGAATGTCAATCTATTCAAAGAGAAATAATAAGAGATGGATATGAGATGCTTAAAAATGGAGGTACGTTAGTATATTCTACATGTACATTTGCGAAAGAAGAAAATGAAACAGTTATAAATGAGTTTATAGAAGAATATGAAAATGCTAAGCTTATAGAGATGGAAAGATTATGGCCTCACAAGATAAAAGGAGAAGGTCACTTTGTAGCTAAAATACAAAAAAATGAAGAAGAGGATATAAAAACTAAAGAATTAAAAGTTAAAAGATTAGATACAGAATTAAAGGATTTTAGAGAATTTGAAAAGAAATTTTTAAATGAGTCAATAGGAAATAAATTTGATATAAGAGGAGAAAACTTATATCTATTGCCAGAAGAAAGTCCAGAAACTAAAAAATTAAAAGTTTTAAGATATGGACTTCATTTGGGAATACTAAAGAAAAATAGGTTTGAGCCATCACATGCATTGTCTCATTATTTAAATCCAAATCAAGTTAAGTATACAGAGAATTTATCAATACAAGATGAAGAAGTATTAAATTATTTAAGAGGAAATACCATAAATACAGGACAAAGTAGAGGATGGGTATTAGTAACAGTAGAAAATATACCACTAGGGTGGGGAAAAGAATCCAATGGAGTATTAAAAAACCACTATCCGAAAGGTCTTAGAATAAAATACTAAAGTAGCTATAAAAAGGTACTAAGTTATAACTTAGTACCTTTTTATAGTATATATGTAGACACACTTATTTTAAATTTATAGATAAATATAATTATTATATATATTATTCAAAAAAGCCTTAATATATTATATTTAATATGAGCTTTTTTACATAATATAAACCTTCTAGTTTAATAATAAACATATGTGTATTAAAAAGAGGTACAACTAGGAGGGAAATATGAATCCATTAGATAAAAGTAAAGAGTATGTTATATATAAATTTTTACAAAGATATGATTATGATGCGGTAATTGATGTATTAGAAGAAGTTGGTATAGTCGAAGGAGATCTATACCTATTAATGGAATCATCTAAGTATGCTATAAACTTTGACTTTAAAAAAGCATCGATAAGTTTAAAAAAGATGAGCAGTGAGATGTTAAGTAGAAGAGAGATAAAAAGATTGGTTTCTAACCTAGAAAATCTAGAAAATGGAGAACCTGAAGACATATTATCAGAGCTCATAGAAAATATGAAGATACAAATTGTTAATGAAGAGTATATTGATTTTTTGGGAAGGTTATATAGATTAAAGGAAGCATTATTTAAATATATATTTGTAAGTACTAAGGAAAATAAAAAATATAAAGTAAATATGCATGGTTATATGGTATCAAAGAAAAATATTCTATATACATTAAAAAAGAAGTATAATATATATAATGGAAATCTAATAACTGGGGTGACTAACTATATAAATAGGTATATTAAAAAAACAAAAAGAATGGAAAAGGTTGTTGATATATTAAATGGAGAAAGACTAGAAAATTTAATTAAGATTAGACATGAAAGCCCAGTTGGACATGGATTTAAAGGGGTTAGCAAAGAAGATATTGAAGAGTTATATGGCAATCCCATGGAAGTAGTTCAGGACTTAGTTAAAGCATGTGAATTACTAGACTTAGGTATAAAAATGGATAAATATGATAATATAAATGAGATGGCTATACAAATGATAGGAAGTTACACCAATTATTAACTAAATTAAAATTTAGGAGGAGATTATTAGAATGAGTGAAAAATTAAAAAAAGAAGCAATAGAGTGGATTAAGGTAATAGCTACTGCTCTTATTTTTGCATTTATAATAACTCAATTTATAAGACCTACTTTAGTTAAGGGAGAATCTATGTATCCTACTTTAAAGGAAAATGATTATTTAATAATTAATAGAATGGCTTATAAAATAGGAGAGCCAAAAAAGGGAGACATAATAGTATTCCATACGAATTTACTTCAAGACAATGGAAAACCTAAAGACTTAGTAAAGAGAGTTATAGCAACCGGAGGAGATCATATTAAGATAGAAAATTCCAAAGTATATGTAAATGGAAAGTTATTAGATGAACCATATATACATGATAATTATACAGATGGATATATAGATATGACAGTTCCAAAGGGTGAAGTATTTGCAATGGGAGATAATAGAGAGAAGAGTTTAGATAGTAGATATGAAGATGTCGGGTTAGTAAATGAAAAAAATATAATGGGTAAGGTAATGATAAGGTTATATCCATTTAATAAAATAGGAACTGTAAAATAGGTGAATTACATGAAAATTGGTATATCAGCATTATTATATAATCTTGATGAAGCAATAAATTTGTGCAAAGAGATAGATGAAATAAAACATATAGAACTTGGTATAGATAACTTATATGAGTGTGATGAGATATACAAATATATAGACAAGCTTAAAGAATTAAATGTATCTTTAAGTATTCATTTACCTATGGAGTTAAACTTGTGTGAGAATATAGAATTTATTAGACAATCTTGGGTAAGATTTGTAGAAGAAATGAACTATAAATTAAAACATTTAAATATTTGTTACTACAATCTTCACCTAGGGTATGTTATATCTGATAGATTAGATAAAAATAGAGAAAAATATTTAGATATATCATGTAGTATGTTAAATGATATTATAAATAAGACGAAAGCTAATATATCAATAGAAAATACTTATTCTAATAATGGTGATTTATCAAATGTAGGTAACAAACTATATGATTTTGAATATATATTTAATAAAGTAGAAAATGAAAAATTATGGTTTTGTTATGATACAGGCCATAATCTAATCAATAGGGATAATTATATAGACAAATTACATAACAAGATTAGAATAGTTCATTTAAGTGACAATGATGGAAAGAAAGATATACATATAGGGATAAATAAAGGTATATTAGATAAAAAAGAAGTTAAAACTATCATTGACTTAGAACCAGAGTTCTTAATATTAGAGATAAAATATCATGATATAAAGGAAAGTATAGAATATATAAAAGAGATTAAAAAAGAGGTTTAAATACCTCTTTTTAAGTATAAAAGAAAGGAGATTACTATGAAAAATATAACTATCAATGTAGAAGGAAATGAAAAAGTTTATAAAATAGAAAAAGATTCTCCAGGAGTAAAACTAGAAAGTATAGTAAAAGAAATAGATAAAGACTATAAAGGATACATAACATTAGGAGTTATAGACAACAAACTAAGAGAATTAAATTATAGTATAAACAAAGACTGTAAATTAAGTTTTTTAGATACAACTAGCGAAGATGGATTAAGAGTATACTTTAGAACTGTGTCATTTATATTTATAATGGCTTGTAACGAAGTATTTAAAGATTGTCGAGTAGTAATAGAACATTCTCTATCAAAGGGATTATATTGTGAAGTTCATAAAGATGGAGAATTGATAGAGAAAGATGTAGAAGCTATAAACAAAAAAATGAAAGATATAATAGAGTCTAATTATAAAATAGAAAGAATAGACACTAATAAAGAAGAAGCAATAAAAATATTTAAATATAATAAAATGTATGAGAAAGCAGAGCTTCTTAAATACAAGGAACATGATGATGTAAAGATATATAAGTGTAACAATCATATAAATCATTTCTATGGATATATGTTACCATCTACGGGATATATAAAGACATTTGATTTAAAACCATATAAAAATGGAATAATAGTATTAGGTCCAAGTGAAGAAAATAAAAATATACCAACTAAATTTAAAGAACAGCCTAAGTTATCGAGTGTATATCATGAAGCGGAGAATTGGTCAAAGCTTATGGGAGTAAGTAAAGTAACTACACTTAATGAGGTAATAGAAAGAAAAGAGTATGGAGAAATTATAAGAACAGTAGAAGCTCTACATGAGAAAAAATTATCTCAAATAGCAGATATTATAAAAGAAAAAAATAAGAGAGTTATATTAATAGCAGCTCCTTCATCATCAGGTAAAACAAGTTTTGCTCATAGATTATCAATACATCTTAGAGTCAATAATCTAAATCCTGTATCAATATCTTTAGATGATTACTTTGTTAATAGAGAGCATACTCCACTAGATGAATTTGGAAATTATGATTTTGAGTCTATATATGCAATAGATTTAGAGAGATTTAATAAAGATTTAAAAGATTTACTAGAAGGTAAGGAAATAAGTTTACCTAAGTTTAATTTTAAATTAGGAATAAGAGAAGAAAAAGGAAAGAAGTTAAAAATAAAAGAAAATCAGCCAATAATATTAGAAGGAATACATGGATTAAATCCTATGCTAACATCATCAATACCAGATGAAGATAAATTTAAAATTTATATAAGTGCCCTAACTCAAATTAATTTAGATGACCATAATAGAATACCTACAACGGATTTAAGGTTAATAAGAAGAATGGTTAGAGATTATAATTTTAGAGGTTATAGCGCAGAAAAGACAATAATGCAGTGGGAATCAGTAAGACGTGGAGAGAAGAAAAATATATTCCCATATCAAGAGGAAGCGGATATAATATTTAACTCTGCATGTATTTATGAATTAGCAGTATTGAAAAAGTACGCAAAACCATTACTAGAGGAAATTGATAAGGAAAATAGTTCATATATAGAAGCTAATAGACTTTTAAAGTTTCTTCAATATTTTGTTGAGTTATCAGACATATCAGATATACCACCAACATCAATATTGAGAGAGTTTGTAGGTGGAAGTAAAATAGTTGATTAATACTATAAAACCCCTGATGTTGACAGAATATCAGGGGTTTCTGTATTATATATTTATTAGATATTTGGAAACGTAATTAAATTAGGAGGAGAAGTATGGAAAAGATTCTTGAAGAAGTATTAAATTCAAATAGGAAATATACAAATTATGGACAGGTAGCAGGATACATACCAGAATTAAAGAAAGCCAAAAGAGATGATCTGGGTATATGTGTAATAGATAAAGATAACAACATATATAAAGCTGGTAATTGGGATACTAAATTTACGATTCAAAGTGTATCTAAAATAGTTGTTCTTGCGATGGCGTTGATGGATAATGACTGGCAATATGTTTTTTCTAAAGTAGGTAAAGAACCTAGTGGTGATCCATTTAACTCAATAATGAAATTAGAAACAAATGATACTAAAAAGCCAAGTAATCCAATGATAAATGCAGGTGCTATAGTAACTACATCTTTAATAAAAGGTGCTAGTTTAGAAGAAAAAGAAGAAAGAATGTTAAAGTTCTTTAGAAAATTAGCTAAAAATGATAACTTGGGAATAAATTATGATGTGTATAAGTCAGAGAAAATGACCGGAGATAGAAATAGAGCTATGGCTTATCTTTTAAGAAATGACGGGTTTATACAAGGAGATGTAGAAGAATTATTAGATTTATACTTTAAACAATGTTCGATAGAAGTTGACACATTAGATTTAGCACGAATAGGAGTTAATCTTGCATCTTATGGTGTAGACATAGAAACTGGTGAAAGAATAATAGATGAAAAAGTATCAAGGATAGTTAAGACATTTATGGTTACATGTGGAATGTATGACGCATCAGGAGAGTTTGCTATAAAAGTTGGAATACCTGCAAAATCAGGAGTTGGTGGAGGAATACTAGCATCTGTTCCAAATACTATGGGTATTGGAGTATACGGACCAGCTCTAGATAAAAAGGGAAATAGTATAGCTGGTATAAAGATACTAGAAGAATTATCTCAAAAGTTAGAACTTAACATATTTTAAATTATAGAATTTTTTGACAACTACAAGTCCTTAATATATAATTATCTTATAAATAAAACAATTTTTTTATAGGGGTGGGGGAATGAAGGAAGTACTAGTGCTTAGGGACTTAGAATGTATAAAAGCAATTGCACATCCTAGAAGAATAGACATTTTAAAAACATTTGATAAATCACCACTATCAGCAAAGCAATTATCACAATTATTAGATGAGCCTCATGCAAAAATTAACTATCATATAAAAACTCTTTATAAGGTAGGAATTTTGGAGTTAGTAGAAGAAAAGATAAAATCTGGAATAGTAGAGAAGTACTATTACCCGAGTGCAAAAAATATAGTTATTGGGCAAAAGATTCTTAACTTCTCACTAACAGATGAAGAACAACTTAGTATATCTAAGTTTGAAAACATGAGCGAATTATTTTATAGTGCAGCAGAGGGAAATAGGTTGCTTGATGAAAGTATAGTTGAATATCAAAATATATCACTTACGGAAAGTGAACTTATAGAGTTAAATAATGCAATTAAGATAAAAATACAAGAAATCGTAGATTCTAGAAATACTGATGAAAATGAAATAGGATATAACATATCAGTATTGGCAATACCAGTAGAAGAAGCGATTAGCATATAATAAGTATCGACCTTTGTTGATACTTATTTTTTTGGGTATAATTAAAATATAAAATAAATCAAAATATGATAAAAGACATAAGGAGAGTAAATATGATTATAATAGGACCACATATATCAATAGCAAAAGGATATGCAAAAGCTGCAAAAACAGCAGTCGAAATAGGAGCTAACACATTTCAATTCTTTAGTAGAAATCCAAGAGGAGGAAATGCCAGAGAATTTGATACAAAAGATATAGCAAACTTTCAAGAAATAAGAAAAGAAAATAACTTTGGCCCATTATTGGCACATGCACCATATACTATGAACTTGGCAGCTGCTAAAGATGATGTATATGAATTTGGAAGAAAAGTCATAAAAGAAGATATAGAAAGAATGGATTCTTTAGGAATAGAGTATATATGTTTCCATCCAGGCAGCCATGTTGGTGGAGGGATTGATGCTGGAATAAATAAGATAATAGCAGCACTAAATGAAGCCTTAACAGGAAATGAAAATATAACAGTTCTTTTAGAAACTATGTCTGGAAAAGGTACTGAAATAGGATTTGAGTTTGAACAAATAAAAAGAATTATAGATGGTGTAGAACATAATGAAAAACTAGGGGTATGTTTAGACACTTGCCATATATTCTCAGCAGGATATGATATAGTAAATAACTTAGATGAAGTTTTAAATCAATTTGATGAAATCATAGGATTAGATAGATTGAAAACAATACATTTAAATGATAGTATGATGGGATTTGGTGAAAAGAAAGATAGACATTCAGTAATAGGAGAAGGTAAAATAGGATTAGATGCTATTATTAATTTTATGACACATCCAAAGATAAAGGATTTACCATTTTTCTTAGAAACACCTCTTGAAGATGAAGGTCATAAAAAAGAAATAAAAATGCTAAGGGATATAATAGAAACTAAATAGTAAAGTTTAAGTGGAGGGAAGTAGATTGAGAGAATTAGGTAAAACTAATATGAAGGTTAAAAGAGTAGGATTTGGGGGAATACCTATACAAAGAATTACCCAAGAAGAGACTAATAAAGTAATAAATGAACTTGAAGCACAAGGAATAAACTTTATAGATACAGCTAGAGGATATACAGTTAGTGAAGAGTATATAGGAAATGCAATTGAAGAAAAAAGAGAAAAATTTTTTATAGCCACAAAGAGTATGTCTAGAGACTATGAGGCTATGAAAAATGATATAGAAATAAGTCTTAAGAACTTAAAAACAGATTATATAGATTTATATCAACTACACAATGTAAAAAGTGAAGAATATGATGAAATATTTGCAGATAATAAAGCATATAAAGCTTTGTTAGAAGCTAAAAAAGAAGGAAAAATAAAACATATAGGAATAACTAGCCATAGTTTAGAAACTATAGAAAAGGTAGTTGAAAATGATAAATTTGAAACTATACAGTTTCCTTATAATATAGTTGAGAATCAAGCAGATGAAGTATTTAAAAAAGCTAATGAGAAGGGTATAGGAATAATAGTAATGAAACCTTTAGCAGGAGGAGCACTAGATGATGCAACTTTAGCTATTAAGTATATATTATCAAAAGATTATATTGATGTTGCTATACCAGGTATGGAAAGTATAGAGCAGGTAAAGCAAAATAGTGCGGTACTTAATAATCTAGAATTAAATGAAGATGACAATAAAAAAATAGAAGAAATAAAAAGTACATTAGGCAAAAGATTTTGTAGAAGATGTGAATATTGCTTACCATGTCCAGTAGGAGTAAATATCCCAGCCAATTTTTTACTAGAAGGATATTATACTAGATATAACCTTAAAAAATGGGCAAAAGAAAGATATGCATCTACAGTTGGTAAAGCTAATGAATGTGTAAATTGTGGGTTATGTGAAACTAAATGTCCATATAATTTACCAATAAGAGAAATGTTAAAAGAAGTATGCGCTAAACTTGGTTAATAAAAAGAGAACTTAATTTAGATTAAGTTCTCTTTTTAGATATAAAATCTTATAGCTTATATAGTTTTTAGAAAAAATAATCAAAGTAAAAATCAAAAAGTTTATGTTACTATTTATTTTTTAAGAATGCTATAAGAAACATCATATTCAGAAGCAGGATAAAGTTCTATTTCAACACGAGGATTTTCTTTATCTATAAAATCAAATAATAATACAGGTTTTAACTGTTTATCATTTTTTATTATTCCACTTTTTTCTATTCCATCACATATACTTTTAGGATAGTTATGTAAATCGCCCATACGTTTATTAGGGAAATATAATTTTAAAATAGTTATTAAATCTTCTTCTATAGTTTCTCCATCATATTGTTGGTTTATATAACCTGCTATCATGTTTTCATAGGCTAAATATTTAGAGTGTTTACCTTTTGATGGCATCCATGCTTGACCATGGACGTTGTGAAGTTTAAAATTAGACTTACTTATTGGTCTACCTGGGATTGTTAATTTAATCAATTTATCACCATCCTTACATCTTAAATATTATAAAGCTAATAAAAAATTAATGGAAGGGAATTTTATGAATAAAGAAAAATTAAAAGAGTACTTTAAATCATTGGGCTTAGATACAGTAGGCATAACAGGAGTTAATGTAAACTATGAATTAGAAAAAAAATTAAAAGAAAGAATAGAAAAAGAACATATTACTGGAATGGAAGAACCTATTTTAGAAAACAGAATTAATCCTAAAAATATAATGAAAGATGCTAAATCTATAATAGTATGTGCCTTTCCATACCATATAGATAATGAAAAAGAGTCAAATTTATCTAGATACTGTAGAGGTTTAGATTATCATATAGTAGCGAAAGAATTATTACAGAAAGTATGCGATTATTTAGATGAGAATATCGAAGGATTTGAATATAAAATATTTGTAGATAATGGTCCATTAGTAGATAGAGAATTAGCTTATTTGTCTGGAATAGGGTATTTTGGAATAAATAATAATATAATAACAGATAAATATGGTTCTTATGTATTTATTGGTTATATTATAAATAATTATGAATTTTCTTTAGATAAGCCATTGGATAAAGAATGTATGAAATGTGGAAAATGTGTAAAATATTGTCCGGGAAATGCTCTTTTAGGAAATTATGATATGAACCCTAGAAAGTGTTTATCATATATAACTCAGAAGAAAGAAGAATTATCTTTAGAAGAAGTTAAAGCAATTAAAAATAGTGGGAAAATTTTTGGATGTGATATATGCCAAGAAGTATGTCCTCACAATAAAAATATAAAAGAAACTCATATAGAAGAATTTATGAAAGATTTAATATTAAATTTAGATTTTGAAGAAATTGATGAAATATCAAACAAAGAGTTTAAAAGGAGATATGGAAATAGAGCTTTTAGTTGGAGAGGCAAAAAAATAATAAAAAGAAATATAGAAATAATATTAGAAAAGTCTTAGTCTTTTAGATTAAGACTTTTTTTATAGATATATCTACGAAACTTTTACAAGCTATACAACATAAAATGTATAAAAGAGTTGAGGAGGTATACATATGTTAGTGTATAAAAACACATCAGAAATAGAACCTCTAGAAAGTATATTGGGGCAAGAAAGAGCTATTGAAGCTATGGAGATAGGTCTTAAAATAAACAACCCTGCGTATAATATATATTTAGCTGGAGAACCAGGAACAGGAAAAACTACTTATGCAATGAAAGCTCTTAAAAAATATTCATTAGAAAAAGATACACATAAGGATTGGTGTTATGTGTATAATTTTGAGCATCCAAGAGAGCCAATAGCTATAGGATTAAGAAAGGGATCTGGGAAAATATTTAAAAAAGATATAGAGAAATTAATTGAGACTTTATTAGATGAATTGATAGAAGCTTTTGAAAGTGAAGATTTTGAATTAAGCAAAAATCAACTTGTAGAAGAGTATGAAATAGAAAAAGATGCTTTGCTTAAGCAGATAAAGAAATATGGAGAAGAAAAAGGATTTAAGCTAAAAACTAGTAAAGTTGGAATGGTATTTATGCCAATAGAGGAAAATGGAGAAGAAGTAGATGATGATGAATTCTATAAATTAAAAAGAGAGTTAGAAAATATGGCAATACAAGTTGCATATAAAATAAGGGATTTAGAAGATGCAGCAAAAGATGCATTGCTTGACCTAGAAGAGGAAACTGCAAAGTATATTATTGATCCACATATAGATAACCTTAAAGAAAAGTATAAAGAGTATGAAAAGGTAAATTTATATCTAGATAATATGAGGAAAGATATATTAGAGTATGTTTATTTATTTTATATGAGTGAAGAAGAATTAAAAGATAAATATGATAAAGAACATTTTATAAAATATAAAGTAAATTTATTTGTAGACAATGGTGGAGATAAAGAAAACGAATCAGCACCAATAATCACAGAAATAAATCCTAGTGTATCTAATTTATTTGGAAAAGCAGAATATGATTATAATAATGGAAGTATAAAAACTGATTTTACAAAACTTATACCAGGGGCCATACATAAAGCTAATGGAGGATATCTAGTATTATACACAGATCAACTGCTTAGATATGGGTTATCTTGGGATATTCTAAAGAAAACGATTCAAACTAGAAAAATAAGTATAGATACGCAAACATCTATAACTCCAGAAAGCATACCTATAGATGTAAAGGTAATTCTTATAGGTGATAATTATATGTATAATCTTTTATATCATTATGATAAAGATTTTAGTAAGTATTTTAAGATATTAGTGGATTTTGATAATGAAATGGATGAAAGTGAAATTAATAGAGATGGAATAGCTAGATTTATAGCATTACAATGTGAAAAAAATAAATTAAAACATTTTACCTATGAAGCAGTAGAAGAAGTTATAAAGTTTTCTATAAGACTATCAGGTGATAGTTTTAAAATATCTACTCAGTTTAACAAAATACTAGAGATTATAATTGAAGGTGATGCTTATGCCACAATTAGAAATGCAGAGTTTGTAGATAAAGATGATGTAAAAAAAGCAATAAATGAAAGAAGGAAAAGACTTAGCAGGATAGAAAGTAAAATGGATGAATCCTTAGAAAATGGATTTACTTTAATAGAAACAGAGGGGTGTAGAGTAGGAGTTATAAATGGGCTCTCTGTACTAAATATGGGTGAATATTCATTTGGTAGACCATCTAGAATAACAGTAACTACTAGCCCTGGAAATAAAGGCATAGTAAATATAGAGAGAGAAGTAAACATGAGTGGTCCAATTCATAATAAAGGCGTATTAATATTAGGTGGATATCTATCTGAAAACTTTGCAACGGACTTTTTATTATCTCTAAATGCATATATATGCTTTGAACAAAACTATGGTGGAATAGATGGTGACAGTGCTACAGGAGCAGAATTATATGCACTTATATCTTCTATAAGTAAAATTCCTTTAAAGCAAAATATTGCAGTTACTGGTTCTATGAACCAAAAAGGGGAAATACAAGTTGTAGGAGGAATAACTGAAAAAGTAGAGGGATTTTATTATACTTGTAAGAAAAAAGGATTAAGTGGAGAACAAGGAGTTATAATACCTAAGAATAATAGAAGAAATTTAGTTTTATGTGATGAAGTTAGTGATGCTATAAGAGACAATAAATTTAAAATATACGAAGTAGAAAATGTAAAAGAAGCTATAGAGATTTTAACGGATATGAGTTTTGAAGATGTTAAGAAAAAAACAATAGAAAGGCTTAAAGAATTTAGCAATATAAATAAGAAGTTAAAAGACTAGTTTTATTATAAATTTCATGGGTAAGATATAAAAGGAAGTAAAATTATTTAAAATTTTACTTCCTTTTATAGAATATCAAAATACTACAGTATATAAAATTAACATATAGATTTAAATTTTATATAGAGATTAATAATTAAAATTTTACACATATATATAAAAATAATATAAATAATAAATAATATACAAGATAATGAGGGAGTCTAAGATGAAAAATATAAATAAGATATTAGATATATTAGAAGAAACTTATCCTGATGCTAAATGTGAATTAAATTATACTACGCCATTTGAACTTTTGATTGCTACAATACTATCAGCTCAATGTACAGATGTTAGAGTAAATAAGGTAACAGAAGAGATGTTTAAAAAATATAATACTCCAGAAGCTTTTGCTAAATTAAGCATAGAAGAAATTAGTGAAGAAATAAAAAGTTGTGGATTATACAAAAGCAAAGCTCAAAAAATAAAAGAAACATCAATTAAAATTTGTGAACTTTATAATGGACAAGTTCCAGATAGTCTAGATGAATTAATTAAGTTGCCTGGAGTGGGAAGAAAAACAGCTAATGTTGTACTTAGTAATGCTTTTGGACAAGATGCTTTAGCTATAGATA
Source organism: Romboutsia sp. 1001285H_161024_C4 (assembly GCF_015550185.1). NCBI lineage: Bacteria > Bacillati > Bacillota > Clostridia > Peptostreptococcales > Peptostreptococcaceae > Romboutsia > Romboutsia sp. 1001285H_161024_C4. The sequence goes on along the minus strand of NZ_JADNAJ010000006.1, from coordinate 133,700 downwards.
CTCATGTATTTAGAGTTGCTAATAGAATAGGTATGGTAAATACGACAACTCCAGAAAAAACAGAATTTCCATTAATGAAAGTTATACCTAAGAAAAGATGGTCTCATTCTCATCATTTATTAATTTTTCATGGAAGAAGAATATGCAAGGCAAGAAAGCCAGAGTGTGAAATATGTCCTATACAAAAGTATTGTAAGTACTATAAAGAAAATAAATAGGACCTCTTGTTTTAAATACAAGAGGTTTTTATGTTTTTATGAAGAATTAAATTAGAAGACTGCATTATTGTTATAAACGTAATTTCTGTTATAATATAATTTAGAATATTAGAGTTTTAAGTGATAAGGCATAATAAAATTGAACGTACTTTAATATAGGTAAGTATAGTTGTTATTTAAATAAGTAAGGAGGGAAAATATGTCATTAAATATAGTTTTAGTAGAGCCAGAGATACCTCAAAATACTGGAAACATAATAAGAACATGTGCAGCAACAGGCACAAACTTACACTTAGTTAAACCTTTAGGATTTTCTCTAGAAGATAAGTATTTAAAAAGAAGCGGACTTGACTATTGGGATATAGCCAATATAAAGTATTATGATAGCTTTGAAGAAGTTGTAGAAAAAAACCCTGAAGGTAAGTTTTTCTTCGCAACTACTAAAGTCAATCAAGCTCACTCAGATGTTGATTATGTAGATAATTCATTTATAGTTTTTGGAAAAGAAACAAAAGGATTACCAAAAGAATTAATAGAAGCTAACTTAGAAACATGTATAAGAATACCAATGTTAGACATTGAGAAAGCAAGGTCGTTAAATTTATCTAACTCAGTTGCTATAGTTGTTTATGAAGCATTAAGACAATTAGATTATCCAAAAATGAGATAATAAACTAACCTTACTATAAAGTAATAAGGGGGAAGTACATGAAAGATATAAAAATAATATGTGATAGTTTATCAGATATACCTAATGAATTAATAGAAAAATATGATATAGAAGTAGTACCATTAACTGTAATCTTAAATGAAAAAGAATATAAAGATGGTGTAGATATATCAAATGATGAATTTTATAAAACTCTTAGGGAAGAGAATGTATATCCAAAAACATCTCAAGCTACATATGCTCAATTTAAAGAAGTATTTGAAAAATACGTTAATCAAGGAAAAAGAGTACTATATATAGCAGGTTCATCAGTTGCAACAGGAACTTATCAAAGTGCTGTTATGGCTAAAAATGATACAGATGGAGAAATATATACATATGATTCTCAAGCATTTTCTTATGTTATAGGAATATTAGTAGTTGAAGCTGCAAGAATGGCATCAGAAGGATATGATATAGATGAGATAATGAAAGCCATAGAAGAGTTAAGAGATAAGACTTATGTTTTATTCTCAGTAGATACGTTAGAATATCTACAAAAAGGTGGAAGAATATCTTCAACTAAAGCGGCTATAGGAAGTATATTAAATATTAAGCCAATATTAGATATAAAAAATGGTTTAGTTGCTCCAGTTTGCCAAGTTAGAGGCAAAAAGAATGTCATATCTAAGATGATAGAATTAGTAAAAGATAATTGTGGAGAAAATCTACAAGACCAAACAATATGTATTGGATACAGTGATGATTTTAAAGAAAGAGAAAGATTAACTGAAGCTGTTAAAGCTGAATTTAATCCAAAAGATATACTATATTTCCAAATAGGATCTTGTGTTGGTTCTCATGCAGGTCCAGGATTAACTGGAATAGTATGCATTAAAAATAAATAGTGTAACATAAAAAAGAGTCTTAAGCTTAAGACTCTTTTTTTATTTTTCTACTTATAATGACTTAATAAAATAAAATGGCTTAAAACTAATAGTTTGAAATTAAATAATAATATTTTCTGTAAAGTGATATATAAATTATATTTTACATATATATTTAATTAATAAATGAATTATTATGTTTAAAATAAGTCTTAAACACAAATTTTTAAGAAAAATAATATAATTTGCCATAAAAATAAATTTTTATGTAGAAAAAGTTTTTAAAATAGTGTACAATATAAATAAATAGTACACTATATTTAAAATTGGGAGGAAATACATGAAACTTAAAAAGTTATTAACTTTAGGGTTAACTGTAGTTATGAGTGCTAGTATGTTAGTTGGATGCTCATCTAGCAAGAATGCAGACTCTTCAGAGGCTGCTGAGGGGAATGAAAAAGTAATTAGAGTAGGTATGGTTACTGATGTTGGTGGAGTAAACGATGAATCATTCAACCAATCTGCATGGGCAGGCCTTGAGAAAGCTAAGAAAGAGTACGGAGATAAAATAGAAGTTAAGTACTTAGAATCTAAGCAAGATGCTGACTATGTTCCAAATATAGAAACATTTGTAGATCAAGATATGGATTTAATAATAGGTGTAGGATTTAAATTAGCAGATGCTATAAAAGAAGCAGCTGAGCATTATCCAGAAAATCAATTTGCTCTTATAGATGCTGCTTATCCAAAACAACCAAAAAATGTTACATCATTATTATTTGAAGATAACGTATCAGCTTATTTAACAGGATTAATAGCTGGTAAAATGACTGAAACTAATAAAGTTGGTTTCATAGGTGGTGTAGAAGGAGAAGTTATAGATAGATTTGATTACGGATATAGAGCAGGTGTTAAAGCTGCTAACCCAGATGCAAAAGTAGTAGTTCAATATGCAAACAGCTTTACTGATTCAGCATTAGGAAAGTCTATAGCTAATCAAATGCACAAAGATAATGTAGATATCATATTCTCTGCTGCAGGTGCTGCAGGTATAGGAGCTATAGAAGCAGCTAAAGAAAATAATAAAAAAGCTATAGGTGTTGACCAAGACCAAAACAAGTTAGCTCCAAACAATGTAATAACTTCAGCTATGAAGAATATAGATGTTGCAGTATTTAACTTAGTTAAGTCTATGATGGATGGAACTTATAAAGGTGGACAAGTTATAGTAAACACACTAGACATGGATGGAGTTGGAATAGCTCCAACTAGTGATAAGAATGTTCCACCAGATGTTTTAGAATATGTTCAAAAAGAAGCAGAAAAAATAAAATCTGGTGAAATAAAAGTTCCACAAAATGAAAAAGAATATAAAGAATTAAATAAATAACATTAAAGGCTATCCTGTAAGAATAGGATAGCCTTTAATATTTAAAAATAAATTATATATAAATTGGAAAGAATAAAACTATGTAATAAATCGTATTTTCCATACAATTAGATAAATATGATGTATAAATAAGTTTTAATTTATATATAATGTACAACAAAAAGCGATAAAAAATGACTTTTTTATCAAAAATAGTTAAAATAGTTTGTTATATATACGATATTTTAGTATAATAAAAATACTAGAAATTTAAATTAAGGAGGGTAAGAAAGAGCGATGAATAATAGTAATGTTAACTACAGTCAAAAAGTTGTAGAAATGAAAAATGTAACAAAAAAATTCGGAAACTTTGTCGCAAATGATAATATAAATTTGACTGTACATAAAGGGGAAGTACATGCTCTTTTAGGTGAAAATGGAGCGGGTAAATCTACTTTAATGAACATATTATATGGATTATACCAACCAACATCAGGAGAAATATACATAAATGGTAAATTAGTTGAAATGGATAATCCAAATGTTGCTATAGCAAATGGTATAGGGATGGTTCATCAACATTTCATGTTAGTACAACCATTTACAGTAGCTCAGAACATAATATTAGGTACTGAGCCTACAAAAGGACTTGGAGCTGTAGATATAAACAAGGCTATTGATGATGTAAAAGCTATATCTGAAAAATATGGTCTATATGTTGATCCAAATGCAAAGATAGAAGATATATCAGTTGGTATGCAACAAAGAGTAGAAATACTAAAAGCATTATATAGAGGGGCAGAAATATTAATACTAGATGAACCAACAGCAGTTTTAACGCCACAAGAAATACAAGAACTTATACAAATAATAAGAAACTTAACAAAAGAAGGTAAGTCAGTAATAATAATAACTCATAAATTAAAAGAGATAAAAGCAGCTGCAGACCACTGTACAATAATTAGAAGAGGTAAATATATAGATACAGTAAAAGTATCAGATGTTACAGAAGATGATTTAGCAGCTATGATGGTTGGTAGAGAAGTTAACTTTAAAGTAGACAAAAAGGAAGCTAAGCCAAGTAATGTTGTTTTAGAGATAAATAACTTAACTGTTAAAGACAATAGAAAAATATCAGTAGTAGATGAATTATCATTAGAAGTAAAAGCTGGTGAAATATTAGGGATAGCTGGTATAGATGGAAATGGGCAATCAGAATTAGTTGAGGCTTTAACAGGCCTTAGAAAAGCTGAATCTGGAAGTATAAAAATAAATGGAAAAGAATTATTAAATAAAAATCCAAAAGAAATGTTTAACAATGGTATTAAAAATATACCAGAAGATAGACATAAGAGAGGATTAATACTAGACTTCACAGTAGCAGAAAATACAGTTTTACAAAACTATAAAGATAAGAGATTCTCTAAAAATGGAATATTAAATAAAGCTGCAATAGAAAAATATGCAGATGAAATAATAGAAAGATTTGACGTAAGACCTACAGATCATACTGTTAAATCAAGAGCTTTATCTGGAGGTAACCAACAAAAGGTTATAATAGGTAGAGAGGTTGACAATATAGAGGTAGCAAGAGCCACTACTAAAGAGGCACAATTATTAATAGCAACTCAACCAACAAGAGGATTAGATGTTGGAGCTATAGAGTTCGTTCATCAAGCATTAGTTAAACAAAGAGATGAAGGAAATGCAGTACTATTAGTATCATTAGAACTAGATGAAGTTATGAATGTATCAGACAGAATAGCTGTAATATATGAAGGAAAAATAGTTGGAATCGTCGATGCAAAAGATGCAGATGAAAATACATTAGGATTAATGATGGCTGGAGGTGAAGATAATGAATAGTAAGGTAAATAAGAAAAAACTATCTTTAGCTGATAATACTATTTTATTTTCTATTATCTCGATAGTTTTAGGACTATTAGTAGGAGCAATAGCATTAATAATAGCAGGGTTTAATCCAATAGAAGCTTATTCAGCTATGATAGATGGTGTATTTGGAAAACCAAAGTTTATAGCTTGGGCTATAATAAGATCAACGCCACTTATATTAACAGGTCTATCTATTGCATTTGCATTTAGAACAGGACTATTCAACATAGGAGCTGAAGGGCAATTTATAGTAGGTTCTTTAGTAGCAACTATCGTAGGAGCTGGGGTACAATTACCAGCAATAATACACGTACCACTTACTCTTTTAGCAGCAGCATTGGCTGGAGCTGTTTGGGGGGGATTTGCTGGTTGGTTAAAATCTAAGTTTGGAATAAATGAAGTTATATCAACTATAATGCTTAACTGGATAGCATTTTACTTAAGTAACTATATGATAAAAAATACTTGGTTAGCTAGACCAAACAGTGAAGCATCAATTAGTATACATGACTCGGCTAGCATAGGTATAAGTTGGTTAAATGGATTAGTAGGACCAGCTACTAAAGTTAACTGGGGTATAGTTATATCAATAATACTTGTTTTAATAATAGCATTCATATTATTTAAAACTACTTTAGGTTTTGAATTAAGAGGAGTTGGATACAACAAATTTGGTGCTGAATATGCAGGTATAAATGTTAACTCAGCAATATTAAAATCAATGGCAATAGCAGGTTTACTTGCTGGTATAGCTGGAGCTATACAAGTTATGGGTGTATCAAATAACATAACAATATTAGCAGCTCAAGAAGGTTATGGATTTGATGGTATAGCAGTTGCTTTAATTGCAAATAGTAATCCAATTGGAGTTATATTCTCAGGATTATTATTCGGAGGGCTTAAGTATGGATCAACTAAGATGCAAGCTATAGGGGCTCCTTCAGAAGTAGTAAATATAGTTATAGGATCTATAGTATTCTTTATAGCATTAAGTAGTGTATTAAGAAACTTATATATAAAAATGAGAGATAAAAAAAATAAAGGGGGAATTGCATAATGGAAGATTTAGCTTTAATCATTAGTACCACTTTAATGTACTCTACGCCCCTTATATTTGCAGCATTAGGTGGAGTATTTTCAGAGAATTCAGGTATAGTTAATATAGGACTAGAAGGAATGATGACAATAGGAGCATTCTCAGCAGCAGCAGCAGGTGTTCTTATAGGAAATCCTTGGATAGCATTTTTAATTGGTGGATTAGCAGGTGGACTATTTGCTTTAATACATGCATTTGCAACAATAACTTGTAATGCAGACCACACAATATCAGGGGTTGCAATAAACTTATTAGCTCCTGGGGTAGCATTATTTACATCTAAGATAATGTTTGATGGTGCAACAATGACACCAACAATACCAATGGAAAATAAAATACCAAGACCTTTACATGGTTTATTTGAAACAGGAAGTATATTAGATACAATATTTAATTCATATGCAACAGTATTTTTAGCATTTATATTAGTTGTAGTAGTTTATTATGTACTATATAAAACTAAATTTGGTTTAAGAGTTAGAGCAGTTGGAGAACATCCAGGTGCAGCAGATACATTAGGTATAAGTGTTGCTAAAACAAGATATGCAGCAGTTATAATATCTGGTATATTAGCAGGTTTAGGGGGAGCATCAATGAGTTTAGCTGTTGTTTCTTCATTCAGACCTACATTAATATCAGGTCAAGGATATATAGCATTAGCAGCAGTTATATTTGGTAAGTGGAGACCTCAATGGGCAATGGTAGCTTGTCTATTATTTGGATTCTCTACAGCATTATCAGTATTCTTTGGTAATCCGTCATTACCATTTAGCATAAATGAAAACTTATTATCTATGATACCATATGTTGTAACATTAATAGTTTTAGTTATCTTCGTTAAGAGTTCTAAAGCACCAGCAGCACTTGGTAACCCTTATAAAAAAGGTGAAAGATAATCAAAAAAATGATAGCTTAAAGCTATCATTTTTTTTTAAAAATTAATATAATATGAATTAAAAATATAAAAACACATATAATAAAATCTATAAGATATATTGATATAAACAACTATCTTGAAATAATTATCTAGGTTCCTCTTAAATCAAGAAAGGATCACAAGTTAGGTATGAAGACAATAAAAGTGAGTTTATTATCAGAAGAAAAACTTTATGCTAAAAATATTTTTTCTAAAAGCAAGAATATATCAGAGGATAATGAAATTGTAGAAATTGAACTTGATATTAATGAGAATAACAAATCTACTATAAATGGGATATCTAGTATAGTAATGAAAATTATAAGAGATAAAATATTAAAAGACCATATAGATAAGGAATATAGTAATATTTATCCAGATGAAAAAGATGAAATATATATATATTCTTTAGAAATATTAAAAAATAAGGAACCATTTATAGAAGAATCCATACGGCAAAAGCTGCTAGATTATATAAGGACAAATGACTACATAAATTTAGATGGATTTGTTAATTTTAGGATGAAAAATTTTAAAAAATACATATTAGCTGTGACAGATAGGGCAGTAGAAGAATACATAATTAAAAAGGACCAAGATGAATTTATAAAGGTTCTTAAATATTTTATAGAAATTCAAGATGATAAAATTGACTTAGTGAAAGTGCATATAAAAGACGAAGATACTTTTCTTATATATGATAAAAATGGCAATAGAATAAATGAAATGAATAATGAAGATATTGTAAATATGGTTATAGAAGAAAACTTAAATTCAGAAGATTTTTTAATAAGCACTTTACTAAGTTTATGCCCTAAGAAAATAGAAATACTAGATACATTAAAAAATAATATATCTAAAGAAATGATAAATACCATAAAATCTATATTTGGAGATAAGGTTAGTATAGTATATCAAAATTAAAGAATATAGATAATTCTTCTTAACTAATGTAAGTTATGTTAATATTATACAATAATTAGATAGCTTTATTTATTAAATAAAAAAGCTTATAATTATGTAAGATATGGACAGAATTAATATTAGTAAGGAGATTGCAAAATGGATAATTTATTAAAAGTTTTAATACTTGCGATTATAGGGGGCGTAATAGGATATATTACTAATATAATAGCAATAAAGTTAATATTTAGGCCTATTAATCCAATAAAAATACCTATAATTAATACAGAAATAATCGGTATAATACCAAAAAGAAGAAGTGAAATAGCAACTAATATAGGTGAGATTATACAAGATGAATTTTTATCTATTGATGAAATACTTAATCAAGTTATTACAGATGAAGATAAGAATAAAATAGCAGAGTATATACAAATTAAAATAAAAAGTATATTAAATGAAAAAATGTCATTTGCACCAAGTTCAATAAAAAATCTTATACAATCTTATGTATCAGATATGATAGAAGAAGAAATAAAAAATAGTATAGATGATTTAAGTAGTGAAATGATAAATAAGGCTAGTAAAAGAATAAATATCCAGCAAATGATAGAAGATAAGATTAATGAACTTGACTTATATGAATTAGAAGAAATAATTCTTAAAGTTGCTAAAAATGAATTAAAGCATATAGAGATCTTAGGATTTGTATTAGGTTTTGCAATAGGAATAGTGCAAGGAATAATAATAGTAATTCTATAATATTATGGTTGATAGAACTATTACTATCTGATATAATGATACTAACTTAATAGAAATTGCGATGAAAAGGACAAGTAAAATAGAAACAATTTCCAGAGAAGATGAGTCACCGGCTGAAAGCTCGTCTAAATATGTCTATTTGAAAACTACCTTGGAGCAGAATTTAGTAGCATATGTGAAAGTATTCGGTTGACTACCTTATAGTCGTCTTAAGAGGGTGTATTATATACATCAACTTGGGTGGAACCGCGAATTTATACTCGTCCCAAATATATATATTTGGGTCGAGTTTTTTTAATTTCATGAAATAATAAAAATGATTTAGGTAATTATATTTAGATATCAGTATATCTAAATTAATAGGAAATAAATTAAAAAAATAATAGAGGAGGTAACAAAAATGGTTAAAGTAACTTTAAAAGATGGTTCAGTAAAAGAATTTGAACAAGGTATCTCTATCATGGATGTAGCAAAATCTATAAGTGAAGGCTTAGCTAGAGCTATAGTAGCAGCATCTGTAAATGGAGAAGTAGTAGGTTTAGACTATAAAATAAATGAAGATTGTGAATTAAACTTATTTAAATTTGATGATGTAGAAGGAAAAGATGTATTTAGACATACATCAGCTCATATGTTAGCTCAAGCTATAAAGAGATTATATCCAGAAGCTAAGCTTGCAATAGGACCAAGTATAGAAAATGGATTCTACTATGATATAGACTTAGAGCATAGATTATCAGCTGAAGATTTAGAAAAAATAGAGAAAGAAATGAAGAAAATAGCTAAAGAAGATTTAGCTATAGAAAGATTTGAATTACCAAGAGAAGAAGCTTTAGCTTGGGCTAAAGAAAATGGTGAAGATTATAAAGTAGAGCTTATATCAGAGTTACCAGAAGGGGAAGTAATATCTTTCTATAAGCAAGGGGACTTTACTGATTTATGTAGAGGGCCACATTTACCATCAACTAAGAAGGTAAAATCAGTTAAGTTATTAAATGTAACAGGAGCTTACTGGCGTGGAGATGAAAAGAACAAAATGCTTCAAAGAGTATACGGGATATCTTTCGAAAAGAATAAAGATTTAGAAGAATACCTACACATGTTAGAAGAAGCTAAAAAGAGAGACCATAGAAAATTAGGTAAAGAATTAGAATTATTCTTCATACCAGAAGAAGGTCCAGGATTCCCATTATTCCTACCAAAAGGTATGGAACTTAAAAATGCATTATTAAACTTCTGGAGAGAAGTTCATAGAAAAGATAACTATGTAGAAATAGAAACTCCAATAATATTAAACAGACAATTATGGGAAACTTCAGGTCACTGGTTCCACTACAAAGAAAATATGTATACTGTGGGTATAGATGAGCAAGATTTCGCTATAAAACCAATGAACTGTCCGGGAGGAATGTTATTCTACAACTTCAAGCCACATTCATACAGAGATTTCCCTATGAGAGTTGCTGAATTAGGTAGAGTTCATAGACATGAATTATCTGGAGCATTACATGGACTTATGAGAGTTAGAGCATTTACTCAAGATGATGCACATATATTCATGTTACCAGAACAAATAAAAGATGAAATAAAAGGTGTAGTTTCATTAATAGATAGTGTTTATAAGGTATTTGGATTCGAATATCATATGGAGTTATCTACTAGACCAGAATCTTCTATAGGAACTGATGAAGAGTGGGAAGTAGCTGAAAATGGATTAAGAGAAGCTTTAGAAGAGTTAAATTTACCATATAAGTTAAATCCAGGAGATGGAGCATTCTACGGACCTAAGATAGACTTCCACTTAAGAGATTGTTTAGGAAGAACTTGGCAATGTGGAACAATACAATTAGATATGCAATTACCTCAAAGATTTGATATAACTTATATAGGTCAAGATGGTGAAAAGCATAGACCAGTAATGATACACAGAGTTGCATTCGGAAGTATAGAAAGATTTATAGGTATATTAATAGAGCACTATGCTGGTAAATTCCCAGTTTGGTTAGCTCCAACTCAAGTTAAGATATTACCTATATCAGATAAATACAATGATTATGCTAAGGAAGTTAAAAAAGCTTTATTTGACAAAGGTATAAGAGTTGAAATAGATGATAGAGCAGAAAAAACAGGATTCAAGATAAGAGAAGCTCAGCTTCAAAAAGTACCTTACATGTTAATAGTAGGAGAAAAAGAAGAAGCTGATAAGAAAGTATCTGTTAGATCAAGAGATAATGGAGAAATAGGAAGCTTAGACTTAAATGAATTCTTAGAAACTATATTAAAAGAAATAGAAGAAAGAACTAATATAGAGTTAGCCTAATAAAGAAAAAGGGTATTAATAAAATTTTATTAATACCCTTTTTTGATTAATTTATAAATTGTTTAGTTATCAAAGACTTTAATTCTTCATGAGTCATAGTTTCATTATCAAATAAATGTTTAGAAACTACATGTAGATCATTTATATTATCCTTTAAAAGACTTAAAGTTTCATTGTAACAATTTTGGACAATATCATTGGCTTCTTTTTGAACTTGTTCAGACATAAATGTTTTTACATTTCCATCTATAGTCATAAATCCTAAGTTACTCATACCATACTCACAAACCATTTGATTTGCTATATCTGTTACCTTTTTTAAGTCATCTTTTGCGCCTGTTGATTTATGATTAAAAATTATTTCTTCAGATGCTTTACCTGCTAATAAAATTTTCATTTTACCAATTAATTCTTCTTTTGTGTAGATATATCTATCTTCATCAGGTAATTGGAGAACATACCCTAATGCTTGTCCTCTAGGTATTATTGATATTTTTTGTATAGGACAAATTCCAAGTATATTGCTAACAATAGCATGTCCTGCCTCATGATAAGATACTATTTGTTTTTCTTTTTCTATTAACTTAGAGTTTTTAGATTCAAGTCCTGCAATAACTCTCTCAAGTGCTTTATCAAAGTGATCAGTTGTTATAACATCACTATTATCTCTAACTGCAAATATAGCAGCTTCATTAGCTATATTTGAAAGATGAGCACCGTTAAATCCATGAGTTTTCTTAGCAAGTAATTCCAAATCTACAGATGGATCAAGAGGTTTATTGTTTGTATGAACTTTTAAAATTTCACATCTAGTATGATAGTTAGGAGAACCTATGTGTATATGTCTGTCAAATCTTCCGGGTCTAAGGAGAGCTTCATCTAAAAGATCAAGTCTATTAGTAGCTCCTATTATTATGACATTTGAGTCTTTAGTGAATCCATCCATTTCAACTAATAATTGATTTAGTGTTTGATCTTTTTCGTTATTACTTTCAAGATGTCTTTTTGCTCCAATAGCATCTATTTCATCTATAAAAATGATGCTAGGAGATTCTTTTCTAGCTTTTTCAAAAAGTGTTCTTACACGCTTAGCACCTACACCAACGTATTTTTCAACAAACTCAGAACCAGTAACATTGAAAAAAGATGAATTTGTCTCACCAGCTACAGCGGATGCAAGTAATGTTTTACCTGTACCAGGAGGTCCATAAAATAATACTCCTTTTGGTATTTTAGCACCCATTTTTTTGTACTTATCAGGAGACTTCATAAAATCTACTATTTCAAACAACTCTTCTTTTACTTCATCTAAACCAGCTACATCACAAAATGTAGTTTTAGGTTTAGTAGAAGCCGAGTCTTCCTTAGGAGATTCTTTCTCAAGTTTAGTTTGAGCAAATACAGGTACTGGTTTGTTAATCTTTTTAAAGAAATTGTCTAACATTTTCATAGTCATACACCTCAGATAAAAAATTGTTTATTGGTTTTATAATTTCTAACAAACCAAAAACCATCGAAAAATCATTTGTTTATATTTAAGTATAACCAAAACTTTGTTTAATCATTACTAAGAATATAAATTTTAGGTTAGTTATACATATTATGAGAATTAAAAAATTTAAAAAATAATAAAAAAATAGTTGCAAATAATATTTAGAAGTGATATATTATATAGAGTAATTAATAACAAAAGCAAGTAGAAGTCCGCTTCTCACCTTTCGACTTAGGTTGTCTGGTAAATATAAGTTCAAAACTTTAAATATATTATTTCAATATGTTTAGGTTTATATAAATTTGTTGACTTATATGGCGGGTGATTATATCATTCGCCTTTTATTTTATATAAAAAATTTGGAGGTGTCCTACCATTAGCAAGGAATTAGCAATCAACGAACAAATAAGAGAAAAAGAAATAAGAGTTCTTTCACATGATGGAGAACAATTAGGAATAATGTCAGCTAGAGAAGCTCAATTAATAGCTAACGAAAGAAACTTAGACTTAGTTATGATATCACCTAATGCACAACCACCGGTATGCAGAATAATGGATTATGGTAAGTATAAGTACGAACAAGCTAGAAAAGAAAAAGAGTCTAAGAAAAAGCAGAAAGTTGTAACTGTTAAAGAAGTAAGACTTAGACCAGGTATAGAATCAAATGATTTAAATACTAAGGCTAACAACGCTATAAAGTTCCTTAAAAAAGGAGATAAAGTTAAGGTTGAGCTAAGATTTAGAGGTAGAGAATTAGGACATAAAGATCTTGGAAAAGAAGTAATGCTTAAGTTTATAGATATAGTAAAAGAGTTTGGAGAACCAGCAAAGCCACCAAAATTTGAGGGCAATAACATGGTTGTAATCATAGATCCAAAAAAATAGATGATAAACTGAGAGGAGGAAATAAAAATGCCTAAAATGAAAACTCATAGAGGAGCTGCTAAAAGATTCAAAAAAACTGGAAGTGGAAAATTAAAGAGAGCTAAAGCTTTCAGAAGACATATATTAACTAAGAAAGCTGCTAAAACTAAGATGCAATTAAGAAAAGCAGGAATAGTTAGTGAAGGTGATGCTAGAAGAATAGCACAATTATTACCATACTAAAAATCGGATTAAATTAAAATAGAAATTTTAAAAGAGAAAAACAAAGGAGGTCACAGAGATGGCAAGAGTTAAAAAAGCAATGAACGCTCGTAAAAAGCATAAGAAAATATTAAAGCTTGCAAAAGGATTCAGAGGATCTAGAAGCAAGTTATACAGACCAGCTAATACATTCGTAATGAAGGCGTTAAAGAACGCATATATAGGAAGAAAGTTAAAGAAGAGAGACTTCAGAAAACTTTGGATACAAAGAATAAACGCTGGAACTAGAGCTCATGGATTATCATACTCAAGATTCATGAACGGATTAAAATTAGCAGGTGTTGAAGTTAACAGAAAGATGTTATCTGAAATGGCTATAAACGATCCTCAAGGATTTGCTAAATTAGTAGAAGTTGCTAAGTCAAAATTAGCTTAATTAAATAGTTAAGTTCATAAAAAGCCTTTGAATAAAATTCAAAGGCTTTTTTTATATCCATAAAATTATAGATTTTATACTCTATAAAAAATAAAAAATTATATAATCTGAATACGTTTTGTTAAAAATATGTAAAGGAAGCCTATAAATTGTGAATATTTTAAATAGGCTAATTTACATATCCTTTATTGTTTTTATATAGGTTTTGGAATATAATATAGTAATAATTGAAAAGAAGCATGTGTCTAATGAGAAAAAACTTATTAGCTATAAAGTGAGAAGGAGGCATAAATATAGATGAACACCATATTTAAGCGATTTTTTGCTCTTATAAATAAAATGCAGCCAACTCAAGTAATGGTATTAGGGTTTGCTAGTGTTATATTAATTGGAGCGCTTCTACTAAATCTGCCTATAGCAACACAAAGCGGAGAAAGCATCGGATTTATAGATGCCTTATTTACTTCAACATCAGCTGTATGTGTAACAGGTTTAATAATGGCAGATACAGCAACTTATTGGAATGGGTTTGGACACGTAGTAATAATACTACTTATTCAAATTGGTGGTTTAGGATTTATGACAATAACCACGCTATTTGCACTTATAACCAAAAAAAGAATAAATCTAAAAGAAAGACTATTAATTCAAGAGTCTTTGAATCAATTTGATTTATCAGGATTAGTTAAGTTAACAAGGTATGTATTATTAATGACATTTACCATAGAAGGTATAGGAGCATTAATTTTATCAACAGTATTTATACCTCAATTTGGAATATTAAAAGGAACTTGGTATAGTATATTCCATGCTATCTCAGCTTTTTGTAATGCAGGATTTGATTTAATGGGGCCAGTTTCAGGTAAATTTACATCATTAACATACTATGTAAATAACTTTACAGTAAGTGTTACAATTTCATTACTTATAATATTTGGGGGATTAGGATTCCCTGTAATTTTAGATATAATAAAAAATAGAAAATTATCTAAACTAAATTTACATTCTAAAATAGTATTAATTACAACAGTGGCATTAATATTAGTAGGTACGTCACTTATTTTAGTATTAGAATACAACAATCCTAAAACAATAGGAAAGTTAGGATTTGGTGGAAAAGTGCTTGCATCGTTCTTCCAATCGGTAACAACTAGAACAGCAGGATTCAACACAGTCAATTTAACAGCAATGCATGAGAATAGTTTATTTATAATGATAATACTAATGTTTATTGGTGCAGCTCCTGCATCTACAGGTGGTGGTGTAAAGGTTACGACTATAGCTACTTTAGTTCTAACTGTTAAATCATTTATACTTGGAAAAGAAGACATAGAAGTAGGGGAAAGAAGAATTGGAACATCAATAGTTAGAAAATCATTAGGAATATTTCTTATAGGTATAATCGTTGTTTTATCTGGAACTATAATTATAACTATAACTGACCCAAGCTTTAGCTTAATAGAAGCAGGTTTTGAAGTAGTATCAGCATTTGCTACAGTTGGATTAAGTCTAGGTGGAAGTCCTAATTTAAGTACATTAGGAAAGATATTTATAATGCTATTTATGTTTATGGGAAGAGTTGGATCTCTTACAATATTTATGGCGATAATGTCTAGAAAAACAAAGAAAAATCCTCCTATAAGATATCCTGAAGGGAAGATAATAGTTGGATAATATAACCTTTACTTATAGTAAAGAAAAATTTAAGTGTGGAGAGGACGAAGGAAATGAAGCAATATATAGTTATAGGTTGTGGAAGATTTGGAGCATCAGTTGCTACAACTATGCATCTTTTAGGTCATCAAGTAATGGCTATAGATAAAAGTGAAGAAATTATACAAAATATAGCAGATAAAGTAACTCATGCTGCTATAGTAGATGTAACAGATGAGCAATCATTAAGATCTTTAGGGCTAGGTAACTTTGATGTTGCAATAGTTGCCATCGGTTCGGATATAAGAGCATCTATAATGGCTACACTTATAGCAAAAGAAATGGGTGTACCTCATATAGTATGTAAGGCAAAAGATGAGCTACAAGCTAAAGTTCAATATAAAATAGGAGCAGATAGAGTAGTATTCCCAGAAAGAGATATGGGTGTTAGAGTTGCACATAACTTAGTTTCTGATAATATACTAGATCATATAGAATTAGATCCAGATTACTCAATAGTAGAGATAGTAACACCAAATAGTTGGGTAGGAAAGACTTTGGTTGAATTAAACTTAAGAGCTAGGTTTGAGATAACTGTATTAGCTATAAAAACAGGTAAGAGCATAAATGTTACTCCAGCTCCAGATGAAGAATTAAAAGCAGGTAGTATTTTAGTTGTAATAGGTCAAAATAGCCATATAAGTAATATAGCATCAGAAAATGAAGAATTTATTAGGAGAAAGTAATAATGCCTACAATAATAACAGCTAAAGACAATAATAAAGTAAAATATACGAAATCACTACTTAAAACTAAAAATAGAAATAAAGAATCTAAATTTATAATAGAGGGATATAGAATATTAACTCTTGCAATAGAATGTAAGGCTAGTCTAGATTATGTATTTATAAATGAAGATTTTGAAAATAAAGAAGAACATCTTAAATTTTTAGATACTCTAAAAACTAATAATATAAAAATTTATAAAACTACTAACAAAATATTCAATGAATTAATAGATACGGAAAACACTCAAGGAATTTTAGGAGTAGTAAACTTTAAACAAAGAAATATAGAAGATTATTTAAAAGATGAGCATAAATTTGTATTAATATTAGATAGAATACAGGATCCAGGTAATATGGGGACAATAATAAGAACAGCAGATGCTGCAGGCGTAGATGCAATAATTGCATTAAAAGGATGTGTAGATATATACAATCCAAAGGTTATAAGATCTACTATGGGTTCTATATTTGATATGAATATAATACATGCTACTCAAGAAGAAGCTCTAAGAATTTTAAAATTAAAGAATTTTGATATAGTATCAAGCTATTTAAATACAAATAATTACTACAACACAGTTGAATATAATTACAAGACAGCTTTAGTAATAGGGAATGAGGCCAATGGAATAAATGATGAACTAGTATCAAAATCTGATATGTTGGTCAAAATACCTATATATGGTAATGCAGAATCATTAAATGCAGCTATAAGCTCTGCAATATTAATGTACGAAATAAAGAAATACTTAGTGTAACACCTTGTAAACATTATACATAGTATGATATAATTAAACGCAAAAACAATATTATCAAATACTATGAAAGAGAAAAGTATTTTGAATTAACTTAGTACAGAGATAAGTACCGTAGGCTGTGAGTACTTTCTAAGTATTCAAAAGAAGTTCCCTCTGGAGTATTAAAGCTGAAATTACAGTAGGCTTTAACGTTAAAACGCGTTAAGTTTATTAGAGGTGGTTTAATAATTTATTAATTATTAAGCTACTAGGGTGGTACCGCGAATAATAGTCTTTCGTCCCTAGATAGGGATGAAGGACTTTTTTTATACAAAAAACTGCGAAAGGGTGAATTAATATAATGCAAGAAAAATTACTTAATTTACAAGAAGCTGCATTAAATGAAATTAAAGATACTTCTAGTATAGAAGCTGTTGAAAGTTTAAGAGTAAAGTACATGGGTAAAAAAGGTGAGATAACATCAATCCTAAAAGAAATGGGTAAATTATCAGCAGAAGAAAGACCTGTAATAGGTAAAGTTGCTAATGAAGTTAGAGCGGCTATAGAAGGTGCTATATCTTCAAAGAAAGAAGAGTTAAAGTTAGCAGAAAAACAAAGAAAATTAGCAGAAGAAGTTATAGATGTAACTATGCCATCAAGACCAGTTAAAGTTGGTAAAAAGCATCCAATATCTCAAATAATAGATGAAGTAAATGAAATATTTATAGGAATGGGATTCTCTATAGCAGAAGGTCCAGAAGTTGAAACTATAGAAAATAACTTTGATGCATTAAATGCACCAAAAGATCATCCATCTAGAGATATGAGTGATACTTTCTATATAAATGAAGAGTTATTACTTAGAACTCAAACCTCACCAGTTCAAGTTAGAACAATGAAGAGTCAAGAGTTACCAATAAAAATAATATCTCCAGGAAGATGTTTCAGATTTGATGCTCCAGATGCTACACATTCACCAATGTTCCATCAAGTTGAAGGGCTTGTAGTTGGTAAAGATGTAACAATGGCACAATTAAAAGGAACTTTAGATATGTTCGTTAAGAAGTTATTTGGTGAGCATACAAAAACTAAGTTTAGACCACACAACTTCCCATTCACAGAGCCAAGTGCAGAAGTAGACGTTACTTGCTTTAAATGTGAAGGAGCAGGATGTCCAATGTGTAAAGGTGAAGGTTGGATAGAAATACTAGGAGCAGGTATGGTTCATCCA
Source organism: Romboutsia sp. 1001285H_161024_C4 (assembly GCF_015550185.1). Classification (NCBI taxonomy): domain Bacteria; kingdom Bacillati; phylum Bacillota; class Clostridia; order Peptostreptococcales; family Peptostreptococcaceae; genus Romboutsia; species Romboutsia sp. 1001285H_161024_C4. The sequence goes on along the minus strand of NZ_JADNAJ010000006.1, from coordinate 115,264 downwards.
AATGTACTTAGAAACTGTGGAATAGATCCAGAAATTTATAGTGGATTTGCGTTTGGTATGGGACTTGATAGAATAACAATGCTTAAGTATGAAATAGATGATATAAGACTATTATTTGAAAATGATATGAGATTTTTAAATCAATTTTAATTAGGAGGATTTAAGATGTTAGTACCTTTAAAATGGTTAAGAGATTACGTTGATATAGATTTAGATACACAAGAATTCGCTGATATGATGACTATGACAGGATCAAAAGTTGAGAAAGTAGAGTTCTTTGGAAAAGAAACAAATGGAGTTGAAGTATGTAAAATACTTGAAATAGAACAACATCCAGATGCAGATAGATTAAAAGTAACAAAAGTTGAAGTAGCTGATGGACAAATACTTCAAATAGTAACTAATGCAACTAACATAAAAGTAGGAGACTATGTACCAGTTGCTAGAATAGGTGCAGTATTACCTGGAGATTTCAAAATAAAGAAAGGTAAGTTAAGAGGAGTATTATCAGAAGGGATGTTCTGTGGTGCAGAGGAATTAACTATACCTTCTCAATACGTTGAAGAACATAAAAAAGATGGGATATATATATTAGACCATGAAGAATCTTTTGAATTAGGAAAAGATGTTAGAGAAGTTTTAGGAATAAACGATGCATTAATAGAATTTGAAATAACTTCTAATAGACCAGATTGTAGATCTATAATAGGGCTTGCAAGAGAGGCTGCTGTTACCGTAGGAAAAGAATTAAAATTCCCAGAAATAAAAGTAAATGGTTCTGATGAAGAAATGCAATTTGAAATAGATATTCAAACAGATTTATGTAAGAGATATTGTGGAAAAGTTGTAAAAGACGTTAAAGTTGGACCATCTCCATACTGGATGCAAAGAAGACTTATAGAAGCTGGAATGAGACCAATAAACAACATAGTAGATATAACTAACTATGTTATGTTAGAGCTAGGTCAACCACTTCACGCATTTGACTTAGAAGATATAAAATACAATAAAATGACAGTTAAATTAGCTGAGCAAGGTGAAAAGTTTACTACATTAGATGGTGTTGAAAGAGAATTAACATCAGATATGTTAGTTATAGGAAATGAAGAAAAAACTTTAGACTTAGCGGGAATAATGGGTGGAGAAAATTCTGAGGTTAAAGATACAACTACATCAATATTCCTTGAAGGTGCAAGCTTTGCAAAAGAAAGTATAAGAGCTACATCTAAAAAATTAGGACTTAGAACAGAAGCTTCATCAAGATTCGAAAAAGGTATAGATGTTAATTTAGCAGAGACTGCTGTAAATAGAGCTTGTCAATTAATAGAAGAATTAGGATGTGGTAGAGTTCTTAACGGAATGCTTGACTACTATCCAGTAAAAGAAGAAGTTCAAAAGATAACTGTTAACCCTGTGAGAATAAACAAATTATTAGGTGTTAACGTACCAATGGACCAATTTATAAGCATATTAGAAAGATTAGAGTTTAAATGTAACCTAATATCTTCTGAAAAATTAGAATTAGAAGTTCCAAGCTTTAGACTAGATATAGCTGAAGATGCAGATATATTAGAAGAAATAGCTAGAATATACGGATATGAAAATATACCAACAGCTACTTTAGAAGGAAATGCTACAGCAGGTGTAAAAACTGATAAACAAAAGTTCACAGATAAGATAGTATCTAGTTCAATAGCAGCAGGCTTAAATGAAATATTAACATATTCATTTGTAAGCCCAAGAGGTGTTGATAGAATAAATTTATCATCTGAAGACTCTAGAAGAAACTTTGTAAAACTAATGAATCCATTAGGTGAGGAAACTTCAGTTATGAGAACTACACTAATACCTAATATGTTAGAAGTATTATCTACAAATGTAGCTCATAAAGTTGAAGAAGTATCAGCATTTGAATGTGGAAATACATTTACACCACAAGAAGGATTACCAGTAGAAACGAAGAAATATTGTATAGGAATGTATGGAAAAGATGTAGATTTCTTCTCTATAAAAGGTGTTGTAGAAAGTGTACTAAATAATGTAGGGTTCAAAGGATATGAAATAGAACCAGAAAAAACTAACCCAACATTCCATCCAGGAAGATGTGCTAAAGTTATGTTTAATGGAGAATGCATAGGTACATTTGGAGAATTACATCCAGACGTAATAGAAAATTATAACTTAGGACAAAGAGTTTATGTTTGTGAAATGAATGTAGAATCTGTATTTGAAAATACATCAACAGAAAAAACTTATACTCCATTACCTAAGTATCCATCTACATCAAGAGATATAGCTTTATTAGTTAAGGATGAAGTATATGTTAAAGAAATAGAAGATATAATAAAAGCTAATGCAGGTGGATTAGTTGAAAGCTACAAATTATTTGACGTATATAAAGGTGCTCAAATAGAAGAAGGATACAAGTCTATAGCATACTCTATAACATATAGAAGTATAGAGAAAACTTTAACTGATGAAGATGTGGCAAAAGTACACGATAAAATATTAAATGAGTTAAGTGAAAAATTAGGTGCAACACTAAGATCTAACTAATACAAGGGGGATATTAGTATGAACAAAGTTACCGTTAAGATACATGGTGCAGAGTATCCTATGGTTGGAGAAAAATCTGAAAAACATATGATAAGTGTAGCAGCATTTGTAGATACAGAAATGAATAAAATAGGTGAGGCTAATAAAAGATTAAGCTCATCTCAAGTAGCTATATTAGCAGCTATAAATATAACAGATGAATTGTTTGATTGTGCAGATACACTAGAAAAAGTAGAAAAAGAAAATGAAGAATTAAAGAAAAAAGTTGGAAATAGTGGGGAAGAATATAAGCTTGAAATAAAAGAGCTTGAATACCACTTAGAAAACAAAGATAAAGAAAATAAGAACCATATATCTAAGATAGAAGAACTTAATAAGTTAATAGAGGAACAAAAGAAAGAAATAGAGCAACTAAAAAATGGTACTAATTTATCTAAACAAGAAGTTGAAGATTTAAAAAATGAAATAAAAGAGCTTAAATCATCTGTTGAAATGGCAGAAGAAAAAGCTAATGTTGCAGAACAACTTTCTTCTAAATTCCAAAATGATGCATATAAATTACAATTAGAAAAAATTGAAATAGAAAATGAATTAAAATATCTTAGAGCAATGAAATAAGTTTACTTATATTTAAAATTAAACCTTCAGGGGGACCTGAAGGTTTTAATTTTAAGACTTAGGGACATTATAAATATAGAAAAAATATTACGTATAGGAGGAGAAGTATGAAAGACATAGAATTATTAGCACCCGTTGGTTCCTTTGAAGCGTTAAAAGCAGCTGTTCAAAATGGTGCAAATGCAGTTTACTTAGGAGGAAAAGAATTTAGTGCTAGAGCATCAGCAAATAATTTTGATAGAGAAGAATTAAGAGAAGCAGTAAAATATGCTCACATAAGAGGAGTACAAGTTTTTGTAACGGCTAATACATTAATAAAACAAAATGAAATAGAAGATTTTTTAAAGTATGCTAAATATCTATACGACATAGATGTAGATGCAGTTATACTTCAAGACATAGGTATAGCTAGAATTATTAAAAATGAGTTACCTGATTTTGAAATACATGCAAGTACACAAATGGTAGCACATTCTTTAGAAGATGTTAGATATCTAGAAAATGCTGGATTTGATAGAGTAGTACTAGCAAGAGAAGTTAAAGTAGATGAAATAAAATATATATGTGATAACTGTAAAGCAGATATAGAAGTATTTGTTCATGGAGCACTGTGTGTATGCTATTCTGGACAATGTTTAATGAGTTCTATGATAGGTAACAGATCAGGAAATAGAGGAAGATGTGCTCAACCATGTAGACAAAGATATGAACTTTTAGATGTTTATACTGGAGAAGTAGTAAATAGCAATGGAGACTATTTATTAAGTCCAAGAGATTTAAGCACAATAGAAGAAATAGATAAAATAATAGATGCAGGAGTTCATTCTCTTAAGATAGAAGGTCGTATGAAAAGACCTGAGTATGTAGCCACTGTTATAGAGAGTTATAGAAAAACTATAGATGAATACTTACAAACTAAAAAAGTGAATGTTTCAGATGAAACAATAAGTGATTTATACACTATATTTAATAGAAAATTTACAAAAGGACTTATTTTAGGAGAAGTTGGCGCAGATGTAATGAATTCACAACTTCCAAACAATCAAGGATTATATGTAGGTAAGGTATTAGATTACAATAAAAAAGCTAAAAGATTAAAGATAAGACTTGAAAATACACTTAAAAAAGGCGATGGAATAAATCTTGGTGGTGGAACTATAGGAAGAATTATCAAAAATGGTGAGATAGATACTATAGGATATAAAGGAGAGATAATAGAACTCGATTTTATAGGTGAAGCTAAAAGAAACCAAATAGTATTTAAAACATCAGATAGCGAACTTATGGATAGAGTACAAGCTACATTTACTCAAGATAAAGAATTTGTTAAAAACATGATAGATTCATATATAAGTGTTAAGCTAGATAAAAAACCAATACTTACATTAGCTGATAAAAAAGGAAATACTGCCACAATAGAAGGAGATAAAGTAGTTGAAAAGGCTATGAAAGTAGCTTTAAGTGAGGAAAAAATAGAAACTCAGCTTAGGAAATTAGGTAATACTCCTTATGAAATGGATAGTGTAAATATAGAATTAGATGATAACGTAAGTTTACCAATAAGTATACTAAATCAGATGAGAAGAGATTGTATAGAACTTTTAGACAAAGAAAGGGTTAAGATAAAAAATAGAGATTTTAAAAATAGAAGATTATCATATAATCCAATTAAATTTAATCGAGATACGGTAAGTAATTTATCTGTTAAAGTTAAAAATTTAGAACAATTACAAAGTGCACTTGAGTGCGGTATAGATAAAATATATTATGAAGATACTAAAACATTAGAAGAAGCTATAAAAGCTGGACTAAAATATAATATAAAAGTTATATATTCAGCTCCTAGAATAATAAGAGGCAAGGAATACAAGCAATTAGAAAAAGCTAAAAATATAGGAGTAAATTCTATACAAGTAGGTATATGGGGAGCTATAGATTATTTTAAAGGTAAAGAGCTAAATATAGATTACTACTTAAATGCATTCAATAGTGAAACTATAAATTACTTTAAAGAAATAGGTGCAACTAATCTTTGTATATCTCAGGAATTAAACATAAATGAAATAAGAGAAACAATAAAATATACAGATATTAATATAGAATCTGTGGTTTATGGATATACTCCACTTATGATAACAGAATACTGTCCAATGGGAGTAGTAGTTCGAGATTGCAAAAAAGATAAAAGAGTTGCTAAATGTAGCCAAAGCACATATGCACTAAGAAACTCTAAAGGGGAAGAGTTTAGATTATCACAAGATCTATTCTGTAGAACAACTATATATAATACAAATGTTACTTGTATGTTAGATAACTTATACGAACTAAATGAAATAGGTATAAATACATTTAGATTAGATTTTACATTAGAAGATAGTCAAACTGTTAAGAAGGTAATAGAGGCATATCAAGAAGTATTAAGTAACAACTACAAATTAGGAAGTAAAGCTACAAAACTTTATAATGAATTAGATGCTAAAGGTGTAAGTGCAGGTCATTATTACAAGGGAGTAGAATAAATTAAATTTGTATAGTAAGTATATGTATTATCAACAATATCAAATATATTTACTTAAAAAATTATAATAGATTTAATATTTATATAGGAGGTATTGGGAAATGAGAGAACAAGCAGTAGGATTAGTAAATAAATATTTAAAATCTGAACATCTAATAAAGCACTCATATGCAGTAGAAGCTGTAATGAAAGCTTTAGGAAATAAACTAGAACCAGAAAAATCTGATGACTGGGCATTAGCAGGATTACTACATGATTTAGATTCAGATATGTTAGATTATAAAAATAATCCAGAAGAATCTAAATTGCATGGGATCAAAACTATCGAATTACTTAAAAATGAAGGTTTTGGAAATGATTACATATATCAAGCAATAAAAGCTCATAATGAAGATAATGGAACAAAAAGAATAAGCACAATTGATAAAGCTATATATGCAGCAGATCCAATAACTGGATTTATAACAGCCATAGCTTTAGTTTATCCAGATAAGAAATTATCTAGTGTAAAAGTAAAGTCTATAACTAAGCGTATGAAAGAACTTAAATTTGCAGCAGGAGCAAACAGGGATGCAATGAGAAGCATAGAAGAATTAGGCATTCCATTTGCTGAATTTGCACAACTATCACTAGAGGCAATGCAAGAAATAAGTGATGAGCTAGGACTATAGAGATATAATATACATAAATTGACTATAATTAATAAATATGATAATATTATCAACAGTATAAAAGTTGAATAATGCTCTGGGTATTAGTATCCAGAGCATTTTTAAATATATATAATATAAAGTTTAGTATAAATTAAATTTAGTAAATTCGTATAACTTAGCCAATATAAAATATTTTTATTATGTATGGCTAATATAGATTTGCATAAAATTTATTAATTTAACTTTTGTATATATAAAATAAACTTGAAAGAGAGACGGATATTATGAGCAGAAAAAAAGTTTTTAATGGTAAAAGATTAAAAATAGCTAGAATGTATAGAGGAAAAACTATAGATATGCTAGCTAAAGAAATAAATATAAATAAAAAAGATATAATTGCTTTTGAAGAGGAAAAGTACAAGCCAACTCCAGAAAATGAAATGAAATTAGCAAATGCTTTAAGGTTTCCAAAAGAATACTTCTTCCAAATGGATAACATTAAAGTTGTAGTTGATAGTACTCATATAAAGCCAGAATCGAGAATACCTAGAGTAGAAGAAATTTCATACAAAGAAAAGTTAGTAATGGCACATAAAATATTATCTTTTATAGAAGGATATATACAATTCCCAGAAATGAACATACCAACTAACTTAAATAGAAACGATGATATAGAGACATTAGCAACAAAAGTAAGAAGACATTTTGAATTAGGTGATGGACCTATAGGAAATGTGTTAAGCGTGTTAGAGTATAATGGGATAATAGTAACAGACACTAATGTAAATACAAAAGGAGCACTAGCGTTTACGCAAAAACAAACAACTGATAAAAATACTAGATATATAGTATCTTTAGGAAATGATAAAAAATCAGCGACTACAAGAAACTATGACTTAGCTTATGAATTAGCATACATGGTTAGTGTTGAAGCGGGGATACAAGCTAAAAAATTCTCAAAAGATGAATTTGCGTGTGCATTTTTATTGCCAGAAGAAACATTCTTACCAGATTTAAAAGATGTTAATGAGATAGAGGATTTTGTAGAATTAAAAGCAAAATGGATAGTTCCAATATGGGCTATGATATTAAGAGGATACCAGCTAGGCGTTATTAATTATAAGAAATATATGTACTTAATGAACCAAATGGATAAGCAAGGTTGGAGCAAGAAGGAACCATTAGATGCTAATATAAAAGCAACAAGTCCAGTTTTACTTAGAAAATCTGTGGATATGATACTTGAAAGTGGTATTATGAGTGGTGCTACTTTAGTGGATAACTTAGCAAGTTGTGGATTAAGTCTTTATCCTGATGAAATAGAGTCATTATTAGGATTAAAAGAAGGAAAATTAGCACCTAAAGTTAAGAGGGATAATGTAACAAAGGTTAATTTTAAAAATAAAAAATAATACAAAAAGAGTAACAAAGGCTAAGTTATAATAAGCATTTGTTACTCTTTTAAATTGTAATAATTTATTAAATAATATCTAATAGCATATTAGTTACATAACTAAATGAAATTTAAAGGCGTCTTACAGGAATTGTAATTTTAGTTATATAATCTTTTGAAGTATAAGAAGTTAAACTATCTAATATACAATACTCAAAGGATGGACCTATTATTTCGTAATTATTTTTAACTATAGTATCTATTAAATTATCATATGTTTTTACAATCTCACAATATTCACCTTTGTGCAAGGTTACAGCATAAATACTTTTAGTTTTTTCAATAACATCTTTACTTTTAAAGTGTTTATAAAGAGGCAAAAAAACGTAAGAAGCCGATGTGTATTGTTTTGAAAATAAATTTTCACGTGAAATAATAGTACCTAACTGATAGTTGTAGGGATAATTTTTTTCATTGGCAGTTTTAAGCAATTTCTTAAGAGCTATGTCTGTTTGTAAAAGTTGAAAAGGAAAATCAACTTTTTCAATAACAAGATATTCTAAATCCATTTCACTAAATAAGATTTCATTTTCTTGGAGGTCTAAATTTTCTATTATATCTATTTTATTTTCTAACCTTTTTATAGTTTTTTGTATACTTTTCAATTGTTGATTTAATTTAAGTTTCTGATTTTTTAAAAGGGCTAAAGCTTTATTATCATCTCTTTTGATTAAAAAATTCTTTATATCTTTTATAGAGATTCCAATTTCTCTTAAAAGCAATATACTATCTAATACTTCTAATTGGTCAGAAGTATAGTATCTATATCCATTATTTTTATCTACAATATTAGGCTTGAATAAATCAATATTATCATAATAAATCAATGTTTGTTTACTTATACCATGTAGTTTAGCGAGCTCTCCAACTGTAAACTTCATATTCATAATATCACCCCAAATATTTATATTTTTATTGGAATTTTTTTATTGATAATATAGTTACTATATCCTTCACAATTATTAATGTCAAGAAATATAAATAGTAAAAAAGAAAGGAAATTAAATGGAAGCTGTATTTTCAAAAAAGCAAAGTTATAAAGAATTTTTAAGGTATTTATTGCCTTCAATTACAACAATGATATTTTTATCATTTTATACAACTATAGATGGATTTTTTGTATCTAGATTTGTAAATTCAGATGCATTAGCATCAATAAATATTGTTATACCAATAACATGTATTGTATTTGGTATATCAGTAATGTTAGCAACGGGTTCAGGAGCCTTAGTTGGTATAAAAATGGGGGAAAAAGATGAAGAAGGAGCAAATCAACTATTTTCTTTTATAACATTAGTATTATTAGTTATAGGAATAGTATTTACTATATTAAGTACAATATTTCTAGAACCAATTTTAATGTTTTTAGGGACAACAGAAAGATTACTACCTTATGCAAAAACTTATGGATTAGTAACTGTATTAATGACTATTCCTATGATGTTTAAGCTATATTTTGAATATTATGCTCGGGTAGATGGTAGCCCAAAAGTAGCACTTATTATGTCTAGTTTAGGTTTAATTCTTAATATAGTTTTTGATTTTTTATTTATAGTTATATTTAATATGGGAATCTTAGGAGCTGGGCTAGGAACATACATATCAATAACTATATCAGGAATAATAGGATTAATATACTTTGTTGGAAGTAAATCTAATTTAACGTTTATAAAACCTAAGGCTAACTTTATAGCCTTATTTAATTCTTGTTATAATGGAAGCTCTGAGATGTTTACAGAATTATCAACAGGTATAACTACATTTTTATTTAATAAAAGTATATTAGTATTTAGTGGAGAAAATGGTATAGCAGCAATGTCTATTATAATCTACATGTATTACTTCTTTATAGCGGTGTACTTTGGAATCGCAGTTGGAATATCTCCAATGATTAGTTATAATTTTGGAGCTAAAAATAAAGAAAAAGTAAAAGAAAGTTTAAAACATAGCTTTGTAACTATCGGATGGAGTTCGATTGTTATATTTATAATATCAATGTTTTTAGGAAAAGACATAATAGGATTATTTACAAAAGATATAGAAGTATACAATATAGCAACTGAGGGTATAAAGCTATTTTCATATGGATTTTTATTAATTGGAATTAATATATTTGTGTCGGGTTATTTTACTGCTATAGGAAATGGTCATATATCTGCAATAATATCTGGATTTAGGTCGCTTATATTTGTTGTAGCAACAATAGTTATATTACCTAAAATTATAGGTGTAAATGGTATATGGTTAGCTATACCGATAGCAGAATTTTTAACTATATTTTTCTCTATTACATTTTACAAGAAAAAAGGAATTGATATTTTTTAGTTATAAAGTGTAAATTATATTGATTTAAACAATTTAATAAATTATAAAAAAGATAGTAATCAATTACTATCTTTTTTGTTAAATAAAATATCTTAAAATAATAGTAGAAAATTAGAATATTTATTTAACAAATATTTAACACAAAAAACATATACAAAGTATAGAATTTTATGTTATTTTAAACTTAAGGATAAGAAATCGAACCTAACATAAAAGAATAAATTTAACATAAAATAATTATATAACAACAGTAAGATAAAAAATAAAGTTTTTAAATATAATTCCAGTATTATTTAAAATCCTGCCTATAAAAATTCTAAAACCTTAAATTTAAATTCACTAAACTTAATTAATTATAATAAAGGAGGTAATAATTATTTGATAAACTTAATGATTATGTGTTCATTAGTTCTATTAATATGTATAACATCAAGTAAAATTTTATATAAATTTGGAGTCCCAATTCTTCTAATTTTTATAGGATTAGGAATGTTGACTGGATCTGATGGTATTGTTGGAATATATTTTGATAACTATGAATTAACAAGACAGATATGTTCTATAGGATTAGTTTTTATAATGTTCTATGGAGGATTTGGTACTAGTTGGGATATGGCAAAACCAGTTGCTGTTCCATCAATACTTCTATCAACAGTAGGTGTTGTTATAACTGCTGGTTTAACAGGAATATTTTGCTTTAAGGTATTTGATACTTCTTTATTAGAAGGATTACTTATAGGATCGATAGTTGCATCTACAGATGCGGCATCAGTTTTCGCAATATTACGTTCTCAAAAGTTAAACTTAAAGGGATCTATTGCTTCAATATTAGAGATTGAAAGTGGAAGCAATGACCCTTTAGCATATATGTTGACTATAATTATTTTAGGATTAATGGCAGATAAAGGATATGATACCATAATACCAATGCTTTTAAATCAAGTTGTAGTTGGAATTTTATCGGCTGTTTTATTAGGTAAGCTTACAATTTATTTATTAAGAAATACCAAGTTTGAAATAGATGGATTTTATCCTATATTTGTTATGGGAATAGCAGTACTATCTTATGCTTTAAGTGAGCATTTTGGTGGAAATGGATATTTATCTGTATATATGACTGGTATTATGATAGGTAACAGTAAGATACCACATAAAAAAAGTATGTTCCAATTTTTTGATGGAATTTCATGGATTATGCAAATAATGTTATTTTTCATATTAGGACTGCTATCATTCCCATCGCAAATACCTTCTGTAATGATAAAAGGTATTTCCATATCTATATTTATGATTTGTATAGCAAGACCAATAGCAATTTTTAGCATACTAAGTTGGTTTAAAATTCCTTTAAAGCAACAAGCTTTTGTATCTTGGGTAGGTCTTAGAGGTGCTGCTTCAATAGTTTTTGCAATATATGCAGTAACTTATGGAGTTCCTGTTGAAAGTGATATTTTCCATATAGTATTTTTTGTTGCTTTGTTCTCTGTTGCGATACAAGGTACACTTTTACCTACAGTAGCTAAAAAGCTCGACTTAATTGATGATAAGTCTCCAGTATTAAAGACATTCAATGATTACAGGGAAGAGATAGGTACAAATTTATTAGAAATAACGGTTCAAAATAATAGTGGCATTGCAAATAAAGCTATAATGGATTCAAATATACCAGAGGATATACTTATCGTAATGATAAAGCGTAACAAGGAAGTATTGATTCCAAATGGATCTACTCAAATTCTTCCTCAAGATGTGTTAGTTATAGCTGGAAATGATTTTGAGGTATTGAATGACTTATTATGTAAAAGCAATTAATATTTATGTATATAAGTAAATTTATGCTACAGGATATATTTAAATATCGTTCGAAAAATAGTTTTTTGTTAATATAGGGAAAGAATTTTAGGATTATATTTAAATTCTTTATTAAATAATAAATAATTTGATAGGGGTATATGCCCCTATTTTTTTGCTCGTAATAAATTTTTATTAATAGAAAAAGAGATTTAAAATGTAATATAAGTATAATCTATTGTATCCTATGTATATTTATTTGATTATCAAATGTATTAGGAATTATAATAAAATTAAATAAACTACCAAACGAAAAATATTGCAATACTAATAAAATAAGGGGGATGTGTTATGAAAAAAATAAAAATGCTATTATTAGTATTTTTAACAGGAGTTGTACTAGGGGGATGTACTACTTCAAAGTTAAGTGATGTTTATGATGAAGAAGTTTTAAAAAAAGATGTTCAAGGAATAGTTAATATGCTTTGCGATGAAGAATATGATAAAGTTGTAGATAAAATGAGCGATAATTTGAAAGCTAAAATAAGTGCAGAGCAATTAAAAGAATCATTACAACCTATGATAGATAAACTAGGTAAATTTAAATCTATTAACAAAGAAGAATTAATAGGTAATGAAGATTTAGTTACTGTAGTAGAAGTTGTGGAATTTGATAATGGGAAAGCACAGTTTACAATCACTTATAATGAAGATATGAAGCTAGAGGGGTTATATATGAAGTAATGTATATAAAAGATATATAAGTTGGCTTTAACATGTTAACTTATATATCTTTACTTATATAAGGGGGTATATTATGTTTTCTAATAAATATGAAAAGATAGTCTTTGGGATAATGATAGTTGTAATTATAGGTTTAATTATATTTTTTAATATAGACTATAGTCCTCATAAAATGCATTTTGAAGAAGATAAAATAAGGATAAAAATAGATAACATATATATAAAGGATATTAAAGCAGTAGAGCTATTAGATGACATTCCTATAGGAAATAAAATAAAAGGCACTAGCACAGAAACATATTTAAGGGGAACTTTCCAAATAGACGGAGATGAAAAGGGGAAGCTATATGTATATCGTAATAGCAAACCATATATAAAAATCACAACAAGTAATAAAACCTTAATATACAATGATAAAGATAGTAATAAAACAATAGAAACATATAATCAATTAATAAAAAAGTATAATTTAAAAAGTAGCACAAATTCGGTTAAATGCAACAATTTTAAGTCTAGCCAAACAAGCTATACTCAAAAAGATGATATAGTAATAGCTATATCAATAATGCCTGCAGTTTTAATTTTTGTAGGAATAGGAATATATTCATTTAAAAGAAAAACTCCTATGCACTTTTGGGCAGGGACTACAGTTAAATCAGAAGAAATAAGTAATATAAAAGCATATAATAGGGCAAATGGAATTATGTGGATTTCATATGGATTATCATTTTTATTGATACCATTACTTGGCTCTATGGTAGGAAGTATAGCTATTGCTATACTATCTCCATTTATGATAGTAGGAATGGTACTTTGTTATAGATGTATTTATAATAAATATAAGGTTAAATAGATTAAAAACGAAAGATGAGGAATTGAAACAAAAGGGGAAATTTATGGGATATATAAAATCATATACTAATTTGAGTAATATAGAAAAGAATGAAGTTTATAAATTCATAAAAGTTTTAGATTAAATATAAAATAAGTAGGGAAAATTCCCTACTTATTTTATATTTAACAAGAAGCTAACCTTAGTTATGTTCATTCATTGATTTTAATATAGCAACTAAGTATTCCCAAGTACGAGTAGTTGAAGATATACTTAAATGCTCATTTGGTGTATGAACTTCAAACATGTTAGGTCCAAAAGATATAGCTTGTGCATGAGGCATTTTGTCTAATAATAATCCACATTCAAGACCAGCATGTAAAGCTTTTATAATAGGCTTTTTACCATTTAATTTTTCATAAGTATGGACACATATATCTTCTAATTTAGAACCTTTAGCATATTCCCATGCTGGGTAATCACTTTCTAAAGTAAATTCTCCACCTAAAGTTTGAGATAATAAGTTCATTTTATTAGTTATATTTTCTTTTAAAGAAGTAACTGAACTTCTAACAGCACATTCAAAAGTTACTTCATTTTCAAGAGTTCTAACAACACCTAAGTTAGTAGAACTTTCAACAAGTCCTTCTATATCCATACTCATAGTTTGGATTCCATTAGGTATTAAGTTTAAAGTTCTTATTACATTATTTTTACAATCATTAGTAAGAACCTTTTCAACAGTAGTTTCTTTACATTCTACAACTATGTCAGGATCAGAAGAAGCAAATTCATGTATGAAAGTGTTTTCCATTTCTTTTATACATGCCATAGCTTTTTCTACATCATTCTTATCAACTACTATAACAGCTTCGCACTCACGAGGTATAGCATTGTTTTTAGAACCACCTTCAACTTTTGCTAAGTCAAAGTCAACACATAATGAGTTTAAAAGTCTTCCCATTAATATATTAGAGTTAGCTCTTTGTTTTATTATATCCATTCCTGAGTGTCCACCAAGAAGTCCTTTTATATCAACTAGTAGAGCTTGTTTGTTAGCATCTACATTGGTAAACTCAGCATTTAATTTAGAGTGAGCAGTAACCCCACCAGCACAACTTACAAGTAAGAAACCTTCTTCTTCTGAATCAAGGTTTATTATGTATTGTCCTTTAAGATTAGAACCGTCAAGAGCCATAGCTCCACTCATTCCAGCCTCTTCATCTGAAGTTATTAAAACTTCTATTTGAGGATGTGCTAAATCATTAGATGCAAGTACAGCCATACCCATAGCAACAGCTATACCGTTATCAGCACCAAGAGTAGTTCCTGTAGCATATATCATGTCATCTTCTATTCTTAATTTTATTGGGTCTTTAGTAAAGTCATGTTCTGTGTTTTTATTTTTTTCACAAACCATATCCATATGACCTTGAAGTATAACACCTGGACAGTTTTCATATCCTTTTGTAGCAGGTTTTCTTATTATGATATTTAACGCATCATCTTGGATAGTTTCTAAGCCTAAGTCTTCACCAAATTTTTTTAGATAATCACTTATAGCTTTTTCATTTCCAGAACCACGAGGTATCTGAGATATCTCTTCAAAATAATTAAAAACAAGCTCTGGATTTAAACCTTTTAATACGTTTTCCATAAGTATTCACTCCTTTTAGATGAAATTAAATATTTAAGTATATGCTAAGTAAAAAGCATGAAACTTAAATAATATAATTATATTATAACACTAAATCTAATATATTCCAAAATAAATAGTTAGTTTTGAAACTAATAAGTTTATATATATAGTAAAATACAGTTTTTATCCTATTATAAACAACTATATTTATGTATAATATTAGTTAGCTATACAAATAGTATAATACAAATATACATAAAATAAACGTAATTATATAGATATAGATTCAAGGAGGAAATAATGAATTCAAAAGCACTAAAGGTTTTAGAATTTGATAAAATAATAGACCTATTGAAAAGCAAAGCATCATCTTCATTAGGTATGAGATACATAGAAAAACTAACACCAAGTTCTGACTTTAATGAAGTTAAGTCAAGATTAGAGGAAACAAGTGAGGCACAAGCCATACTTATAAAAAGAGGTTTTGTTGGATTACAGGGAATATACGATATAGAAGATAAGGTAAAGAGAGCAAGTGTAGGGGCAGCATTAGACCCAGGTAGCTTACTAATGATAGGAAATACTTTAAGAGTAGCCAGAATGCTTAGTAATAATTTAGCATCTAGTGAAGAAGAAGATTTTAACTACCCAATAATACAATCCCTATCAAATTCTTTATACACATATAGAGATTTAGAAGAAGAAATTTTCAATGCAATAATAAGTGAGGTAGAAATATCTGATAATGCATCTAGTGAGCTTAGAAATATAAGAAGAAGAATAGTGCAAAAGAATCAATCTATAAGATCTAAGTTAAACTCAATAATATCTTCAACTACATATCAAAAGTACTTACAAGATGCAATTATATCTGTAAGAGGAGATAGATTTGTTGTGCCAGTAAAAGCTGAATATAGATCACAAGTAGCTGGTATTGTCCATGATCAATCATCATCTGGAGCAACATTATTTATAGAGCCTATGAGTATAGTTGATATGAATAATGAATTAAGGCAATTAAGACTTCAAGAAAAAGAAGAGATAGAAAAAATATTAGCAGAATTATCTTCTAAGGTAGGAGAAATAAGTAATGAACTATTAGCTAACCAAGAGATATTAGGAAGATTAGACTTTGCTTTTGCTAAGGGAAAATTATCTATACAAATGAGAGGTATAGAACCTACTTTAAATGAAGATAAATTTATAAATATAAAAAAGGGAAGACATCCATTACTAGATAAAGATACTGTTGTTCCAAACTCAATTTATTTAGGGAGAGAATTCCATACATTACTTATAACAGGACCTAATACAGGTGGTAAAACTGTAACTATCAAAACTGTTGGTTTATTTGCACTTATGAATCAAAGTGGACTTCACATACCTGCTGATTTTGGAAGTAGTATGTGTGTATATGATAATGTATTTGCAGATATTGGTGATGAGCAAAGTATAGAGCAAAGCTTATCTACATTTTCATCTCATATGACAAATATAGTATCTATATTAAAAGAAGTAACAGAAGACTCTTTAGTAATATTTGACGAGCTTGGAGCTGGAACTGACCCAATAGAAGGAGCGGCTCTTGCAATAGCTATACTTGAAGATGTAAAAAGCATTGGAGCTAAATGTATAGCTACAACACACTATAGTGAATTAAAGAACTATGCACTTACTAAAGAAGGTGTTGAAAATGCAGCTGTTGATTTTGACTTAGAAACTTTAAGTCCTACGTATAGATTACTTATAGGTGTTCCAGGGAAATCAAATGCCTTTGAGATTTCTAGAAAGTTAGGGCTAAGTGATTATGTAATAAGTAGAGCTAGAGAGTTTATAGATAGTGATAATATAGCAATAGAAGATGTGCTTCAAAATGTAGAGAAAAATAGAATTAAAGCTGAAGAAGATAGAGAAGAAGCCGAAAAATTAAAGTCAGAAATAGAAAAGCTAAAGGCTGAGTACGATGAAAAGCTTGCGAAAATGAGTGAACAAAAAGAAAAGATAATGGAAAGAGCAAGACAAGAAGCCTTTAGAATAACAAGACAAGCAAAAGAAGAAGTAGATTTAATAGTAAAAGAACTTAGAGAACTAGAAAAAGAAAGAGCATCTAAAGAAAAGAATCAAAGGATAGAGGCGCTTAGAAAAGAAATATCTAGTTCAATGGGAAGTCTTCAACCAACTGTTAAGAGCATGATTGTTCCTAAAGTATCAAGTAAAGAAGTAAAAGACTTAAAAGTTGGGGAAGAAGTAAAAGTTATAACTTTAAATCAACAAGGTAGCGTTGTTTCAGTTGATAACAATAAAAAAGAAGCTGTTGTTCAAATAGGAATAATGAAGATGAATCTACCGTTTAAGTCTCTTCAAAAAGTTAAAAAAGACCCTAAAACAACAATCACTAAATCAACAAGAAGTATAATAAAAGCTAAATCAGGAAGAGTAAAAAGCGAAGTAGATTTAAGAGGTATGAATTTAGAAGAGGCTATAATGGAAGTTGAAAAATATTTAGATGATGCTTATGTAGCTGGCCTTGAAATGGTAACTGTTATACATGGCGTAGGAACTGGAGTATTAAAATCTGGACTACAAGATGTATTAAAGAGAAATAGACATGTTAAGTCTCAAAGAGCTGGACAATATGGAGAAGGTGGAGCTGGAGTTACTATCGTAAATCTAAAATAAAAAATGATTTGTTCACTATATCGTTAGATGTTTAAAATATATAATTTTGCTATATAGTAAATTTTTTATAAAAGTAATATATATAAGGTGGTACAATATGATTTTAGTATCAGCATGCTTACTTGGAATAAATTGTAAGTACAATGGAGAAAATAATAAAAATGAAAATGTAAAAAAGTTCTTAGAAGGTAAAGAGTTTATAATAGTGTGTCCAGAACAATTAGGAGGAATGAGCACACCAAGAGAACCTTCAGAAATAGTTAAACTAGATGGATATGATGTTATAAAAGGAAAAGCAAGTGTAATTAATAAGCAAAGATTGGATGTAACTAAAAAGTTTAGAAATGGAGCAGATGAAGCTTTAAAAATAGCTAAATTATATAACTGCAAAGAGGCTATATTAAAAGATGGAAGTCCATCTTGTGGTTCAAGTTATATATATGATGGAAGTTTTGCAGGTAAAAAGAAGGACGGCTTAGGAGTTACTGCTGCATTATTAATAGAAAATGGAATAAAAGTAATAAGTGAAAAAGAACTATAAGTAAAGTAAATTTTTATTTTAAATTTAAATGGAATAATTAACTTATACAAAATTGTATTATAAATAAGAATATTGCTAAAATATAGTTAATAAATAAACCAAATAACTTGAAAAAACTCATAAATTGATTTACCATAAAATAATAAGAATATGAGAGGAGAAATATAATGCAAGATTTTAAGATAGAAATAGCAAACTGCTTAAAAGAAAACATAGAAGATTTAACATTAGAAGAAATAGTTGGTCTTATAGAAGTACCACCAAACAAAGAAATGGGAGATTATGCATTTCCTTGCTTTAAATTAGCAAAAGTATTTAGAAAAGCTCCAAATATGATAGCGGCAGAATTAGCAGAAAAAATAGAAGCTAAAGGAGCAATATCTAAGGTATTACCTTTAGGAGGATATGTTAACTTCTTCGTTGACAAATCTCAATTAGCTAAAAATGTTATAAATGATGTTTTAACTCAAAAAGAAAAGTACGGACACAGTGATTTAGGAAAGGATAAGACAGTTGTAATAGACTTCTCATCTCCAAATATCGCTAAGCCATTCCATATAGGGCATATAAGAACTACTGTTATAGGAAATTCTTTATACAAAATATATGATTCTCAAGGATACAATACAGTAAGAATAAATCACTTAGGAGACTACGGAACTCAATTTGGTAAGTTAATAGTGGCTTTCAAATTATGGGGTAGTAAAGAAGCTGTAGAAGCCAACCCAATACCAGAATTATTAAAATTATACATACAATTCCATGATGAAGCTGAAAAGCACCCAGAGATGGAAGATGAGGCAAGAGCTTGGTTCACTAAATTAGAAAATGGAGATGCTGAAGCTAAAGCATTATGGCAATGGTTCAGAGATGAAAGTTTAAAAGAATTTGCTAGAGTTTATGACTTATTAGATATAGAGTTTGATTCATATAATGGAGAAAGTTTCTACTCTGACAAAATGGACTCAGTAATAGAAACTATAAAAGAAAAAGGATTATTAAAAGAATCTCAAGGAACAAATGTTGTTGAGTTAGAAGAATTCAATATGCCACCAGCTCTTATAACTAAAAATGATGGTTCAACATTATACATGACTAGAGACTTAGCAGCTGCAGTTTATAGAAAGAATAATTATGATTTCGACAAGTGTATATATGTAGTTGGTTCTCAACAAAGCTTACATTTCCAACAATTATTCAAAGTTCTAGAATTAGTTGGATTTGAATGGGCTAAAGATATGGTACATGTACCATTTGGTATGGTTGCTTTAGAAAATGGAACAATGTCTACAAGAAAAGGTAGAGTAGTATTCTTAGAAGACGTATTAAAGCAAGCTATAGAAAAAACAAAAGAAACAATGTTAGCTAAAAATCCTAATGCATTAAATGTTGATGAAATAGCTAAGCAAGTAGGTGTTGGAGCTGTTGTGTTCCAAGAGCTATCTAACAGCAGAATAAAAGATTATACATTCTCATGGGAAAGAACTTTAAGCTTTGATGGAGAAACTGGACCATACGTTCAATATACTCATGCAAGATGTTGTGCAGTTTTAAGAAAAGCTAATGAAGAAATAACTACAGATATAAATTATGAATTATTAAATGATGAAGATAGTTCAGAAGTATTAAAGGTTATAGCATCTTTCAACAAGTCTATACTTAATGCTTTAAGAAAGAATGAACCACACATAATAACTAGATTTGTATTAGATTTAGCACAAGCATTCAATAAATTTTACCATGACAATGCCATATTAGTTGAAGATGTTGAATTAAGAAAAGCAAGACTTGCTTTAGTTGCTGCTACTAGACAAACAATAGAGAATGCTCTTAAGTTATTAGGTATGCATGCACCAGAAAGAATGTAATTATAATATTGATTAAAAATTAATATTATAATTTAGATATAATATACAGTGGTAGCTAAAACTATTGGTTCTAGTTACCACTATAATATTTTCTAATATATTTATTTTAAATTTATGTAAAAATATAATTAGTAATAATTTATATAGTTTATTAAATATAATTAAGTTTTAAAATGGCAGTGAAAAACTGTCTCTTTTTTTTGGTTAGTCAAAGCAAAGTATATTAAGTATAATAGATGATAACAATAAAGTAATATAGAGTTTCATATGAGAAAGGTTAAGAGTATGATAGCTAATACTACAATAGAAAATAATATAAAAAATGCATATATATCAGCATTTGAAATGAATGACAAATCATTAAAAGATTTAATAATAATAAATACAAAATGTCTTATTGATGATAAAATACAGAGATATGTATATATAGATAGCAATAGACTAAGAGATGAATTAATATACTATAAATTTTATGGAGAGAAGTTAAGTAGTAAAAATATAATAAATATATTACTTCCAGTAATACTTTCAAACACAAACGCAGATAAAAGTGAAGAAGTTGTTATTGATTTAGTGAGTAAGTATATAAGGTTTCTTAAAATAGAAGAAAATACATATGAGTATATATTAAGTGCTATTTGCTATAATATTATAATCCATAAATTAATAGAAAATAAAAATGTAGAATATGAAGAATTATTGCAAAGTGCAAAAGAAAAAATTATAGGATTTACAATGGAATTAGATAAATCTCAAGTAGTTAAGTTTCAAATGGAACGAATTAAAGCAATACAAATAATAGACAAGTATATAGATTTAAAAGTATATGAATACGAAGAAGATAAAGTATTAATAAATATGTTAAATGTATTGTATGATATATATATTGAAGATAGGGAAATAAGTGATAATGGAATATTAAGTATAAAAAAATCTATACTATCTATACTAAACTTCGAAGAGAATTTAAATATAAACAATATAGACTTCACCTTATCAATGGCTGAATATGTAATTAAACTAAGAAAATATATAATTAACAAAAAGATTTATAATAATCGTGTAGATCCAAGATCCCTAATTAAATTAGAAGTAGGGGAAATTACTATAGATCCGATATTTAATCAAATTGAAATTATAAAAAAAGATTTTAAAAATGATATTCTTGAGATAGGAGTCAAAGCTAAATCAGGAATATATAATCTTAAATTTAAAAAATCTTAGTTAGTATTTTCTAGGTAATTAACAAAATCTTCTTCGCTAGTGTTAGTTAAAAAGCATAGTTCTTTTATTATACTGTTTCTTAAATCTATAAATTCATTAAGTCCAGTATTTTCATTTGTATACTCTAAGGCTTTTATAATAAGCAATAAGTCCCTTTTTGATAAGGCATTGATAGATACTTGATCGATTAATTCCATAAAAAACTTCCTTTCTAAATTAGATATAATTATGATACTATTATTCTACAAAAAGGTTTAAAAAACCTTCTATTAAAGAAAAAAATGATAATATACTACATATAGTATTTTAACCTAAAATGTACAGAAAATCATAGCATAAATGAAAAAAGAGGTGAAATAATTGAAAATTTTATTAACAACGTTAAATTCAAAATTTATACATACAAATTTAGCAATAAGATATTTAAAAGAGTTTGTAAAAGACTTAGTAGAAGTAGATTTAAAAGAATATACAATAAATAATGATTTAGATTATATATTAAAAGATATACACAAACATGATTATGATGTAATACTATTTTCAACTTATATATGGAACGTAAACGATATAGTTAGATTATGCCATAATATAAAGAAAGTAAAGCCAAGTATAAAGATAGCTCTAGGTGGGCCAGAGGTAACTTATGATAGCGAAAGCTTTATGGAAAAGCACTCATTTGTAGACTATATACTTTATGGAGAGGGAGAATTAGTTTTTAGAGATTTGGTAATGTATCTAAAAGGACAAAAATCTTTAGAAGATGTAGAAGGTATAGTTTATAGAAATAACGATGAGATAGTTGTAACTAAACCTAAGGAATTATTACAAAATCTAGATGAAATACCTAGTCCTTATGATCATTTAAATCCAGCAGAATATGAAAATAGAATTGTTTACTATGAAACATCTAGAGGGTGTCCTTTTAATTGCCAATACTGCTTATCTTCAACACTTGAAGGATTAAGATATTTTAGTATAGATAGAGTAAAAAAAGATTTAAAGGCATTAATAGATGCAAGGGTATCTCAAATAAAGTTTATAGACAGAACTTTCAATGCTAACAAGAAGTTTGCACAAGAAATAATGAATTTCCTTATGGAAAATGACAATGGTTATACAACATATCATTTTGAAGTCACAGCACACTTATTAGATGAGGAAACATTAAACTTCTTAAAAGATTGCAAAGAAGGGTTATTCCAATTTGAAATAGGAGTACAAAGTACAAACCAGAAAACTCTTGATGCAGTTGGAAGAAGAGATGATTTTGAAAAATTATCTTATGCAGTTAAAAAAGTAGCATCGTATAGAAATATACATCAACATTTAGATTTAATAGCGGGACTTCCATATGAAGATTATGCAAGCTTTGAAAATTCATTTAATGATGTATTTAATTTAGGTATAGAGCATATACAATTAGGGTTCTTAAAGATGATAAAAGGAACTGGTATAAGAAATACTGCAAAAGAACATGGATATAGATACAAAGATTATACACCATATGAAGTATTATATAATGATTATATAAGTTATAGCGAAATGATAAAGTTAAAAGATATAGAAGAAATACTAGAAAGATACTATAACTCTAAAAACTTTGTATTGTCAATGAGATACATAATACATAATTATTATGAGCAAAGTCCATTTAAATTCTTTGAAGAATTTGCAACTTACTTTGATGAAAATGGGTATTTTGATGTAGCACAAGGTAAGAATCAATTATATAAAATATTATTAGATTTCTACAACGATAAGATAAATGATAAAAATGAATTATTTAATGATATATTAAAGTATGATTATATATCATTAGGTAAAACTTCAAATTTACCTCAAATATTCAATAAAGAAGATGTAGAAGATTTTAAAAATAGATGTCATATGTTCTTACAAAATGAAGATAACATATTAAAATATATACCACAGTTTGAAAATAAACCAGCTAAGCATATAATAAAATATGTTCATTTTGAACCATTTAGATTCGATATATTAAAGTTAAAAGAAGATATACATGCTGATATAAAAGAGATAAAAAATATAATTTTATTTGTCTATGATGATGATAACAAAGTTTTTGAAAAGTCAAAGTCATATAGTGTTAACATATAATATTAAATGCTAATTATTACATATTGGTATTATATATTATGAAAACATATCACATAAATTTTTAATGGGTATAAACATTAATAGATTAAAAATTATTATGTGAAGTTACAAAGGAGGAAAAAATGAAGTTTAAAATAGAAAAGTATTTATTAAAGAAAACAGAAGAATTATCTTTTATAACTATAAAACATGGTGGAGAATTTAACTTAGAAGGTTACACTATACCTAAGGGTGGATTAGATGTACCTATAAAAAATGAGGTATTAGTTAAAGGAATAAAAGAAAAGACAGCACAAGATAAGATAAATACAATGTCTATAGCAGATGCTATGATATATATAATGGGTATTGATAGCCAATTTAAGTATAATGAAGAATACAGAAAATTTTTAGATGCTTTTATCAAAAAAGTAAATATAAATATAAAAGAATATATGGGCTATATGTCTAAAAAATACTTTGATATTGGTGAGATAACTGATTCGTTAATATACTTAAAAGCTATGATAAGTATGTATCCAAATGACATAGATGGATTATATCATTATTCAATAGTTTGCCAGGAACTAGCAAAGCAGTATCAAAAAGATATGGACAAAGAAGCTATGAATAAGTTTTTATTAGAAGCCTTAGAAAAGTTGGAAATGGTTATACAATTAGATGAAAACTTTGCTTTAGCTTACTATCATTTAGGATACCATTACTACAATCAAGGTCAATATTTAAAGGCTAGAGTTATATGGGAAGAAGCACAAAAATTAGGGTTAGATGCAGACTTAATGGCAGAGGTTCAAGAAAATATAGGAAAGATGGACTTTAAAGTTCAATATGAAGAAGGTTATAATTTAGTATTCCAAGGAAAATGTGAAGAAGGACTAGAAAAATTATTACCTCTTGAACAAGATCATCCTGATTGGTGGAACTTATTATTTATGATAGGATTAGCTTATAAAAATATGGGTGAATTTGAAGAAGCTAAGAAATATTTTGAAAAAATACTTATAACTAAACCACATCAAGTAGATACAATGGTTGAACTAGGCCTTTGTGAAGCTAGTATGTTCAATATAGATAAAGCTATAGAACACTTTGAACAAGCAGCTAAAATAAAAGAAGATCCAGAAATATTATGCAATTTAGGGATGGCATATCTAAACAAAGGTGATATAGATGATGCTATATATTATATAGAAAGAGCTTATGAATTAGATCCACAAGATGAAATTACAGTGGCATGTTTAAGAGAACTTGATAAATATAGATAAAAAATAAGTTAAAATTTACTATAAAAAATCTAAAATTGACTTTAACTAAATTAAAGGGTATAATAAATCACTGAGATTATATAATTATATTCAAAAGTTAAAATTAGGAGCGAAGAAGTATACCTTGTATATGGGCACTTGAGGTATATGGAGTTAATAGTGCAACCGACTATTCAGATAATATTTAAATATTATTCGAATAGTCTTTTTTATTTTAAGATACAAGTTTATTGATAAGACATTAATGAAAATTAAATGAAAGCTAACAATTTTATATAGCATAAATGCGAACAAATTAAAATAATTAAAAGGACATAAATACATATAAGCTAAAAATAGGAATGAAGAAGTATACCTTGTATATGGGCACTTGAGGTATATGGAGTTAATAGTGCAACCGACTATTCAGATAATAAATCATTATTATCTTGAATAGTCTTTTTTATTTTAAAATAAAAGTTTATTGATAAGACATTAATGAAAATCAAATGAAAGCTAACAATTTTATATAGCATAAATGCACACAAAGCAAAATTATTAAAAGGGCATAAATACATATAAGCTAAAAATAGGAATGAAGAAGTATACCTTGTATATGGGCACTTGAGGTATATGGAGTTAATAGTGCAACCGACTATTCAGATAATAAATCATCATTATCTTGAATAGTCTTTTTTATTTTAAAATAAAAAGATTTAAAAAGGGTGGTGAAATTTATTGAAAAATAAATACAAGTTAGGAAAAAAAATAATATCGATACTTACGTCAGTACTAATGGTTATAAATGTGTTAATTAATACACATTTTGCGTATGCTGAAGAAGTTAAGACAGATAATCAAGGGGATACAATAGAAGTATCTATAACATGTGATAAAAAAGAGATTGAGCCTGGAGAAAAATTGAATTTTAAACTAGAGTATAAGTCTAAATATGGTCCAGGGAGTATAAAACCAGGTGATACTATAGAATTTGAAATGCCTAGTTGGCTTGAAAGATTTAGCTTTAAATTCCCCCCAGAGCATTTTAAAAGTGTACAAATGGAAGGTAATAAAGTAGTAGCAACTTTTGGGGATGATGTTTATGATGCAATAGGAGGATATGTTAATGTATCAGCATATGCAGATAAAACGGAAGAAGTAGATAATCAGAAGATAGAGGTATGGGTTGATGGAAAACCAGTTACTAGCATAGAAATAGCTATAAAACCATCTAATGAAACAGAGCCTATAATAGATAGACAGATTCTTAAAACTATAAATAATTATGACCATGTAGATTCAGATGGAAATACGGTAGGAAATATATATTATCCAGTACTAGGAAAAACTCAACAATATAGAGTATATGTTAATGAGAAATTTTCAAATATATCAAATGCAGTATTAACAGATAATATGCCTGAAGGAATGGAGCTTATACCAAGTTCTGTAAATGTAATTAAAATAGAAAGAGATAGCGCAGAAACAGATGTCACAGATAGCTTAAATATAAGCAAATCATCTAATAGGCTTAGTATAAACTTTGGAAATATTAAAGATAAATATATTGTAACTTATAAGACAAAGATTACTCAAAATTTGAGTTCTTATAAGAATACAGCAGTATTTAATAAAAGCGATGGTAAGTTAAATAGTACTGTTATATTAAAACAAAAAAATGAAGCAAAAGATGTTATAAGTAAGTATAGTTATACCTCTGCTAAAAATTCAGAAGGTAAAAATGTAGCATCTATGAACGAAAATGTAAGATATAGAATAGATATTAATGAAAATAGGTCAAATCTTAAAAATGTAACTTTAAATGACTTTACACCTAAAGGAATGGAACTTTTAAAGGACAGTATAAGTATAGGTAAATACAATAAAGATGAAAGCTTTGAGTGGGTAACAGATCAATTTAAAGATAAAATAAACACTAATAATGGAAATTTAACTATAAATTTTGGAAACGTAGATGATTACTATATTGTTTGTTACGACATGAAGATTACAAATGTTGAAGATTCATACTCAAATACTGCAAAGTTATCATACAATGGAACTAGAAATAGTGTTGATGATACGGTTAAATATGAATACAATGCAGGAGCTATAAATGCTCACAAATCTGTTGATAAGACTAAATTAGAAAAAGATGATGACCAAAGTGTTGTATATTCTATAAACTTTGAGAGTTTTGGTGTATTCCAAAAGGGATATATAGATTTAGTAGATAAATTAGATCCGAACGTAAAGATCGTAAAAGTTGAAGTTCCAGATGCTTTTTCTAGTAAAATAGATAAAGCAAATAATACAGTCAATATTATCAATGATAAGGGACAAATAAATTACAAAGAAAATTTAGAAGTAAAAATATATACTGATTTTAGCAATGTAAAAGATGGAACAACTGTATCAAATATAGCTAAAATAAATGGTAATCCAAGTAATAAAGTTGAAACTAAAAAGGGATATGCTTTTGAAGCTATTAAAGTTGATAGTGAAAATAAGGAAAGTAAGCTTAGTGGAGCTATATTTAATCTAAAAGATTCTAATAAGAAAGTTATAGGAAAATTAACTAGTGATGAGAATGGATTAATTAAATCAGATGTAGATAATGTAGGAACATATTATTTACAAGAAGTAAAAGCTCCAGAGGGATATTCAGTAGATGGAAAAGACATAAAGTTTACTATAGAAAAAAGTGATATAGGAACTGTTAAAAATATAGGAACTATAACAAATGAGAAAACAAATGGAGAAGTAGAAATAAAGAAAGTAGATAAAGATAATACAAGTAAAGTGTTACCAGGAACAGAGTTTGAAATACAAACACAAGATGGGCAAAAGGTAACAACGATAATAACTGGAAAGGACGGAATAGCAAGAGCAAGTCTAAAGCCAGGAAAGTATAAAGCAGTAGAAACAAAAGCATCCAAAGGATATATATTAACAAATGAAGTACAAAACTTCGAAATAAAGTTTAATCAAAAGGAAGATGCAAAATTAGTATTTGAAAATGAGAAGCAAGAAATTCCTACTGAAAAAATTAACAATAAGTTAAATGAATCAGAGAATAAATCAAGTGGAGAAGTAGAAATAAAGAAAGTAGATAAAGATGATACAAGTAAGGTGTTACCAGGGACAGAGTTCGAAATCCAAACACAAGATGGGAAAAAGGTGACAACGATAATAACTGGAGAAGACGGTATAGCAAGAGCAACTTTAAAGCCGGGAGAATATAGAGCAGTAGAAACAAAAGCATCAGAAGGATATGTATTAACAAATGAAGTACAAAATTTTGAGATAAAGCCTAATCAAAAAGAAAATATAAAATTAGTTTTTGAAAATAAGAGGGAAGAATTGCCTGTAAAAGATACTAATAATAAGCAAAGTGAATCAGAAGATAAATATAATAATGATAATAAAGTAGTAGATGAAAAAACAAATGGAGAAGTAGAAATAAAGGAAGTTGATAAAGACAATCCAAGTAAAATGTTGCCAGGAACAGAGTTTGAAATCCAAACACAAGATGGAAAAAATGTGACAACAACAACAACTGGAAAAGACGGAACAGCTACAGTAAGTCTAGAACCAGGCAAGTATAAAGCAGTAGAAACAAAATCATCAGAAGGGTACCCATTAACAAATGAAGTACAAAATTTTGAGATAAAGCCTAATCAAAAAGAAAATGTAAAATTAGTTTTTGAAAATGAGAAAGATGAAGTGTCTGAAAAAAATACTAATAGCAAGACAAAGGAATTAGAGCATAAATATAATAATGATAATAAAGTATTAGATAAAACTACTAATACTCCTAAAACAGGAGAAGAATCTATAATAGGATATATTGCATTAGTTATATTAGCTTTAGTGGGGATTGTATTTATAAACAAGAGAAAGTAAATAAAAAAATAGTATTAGTGTATTATGCTAATACTATTTTTTTAATTTTATAGAATATTTAGACTATACTACTAGAAAACTATTTTAGTACTAAATGTGATATTATTTAAATATATATAACAAGGGGGAGTATGAGATGATAAAAGATTTACACGATATGTTAGACAAACTAAAGCAAGAAGAAAAAGTAATACTTTCAGTTGCAGCAGCAGAAGATAGAGAAGTTTTATTAGCTATAAAGGATGCAGTTAATAAAGAAGTTATACAACCTATATTAGTAGGACAAGCAGATAAAATAAAGTCTATATCAAATGACATAAACTTTGAGTTAGAAGGTATAACTATAATAGACTCGCCAAGTATAGAAGAAAGTGCAAAGATTGCCGTAGAGTTAGTGTCTAAACAAGAAGCTGATTTTGTTATGAAGGGATTACTTGATACATCAATACTATTAAAGTCAGTGCTCAATAAAGAGTATGGACTTAGAACAGAGAGTTTACTTAGTCATGTAATGATATATCAACTTGAAAACTACCATAAGCTTTTAATATTAACAGATGGCGGAATGAACATATCTCCAGATTATGAACAAAAAGAAAAAATACTAAAAAATGCAATACAAGCGGCAAAATGTTTAGGTGTGGATGAGATAAAGGTAGCATGTTTAGCAGCAAAAGAAAAAGTAAATCCAAAAATGCAAGCTACAGTAGATGCTAGACTATTACAAGAAGCTTGTAAAGAAGGTAAATTTGGAGAAGGTGTTATAGTTGAAGGTCCACTTGCGTTTGATTTAGCTATATCAAAAGAATCAAGTGAAATAAAAGGATTTAAAAGTGAAGTAAGTGGAGATACAGATATATTACTAGTTCCAAATATTGAAGTTGGAAATGGAATAGGAAAATCATTTACATATATGGCAAATGCGAAATCAGCAGGAATTATAATGGGAGCAAAAGCCCCAGTAGTATTGGTATCAAGAGCAGATAGTCATGAATCTAAGTTATATTCTATAGCATATGGAGCGCTTATTGCCAAGAGCATGAAATAATATATACAAATAATGCAAACAATACTATAATATAAATAGGTAAACGTTTTACAAAAATGATTTAAATTAATAAAAATGATTTAAATTAATAAAAATGATTTAAATTAATAAAAATTTTAAATTAATATATAGTTTTCAAGAAATAATATTTGGAAAATATAAAATATACTTCTTATATAAAGTTTTATATAAGAAGTATATTTTATATAAAAAAATAACTTATATTGAGCAAACTAATTTTGTTAAAAAAATATTTAAAAGAATACCAAATTAACAAAATTTAGTATATAATCAAATTAGGGAATCAATAACTTTAGTCTTACAATGGACATAATTTTTTATCACCTCTAGGATTAAAAATCAAGGAAAAAGGGGATAGGAATATGGATAAAAAAATGATGACTATCGATTTGAACAGTCAAGCTATGTTAGATAAGGCTGCAAAAGATGGTGTAGAAACTATGTATGATAGAAAGCTTTCTATGAAGGCTCAATGTGGATTTGGTCTTCAAGGAACTTGTTGTAGAATATGTGCAGCTGGACCTTGTAGAATAACTCCTAAAACTCCACTTGGATTATGTGGAGCTGATGAGCATGTAATAGTAGGTAGAAACTTTGCTAGAATGGTTGCAGCGGGGACTGCAGCTCACTCTGATCATGCAAGGGGTATAGCTCATACATTATCTTTATCTAGCAGAGATGGAAACTACACTATAAAAGATGAAGTTAAATTAGTTAATTTAGCTAAAGAATGGGGAGTAGAGACTGAAGATCGAGATATATATGATATAGCTCATGAAGTTGCAGATATAGCTTTAATGGAGTTTGGTAAACCACATGGAGTATTAAACTTCTTAAGTCGTGCTCCAAAGCAAAGACAAGAAATATGGAAAAGATACGCAATAGAACCAAGAGCTATAGATAGAGAAATAGCCACAATAATGCACTCAACTCATATGGGATGTACAGCTGATATAGATAGTTTAATAAACTTATCAATGAGAACTTCATTATCAGATGGATGGGGTGGATCAATGATAGGAACTATATTCAGTGATATACTATTCGGAACACCAACAGTTAGACAATCAGAAGCAAATCTAGGAGTATTAGAAGATAATAAAGTAAACATAATATTACATGGACATGAACCATCATTATCAGAGATGATAGTTTTAGCATCTGAAGATCCAGAATTAGTAGCATTAGCTAAAGAAATGGGAGCAGATGGAATAAACTTAGCTGGTATGTGTTGTACTGGTAATGAGGTTACAATGAGACATGGTGTAAGAACTGCAGGAGACTTCCACCAACAAGAGTTAGCTATCGTAACAGGTGCTGTAGAAGCAATGATAGTTGACGTTCAATGTATATTCCCTGCATTAGCAAAAGTCGCAGAATGTTATCACACTAAATTCATAACAACATCTCCAAAGGCAAAAATAGCAGGATCAACTTATATAGAATTCACAGAAGAAACAGCTCTTGATGATGCCAAGAGAATAGTAAGAGAAGCTATACTAAACTTCAAAAATAGAGATAAAGAAAAAGTTGAAATACCACAGTTAAAATCTTCAACAACTGTAGGATTCAGTGAACAAGCAATAATAGGTCAATTAGATAGAGTTGTAAACTCTCAAATAGATCAAGCGGGAACTGTTAAACCATTAGTAGACTGCTTAAAATCAGGAGTATTAAGAGGGGTAGTTGGTGTTGTTGGATGTAACAATGCAAGAAGTACTTCAAATAAAGCTCATGTTACTATAATGAAAGAATTAATTAAAAACGATATACTTGTAGTTACTACAGGTTGTGGTGCTTCAGCTGCTGGTAAATTTGGACTATTAACTAAAGAAGCTAGAAGTATGGCTAGTAAGGGGCTTGCAACAGTTTGTGAGTTAGTTGATATACCTCCAGTAATACACTTAGGTTCTTGTGTTGACTGTAGTCGTATATTATCTGTAGTGTCAGAAGTTGCTAAGTTCTTAGATATGGATATGTGTGATATTCCAGTAGCAGGTGTAGCACCAGAATGGATGTCAGAAAAAGCTGTTGCTATAGGTACTTATGTTGTAGCATCAGGGATAGATACATACTTAGGAATTATGCCTCCAGTTGCTGGTTCTGACAAAACTGTTGAGATATTGACTCAAACATTACAAGATTCAGTAGGAGCTACATTCAAGGTAAATGAAAATCCTGAAGAATTAGCTCAAATGATAATACAAGATATAGAAAAGAAACGTGTTCATTTTGAAAAATTAGTAGAAGAAAAAATGAATGAAGAAGCTACTGTTGAAGCTTAATAATGCAAAATAAGTAATAATTATTTATTAGTCTAAAAACGATAAGTGGATATAAATATAACAAATATCTACTTATCGTTTAATATAAATAAAAGACTAAAAAT
Organism: Romboutsia sp. 1001285H_161024_C4; assembly: GCF_015550185.1. NCBI lineage: Bacteria > Bacillati > Bacillota > Clostridia > Peptostreptococcales > Peptostreptococcaceae > Romboutsia > Romboutsia sp. 1001285H_161024_C4. Next base: position 83,097 of record NZ_JADNAJ010000006.1, on the reverse strand, counting down.
AATTAAATTTAAATAAATGTAGACATACAAAGGGATTGACCAGATTTAAATAAAGAAAAACAGAAATAAACATTAAAAAATAAAGTAACTAATGACAAAAGGTGGTATAATATGAAAATAGCAATAACAGGTAAGGGCGGAGTAGGTAAAACAACTTTTTCTTCAATGCTATCTAGAATGTTTGCAGAAGATGGATATAGAGTACTAGCAGTTGATGCTGATCCAGATGCAAACTTAGCTTTAGCACTAGGATTTCCAAGAGAAGTCTATGAGTCAATAGTTCCAATCTCAGAAATGAAAAAACTTGTTTCAGATAGGACTGCTGCATCAGTAGGATCATTTGGAAAAATGTTTAAAATGAATCCTAAGGTAGATGACATACCAGAAAATTTATGTAAAGAACATAATGGAGTAAGGCTACTTACATTAGGAACAGTAGATTCTGGTGGTAGTGGATGTGTTTGTCCAGAACATGTACTACTAAAAAGGCTATGTTCACACTTAATATTACAAAATAAAGATGTAGTTGTTATGGATATGGAAGCAGGTATTGAACATTTAGGGAGAGGAACAGCTGAAAGTGTAGATGCATTTATAGTAGTTGTTGAGCCTGGAGAAAGAAGTCTTCAGACCTATAGAAAAGTAAAAAAGCTAGGACAAGATATAGGAGTTAAAAAAGTATTTGTCGTAGGAAATAAAATTAGAAATAAAGAAGACGAGGAATTCATAATCTCTAACCTAGAGGATGGGGAACCATTAGGATTTATATACTATAACCAAGATGTTATAGACGCAGATAGATCAAACAAATCTCCATATGACACAAGTGAAGAGACTAAAAATCAGATAAAAGCAATTAAAAACCATCTAGTTAAATTGCAAAATATATAACTGAAATGTCAAAAATCTAACTTTTAAGTGTCATAATAATTATGTTAAACACTATATGTATTTAAAACCATTAACTTTGTGGTATACATACATAGTGAAATATAAAATTATTAAATTTGTAGGAGGAGATTGAGTAATGGGATTTAAATCAGATATAGAAATAGCACAAGAAGCTAAGCCACAAGATATAAGAGAGATAGCTAAAAAATTAAATTTATCAGAAGATGATATAGAACTATATGGTAAATACAAAGCTAAAGTAGATTACAACTTATTAAAAAGAGACAATGGTGGGAAAAAAGCTAAATTAATATTAACTACAGCTATAAACCCAACTCCAGCAGGAGAAGGAAAAACTACTACAACTATAGGTGTAGCTGATGGATTAGCTAAATTAGGAGAAAATGTATTAGTTGCATTAAGAGAGCCTTCTTTAGGACCTGTATTTGGTGTTAAAGGTGGAGCAGCTGGTGGAGGATATGCGCAAGTTGTTCCTATGGAAGATATAAACTTACACTTTACAGGAGATTTCCATGCAATAGGAGCTGCGAATAACTTATTAGCTGCTATGCTTGATAATCACATCCACCAAGGAAATGAATTAGGAATAGACTCTAGAAGCATAACTTGGAGAAGATGTGTTGATATGAACGATAGACAACTAAGAAATGTTGTTGACGGTTTAGGATCAAGAGGTGATGGTGTAGCTAGAGAAGATGGATTTGATATAACAGTTGCTTCAGAAGTAATGGCTGCTTTCTGTTTAGCAAGTGATATAGTTGATTTAAAAGCTAGATTAGGAAGAATAATAGTTGGATACAACTTTAATGGAGATCCTGTAACTGCTGAGCAATTAAAAGCTAATGGAGCTATGGCTGCATTATTAAAAGATGCATTAAAGCCAAATTTAGTTCAAACATTAGAAGGAACACCTGCATTTGTACATGGTGGACCATTTGCTAATATAGCTCATGGTTGTAACTCTGTTATAGCTACAAGAATGGCTATGCACTTTGCTGACTATGTAGTAACAGAGGGAGGATTTGGTGCTGACTTAGGTGCTGAAAAATTCTTAGATATAAAATGTAGAATGGCTAACTTAAAGCCAGATGCTGTTATAATAGTTGCTACAGTAAGAGCATTAAAATATAACGGTGGAGTACCAAAAGATCAATTAAATAATGAAAACTTAGAAGCTTTAGAAAGAGGAATTCCAAACTTATTAAAGCATGTTGAAAATATAACTCAAGTATTTAAATTACCAGCAGTAGTGGCTATAAATGAATTCCCAACTGATACAGAAGCAGAAGTTAACTTAGTAAGAGCTAAATGCCAAGAACTAGGTGTTAACGTTGCATTATCTCAAGTATGGGCAAAAGGTGGAGAAGGTGGAATTGAGCTAGCTAAAGAAGTTATAAGATTAACTAGCGAGCCAAATGAATTTGAATTCTGCTATGAAGATGATTTATCAATAGAAGAAAAAATAAATGCTATAGCTACTAAGATATATGGAGCTGATGGTGTAGATTTTACTCCACAAGCTCAAAAAGAATTAGCAAAATTAGAAAAAATAGGATGCGGAAAAATGCCAATATGTATGGCTAAAACTCAATATTCTTTAACTGATGATCAGACTAAGTTAGGAAGACCAACAGGATTTAGAATAACAGTTAGACAATTAACAGTATCAGCAGGTGCTGGATTTATAGTTGCTTTAACTGGGCAGATAATGAAGATGCCAGGACTTCCAAAAGTTCCAGCAGCTGAAAGAATAGATGTTGATGAAAATGGAGTAATCTCAGGATTATTCTAATAAAGGAGAATGAAACAGTAGAGTATGACTATAGTCATACCCTACTGATTACATATAAAAACCTTAGATGATTCAAGGGGGAAGAAAATGAAAATATCAGAAAAAACTTGTGTTGAATTTGTAGAAGTTTTAGCTTCTAAATCAGCAGTACCTGGAGGAGGAGGAGCAGCTAGTCTAGTTGGAGCTATAGGAATGGCTTTAGGTAGCATGGTTTGTAACTTAACAATAGATAAGAAAAAATATGCTGAATATGAAGAAAGCATAAAAGAAATCTTAGCTAAAGCAGGAGATATAGAAAAGAAATTATTAAGCATGATAGATGAAGATGCAGAAAACTTCTTACCTCTTTCAAAAGCTTACGGTCTTCCTACATCAACTGAGGAAGAAAAGAAGATAAAAGAAGAAACAATGGAGAAAGCTTTAAAGGTAGCTTGCGAAGTTCCAATAAATATAGTAAGAGTATGCTTTGATGCAATAAAATTACATGAAGATTTAGTAGATAAAGGTTCAAGACTTGCAATAAGTGATGTAGGTGTTGGAGTACAATGTTTAAGAGCTGCTATACTTAGTGGCCAATTAAATGTAGTAATAAATATTAATTCAATAAAAGACGAAGAATATGTAGCTAAAGTTAAAAATGAAGTTGATACTTTAGTTGAAGAAGGCGTAAAGATATGTGATGAAGTTTACGCTAAAGTTGAAAAAGCATTAGGTAAGTAATTATTTAAATAGAAATCAAGAATTACATAAAGTATATAAATATAAATTAATAGGGGGAATTGGATCCATGGAAACAACTATAACAAAAGGACAAATAATAAAAGGAAAGCCAGTTGCTGACCAAATAAGTGAAAACTTAATAAAAGAAGTTAATGAATTAGTTAAAGAGGGTATAAATCCTAAGTTAGCTATATTAAGGGTAGGTGCAAATGGAAGTGACTTAGCTTACGAAAGAGGAGCATTAAAAAGATGTGAAAGCATAGGAATACAAACTCAAGTTGTTGAATTACCAGAAGATGTAACTCAAGAAGAATACATAAAAACATTAAAGGGATTAAATGAAGATAAAAATGTTAATGGTATATTATGCTTTAGACCTCTTCCAAAGCAATTAGATGAAGAAGCTATAAAGTACATAATATCTCCAGAAAAAGACGTAGATAGTTTCAGCCCAATAAACTCTGCTAAAGTTATGGAAGGAGATAAAACTGGATTCCCTCCATGTACACCAACTGCAGTAGTTGAAATATTAAAGCACTATGGTGTTGAATTAAGTGGATCTAAGGTAGCTGTATTAGGTAGATCAATGGTTGTTGGAAAGCCTGCTGCAATGCTTTTATTAAATGAAAATGCAACAGTTACTATATGCCATTCAAGAACTAAAGATTTAGCTAAAGTAACTTCTGAAGCTGATGTATTAGTTGCTGCTGTTGGTAGAGCGAGAATGGTTAAAGAAGATTTCGTTAAAGAAGGAGCAGTTGTTATAGATGTTGGTATAAACGTAGATGCAGAAGGAAACTTATGTGGAGATGTTGATACTAACGCAGTACTTGATAAAGTATCTATGATAACTCCAGTTCCAGCAGGAGTAGGTTCTGTAACTACATCTATACTTGCTAAGCATGTAGTTAAAGCTTGTAAGTTACAAAACAACAAATAAGATAAGTTTTTAGGGGGAATAGAGATGATAGTTTCTGAAAATAAATCAATGCAAGAAATTTTAGGATTCTTAAAGAAAGCTCAAAAAGTTGTTATAGTTGGATGTAATGAATGTGCAGCTACTTGTAAAAGTGGTGGAGAAGAAGAAGTTTTAAAAATGAAAGAAGCTTTAGAGTCAGAAGGAAAAACTGTTTTAGGATACACTTTACTAGAACCTGCATGTAATCTTTTAAAATCTAAAAAGGATTTAAAAGTATTAAAAGAAGAATTAAAAGAAGCTGATGCTGTTTTATCTATGGCTTGTGGAGATGGAACTCAAACCATAGTTAAAAATATAAAGAAATTACCAGTATATCCAGCAAATAACACTATGTTTATCGGGGAAACAAAGAGAGTTGGAGAATTCGAAGAGTCTTGTAAGGCTTGTGGAGAATGTGAACTTGGATGGACTGGAGGAATATGTCCAGTAACTGTATGTGCTAAGGGATTAATAAATGGTGCATGTGGTGGAGCTAAAAATGGAAAATGCGAAGTTAGCCCAGAAAATGATTGTGCTTGGATAATGATATATGAAAAGTTAAAGGAATTAGATCAATTAGAAAATATGGTTGAGATGAGACCAATGAAGGATTATTCAAAGCAAAACAATCCAAGACACTTAAACTTAAAGAAAAAAGAAGAAGAAGCTTCAGCTGAGGCTTAGATCGTTTAAAAGGTTAAAAGGGGGATTTTTTCATGAGCTTATTAAGAGAAACATTAGAAAGTGGGAAGTTTGCAGTAACAACTGAAATGGCACCACCAAAAGGTACAGATCTTTCTCACTTAATAGAGTGTGCAAAACCATTAGTAGGAAGAGTTCACGCTGCAAATGTAACAGACTTCCAATCTGCAGTTATGAGAACTACTTCGCTTGCTACATGTAAATTATTAAAAGATGTAGGATTAGAACCAGTAATACAAATGACTGGTAGAGATAGAAATAGAATAGCAATACAAGGAGAAATGTTATCTGCTGGTGTATTTGGAATAAACAATATGTTAGCTTTAACAGGAGACCATACAGTAGTTGGAGATCATCCACAAGCTAAAGGAGTATTTGATTTAGATGCTGTTGGTATACTTCAAACTGCTGAAACTTTAATGAAGGGTACTGACTTAGTTGGTAACGCATTAAAAGGATCACCAGAATTTTTCTTAGGAGCTTCTGTTACTCCAGAATATGCTCCAATAGAAGTACAATTATTAAAAATGCAAAAGAAAATAAATGCTGGAGCTAAGTTCTTCCAAACTCAAGCTGTATATGATATAGAACATATGAGAGAGTTTAGAAAGTTAACTAGAGATATGGATTGTAAGGTATTAGCTGGTATAGTACCTTTAAAATCTCCAGGAATGGCTAAGTTTATGACTGCTAATGTTCCTGGTATATTTGTTCCAGATGATCAAATAGAAAGATTAAGAGCTGCAGGAAAAGAAAATTGGGTATCAGAAGGTATAAAGATGGCTGGAGAGTTCATAAGACAATTAAAAGAAGAAGATTTATGTGATGGTGTTCACATAATGGCTATAGGAGCAGAAGAAAATGTTCCAGCTATATTAGATGCTGCAGGTTTATAATATATAGATAAATAGCTATGTTGCTTAAGTTTTCTAACTTAAGTAACATAGTATAAATAGATTTTATTAACGGATATAAATGGGGGAAAAAATATGAAAATAGCAGTTGTAGGTGGTGGACCAGGAGGATACGTTGCTGCAATAAAGGCAGCTATGCTTGGTGCTGAAGTAACAGTAATAGAGAAAAAGAGAGTTGGAGGAACTTGCTTAAATGTAGGGTGTATACCAACTAAAGCATTATTAGCATCTTCTTCTATGTTAATGAATATAAAAGAAGCTAAAGATTATGGAATAAATATAGATGGTGAAATCAATGCAGATTTCAAAGCTATAATGGGAAGAAAAGATAAAATAGTAAACCAATTAATAGGTGGTATAGAATTTTTATTTGAAAAAAGAGGAGTTAACTTAGTTAATGGATTCGGAAAATTAGTAGATAAAAATACTATAGAAGTTACTAAAGAAGATGGAAGCTCAGAAATAGTTAAGGCTGATAAAATAATATTAGCTAACGGTTCTGTTCCAGTAGTTTTACCAATGTTCCCATATGATAAAAAGAGAGTTATAACTAGTGACGAAGTACTAGGACTTGAAGAATTACCAGAGTCTATGTTAATCGTTGGTGGTGGAGTTATAGGTTGTGAAATAGGTCAATTCTTAAGAGCTTTAGGAACTGAAGTAACTATAGTTCAAAGAGGAGATCAAATATTACCTTTTGAGGATAAAGATGTAGCAAAACAGTTGCAGAGACAGTTTAAAAAGGATAAAATTAAAGTGTTAACAGATAGTGGAGTAGAGAAATGTGAAGTTGTAGAAGATGGGGTTATATCTACACTTTCAAATGGAAAAGAGATAAAAACACAATATGTTTTAATGGCAATAGGTAGAAAACCAAATCTTGAAGGTTCTGGAATAGAGGAAATAGGTATAGAGCTTAATAGAGGTAAGATTGTAGTAGATGAAAACTTACAAACTAATATAGAAGGTATATATGCAATAGGTGATTTAATAGATACACCATTCTTAGCACATGTTGCTTCTAAAGAGGGTATAGTAGCTGTGGAAAACGCTTTAGGCAAATCTAAAACTGTTGATTATACAGCAGTTCCAAGATGTGTATATACAGAGCCAGAGCTAGCTGCTGTTGGGAAAACAGAAAGACAATTAGAAGAACAAGGTATAGAATATCATGTTGGTAAGTTTGAATTTAGAGGATTAGGTAAAGCTCAAGCTATGGGTCACTTCCAAGGATTTATAAAGGTTCTTGCAGATAAAGAAGACAAAATAGTTGGAGCATCTATAGTAGGTCCTCATGCTACAGACCTATTAACAGAATTATCTCTTGCAGTACACTTAGGATTAACAGTAGAGCAAGTAGGAGATGTTATACATGCACATCCAACATTATCAGAAGGGTTAATGGAAGCTCTTCATGATGTACATGGAGAATGTGTTCATGCAGCTCCTAAATTAGCAAAAGCATAAGATAAAAACAGAGTAAAGGGGAAAAGCTCTGTTTTGACAAATAAAGGGGGAAATCTTGGTATGGGATATAACATAGCAGTAGCAGGAAAAGGTGGAACTGGTAAGACTAGTCTTACAGGGCTTTTAATTAATAATTTAGTAAGTAATAAAAAAGGACCAGTATTAGTTGTAGATGCAGATGCTAATGCTAACATAAATGAAGTATTAGGTATAGATGTTGAAGATACGATAGGGTCTATAAGAGAAGAAGTAAATCAAAGGGAAAAACAAGGTAATGCTTTTCCAGGAGGAATGACTAAGGCTCAATATTTACAATATAGATTAAATACTTGTATGTCAGAAGGCGAAGGATATGACTTAATAGTAATGGGAAGATCTGAGGGTGAAGGTTGTTATTGTTATGTTAATGGGATATTAAGAGAGCAAACAGACAAACTAGCAGATTCTTACGAATATTTAGTTATAGATAACGAAGCTGGAATGGAACATTTAAGTAGAAAAACTACTAAGCACATAGACAAATTGCTATTAGTTAGTGATTGTTCTAGACGTAGTGTTCAAGCTGTTGCTAGAATAAGAGATTTAGCTAGGGAATTAAAGCTAAGTGTTTCAGATATATATTTAATTGTAAATAAAGTTCCAAATGGAATATTAAATGATGGGATAAAAGAGGAAATTGAAAAGCATAATCTAAGTCTTATAGGTGTAGTACCTATGGATGAAATGATATATGAATATGATTCTAATGGTATACCTTTAGTAGAATTACCAAAAGAATCAAAAGCTAAAGTTGCTATAAATGATATAGTAACTAAATTAGAATTAAAATAGGCTTAAGGGGGAGTAAACTATGGCATTCAAGATGTCTGTTCAAAAGTATTCTGGTAAAATATCAGAAGTAGAAATAGGGACAGGAGAAAAAGCGATAAAAATAGGTGGAGAGAATATTCTACCATTTTATAACTTCGATGGGAATGGTGGAAATACTCAAAAAATAGGAATAGAAATAACTGACATATATCCAGAAGGATGGAGCGATGCTTTTAAAGAAATGTATAAAGATGTTTGTGATTGTCCAGTTAAGTGGGCTAAGCATGTAGAAGAAAATACAAAAGCAGACTTTATATGCTTAAAGCTTGAAAGTGCAGATCCAAATGGATTAGATAAAACTCCAGAAGAGTGTGCTGAGGTAGCTAAAAAAGTTGTTGAGGCTGTTAGTGTACCAGTAATTATAGCTGGATGTGGAAACCATGAAAAGGATGCTAAGTTATTTGAAAAAGTAGCGCAAGCAGTAGATGGGCATAATTGTTTATTCTTATCAGCTACAGAAGACAACTACAAGGCAGTAGGGGCTGCGGCTAGTATGGCTTATAGTCATAAAGTGTCTGCTGAGTCTTCAGTTGATATAAACCTAGCTAAACAATTAAACGTATTATTAGGACAATTAGGCGTTAAATCTGAAAATATAGTTATGAACATAGGTTCATCAGCTGTAGGATATGGATATGAGTATGTTGCATCAACTATGGACAGAATCAGACTTGCTGCATTTGGTCAAAATGATAAAACATTACAAATGCCAATAATAACTCCAGTTTCAAAAGAAACTTGGAATGTTAAAGAATCTATAGCAAGTGTTGAAGATGAACCAGCTTGGGGATGTGTAGAAAAAAGAGGTATAGCAATGGAAATATCAACTGCTGCAAGTGCATTAGTTGGTGGATCAAATGCAGTTATACTTCGCCATCCAGAGTCAGTAGAAACTATAAAAGAATTAGTTAGCGCATTAGCTTAATAAATTGTAAGGTTAGGGGGAAAAAATCATGGCATTAAAAGCTTTAGATATATTCAAATTAACACCAAAGAAAAACTGTAAGGACTGTGGATTTCCAACTTGTATGGCTTTCTGTATGAAAGTTGCATCAGGAGCAGTAGAGGTAGAAAAGTGTCCACATATGTCTGATGAGGCATTAGCAAAATTATCAGAAGCAACTGCACCATTAATGAGAGGTGTAAAAGTTGGAGCTGGAAATTCTGAATATGAATTAGGAGCAGAAACTGTATTATTTAGACATGAAAAAACATTAGTAAATAGAAATAGATTTGCAGTAGCATTCTGTGAATGTATGACTGATGAGCAAGTAGATGCAAAACTTGCTAACATGAAAGCTGTTGACTACGTAAGAATAGGTGAAGAAATGAGAGTTGAAATGGCTCTAATAGAATACTTTGAAAATAAAGAAGGATTCTTAAGGGTAGTTAACAGAGTTAAAGATAGCGGATTAGATTTAGCTTACATATTAGTATGTGAAGATGCTGAAGTTGCTAAAGAAGCTGTTGAAATATTAAAAGATAAAAAACCAGTAGTATACGGAGCTACTAAAGACAACTATCAAGCTATGATAGATGTAGTTAAAGGAGATAAGTTAGCTTTAGGTGTTAAAGCATCTAGTTTAGAGGAATTGTACTCTACAGTAGAAGCTATACAAGCTGCAGGATATAGAGAATTAATATTAGATGTAACAGGAGAAAATATAAAAGATACATTTACAAATGCTGTTCAAGTTAGAAGAATAGCATTAAAAGAACAAGACAGAACATTCGGATACCCATCAATAGTATTTGCAAATAAATTAGCTAAAGAAAATCCTAATATGGAAGTTGCTTTATCATCTGTATTCACAGTTAAATACGGTTCTATAATCGTAATAGATGATATAGACTATTCTAAAGCATTACCATTATTTGCTCTAAGACAAAACATATTCACTGACCCACAAAAACCAATGAGAGTTGAAACAAAAGTTTATCCAATAAATAATCCAGATAAGAATTCTCCAGTAATAGTTACTGTTGACTTCGCTTTAACTTATTTCATAGTATCGGGAGATGTAGAAAGATCTAAAGTTCCTGTACATTTAGCTATCCCAGATGCTGGAGGGTACTCAGTATTAACAGCTTGGTCTGCTGGTAAGTTTAGTGGAAGTTCTATAGCTAACTTCATAAAAGAATCTAATGTAGCAGAAATTACTGATAATAGAGATTTAATAATACCAGGTAAGGTTGCAGTTCTTAAGGGAGATATAGAAGAGGCATTACCAGGATGGAATGTAGTTATAGGACCTGAAGAATCTATGGAATTACCAAAGTTCTTAAAAGAATACAAAGCTAAGAAAGATGAAGCTTTAGCTAACGCGTAATATTAAAATCAATAACATATGCTAGTCAATGAACTACATATACTCAAATAGAGGTATATAGTGAATTGGCTAGTATAAAATTTAACGAAAAAGACTTTTAGAGTCTAATTAAGGGGGATAATTACTATGGAAAAGTTCATGATAATAGGGGAAAGAATACACTGTATATCACCAGTAATAAGAAAAGCATTAGAAGAAAGAAATCCAGAGCCAATACTTAAAAGAGCTAAAGAGCAATTAGAAGCAGGAGCTCACTATATAGATTTTAATATAGGGCCAGCTGAAAGAGATGGAGAAGAGTTAATGACTTGGGGAGTTCAATTACTTCAAAAAGAATTTAACAATGTTCCATTAGCATTAGATACTGCTAATAGAAAAGCTATAGAAGCAGGTCTTAAAGTTTACAATCCTATAAATGGTAAAGCTATAATAAACTCTGCAGACGCAGGTGGAAGAATAGATTTAATAGACTTAGCAGGAGAATACCAAGCTAAAGTAATAGCTTTATGTGCTAAAGAAGGTATACCAAAGGATAATGATGAGCGTATGGCTTACTGTCAAGAAATGTTAGAAAGAGGTTTAATGGCTGGATTAGAGCCAGAAGACATGTTATTTGACCCATTATGCTTAGTTATAAAAGGTATGCAAGATCAACAAATGGACGTTTTAGAATCTATAAGAATGATGACTGAAATGGGATTATTAACTACAGGTGGATTATCTAACGTATCTAATGGTTGTCCAAAGCATGTTAGACCAATACTTGATAGTACTTGGCTTGCAATGGCAATGGCAAATGGATTTAGTTCAGCTATAGTAAACCCATGTGACGAAGAAATAATGAGAACAGTAAAATCTTGTGACATAATAAGAAATGCCTCTTTATATGCTGACTCATATTTAGAGCTTAATGAAGGTGGATTTGCATTTAATGCATAATAAAGAAAAGAGATAAGAAGCTTAAAAAGGGGGAAAATAGAGTGAATTTATATAATACTATTTTTAATGGTTCAGAACAAGCTTTGGCTGCTGCTAAAGGCGCTGTAAGCGAAGCAATAGAAAAACATGGAAGAGAACATAATGTAGCATTCCCTGATACTGCATATTCATTACCTTGTATATACGCAGCAACAGGACAAAAAATGAATACGTTAGGTGATTTAGAAGGTGCTTTAACTATAGTAGAAGGTTTAGTAAATAGAACTCATTTATTAGAGCATGCACTTAATGCTGGTTTAGCTACAGCTTTATCTGCTGAAGTTATAGAAGCTGTAAAATATGCTACAATAGATGCACCATATAGTGAACCTTGTGCGGGTCATATAACTGACCCTATAATAAGATCATTAGGTGTACCTCTAGTTACAGGAGATATACCAGGGGTTGCTGTTGTACTTGGAGAATGCCCAGATGCAGAAACTGCAGCTGAGATTATAAAAAATTACCAATCTAAAGGATTACTTACTTTCTTAGTAGGAAAAGTAATAGATCAAGCTATAGAAGCTGATGTTAAGATGGGTCTAGAACTAAGAGTTATCCCTCTAGGATATGATGTAACTTCTGTTATCCATGTTGTATCTGTAGCAGTAAGAGCAGCATTGATATTTGGAGGATTAAATCCAGGAGATTTAGCAGGATTATTAGATTATACTGCTAAGAGAGTTCCAGCATTTGTTAATGCATTTGGACCATTAAGTGAATTAGTTGTATCTTGTGGAGCTGGAGCAATAGCTTTAGGATTCCCAGTTATAACTGATCAAACAGTATTAGAAGTTCCAATGAATTTATTAACTCAAAAAGATTATGATAAGTTTGTAGCTACTTCATTAGAAGCTAGAGGAATAAAGATAAAGGTAACTGAAATACCTATACCAGTATCTTTTGCTGCTGCATTTGAAGGTGAAAGAATAAGAAAAAATGACATGTTTGCTGAATTTGGTGGAAATAAAACTGAAGCTTGGGAACTTGTTGTTAAAAAAGAATTAAGTGAAGTTGAAGACCATAAAATAGAGGTTATAGGTCCAAATATAGATGAAATAGAGTCTGACGGTGTTGTAAGATTACCACTTGCTGTTATAGTTAAAATAGCTGGTAAAGCAATGCAAGAAGATTTCGAACCAGTTTTAGAAAGACGTTTACACTACTTCTTAAACTATATAGAAGGTGTAATGCATGTTGGTCAAAGAGATATGTCTTGGGTAAGAATATCTAAAGATGCTTTTGAAAAAGGATTCAGATTAGAGCATATAGGAGAAGTTTTATATGCTAAGATGCTAGATGAATTTGAATCAGTTGTTGATAAATGCGAAGTAACTATAGTAACTGATGCACAAAAAGTATCAGAAATGAAGGGTGAAGCTATAGATAGATATAATTCTAGAGATGAAAGATTAGCTTCATTAGTTGATGAAAGCGTTGAGGAATTCTATTCTTGTAACCTTTGTCAATCATTTGCACCTGCACACGTTTGTGTTGTTACTCCTGAAAGACTTGGATTATGTGGAGCAGTTAGCTGGTTAGATGCTAAAGCTACTAAAGAACTAGATCCAACAGGACCATGCCAACCAATAGTTAAGGGTGAATGCTTAGATGAAAGAACAGGAATATGGCAAGCAGTTAATGAAACAGTATGTGAAATATCTCAAGGTGCTGTTGAAAATGTTACATTATATTCTATATTAGAAGATCCAATGACTTCTTGCGGATGCTTCGAGTGTATATGCGGTATAATGCCAGAAGCAAATGGATTTGTTATAGTTAATAGAGAGTTCTCTGGTGAAACTCCTGTTGGTATGACATTTGGAGAATTAGCTTCTATGACAGGTGGAGGAGTTCAAACTCCAGGATTCATGGGTCACGGAAGACACTTTATATCTTCTAAGAAGTTTGCTTATGCTGAGGGTGGACCAACTAGAATAGTTTGGATGCCAAAAGAGTTAAAAGAATATGTAGCAGATAAGTTAAATGCTAGTGTTCAAGAATTAACAGGTATAGAAAACTTTACAGATATGATATGTGATGAAACTATAGCTAGTGATTCTGAAGGAGTATTAGCATTCTTAGAGGAAAAAGGTCATCCAGCTTTAGCAATGGAATGTGTAATGTAATCAACTAATAAGGGGGATAATCAAATGAAAGTTATACCAAGTTTAAGATATTCAGATAAACATACATGGGTTAGAGTGGAAGGAGAATTTGCTTATATAGGAATAACTGATTTCGCTCAAGATCAATTAGGAGAAATATTATTTGTTGAAATGCCAGAGCTTGAAGATGAATTAACTCAAGGTGAAGAATTTGGTGTTGTTGAATCTTCAAAAGTAGCATCTGACTTAATAGCTCCTATATCTGGTGAAGTTGTTGAAATAAATGAAAAATTAGATGATGAGCCAGAGTATGTAAATGAAGATGCATATGATGCATGGATAGTAAAAGTTAAAATATCTGATGCAGATGAATTAGAAAACTTATTAACTGCTGAGAAATACGAAGCTATAGCTGAGTAGTTATAAATAAGGAGTACAGAAGATTTAGTAAATCTAAAACATCTGTACTCCTTTGATTTTATACAAAATAAATGTAGTAAATTTTATTAAATTTAAGGCATAGGTTTTTAAATTGATAGTACTATAATTTTACACACAAAAGATACTTATAATATTATGAATTTGAGTACTTATAAGTTGGATTAGGGTAAAATTATACTATATAACATATTGGGGGATAGGTATATGATTAGAGTAAATTTTAAGTCGCACAATAAAGAGGTTGTATGCAGCAAAGGGGAAAATTTATTAGAAATAGCAAGAAATAATAAAATATTTATAGATGCTCCATGTAATGGAAACGTGTCTTGTGGGAAATGTAAGGTTAAGCTATTAAAAGGAAAAGTAGATACAGAAAAAACACTACATATAAAAGATGAAGAATGGGAACAAGGATATATACTCGCATGTAATACTAAAGTAATAGAAGATATAGAAATAGAAGTTCCATCAAAATTATCTTCATCTATGCATGGTATGAAAATAGAAGGTAGCGATAAGAAAAAAGACCAGGAAATATTTGATAGAGCAAAAAAAATAATAGAAGATAATAATTTTGATTTTAAAACTAATATAGAAAAAACATATATAGAATTAGATAAACCAACTATAGATGATAATATATGTGATATTGATAGAATAGAGAGATATGTTAGAAATAATTTAGGATATGATGAAATAGATTATACAGTAGAGTTACTTAGAAAAGTTCCAGAGGTTATAAGAGAAAGTGATTTTAATGTAACTATAACTTATGTTAAGAAGAAGAATAAAATAACTATATTAAATATAGAACCAGGGAACAATGAAAATCAATTATATGGAGTTGCTATAGATATAGGAACTACATCAGTTGTAGTATGTTTAGTAGATTTATATTCAAAAGAGATTATAGATAAGGCATCATCAGGTAATGCACAAATAAAGTATGGTGCAGATGTTATACATAGAATTATATACTCAACAAAGAAAAATGGACTTAAGCATTTAAGAGATGCTGTTATAGACGAAACTATAAATCCATTATTAGAATCTATCTATATTAAAAATAATATAGATAAAGATAATGTAGTAAGCCTTGTAATAGCAGGAAATACAACTATGTCTAGTTTATTTTTAGGAGTTCACACAGATTATTTAAGACAAGAACCATTTATACCTCCATTTTTAAAATCACCAAAATTAATAGGAAAAGACATAGGTTTAAATGTAAATGACAGTGCATATATATTCTTAGCGCCATCAGTAGCTAGTTATGTAGGAGGAGATATTACAGCAGGGGTATTATCAGCGGGAATATGGACAAGTGAAGAAAATATATTATTTATAGATTTAGGAACTAATGGAGAAATTGTATTTGGAAATAAAGATTATATGATGAGCTGTGCTTGTTCTGCAGGTCCTGCATTTGAAGGTGGAGGTATAAGTTGTGGAATGAGAGCATCAAATGGTGCTATAGAAAAAGTTAGTATAGATAAAGAAACTTTATATCCAAAGTTATCTATTATTGGAGATGATAAACCTATTGGTATATGTGGTTCAGGAATAATAGATTTAATATGCCAAATGTTACTTAGTGGGGTAGTAGATAGAAGAGGTAAGATAAATAAAGATTTAAACAATGACAGAATAAGATTTAATGAACATGAAATAGGGGAATACGTATTAGCATTTAAAGAAGAGTATGGTATTGAAAATGATATAACAGTAACAGAAGTGGATATAGATAATTTTATAAGAGCTAAGGGTGCAATATATTCTGGAGCTGCAACACTAATAGAAAGCTTAGGGATGGACTTTAGTGCTATAGATAAGGTATATATAGCTGGTGGAATAGGAAATAATTTAAATATAGAAAATTCTATTTTAATAGGATTACTTCCAGATATAGAAAGAGAAAAGTTTGCATATATAGGAAATAGTTCATTAGTTGGTTCTTATCTTGCTCTTGTAAGCAAAGATGCTAAAATGAAACTACAAGATATAGGTAATGAAATGACTTATGTAGAATTAAGTGTCTATCCAACATATATGGATGAATTTATATCTGCATGTTTCTTACCACACACTAACATAGAACAGTTCCCAACAGTTAAAGAACTGTTAGGAGATAAAGTGAAAATATAAGTATATAATTAATTAAAATCAATTGCGTTATATAGTACAAGGTGATATACTCAAAGTATATAATGTATAGTGATTTGAAATCATGAAGGTTTCTTTATAGTATTGAAATATTAAATACTAAAAGAGACCTTTTTTTGGAGAAAATCACAAACGTTTTCAAGAGGGTAGTTATAAAGTAAACAATAATAATTTAATATTAAGTTAAAATATGGAGGGGTTATTATGTGTGAATCAGCAGCTTATGTACAAAAAGGGGATAAATTAGAAAGAATAATGGAAAATGTAGTAAGTGTAGATCCATTTGAAGGGAAAGTGTACTTAACTGATTTATTGGGAGAACAGAAAATAGTAGATGGAAGTATAAAAGAGATAAGGCTAATGGAACATAAAATAATAATATCAGAGTAAAAAATAAACATAAGAAAAACAGGGGAAGATAGTATGATAATAGCAGTTATAGATGGAATGGGTGGAGGTATAGGGGCCCAGATAGTATCAAATCTGAGAGAAGAATTACCATCATACATAGACATATATGCACTAGGTACTAATTCAATAGCAACAAGCTCTATGATGAAATCTCATGCAAATAAGGGAGCTACAGGGGAAAATGCAATAGTAACTTCTGTAAAGAAGGCAAATATAATAGTAGCACCAGTATCTGTTTCAATGCCAAATTCTATGATGGGTGAAGTAACTTGCAAAATGAGTGAAGCTATAGTAGATAGTGAAGCTCTAAAGATATTTTTACCTATATTGCCTGAAAATATAGAGGTAGTAGGAGTGGAAAACAAGCCATTAGCGCTGTTAATAAAGGATAGTATAGATTTAATAAAGAAAGAATTTAACATAAAAAAATAAGGGGGAGTATATATGTTAACTAATGATAGAATAAAATTACATCATGCAGATGATCATGATCACCCACATGGGCATTGTCATGATCATTCACACCCACATACACATGGTGAAGATGGAGAAAGTAAAGACGAAAAAACTTTAAAAATATTACTACTTCATTGGGTAAATCATAATGAAAGCCATGAGGAAGGATTTAGAGAGTGGGTAGACAAGGCTAGGGCTATAGGAAAAGAAGAAACAGCTAATAGTATAGAGAAAGCTATAGAATATATGCAAAAAGCTAATGAAATGCTTATAGAAGCTAAAAAGCATATGTAATTAAATATAATAGATATATAGCATACTTAGAATAATTAAATTTAAAAGTATGCTATATACTTGATATGACAATAAAGTTTATAGTAAATTTTTATGCATGATAATGTATATTTTAGTTTAAATTATGTAATCTGTGTCTGTTGATAATTTTAAATACATATTATTTAGTATATTGTAAAAAAATCATAAAAATTAAAGAAAACGTATTGACTAAAATTATATAAAAATATATAATAAATATGTAAACAAATACGTAACAAATATGGAGAAGTACTCAAGTGGCTCAAGAGGAACCCCTGCTAAGGGTTTAGGCTGGGTAACCGGTGCGAGGGTTCGAATCCCTCCTTCTCCGCCAGTAAAGACTATCGATTTTTTTAAGCGATAGTCTTTTTTCCTTTTCAGTGAATATAATATAAATGAAAGGAGTAATTTTATGATAAGTACTAATAAGGAAAGAGCTTATAATATATTAAAGAGAAGTCAAAATTCTAAGTATAGGTTAATAAGAGATTCTTTACTTGTAGGGATAGCTGTAGGTCTAATAATTGTTGTATACAGAATACTGGGTTCAAAACTAATGGAATTATTCAAGGGTCTATATTCTAAGGGTAGAGAAGATATACTATTTATACCAGTTATATTTATGATATTAATAGCTTTAGGATATATTGTAGCTCAACAGGTAAAAAGAGAGCCGATGATATCGGGAAGTGGAATACCTCAAGTTGAGGGAATTCTTACCAGAAGAATTAAAATTAACTGGTTTAGGGTTTTAGTAAATAAATTTATAGGAGGCTTACTTTGTTTAGGAGTAGGTTTTTCAGTAGGTAGAGAAGGTCCATCAGTGCAAATGGGTGCATGTGTAGGAGAAGGTATATCTAAAGGATTAGATAAATTAGATAATGAGGAAAAGTATTTTGTAACATGTGGAGCTAGTGCAGGTTTATCAGCAGCTTTTAATGCACCTTTAGCGGGAGTTATGTTTGCATTAGAAGAAGCACATAAGAACTTTTCTCCATTAGTTTTAGCATCTGCAATGACAGCATCTATAACAGCGGATTTTGTGTCAAAGCAATTTTTTGGATTAATGCCATCATTACATACCGCAAAATTAAATGCAATGCCTTTAAAATACTACTGGGTCTTAATAATATTAGGAATTGTAGTAGGAATAAGTGGTGTATTATTTAATAGTGGTATATTAAAAACTCAAACTATATTTAAAAATAGTAAATTAAGCAAAGAAATAAAGATAATGATTCCATTCATATTAACAGGAATTATTGGTCTTATATCACCAGTTTTATTAGGTGGAGGTCATGAACTTATTATGACATTGCAAGAACAGAACTTTACATTAAATTTACTAATGATATTACTTATAGCAAAATTTATATTTACATTTATATGTTTTGGATCAGGGGCTCCAGGAGGGATATTTTTCCCATTGTTAGCATTAGGGTCAATAGTAGGTAATATAGTAGGAATTATAAGTGCTATGTATATGGGAATACCATCAACTTATATAATTAACTTTGTAGTTCTAGCAATGGCAGGTCACTTTGCAGCAATAGTAAAGGCACCTATAACAGCAATTATATTAATACTAGAAATGACGGGATCTCTTGATCATTTGTTACCACTTTCGATAGTTGTAATAATAGCTCAATTGACATCAGATTTACTTAATTCTCATCCTATATATGAAAGTCTTTTAGAAAGACTTCTTGAAGGTGGGGAATATGAATGTGAGACTGGTGTAAACAAAAAGACATTATTTGAAACAGTGGTCCATATTAATAGTGATTTAGATGGAAAATGTGTAAAAGATATAATTTGGCCTAAAAATTGTTTAATAGTAGGGATAACTCGAGGAGATGTTGAGATAATTCCTAAAGGTTCAACAAAGATAATGGCAGGTGATTATTTAACTATAATGGCAAACCAATGTGAATGCTCGAATGTATTAGATGATGTAGTCAATTTAGCGCAAAATTAAAATTGTATAATATGTTATAGTTCAAATTATAAATTATTGTAATAACTAAGTTATAATAAAAAAAGAACTAAAATCTTATAAAGATTTTAGTTCTTTTTTTATTATATACTCACATAGGTTATAAATATTTAAGTCTAAAAAATTATCGTTAACTTTTAAGGGAATTATTTTATTTAATTGATAAAATAAAACTATATTATTGTCTTTATCTATACCTTTATTCAAACTTATACTAAGTAAAATGTGCTTATCATCTGATAATATAGAGTAATTATCGCTATAAATATTTATAGGTACTTTGTTACCATCAAATATATTATATTTAAGTGTTAATTTAGAATTATTTATCTTAAAGGATAATGGTATAAGTTTTAAGAATAAATCTTTATTGTTAATTACAATGGGCTTTAGTTTCTCTTCTAATATATCTTTTATTTTATAAAGGTACCCTAAATAGTATATATCTTCATAGTTGTGAAGTAATATTTTGCTTTTTAAATCATCAGACTTAGAAGACACAAATTCCTTGTATAGTTTTACGCTTTCTTTTCCTGAAATAGTATCTTCTCTAGATATACCAATGTATTTTTCTATAGTTTTTAGTTTACAATCAGAAAGAGACAGTAAGCCTTTAAATGGCCTTACAATATTTAAAATATCAATATCATCATTTTTATTTAACTCAAAATCAATATTATATTTATTAAAACGAGAATTTAAAAATGGAATATCAAAGGCTAATCCATTAAAGGTTATATGAGTATCAAAGGTACTGATATCATTTATAAATGCTAATAATAAATCTTTTTCATCATCTTCAGTTTGAGCAAAATATTGTTTAATTATGGTTTTATTATCTTTATTAAATAAAATTCCTATAAGTATAACTTTACAAAACTTAGGGCTAAGACCTGTAGTTTCTATATCAAATACGAAGGAATCTGAAGGAATATTTACGAAATTATCTAATGTATTAGTTATGATTTCCATAAAATTTCTCCTTTTTGAAATTATATATTATAATATAGTTTAGCTATATAACTAATATAAAAAGTTATATTTATATTATAGATTAATGAAAGAATACTTCAAGGTGGTAAGTTATGATAAGTATAGATAAATTAAATGAAAATCAAAAGGTTGCAGTAGAACATGTAGATGGACCTTGTATGGTATTAGCAGGTCCTGGATCAGGTAAAACGAGGGTTATAACATATAGGATAGCAAATATGGTAGTAAATAAAGGTATAAGCCCTCGTAGTATACTTGCTATAAGTTTTACAAAAGCATCCTCAGTAGAAATGAAAAATAGAGCGTTAAGTTTAAGTAATGATCATAGAATGAATAAGGTTACGTATGGAACATTCCATTCTGTATTTTTTAGAATACTTAGGTACTTTGAGAAATATAGCTTAGACAATATATTTGATGAAAAATCAAAGAGGCTACTACTAAAAGGCATATTGAAAAGCTTAAATATAGAAAATGCAGATGATGATGAAACTATAGGACAGGTAATAAATGAAATATCCTATGTAAAAAATGAATTGATGGATATTAGAGACTTTACATCAGAGCTATTAACTAGTGATGAATTTTTAAAAGCTTATAATCTATATGAAGAGCATAAAAACCAACATAATAAGATAGACTTTGATGATATGTTAATAAAGACATACCATTTATTAAAGCACAATAAATCGGCACTAGATATGGTTCGTGGAATATATAGATATATATTAGTAGATGAGTTCCAGGATATAAACAAGGTTCAGTTTGAGGTACTAAAACTAATAGCTAATCCTAACAATAATATATTTGTAGTGGGAGATGAAGATCAAAGTATATATGGATTTAGAGGTGCTAGGCCAGACTTTTTATTGGAGTTTGAGCAATATTTTAAAGGAACTAAAAAAGTTCTATTAGATATAAATTATAGGTCAAAAGATGAAATAATAAATATAGCTAATAGACTGATAGAAAAAAATGAGAATAGATATGAAAAAGTTATAAAATGTCATCAAGGAGAAGGTGGAAATGTTAAATATATATCTCCTAATGATTCAGAAGAAGAGGCAGTATTTATAGCTAAAGATATATTAGAAGAAATGAAAAAAGATTATGTTGAGTATACTGATTTTGCTGTAATATATAGAACTAATATACAATCAAGAGCGCTAGTAGATGTATTTATGGATATGAGAATACCTTTTATAGTGAAAGATTCGATAATTACTATATATGATCATTGGGCAGCTCAGGATATATTAGCTTATTTAAGAATAGGCGTAAATCCAGATTCAAATAAAGATTGGGTTAGGATAATAAATAAACCATTTAGATATATATCAAAAGAACATGTAAATATGGTTAAGGATGAAAAAAACTTTATAAATGCTTTAATAAATAAATGTAACCTTCATCCAAAACAAGTTAAGACTATAAATGATTTGGATATAGATTTAAGTTATTTAAAAACATTAAATCCTAAAAATGCAATTTCTTATATAAGAACAAGTTTAGATTATGATAGATATATACTAGATTATTGTACAAATAGAAAAATAAAGACAAATGGTTTAATAGAAATATTAAATGAACTAGAAAGTTCTGCTACAAATTTCAATACAATACAAGAATATTTAGATCATATAGAAAGAGTAAAGTCAGAATTGATAGAAAATAAAAATAATCAAAATTCTGATGGAGTAATATTTACTACTATGCATAGTGCTAAAGGATTAGAATTTAAAAATGTATATATAATAGGAGCTACAGAAGGAACTATTCCTCATGAAAAGTCTTATGATATAAATGATGAAGAAAAAAAAGTTAATCAGATTGAGGAAGAGAGAAGGCTTATGTATGTGGCTATAACAAGAGCTGAGGAGAATATATATATAAGCTCTCCATCTAATAAATATGGAAAAAAAGTATCTAAATCTAGATTTATAGATGATATTAAAGGAGCGACTAAAAAAGAAATAGAAAGCTTAACAATAGGAGACAAAATTTATCATAAAAGATTTAAGGAAGGTACAATAGTACAAAAAAATAATAACTTAGTTAAAGTTAAGTTTAGTGATGGAGAAAGAACCTTAGATTATAAAGTGTGTTCAATAAAAAATGTAATTTATAAAATATAGCTTTAGTCAAATATAAAATAAGATAACTTAAATATCTTGTCAATAAGCAAAATTACTTGATTGGAGGTAAGTAACTAGAAATATATATTAGGAGAGAGTATGAGTAAGAAAGTATTAAGAAAATTAGCATATAGTCTAACATTATTTATTCAGATAGCATTAGCCGTATCTATCTTTATAATAGAGTATTTAACTAACAAAAATGCTGGAATTATGCAATATGTGCGATATAATAAGTTTATATTTGAACATGGAATTTTAAATACAAATAACCTACAAGTGATAAAAATAATATCGATAATACTATTTATAATATTTGGAACGATATTTATGCACTGTATTAAGAATAAGAAAAATACATTTATTAGATATCAAATTACTATATCTATGATAATGAGTATAATAGTTAGTATGGTTATAAGTAGTAATTACTTTATAGGTATGTTAGCTTATCATTATTTCATAATAACATTTATTTTAGTATTACTTATACAGATGTTGGTTGTAGGTATAACATTTTATATAGATAATAAACAAAAAAATAGGACTTTATAAAGTCCTATTTTTTTGTTTTAATAATATATACCTTTTTCAAAGAAATCTTTTATCTCATCTAAATCATTTGTTTTTCCTAAAGCTAGCATAAGCTTTATTCTAGCCTTTTGACCAGGTAACTCTCCTCCAAAAATACATCCTAAGTTCTTTAAGTCTCTTCCAGAACCTAAGTATCCATAACTATCAAATACCCTTCCAGAATGACATCTAGAAACTATTACAACAGGTATATCTTTCTCCCTAGCATATTTTACACCTTCATACATCTTAGGAGGTATATTACCTCTACCCATAGCTTCTATGACAATACCCTTGTATCCATTATCAGTAGCGAATTTTATAAGTTCATCATCCATACCAACTACAGATTTAAATAGAGCAACTTTAGACTCAACTTTATCTGTATCTATTATAGATCTATTGACAACATCCTTATATAAAACTAATTCGTTACAATCTATTATACCAAGAGGTCCAGATGTTAAAGATTTAAAAGTATTTAATGATAATGTATTAGTTTTAGTAGCTTCAGAAGCTAAAAGTACTTCATTGTTTAAAACTATAAGAACACCTTTTCCTATAGCATCATCAGATATAGCAGTACAAACAGCAGCAGATAAGTTACTTGGACCATCATATCCAAGCTCTGAACTACTTCTCATAGCTCCTGTGACTATAACAGGTTTTATACTAGTTATAGTTAAGTCTAAGAAATAAGCAGTTTCTTCTAAACTATCAGTACCATGAGTTATAACAACACCGCATATATCTTCTCTAATAAGTAAATCATTAACATAATCCTTTAACTCCATCATTCTTTCAGGAGTCATATGAGGACCAGGTATTTCATCAAAGTTTAAAACTTCTATTTCAGCAACTTTATCTATATTAGTTACCATAGACATTATTTGCTCACCAGATAAAGTAGGAATAGCAGCTCCAATTTCTTTATCTACAGTCATTGATATAGTTCCACCTGTGAAAACTATAGCAACTTTTTTCTTTTTAGTCATGAATGTCCCTCCTTAAAAATATATACATATATATCATAAGTAAATTATATCAAAAAAAAACTATATAAGCATGTTAAATAAAGTTAATTATTTATTAAAAAGAAAGTAAAACTCATAGAAATATAGATAAAAAGTTAGAGGATTGCAAAAAAAGACGATAAATGTAAAATAAAAATGAAATTATACTTAGTATATAAAGAACTTTTAAAATTTATAAGAAAATATTCAAAGTCAAAAATTTTAGTAAAATATATACTCATTAAAATAATTTATATTTTATTATATAAAAAAAAAGAGCTCGGGGAAGCTCTTTTTTGCTATCAAGTTGATTTCCGTTATCAACTTGATAAAATGGATATAAAGTTTATCCGTTCAAAAGGGGTATTGGGAATAGAGATTTTAATTAAGGTTATCAGGGGGATAACCATGTCTATATACTATCAAATTTCGACATAAAAATCAATACTTTTCAAGAAAGTTAATTTATTGTCAAACGAAAATTATAAAAATAAAACCTACTTCTTTTCCGATCTGAAGTAGGCCTTAAATGAATTAAATATTCATTTAAAAGGGGTATTGGGAATAGAGATTTTACTAAGGTTATCAGGGGGATAACCATGTTTATATATTATCAAATTTCGACATGAAAATCAATACTTTAAAGAAAAATATTGAAAAAAATTACAATTCTACAAAATAGTGATAATTTATAATTATTAAGTTAAAATTATAAGTGAATATATAAAATAAAACAACAATTATATTTAATATATATTTAGTAATATTATTATTAAACCTTAAAAAATAACGTAAATATGATATAATAAATAAGTCTATTTAGGTTAATATATAATAGATAAAATTTTTATTTCAATTTGATAAAATAATTTATAAATTGGAAAGAATAAATAAAACATATTTGAATAATTTTGAATTTATATAAATACTTAATACAGGAAGCTGGTGAAAAATATGGAAATATATTTAGATAATAGTGCAACAACTAAACCATATAGTGAGGTTATTGAAAAAGTTGTTTATGCACTTAGCCATGATTACGCAAACCCATCATCTTTACATAGAAAGGGTGTTGAGGTAGAAAAGAATATAAAAGCCATAAGAAGTGAGATTGCTAAAACTTTAGGTGCTAAGGATAAAGAAATTTACTTTACATCAGGAGGAACAGAATCTAATAATACTATAATTAGAGGTGTAGTCAATCTACATAAAAAAAGAAAAAACCATATAATATCTACGAGTATAGAGCATCCATCAGTTTTAAATACATTAAAGGATTTAGAAAACGATGGATGTGAGGTAACATATTTAGATGTTGATAGAGAAGGTAAAATAGATTTAGAGGAACTTAAAAAAGCTATAAAGCCTACTACATGCTTAGTAACTATAATGCACGTAAATAATGAAGTAGGATCCATACAACCTATCCAAGAAATAGGTAAGTACCTTAAGTCATTAAAAGACAAAGTTTATTTACATGTAGATGCAGTTCAATCATATTCTAAGATAAACTTTAGACCATCAAGATATAATATAGATTTTATGAGTGTTAGTGGGCATAAATTCCACGGGCCTAAAGGTATAGGATTTATGTATATAAAGGAAACTAACAGGATAAAACCTATGTTAACTGGTGGGGGACAAGAAATCGGTGTAAGAGCAGGGACAGAAAATGCACCTGGTATATATGGATTAGGCGAGGCTATAAAAATTATAAATGATGATTTAAATTCTAAAATAGAAAAAATATCTTCTTTAAAGAATTTACTTAAAGAAGAAATATCTAAAAATATAGAAGATATAAAAATAAATTCTCCAGAAGATGGAGTGTGTCATATACTTAATATCTCATTTAAAGATATAAAAGGAGAAGTGTTACTTCATTGCTTAGAGCAAAAAGGTATGTATGTATCTACAGGTTCTGCATGTTCTTCTAAGAAAAAAGGAAGTCATGTACTAACTCAAATGAAATTAACTAATGAAGAAATAGAAGGAGCTATAAGATTTAGCTTATCAGATTTAAATACAGAAGAAGAGATTTTAGAAGCTGTAAAAATACTTAAAGAGGAAGTTGAATCTTTAAGAAAAATAATAAGAAGAAGTTGAATTTTTAAGAAAAACAACAAGAAGACGATAATCAAAATATGAGGTGATACATTTGTATAATATATTAATAGTTAAGTACGGGGAAATAGGTGTAAAAGGAAAAAATAGATACTTATTTGAAAATAAGTTAATAAAAAATGTAAAAAATATGCTTAAGCCATTAGGTGAATTTAAAGTTTATAAAGAATTTGGAAGAATATATGTAGACTTAGAAGACTATGATTATGAAGAAGTTGCAGAAGAAGTAAGAAAAGTATTTGGTATAGTAGGAGTATGTCCAGCAATAAGAGCTGAAAAAGATTATACTAAATTAAAAGAATTAGCATTAGAAGTATTAGAAGAAAAAATAGATGCAGGGGCAAAGAGCTTTAAAGTAGAAAGTAAAAGAGGAGATAAGAGCTTTAAATTTACTTCTCAAGAAATGAGTAGAGATATAGCAGGTTACTTAGTATCTCAAGTTAAAGACAAAATAGCAGTAGATATAAGAAATCCAGAAGTTAGAATACGTTGTGAATATAGAGAAAATCATGTAATGGTATACAGTGATACTATACCAGGGTATGGAGGATTGCCTCTTGGAACAAATGGTAGAGCGATGTCTTTATTATCTGGAGGAATAGATTCACCAGTTGCATCTTGGATGGTAGCAAAAAGAGGTATGGAACTAGAATGTATACATTTCCACAGTTATCCATTTACTAGTGAAAAATCTCAAGAGAAGGTAAGAGATTTAGGAAAAATATTAGCTAAGTACTGTGGAAGAGTAAGACTTCATAAAGTTAATATGTTAGAAATACAAAAAGCTATAGGTTTAAATTGTAAAGATGAAGAAATGACTATAATATCAAGAAGATTTATGATGAGAATAGCTCAAGCAGTAGCAGAAAAAAGACACTGTGATGCTTTAGTTACAGGAGAGAGTATAGGACAAGTTGCATCTCAAACTATACAAGGACTAACTTGCACAAATGCATCAGTTAGTATACCTGTATTTAGACCTCTTATAGCTATGGATAAAACTGAAATAGTTGATATAGCTCAGAAAATAGGAACATTTGAAACATCAATACTTCCAGAAGAAGACTGTTGTACAGTATTTGCTCCTAAAAAACCTGTGACTAAGCCTAGA
Source organism: Romboutsia sp. 1001285H_161024_C4 (assembly GCF_015550185.1). Lineage (NCBI taxonomy): Bacteria > Bacillati > Bacillota > Clostridia > Peptostreptococcales > Peptostreptococcaceae > Romboutsia > Romboutsia sp. 1001285H_161024_C4. The sequence goes on along the minus strand of NZ_JADNAJ010000006.1, from coordinate 55,615 downwards.
TTAGAGAGAATTGAAAAGTCAGAAAATGCATTAGATGTAGAAAAATTAATACAAGATGCTATAGAAAACATAGAAGTAGAAGATTTAGAATTCTAATTCTAAAATACTAATATTAAAATATATAACAAAAAAAGAAGTCCTAGGACTTCTTTTTTTGTTATATATAAATTATTCAAAAAAATTTAAGGGCTTATTTATTAAATACCTCAACACCAAATTCTTTTAAGACTTGGCTAGCTTTTTTAATATCTTCTGGAGTAGCATCAGGAACACCTTTTAACTCATACTCGATCCCCATACTTTCCCATTTGTGAACACCTATTGTATGATATGGTAATAATTCAAGTCTATCTACATTGTTAAGAGTAGATACAAACTTACCTAATGCTTCTAAGTTTTCTCTATCATCTGTTATACCAGGGACTAAAACGTGTCTTATCCAAACAGGTATATTTCTTTCATCTAAGTGTTTAGCTAACTTTAATGTTTTTTGGATTGTTACACCTGTTAAGTCTTTAGCCTTATCATCTATCATATGTTTTAAGTCAAGTAAAACTAAATCAGTATTATCAAGTATTGGATCTATTTTATCTATATCTACAAATCCAGAAGTATCTAAGCAAGTGTGTATACCATTTTTCTTAGCCTTAGCAAATAATTCTGCTACAAATTCTGGTTGAAGTGTAGCTTCACCACCTGAAACAGTTAAACCGCCACCAGAGAATTTCATATAAGATGAGTACTTAAGTACTTCAGTGATTAGTTCGTCAGTTGTATATTCTTTTCCACCTTTTGCATCCCATGTATCTCTATTGTGGCAATATTTACATCTTAATGGGCATCCTTGCATAAATACTATAAATCTTATTCCTGGACCATCTACTGTACCAAATGTTTCTATTGAATGAACTCTTCCTTTTATCATAATATCCACCTCTAAGTCGTTTTATAAATTAAGTTTCAAATATACTGTATACATAATATCGTCTAAATATATTATAAATTATTATATCTTTAAAGTCTATATTGTTTAAGTAATGTATAATTCCTTATATTTTAATTATACCCAGTAAGTACCTATACAAACTATATATGTAAAAAAATTTTAGATTATAATATTATTACATACAATTAATTTTAAAATAAATAAAAAAAGAGTGTAAGTTGATGAGACTTACACTCTGAAAAATTATATACTTTGATTCTTGATAATTGTTAAACTATCTGATGTAAGATTATAGATGTTATAAATTAAGCCATTTTTCCGTGGAATGTTCTGTTTATAACGTCTAATTGTTGCTCTCTAGTTAACTTGATGAAGTTTACAGCGTATCCTGAAACTCTTATAGTTAATTGAGGGTATTTTTCTGGATGCTCCATAGCATCTTCTAAAGTAGCTCTATCAAATACGTTAACGTTTAAGTGATGAGCTCCTTGAGCGAAGTATCCGTCCATCATTGAAGATAAGTTGTTTACTCTTTCGTTCATATCTTTTCCTAAAGCACCTGGTACTATAGAGAAAGTATTAGATATACCATCTTGAGCATGCTCGTATGGTAATTTAGCAACTGAAGATAATGAAGCTAAAGCTCCGCTGTTATCTCTTCCGTGCATTGGGTTAGCTCCTGGAGCGAATGGCTCACCAGCTCTTCTTCCGTCAGGAGTGTTACCAGTCTTCTTACCGTAAACAACGTTTGAAGTTATTGTTAATATAGATTGAGTATGGTAAGAATCTCTGTAAGTTTTGTTCTTTCTTATTTTGTTCATGAAGTTTTCTACTAAGTCACAAGCTATTTGGTCAACTCTGTCATCGTTGTTTCCGAATTTTGGATAATCTCCTTCTATTTCGAAGTCAACAGCTATACCAGCTTCGTTTCTTATAGTTTTAACTTTAGCATGTTTTATAGCAGATAATGAGTCAACGCAAACTGATAAACCAGCTATACCACAAGCCATAGTTCTGAATATTTCTCTATCATGTAAAGCCATTTCTAATGCTTCATAAGAGTACTTATCATGCATGTAGTGGATTATGTTTAATGTATTTACGTATAAGTTAGCTAACCAATCAGTGAATGGTTCGAACTTAGCCATAACTTCATCGTAATCTAAGTATTCTGAAGTTATTGCTTCGAATTTAGGTCCAACTTGTACTCCTGACTTCTCATCAACACCACCGTTTATAGCGTATAATAAAGTCTTAGCTAAGTTTACTCTAGCTCCGAAGAATTGCATTTGTTTACCTATTCTCATTGCAGATACACAACAAGCTATACCGTAGTCATCTCCCCAGTATGGTCTCATTAAGTCATCGTTCTCGTATTGAACAGAACTTGTATCTATTGAAACTTTTGAACAGAAGTCTTTGAATCCTTGAGGTAATCTAGTAGACCATAATACTGTTAAGTTTGGCTCTGGAGATGGTCCAAGAGTGTAAAGAGTATTTAACATTCTGAATGAGTTTTTAGTTACTAATGTTCTACCATCTATACCCATACCACCGATTGATTCAGTTACCCAAGTTGGGTCTCCTGAGAATAAATCGTTGTATTCTGGAGTTCTTAAGAATTTAACCATTCTTAACTTCATAACGAAGTGGTCCATTATTTCTTGAATTTCTTCTTCAGTTATTGTTCCGTTAGCTAAATCTCTTTCGAAGTATATGTCTAAGAATGTAGAAGTTCTACCTAATGACATTGCAGCTCCGTTTTGATCTTTTATAGCTCCTAAGTATCCGAAGTATAACCATTGAACAGCTTCTCTTGAGTTAGTAGCTGGCTTAGATATATCGAATCCGTAAGATAAAGCCATTCTCTTTAATGCTTCTAAAGCTTTTATTTGATCAGATATTTCTTCTCTAGCTCTTATAACTTCTTCGTCTATACATCTTACTTCGTATTCAGCTTTTTGAGCTAATTTATCTTCTATTAATCTATCTACACCGTATAAAGCAACTCTTCTGTAGTCACCTATTATTCTACCTCTTCCGTAAGCATCTGGTAAACCAGTTATTATACCAGATCTTCTAGCAGCTCTCATTTCAGGAGTGTAAGCATCGAATACCCCTTGGTTATGAGTTTTTCTATATTTAGTGAATATTTCGCTTATTTCAGGATCACATTCGTATCCGTAAGCCTTACAAGAATTTTCAACCATTTTTATACCACCGAAAGGCATAACAGCTCTTTTTAATGGTGCGTCAGTTTGGAAACCAACTATTGTTTCTAATTCTTTATCTAAGTATCCTGGTGCATAAGCATCTATCATAGATACTGTTTTAGTATCAACGTCTAAAGTTCCGCCATTTTCTCTTTCTTTTTTGAAAAGAGCCATAGCTTCTTCCCATAATTTTTTAGTGTTTTCAGTAGCTCCAGCTAAGAAAGAATCATTTCCTTCATATGGAGTGTAGTTTTCTTGGATGAACCCTCTAACATCTATTTCTTTAGTCCATCTACCTTCTTTAAATCCTTGCCATGCATTCATGTGAATAGCCTCCTTGTTAGGGTTTAAAATTTGTAAAGTTATTTATTGTTATTTAAATTTAAATATTTAATATTATTATTTAAATTTAAATATTTAAAAAATTTATATTATTAATCTAGCTAGATAATTTTTAGACAATATAATCATAACATATAAAAGGTATTTTGTATACAACCTTTCGCATAAATATTGTCGATAATTTTTAAATTTAATCTGAATTTGTTTTCCTTATAATCATATAATACCCAAGTGTTTTTATGCTAAAACAAAAAAATTTAAAAATAAAAAAATAGTATATATGTCCAAATAATGAATATCTATCTTATATAGGGGAGGGATATTATGTTATTTATTATTATACTATTTATTTTAGGTTTTATATTAATAACAAAAGGAGCAGATATATTTATAAACTATACAGTAATAATAGGGAAGAAGACTAATATATCGGAATTGGTACTTGGTGCTACGATAGTAAGTTTTGCAACAACTCTTCCAGAGTTAACAGTGTCAACAGTAGCATCTTTACAAGGGCATACAACAATGAGCCTAGGGAATGCAGTAGGTTCTATTATTTGTAACACAGGCTTAGTACTTGGGTTAGTAGCATTTATAAGTCCATTTAAAGTAGATAAAAATATGTTTTTTTCAAAATCAATAATTCTTTTAATATCAGTATTTTTAACAATATTACTTAGTATAGATGGAAATATTAATAGAATAGATGCATTATTGCTTCTTTTAATGCTTTTAGTATATATGTATACAAATTATAAAAGTGTAGAAAAAGATAGTAAAACAGACTTAAGTAAAAATTATAATAGAGGAAGTATAAATATAAAGGAAACATTGAAAATAGCTGTCTTTTTTATACTTGGATTAGTAATGATGGTTTTAGGCTCAAAATTATTAGTAGATAATGGGATAAAAATAGCAGAAATTATAGGCATACCACAAGGAATAATAAGTCTTACTGTAATAGCACTAGGTACGTCACTGCCTGAATTAGTATCATCAATAACTGCTATAAGGAAAAAGCATCATGCTATATCAGTGGGAAATGTATTAGGTGCTAACATATTAAATATAGTATCTGTAATAGGAATATCAGCAATACCAAATGATATACCAATTTTGGCACAAACAGCAAAAATAGATTTTCCTTTTATGATAGCTCTACTTTTGATTTTAATAATACCAACTATTAAAAAACATAAATTACATAGATGGCAGGGAATGCTAATGCTTTCAACATATCTTTTATATATGGCTACATTATATTATATATATATCGTTGCTTAATGGTATAAAACAAGTTGTATTATCTTGAATATTATAGATGAGTAAGGGATAAAATACTAATTGCATATTATTCGAATTAAATATATAATAGATAAGTTAATATAATTAGATAACGGAAAGGAAATAATATATGAACACAATAAAATTTGAAGACTTACCAATAAGTGATGATATAAAAAGAGCTATATCGGACATGGGGTTTGAAGAACCATCTCCAATACAAGCTCAATCTATACCTGTTGTATTATCAGGTAAAGATGTTATAGGTCAAGCACAAACAGGTACGGGAAAAACAGCAGCATTCAGTATACCAATACTAGAAACTATAAATCCAGAGGATAAAAGTTTACAAGCGGTGGTACTTTGTCCTACTAGAGAACTTGCAATACAAGTTTCTAAAGAAATAAGAAAAATATCTAAATACATGCACGGAATAAAAACTTTACCTATATATGGTGGGCAACCAATAGATAGACAAATAAAGTCTTTAAAAGGGGGAGTTCAAATAGTAATAGGAACTCCAGGTCGTGTTATAGACCATATAAACCGTAAAACATTAAAAATGGATAATGTTAAGATGGTTGTATTAGATGAAGCGGATGAAATGTTAGATATGGGGTTCAGAGAAGATATAGAAACTATAATAAGTAGAACTCCAGAAGATAGACAAACAGTATTCTTCTCAGCTACTATGCCAAAAGGGATATTAGAGTTAACAAAGGCATACCAAAAAAATCCAGAGCACATAAAGGTTGTTAGAAAAGAACTTACAGTGCCTAATATAAAGCAATACTATATAGAAACTAGATCTGCAAATAAATTAGAAGTATTATGTAGATTAATAGATGTTTACAATCCAAAATTATCAGTAGTATTCTGTAACACTAAGAGAGGTTCAGATGAATTAGTTAGTGAATTACAGGCTAGAGGATATTTTGCAGATGCATTACACGGGGATTTAAAACAAACTCAAAGAGATATAGTTATGGATAAGTTTAGAGGGGGAACTATAGACATACTAGTAGCGACAGATGTTGCAGCTAGAGGAATAGACGTTGATGATGTTGAAGCGGTATTTAACTATGATCTTCCTCAAGATGAAGAATACTATGTTCATAGAATAGGTAGAACTGGTAGAGCTGGTAGAGAAGGTATATCTTTCAGTTTTGTATTTGGAAAAGAAATGAGAAAGATGAAAGATATAGAAAGATATACTAAGACTAAGTTAATTAAGCATGGTATACCTTCAATAGCTGATGTTGAAGAAAAGAAAGTAAGTGCATTCTTCAAAGAAGTTAAATCAACTATGGAACAAGGGCAATTAACTAAACAAATGCAATGGTTAGAAACATTCTGTCAAGAAGAAGATTACTCTACAGTTGATGTAGCTGCTGCACTTTTAAAATTAGCTTTAGGTGAAGAACTTAAAGAAGAAATAGTAGAGGAAAAACCAAGACAACGTAGAGAAGCGCGTTCTAAAGGTGGATCAACTGGGGCTCAAGAAGGTATGGCTAGATTATTTATAAATGTAGGTAGAAACCAAAGAGTTCAAGCTAAAGATATATTAGGTGCAATAGCTGGAGAAGTTGGGATACCAGGAAAACTTATAGGAACTATAGATATATATGACAAATATACTTTCGTTGAAGTACCTAAGCAAAATGCTAAAAAAGTATTAGAAAAGATGAAAGATATAAAAATAAAAGGTAACAAGATAAACATAGAAAAAGCAAACAACAAAAGAAGATAGATAAAAAGCATAGCAAAAGCTATGCTTTTTTATATGCAAAAATTTTCTATTAATTATTACTTTATATAAAGATAAATAAATTAATAGAAAAAAATGTATATTAATAAAAAATATGTAAATAATAAATATGTGGATTGCCAACATTTAACATCATTAATTATATAATTTATGTCTGATGTTGATTAAGACATAATAAAACAAAAGTAGTTAAATTTTGTTGAAGGATAAAAAGTAAATATAATAGAATTGATTAAGAGTTAATATACTCAATAATCAGGGGGGATACAAATGATAAACTACTACTTAGAACAAAAAACTCTAACAATAGAGTTTGTATTTACAGAACTAGACCACCATATAACAAATGAGGTTAGAGATGAAATAGATAATATATTACTATCTAAGCCTATAAAAAACATAATATTTGATTTTAGAAATATTAAATTTATGGATTCATCAGGGATAGGTGTAATTATAGGTAGATACAAAAAAATATCAGCTGAAGGTGGAAAAGTATCTATAATAAATGCAAATGAAAGAGTTGAGAAAGTATTTAATTTATCTGGAATGAATAAAATTATAGACATAAACAATACAGATGAAGTAGTAAGTTCTATATAAGGGGGAATACAAAATGAAGAACATTATGGAAGTTAAATTTTCTGCTAAATCTGAGAATGAAAGTTTTGCTAGAGTTATAGTAGCTTCATTTGCTGCGAAATTAGATCCGACTATAGATGAACTAGCAGATATAAAAACTGCAGTATCAGAAGCTGTAACCAATTCAATAATTCATGGATATGATGAAAATGAAGAAGAATTCGTATATTTAAGATGTGAAATAGAAGGAAATACTATAAAAATAGTAGTAGAAGATAGAGGTAATGGTATAGAAGATGTTCAAATGGCTATGCAACCACTTTACACATCAAAGCCAGAGCTTGAAAGATCAGGAATGGGATTTACTGTAATGGAGAGCTTTATGGATGATGTATGGGTAAGTTCAATAAAGGGTGAAGGGACTAAAATTGTAATGACTAAAAAAATAAACTTACCACAATAAAGTCCAAAAGAATAGAGGTTTTATTATGGGGATAATTGCAATAAAAGAAGAAAAGAGAGTATTGCTTAGTCATGAAGAAACATTAAAATTAATAGATAAAGCACAAAATGGAGATGAGGAAGCTAAGGAAATACTAATAACTAACAATCTAGGATTAGTTAGAAGTGTTGTAACTAAATTTTTAAATATAGGTTATGATAGAGATGATTTATTTCAATTAGGGTCAATAGGTTTAATAAAGGCTATATATAAGTTTGATCCTAAGTTTAATGTAAAGTTTTCTACATATGCTGTACCAATGATATTAGGAGAAATAAAAAGATATCTAAGAGATGACGGAATGGTAAAAGTATCTAGGTCTTTAAAGCAAATAGCTATAAAAGCTAAAACACAAAGTGAAATACTTAGCAAGAAACTAGGAAGAGAACCAAGTATAGAAGAAATAGCTAATGTATTAGAAGTGGAAAAAGAAGACTTAGTTATGGCAATGGAATCTAATTTTTCTGTAGAGTATTTACATGGAGTTATACATGAAGAAGAAGGAAATCCAATTTGCTTAATAGATAAGATTAGCTTAAAGGGAGAGTGTGAAGAAGAGAAAGTAATAGATAATCTTCTTTTAAAAGAAGTTTTAGGCAAATTAGAAAAAAGAGAAAGACAGATAATAATGCTTAGATATTTTGAAGATAAAACTCAAAGTGAAATTGGGGATATGTTAAATATATCTCAAGTACAAGTTTCTAGAATAGAGAAAAAAGTATTAGCTAAATTAAAATCATATATTAGTTAATAAAAATAAAAAGCACCCAATAGACAAATATTTGTTTAGTGGGTGCTTTTTATTTGAAATAAATTATAGGTAAAAACAACCTAGGTTAAAATTTATATAAATGCTGCTTAAGTTTTAATATATTAGAATATTTTATTAGCTTAAACAAATAATAAAGTAAGAAGGAGGTATTATATATGGATGATATTTACTTAATACCTAAGAGTATAAAACCTTTTAACATATCAAAAAAAGAGATTTATTTAGGTGAAATATATACTATCTATCCAGAGGCTTATGAAGCGAAAATAAAAGATATATGCTTAAGAAGCTACGACAATAATACATCTAAATATGATGTAATACATTTAGGTGAAGTTATAGAAGAAGTAAATAATAGGTTTCCAAAATTAAGGTTAAATTTTTTGAAACCTGAAGATATAATAATCTTCTTTGACAGCTACAAAAAAGATAGAACTAAATACATAAGAGTTTTCATAGTAGCAGTAGTAGTACTTATGGGTTCTATAATGGGAATAATGAACTTTCATGCAGATGTAAATATGGCTCATTCGCAATTTATGATGGTAAATGCAATCACAAAAGATGCAAAGTCTTATATGCCATATTTTCAAATACCATACTCAATTGGTATAGGAATTGGCGTAGCATTATTTTTTAATAAATTCATACCAAATTATTCTAGAGGAGAGCCTAGTCCTTTAGATTTAAAGATGGTTTCATTAAATAAAGAAATAGAAAATCAACTAAGAAAAAAACAGTGAGGTATTTTGTGAAATTATTTTTAATAATATTTGGAATATCATCAGGAGTAGTTGTTGGGTCAGGAGTAGTTTCTTTACTAATACTTGTAGGTATAATACCTAGAATGGCACAAATAAGTAAGACAAAAGAATTTATAGGGGCATATGAAAGTCTACTGGTTATAGGAACTTTATTTGGAAGCTTAATTTCAATTCAAGGCATGAATATACGCATAGGTAAAATGGGTGCTTTAGTAGCAGGGCTTGCTTATGGAGCATTCGTAGGTTTTTTAAGTTCGGGCCTAACAGAGATATTAGATTATATACCTGTAGTTGCAAGAAGATTAAAAATACCTGCTTTGTATTTAAAATATATAATTATAGCAATGCTTGTGGGAAAAGTAATTGGATCTTTAATAGGATGGTCTATAATTCAAGGAGGTTAATTTATGGATAAAAATTACAAAAAGTATGTTGAAGAAAAAAGCCCAAAACCAACATACGCGAAAAACTATATATTAGCATTTATAGTTGGTGGAATAATATGCGTAATAGGACAAGGTATAAATGATTTTTATATGAATTTTGTAGGGCTTGGTAAACTAGATGCAGCAGGCGCTACATCAATAACTTTGATATTTATAGGAGCTTTATTAACAGGTCTTGGTGTGTATGATCTTATAGGAAAAAGGGCAGGTGCAGGTTCAGCTATACCTATAACAGGATTTGCAAATTCTATAGTATCACCTGCTATGGAGTTTAAAAGAGAAGGTTATGTACTTGGAGTAGGAGCAAACTTATTTAAAATTGCAGGTCCAGTATTAGTATATGGAATAGGCTCATCTATTCTATGTGGATTTATATACTATATTTTCAATCTTATAAAATAAGGAGACTAAAATATGAAAAGTAAAAGAATTGGAAATAGAACAGTAAAACTAGAAAATAAGCCAACTATTATATCAGCTAGTTCAGTTGTTGGTCCCAAAGAAGGAGAAGGACCATTAAGAGAATATTTTGATATTATACTTGAGGATGACTTATGTGGTCAAAAATCATGGGAATTAGCAGAGAGTGATATGGTAAAAACTGCTATGAAAAAAACATGTGAAAAAGCTAATAAAAAATTAGAAGATATAAATTATATGATAGGTGGAGATTTGCTCAATCAAATATTTCCTGCATCTTTTGCTGCTAGGGACTTATCTATACCATTTATAGGAATATATGGAGCATGTTCTACTATGGCAGAAGGTATGTGTATAAGCTCTATGCTTATAGACGGAGGATTTGCAGACTTGATACTATCTGGAACATCTAGTCATTTTTGTGCAGCAGAGAGACAATTTAGGTTTCCTCTAGAATTTGGTAATCAAAAACCTATGACAGCTCAATGGACCGTTACTGGTGCAGGTAGTGTATTAATATCTCCAAAAGGGCAAGGGCCTAAGGTTACCCATGTAACTATTGGAAAAGTAATAGATAAGGGTATAGATGATGGTAATAATATGGGAGCAGCTATGGCTCCTGCAGCAGTAGATACTATATACTCATATTTTAATGATACAAAAGATGACCCAAATAGCTTTGATGTAATAGCTACAGGAGATTTGGGAAAACTAGGTAAAGAAATAACAGAAGAATTATTAGCTCAAAGGGGACTTGATATATCAAAAGTATATATGGATTGTGGAATAGAAATGTTTAATATGGAAAAACAAGATGTACACTGTGGAGGTAGTGGATGTGGATGTTCAGCTACTGTTTTCTGTGGATATATTTACAAAAAACTTAAAAATAAAGAATTCAATAAAGTAATGCTAGTATCAACAGGGGCTTTATTATCACCAACTAGTACTTTACAAAAACAAACAATACCCTGTGTAGCTCATGCAGTAATTATTGAAAATAAGGAGTGATTAAATATGCTTATGGATTATGTAAGGGCATTTATAGTAGGAGGAATAATTTGTCTTATTGGTCAGATTCTTCTTGATTACTTTAAAGTACAAATGCCCTATATAATGGTATCTTATGTTACTAGCGGAGTAATTTTAACATTTTTAGGGATATATGAACCTATAGTTAAGTTTGGAGGATCAGGAGCGACAGTACCTATAATAGGATTTGGATATTCATTAGCAAATGGCGTAAAAAAAGCAATAGAGACTGATGGGTTTATGGGAATATTCACAGGAGGTACAATTGCAACTGCAGGAGGAATAGCAGGAGCTATATTTTTTGGATATATGATGGCACTTATTTTTACACCAAAAGCTAAACCTTAAAATTAATAAATGTATATAAGTTAATAATTTAAGTTATATAAAATATTATAATATAAGGCATAAATAAAAAAAGACTATCTCAAAATAGAGAATAGTCTTTTTTATATATATTAAACTATTGTCCAGTTGGATTACTAGCTGGATTAGTAGCTCCACCGCTATTATCGGCAGGAGGAGTAGTATTTCCACCACCATTACTAGGAGGAGGAGTTGCAGTTCCGCCGCCATTATTAGGAGGAGGAGTTGTAGTATTTCCGCCACCATTATCGGCAGGAGGAGTAGTATTTCCGCCACCATTATCAGCAGGAGGAGTAGTATTTCCACCGCCATTATCAGTAGGAGGAGTAGTATTTCCACCGCCATTATCAGCAGGAGGAGTAGTATTATTATCTACAGTACCTTCATTATTTTGGTTTTCAGGAGGTGTAGTAGATTCTTCATGTTTTGGCTTTACAGCATTGGCTCTAGAAGTATATTTAGTTGGAGATGTTCCATCTATAAATGCTGCTTTAACACCAGATGAAGATCTTCCACCATCTATTAAGTTAATTTTAGCAAAGTATACTTTATCAGGAACTTTGAAATCAACTTTCTTTAAGTTTTCATGAATTTGTCTCATAACTATAGACCAAAGTTTTGCTGCCGAACCACTTCCACCTTCAACACTTTCACGAGGTATAAATTCTCCTGTAGTAGGATTTTTTCTACCTGCATCATCACCTATATAAGTTGCACCAACGTAGTATGGAGTGTAACCAACAAACCAAGCATCTAAGGCTTTATTAGTTGTTCCTGTTTTACCAGCAACAGGCATTCCACCAGGTATAGCAGCTTTACCACCGATACCTTCAGTTATAACTGCCTTTAGCATATCAGTAATTACGTAAGCAACATCAGGATCAACAACTTTGTGTTGTTCAGGAGTATTTTTAACTATTAATTGTCCATCATAACTTGTTATAGTTGTAAATATAGTTGGCTCTATATAAACACCGCCATTAGCTAAAGTTCCATAAGCAGAAGCCATTTCAAGAGGTGATATACCATGAGTCATACCTCCAAGTGTTAATGCTGGGAATCTTCTATCATTACTTTCTGCATTTGCAGTATTACTATCAACTAAAGTTGTTATACCAAAATTCTTTAAGTAATCCATCATTATATCAACACAATCTTTATAAGAATCACCTAAAAGTTCGGCAGTTCTTATAGCTATAGTATTTGATGAGTAAGCTAAAGCTTTACGTAAACTCATGATATCTTTACCAGGAGTAGTCGTATTTGGATTCCACTTATTATTTTCCTTAAACTTATAAGGTGTAAGATTTGCAGTAGTATCACTTAATGCAGTAGCTTGAGTTAATTTAAGTGTATCTATAGCAGGTGTATAAACTGATAATGGCTTTATAGTTGAACCTGGTTGTTGAGGAGTAGTAGCTCTATTTAGAGTTTTTCTTCCTGTTATATGTCTACCACCAACTAAAGCTTTTATTTCACCAGTTTTATAATCTAATATAACCATAGATGATTGAGGTTGAGTCATTCCATTGCTATGACGGCTACCAGGGAAGTTATTATCATTATCATATTCTTTTTCTAATATTTTTTGCATTTTAGGGTCTATAGTAGTGTGTATCTTTAAACCACCATTATAGAACATATTATATGCTTCGTCTTTAGTATTACCTTGTGCTACTAAAGCATCTATAACTTTATATTCTATTAAATCCTCAACTGAAGAAGAAACACTTTCTTTAGGCTTAGGTAGTTTTATATTTATTTCCTCAGCCACAGCCTCATTGTATTCTGATTGTGTTATAGCTCCAGTTTGTAGCATTTTACCTAAAACAATATTACGTCTTTCTTTAGCCTTAGGATTAGGTACAGCTTTTCTAACAACCATAGTACCAGCTTTTAATTGCTTGTAAGTATCATCGTTAGGAATAAGTCCCCAAGAATTTAACTTTTCAACCATATCTAATTCCATTGGAGTAGGATCATCAAGAGTATCATCAGGAGTATTTATGAAAAATAGTAATCTATTTGCAACATCATCCTTAGTTTCATTACCTTCTAACTTAGCAGTAATATAAGCTGAATATCTTGACGGGTTTTGAGTAGAACCTGCAAGTAATGCTGACTCACCAAGAGTAAGTTGCGATGCTTTTTTATCAAAATATCCTCTAGCACCAGCCTCAGCACCAGCTAGACCCTTACCAACGAAGAAGTTATTTAAGTAAAGTTCTAATATCTCATCTTTACTTAAGACTTTACTCATTTCATGAGCATAGTATATATCCTTTATTTTACGAGGAAGGCTTTGTTCAGTAGATGTTAGTAACATTTTTGATACCTGCATAGGTATTGTACTACCACCTTGCTTATCTCCAGTAAGAGTTTTTACTACAGATCTTAGCAATCCTCTTATATCTACTCCACCATGTTCATAAAAACGCTCATCTTCTATAGCTACTATTGCCTTAGGAAGATATTTACCCATATCTTTTAGAGGTACAGGTTGCTTTTTATTTACACTAGGGGCATTAGAAAGTAGATCATTATTAGCATAGTATATACGCGTTGTTTGATAAGTCTTTTCTTCTAAAAGAGCTTTTGATATTGGCTCAGCGTTTCTTAATGAAGCAAAGACTACACCAGTTCCAACGGCTACTCCAGCAACTAATAAAACTAAACAAACTACCAAAATAGACCTGAGAGTCTTAAACTTATCTTTTTTCTTTTTTGGTTTAGTTTTTTTATTTGAGCTACTAGTAGATGAACCACGAGAAGTAGATGAACTACGAGTGGTAGATGAATTACGAGTAGCTGTTGAAGAAGAAGAACTTGCTTTCTTTCTTCTTATTTTATTTCTATTTTCATTATTATCATTATTCATTAAGTTAACCTCCTTACTTAATGCAATATTATACCATATATATATGAAATTTTCTAATTACAGAATAAAATAGTCATAATTTATATATACTAAAAATCTGCAAAATACTTCCAAAACAAACATGTTATTAATTATATAATTTAAAAAATTATTATAACTTTAATAATAATTATTTTTATCTAATAATATAAAAAATATGTGATACTTTGTTTGCATAAAATATTATGGGGGTGATATTTTGAATAAAAATAGATATGATTTTAAAAATAGCTTTATTAAAAAACCACTAATAATATTTTTAATTATATCTATATTATCTATATTAATAGGAAGCTTTATATATGTAGATAAAAATTTAAGACCAACAATAACAGTTCTTGCAGAAACAAAAGCAATAGAACTGGCAAACAGATCTATAAATAAAGCTGTTGGAGACATTGTAAAAGATAAGATTAATTATTCAGATTTAATGAATACAAATATGGATTCTCAGGGAAAAATAACTATGATTCAAGCCAACACTATAATGATGAATCAAATAGCTTCAGATGTTGCTTTAGAAATTCAAGAAGAATTAAAAAAGGTAAAATCAACAACTGCATACATACCTATAGGAACAGCTCTTAAAAGTCCCATACTTGCTAAATACGGTCCTCAAATTAAGGTATCTATTGAACCAATAGGAACAGTATCAGTAGATTTTGAAACTAAGTTTGAATCATCTGGTATAAATCAAACTAGACATACAATATATCTTCAAGTTAAGACACAAGTAAGAGTAGTAATACCACTTACAACATCAACTAAAGAAGTTAAAGCTAAAGTACCTATATGTGAAACTATAATAGTAGGAGATGTACCAAATAGCTTTATTAATTTACCAGAAAAAGGTTTACTAAATGTATCTCCTTAAATATAAAGATAAGCCAGGATTAACCTGACTTATCTTTACATTAATTTTCATTCATCCACTTTATATAAACTGCATATCCAAGAGCAGGATTGTTTTCAATAGCATGTGATACAGCTCCGATAATTTTATCACCCTGAACAATAGGAGCTCCACTCATACCTTGAACAATACCACCTGTAAGAGCTAATAAATCTTTATCTACTACTTTTATTTTAAAAGTTTTAGCTTTAGGAGAATGTTGAAGTTGTATATCAACTATTTGTATATCAAATGCATCTTTTGTATAAGAACCAGTTTGTAAGATTATTTGAGCTTTTCCTAGTTTAACCTCATCCAAAGAAGCAACTTTATAAGGTTTTAACAAAGAATCTTTAAATGTAGCTATTTCACCTTTTATACCAAAATCTGAGTTATGGGTAAACTCACCAATAACATCTTTTCTTACAGCATTAATGCAACCAACATGACCTCTACATGACTTGTCGATAGTTAAATCTTTTGTAGTATATATATTACCATTTTTGATAGGAACTTTTCTTGCTAAACCAATACTTATAGGATGGCCGACAGCTCCAAATCTATTTGTTTTAGGATTTATATAAGTTAGTGTAGCAAATCCACTTATATAGTTGTTACAATTTACCTTTTCTAATTCATTTTTAGTAGTTTTAAATGAAAAAGTATTTTCGCCTCTTTTTACAAGAACAACTGCATCATCTTTAGTAGATAAATTAGATAATAAATCTGTAAAATCTTTGTAACTATTAACCTGAGTTCCGTTAACTTTTAAAATTGAATCTCCCACACAAAATGAAGAACCTTCAATAAAATTTTTAACAACTAAATTTTCTAATTCAGCATCTATCTGGATTAGATTTCCCATAGGAATTAGGTAATCTTCATCTTTTTGGATAGAATGTGAATAAATTAAATTAGTTGAGAGAAAATATAATAAAAATGATACAAATAAGATAAATTTTAACTTTAATAAACTTTTATTTTTTAAATCTAAAAATTTATACATAAAACACCTTCTTTCTGTCTATACTTGATTGATTTTGGTGCCTTAATAATATATTGCACACTAATTTTCTTTTAATCCTTGTAAAATAGAAGCAATATAGTTTTAGATTACATAAATAAATAATTAATCAATAACCTAGAAAAAAATACTTTTTAAAATATAAATACATAATCAAATATCAAAATAAAAATAAAAAGTATTCATTTATAGTTCATAATATAGGGTATTTTAAAAATAAAATAAAAAATAATTACAGTTAAAGTATTTACATAAAAAATATTCACAAAAAAATAAAAACACTTATACAAAAATTGTTAAGTGTTTTTTCTTTTTACTTTTTTATAAACTTTCCTTTTATAAGATTTATTTCTAATTTTTTTAGTAGGTATATTAGTTATAGCAACATCTGGAATAGGAGATGGAACTGGTTCTGAGTCATCTTCTGAAAAGCATGCTTCAACTGATGAAATTAAAGCAAGTTCATCAGACAATACTGCAAAAAAAGAAGCTAAGATACTCAAATCTTGAGTATCAAACTCCTCTGCAAGGGCAATGGATATAGTTGAAGCTAACACTATATAATCAACATAACCAAATTTACATAGTCTAGGCTTATTTTTATCATTACACTTATCATTCATTTTTATAACCACCTCCTATAAAAGGTCATATAAATATATATGAGTTCAATAAAAAAATAAAACCATAATATAAAAGTATAAAAAATTTCAAAAAGTAAAATATGTAATATTTAACTAAAAATGAATATAAGAGTACATTTAATGTAAAAATATATAAAGATATTAGTTTTAATATAAATTGAAATTTAGGAAGGTGTATGTAGTTGAAAAAATATAGAATATTAGTATTATCCATAATGACCATAGCAATTATAATAATATTTACTTCAAACCCAATGAGCAATTTAAATAAAGGGACAGGTTTAATAGGTAACATCATAAAACAAAATGAACAATCTAATGATGAAAAAGAAGCAAAAGATAATAAAGTTAATGACAATAGTACAAAAGAAAAGAATAAAGCTGATCAAAAGGAAATATTAATATGCATAGATCCAGGCCATCAAGAAAAAGGAGATAGAAGACCAGAACAGGTAGCTCCTGGCTCAGGTCAAACAAAGGCAAGAGTATCATCTGGTGCAACGGGTGTTTCAACAAAAAAACCAGAATACATATTAAATTTAGAAGCATCCATGGTTTTAAAGCATATATTAGAGGGTAAAGGATACAATATAGTGATGACTAGAGAATCTCATAATGTTAATATAAGTAATGCAGAAAGAGCTCAGTTAGCAAATGATAAAAATGCAAAAATGGTAATTAGAATTCATGCAGATAGTATAAGTAATCCATCAAAAACAGGAGCGTCGATTTTAATACCAGCTAAGGATGGTAAATATACAACTTCAATATACGAAGAAAGTAGTAAGTGCGCAAATTTAGTACAGGAAAAGATGAAAAATGATGGTATAAATATAAATGGTATATTTGAAAGAAATGATTTGACAGGATTTAATTGGTCTAAGGTACCAGTAATTTTAATAGAAATGGGATTCTTAAGTAATCATAGTGAAGATCAGATGATGTCAAATCCAGAATATCAAAGAAAGCTTATGCAAAGTGTAGCTGACGGGGTGGAAGAGTATTTTTTGACTAATTAGATTAGGTGAGGACAATGAAAAAAAAAATAGAAGGTGTTTATGCCAAAGCATTAACAAATACTTTTAAGTTTGTAAATCCAATAAAAAAAAGTATAATAAAAACAACTTGTGAAGTACATTTATTTATAAATGAAAATTCACTAGAAATATTAAAAAAAGAAGGAAATTATGAAATATATAATTTTTTTAAGGAATATGTAAATGATATAGAAAGAGGTCTTGTATGGGCTGATCAAGACTTTAAATCATACCACCATTTTTATAATCCAAAGGAAGGTAAAGGTAAGTATGGGTATGAAGATAATGCTCTAACAGTAGCTATAGGATATTACGATAAAGCGAAGAAATATTTTAAGGCAGGTAATTACACAAGAAGTATGTTTTTCTTTGGAGCAGCGTGTCATATAATACAAGATTTGACAATACCACAACATGCTAAAGGAAGGCTTTTAGATAATCATAGACAGTTTGAAGTGTATGTAAAAAATAACTATAAGAAAATAAAGCGATTTAAAGCACATGAAGAGCCTATTTTATTAAATAGTATAAAAGAATATGCTGATTATAATTCAATGTATGCCTTAAATGTTGACTATATGTATAAAAATGTCACTGACTTAAATACAAAATTTTATTTGATAGCAGTAAAAAGTATAAATATAGCTCAACGAACTACTGCAGGATGTATGGTAATGTTTTTTGAAGATGTAATGCATTTAAACTAATAAAGAAGAGAATGTTCTAGTATGAATTTTCATAAAAGAGCATTCTTTTTTTATAGATGCTAAAGGTTTGCTATTTACTTGATTTAACTTTAAAAAGAATATATTATATTATAGAATGTAAAGATAAAATAACAAAAGAGGTGTGAAAATGCTAGTAGTAGAAAATGTAAGTCATGGTTTCGGAGCGAGGACTATACTAGAGAATGTTTCATTCAGATTAAGAAAAGGTGAACATATAGCTTTAGTAGGAGCCAATGGAGAAGGAAAATCAACATTTTTAAATATAATAACTAAAAAACTTATGCCAGACGCAGGTAATATAAAGTGGTCATCTAGAGTAAGTGTAGGTTACTTAGACCAGCATACAGTACTTGAAAAAGGTAAAACTATAAGAGATATATTAAGAGATGCCTTTAAGCCTATGTTTGATTTAGAGCAAGAAATGTTAGCTATGTATGATAAAATGGGAGAAGCTAATGACGATGAAATGTCAAAGCTTATGGAAGAAACAGCTGAGATTCAAACAATATTAGAAAATAGTGGATTCTATATGATAGATGCAAAAATTCAAGAGGTAGCAAATGGTTTAGGTCTTGGAGAAATAGGGTTAGATAGAGATGTTACTGATTTAAGTGGTGGGCAAAGAACAAAAGTACTTTTAACTAAATTATTACTTGAAAATCCAACTATATTAATACTAGACGAGCCTACAAACTACCTAGATGAAGAACATATAGTATGGTTAACAAGATATCTACAAGAATATGAAAATAGTTTTGTATTAGTTTCTCACGACATACCATTTATAAATAATACATGTAATGTTATATATCATATGGAAAATGGAGAATTAAATAGATACAAAGGTAACTATGATGAGTTTATGAGACTTCATGAAATTAAAAAGCGTCAAGAAGAACAAGCTTATGATAGACAAGTTGAGGAAAGAAAGAAATTAGAAGACTTTATAGCTAGAAATAAGGCGAGAGTTGCAACTCGTGGAATGGCTAATAGTAGACAAAAACAATTAGATAAAATGGAAATATTAGAAAGACCAAAGGAAAAGATAAAGCCTACATTTGGATTTAAAGAAGCAAGAACTCCAAGTAGATTTATATTTGAAACAAAGGACTTAGTATTAGGATATAATGAACCATTAACAAAGCCATTAAACTTTACACTAGAGAGAAATCAAAAAATAGCTTTAAAAGGTATGAATGGTATAGGGAAGTCTACACTTCTTAAAACATTACTTGGTATAATAAAACCATTTGATGGTGAAGTTAAGTTAGGAGATTACTTAGAAGTTGGATATTTTGAACAAGAAAGCTCAAGAGAAAACACAGCTACTCCAATGGATGAAGTATGGGCGGAATTCCCAGGCCTTACAAACTTTGAAGTAAGACAAAATCTTGCTAAATGTGGTCTTACTAATGAACATATAACTAGCCAAATGAGAGTTTTAAGTGGAGGAGAAGCAGCTAAAGTTAGATTATGTAAAATAATGTTAAAAGATATAAACTTATTAGTTCTTGACGAACCTACAAACCACTTAGACGTAGAAGCTAAAGATGAATTAAAGAAAGCTATAAGAGAATTTAAAGGAACTGTATTATTAGTATGCCATGAGCCAGAGTTTTATAGTGATATAGTTGATGATGTATGGAATATAGAGGACTTTACAACTAAAATAGTATAATTATGTATTTAAGAGAATAGAGTATTTTATAAGACTAAGGGGTATGATTAATGAAAAAGATTATAAATATAATATTTTCGTTGTGCTTTAGCATATTAATAATAACTGGTGTAATAAAATTTACAGTAGGTTTTAAGCCTTTATACTACTATGATGTAGATAAGCTTAATATAGTAGAATTAACTAATATGTCTAAGGAAGACATAAAGTTAAATTATGACTATTTAATAGAGTATATTACAAGTAAAAAAGAAAATGATTTTGAAATGCCTACTCTAACTTCTTCAAAAGAAGGTAAAATACATTTTGAAGAAGTTAGAGAAATATATCAAAATGTTAATAAAATATTTAATGTATGTCTTATAATTTCTGTATTAGGAATTGTTTATAACATAAGAAATAAAAATATAAGATTTTTAAATTTAACATCAATATTATTAATAATTATGCCAGTTGCGTTGGTTATACCTATAGTCATAGATTTTGATAGCAGCTTTGTTGTATTTCATAAGCTATTATTTGACAATGACTATTGGATATTTGATCCAATATTAGATCCTGTTATAAAAATTTTGCCAGCAGAATTTTTTATGAATTCAGGTTTGATGATATTAGGTTTGATATTAGCATCTAGTATAATTATTCAGGGTATATATAGACTTTTAAAAAGAAAGAGAGAGCAATAGTATTATGCTCTCTCTTTAGTATATTACTCTTTTTCACTAGCTACTTTAATAATATCTTGAAATTTACTCATAATATAGTCATAGTTGTTTTTATTATGAGGAAGTAGACACTGAGAACAATCTTTTATACCTTTGTCTGTATATCTAAAATTTCCACCACAGTTTTTTCCTAGAGCGTATAAAGGACAGTAGCAAAATAAACAATTAAATTCCTCGGGTTTATTAGTTTTATGACAAGGAAAATACTCGCAATTTTTATGGTTAAAAAACTTATAATTTTCACTCATGAGACGAACCTCCTAATTAATTAAACTAAGATAATTATACTAAATATTTCTATTAGTGGTATAATAAAAACATTAAAATCTTTGGAAAATCAGTAAGATAATGAGGTGTTATAATGGAACATATAGAAGAAAAAAAACAAGAAAGAGCCTTGCTTGTAGGACTTAATATAACTTCTACAGCAAAAAGAACAGATGATATAGATATAAATGAATCAATGGAGGAATTAAAAGAACTTGCAAAAGCTGCAGGAGCGGAAGTTGTAGGAAGTTTAATTCAAAATAGGCAATCAAGAGATTCTGCATTTTATGTAGGAAAAGGTAAAGTAGAAGAAATAAAGGCATACTGTGAATCTTTAGATGCTACAATGGTAATATTTAATGATGAATTATCAGGTGCTCATATAAGAAATATAGAAGAAATAGTAGGCATAAAAATAATAGATAGAACTACTTTAATACTTGATATATTTGCACAAAGGGCATTAAGTAAAGAAGGTAAACTTCAAGTTGAACTAGCTCAGTTAAACTACAGACTTCCAAGATTATATGGAATGGGTGGCCAAATGAGTAGAACTGGTGCAGGTATAGGTACTAGAGGACCAGGTGAACAAAAGTTAGAAATAGATAAGAGAAATATACTTAACAAAGCAGCTGACATAAGACGTGAACTTAGAGAAGTTAAAAAAATAAGAGAAACTCAAAGAGTACAACGTATAAAATCAAATATACCTATAGTTGCACTTGTGGGTTACACTAATGCAGGAAAATCAACATTATTAAATGAATTAATAAAAACACATAAAGATTATGAAGCTGAAAAAGAAGTATTTGCAAAAGATATGCTGTTTGCTACTTTAGATGTAACTTTAAGAAAAGCAGTACTTCCAAGCAAAAAAGAATTTTTAGCAGTAGATACAGTTGGATTTGTAAGTAAACTTCCACATGATTTAGTAGAGGCATTTAAAGCAACTCTAGAAGAAGTTCAATATGCTGATTTAATACTTCATGTAGTAGACGCTACAAACTCAAATTATGAAATACAAATGAAAACAACTGAAAAAGTTCTTAAGGAATTAGGAGCAGATAATAAAAATACAATACTTGTATATAACAAAATAGACAGATTAGACCTAGATATATACCCTAAAAACAGAGATGATGTAGTATATATATCTGCTAAAAAAGGTGTGAACATGGATAAGTTATTAGAACTTATAGAAAATGCCCTAAGTGAAGCTACATATCAAGTTAAGCTTTTATTACCTTATGAAAGAGGAGATATATTTAGTAAACTTAAAAATAAATACAATGTAGAAAATTTTGAATATGTAGAAAATGGAATAACAGTTGATGTTAATTTGTTAGAAGAGGATTATAATATATATAAGGAGTATATATTAGAAAAGTAGGTAATAATATGAATATAAGTTGGGACAATATAGGCAACTTAGAGGACCATTATATAACTTATCTTCTATACAAAGAATCTAAAACAGTTTCTCAAATCAGTAAA
Organism: Romboutsia sp. 1001285H_161024_C4; assembly: GCF_015550185.1. NCBI lineage: Bacteria > Bacillati > Bacillota > Clostridia > Peptostreptococcales > Peptostreptococcaceae > Romboutsia > Romboutsia sp. 1001285H_161024_C4. The sequence goes on along the minus strand of NZ_JADNAJ010000006.1, from coordinate 32,772 downwards.
ATAAGAAATATATCAGTTACAGAGGTAAATGACCAATTAATAAAGGCAAAGCTAGAAATAAAATCAATGTTAAAAGAAAAAATTGAGTTATCAAAAGACATAATAGACAAATTTTTAGGGAAAAACAAAAATGACAGATTAGATTTTATAAGTAGCCTAAGTGAAGAAAATTTAATAGACTTTAAAAGAAAGCTATACAAAAGAATACTGACAGAAAAAAATGCAGAAGACTTAATGATATTGATTTGGACAACAGGAGAGCTAAAGGATGATAGGTTCCTAAAATTACTACATCCTCTTACAAGTCATAGACATTCGGACGTAAGAAGGATAACATATTCAGCCCTTAGGAAGATAGAATCACCTAAAAGTAGAGAGTACTTACAAAGGGGATTATATGATACCAATCCTCAAACTAGACAATACTGTGCAAAAGCACTTGCTAAAATTGGAAATGAAAATAGCTTAAAGATGTTAAAACAACTAAAAAGCAAAAAACAATTTGAGAAAGACTACGTATTAAGAGCATATGAAGACGCTATTTATAATTTAGAAAATATAGATAAATAACTTAACATAAAGGAAAAATATTTTACATATAATTAACAAATTAGTTATTTATCTATAAGACATTAAAAACCTAACATTAGAAAATCTAATAAAAACTTTGAAACATTACTTTTTAAGCAAAATATCTAAAAATTTATTACATGCTATAGAAAGTTAAATAGGAGGGGTTTTAAATGATAGTAAGACATTGTGCTGGTGGAGTAGTATTTTATGCAAATAAGGTTCTTTTGATAAAAAATGATAGAGGAGAATGGACACTTCCAAAAGGTAAAATATTTAATGGTGAACTAAAAACCGAAAGTGCAATATTAAGTGTAAAGCAAGAAACAGGTGTAGAAGGAAAAGTTTTAGGGGTAGCCGGAGATAGTATGTATGAGTTTTTCTCTAGAAGCAGACAACAACAAGTATGCAACTCAGTTACTTGGTATATAATGGAAACATCAGATACTAGTTGTGTATTAAATAAAGAATTATTAGATGGTGGATTCTTTAAGGTAAAGGATGCTATAGAACAACTAACACATAAAAAGGAAAAATCATTAGTAGAAATATCTTATAAAAAGTACAAAGAATTAAAAAAAGAAGTAGTTGAAACTAGTGCAAGTATATAATATATTTAAATATAAATAAGAGAAAGGGTTTAGCCCTTTCTTTTTTGATTTATAATAGCTTATTCGATATAATATATTATAAAAAGTATAAAATAAATTTAGTAAATTAAGAACTAATATTTAGATAGATGGAGGCTTTTATGAGTACATACAAAACATTGCATGAATTTGGAATGGATGAAGTTATAATAGAAAAATCAACTTTTATAGGGTATGCAAAGCCTATAAAAACAGAAGAAGAAGCAGTAGAATTTATAAACGAAATAAAGAAAAAGCATAAGGATGCAACTCACAATGTGTGGGCATATACAGTGGGAAAAAGTATGAACATACAAAGATATAGTGATGATGGAGAGCCGCAAGGAACAGCAGGAATACCAAGCTTAGAAGTTATAAAAAAAGAAGACTTAAGGGATGTGGTAGTTGTTGTTACTAGATACTTTGGAGGAGTTAAGCTAGGTGCAGGAGGACTTGTTAGAGCATATACTAAAGGCGCTAAGATAGGCCTTGAAGCTGGTAAAATTATAGATAAGGTTATGTATAAAGAGGTTAGAATAAAGATAGATTACAATCAACTTGGAAAAATACAAAATGAGATAATGAACATGGGGTATTTTGTAAAAGATACTATTTATGAAGATAGTGTTGAGATGATAGTTTATTCAAGACTTAATGAGGTTGATGCACTTACATCAAGAATGACAGATATAACTAGTGCTACGGCAGATATAACATTAGGTGAGGAATTTTATTTATCAGAAAAAGATGGTCAAATAATAATTTAGTATATATTAAATTGCCATATAAAAAAACTAGTTTTAATCTAGGTTTATTCACTAATTCTACATTTTAAAAATCTTATAATATAAGAGGTTATTATAACTTTAGCTTATTGTACATCGGTTGTTTTTTTAATTGGAGAATCTAAAATAAATCCATAAATAATTTTAGTGATATTCTTATAAAACAAATAGAGTAAGTATTTTGACTTACTCTATTTTTATATACTAGAGTATTAATATGTAAACTTTTTATTGATATTTAACTATTATGAAAATAAAGAAAGATGTAATACATTAATTATAGAATTTTTACCTTGATTAAAATATTGACCAAAATTTTAATTTGTAATTTAAGGGAATTAAATTTTCTATTCACTAAGTGATATTTAAATGCATATTATATATAAAATTGATTTTTAGGAGGAAATATGATAAACGATCAAAAGTATGCTATTTTATCGCTTGAATTACATCTATTTTTTGCAAGGATAATGAAGGAGCACTCTATTTTTTTAGCGGCCGGATTTACACCTAAAAACTCAGACCTTGCTAATGAGGCAGAACATTACAAAAGGGAATTTGAAAAATTACTATCATTTGCAGTAAGTGCTAGTAATGGAATAATTAGACCTAATGTCTTACAATCTGGAGAAATTATTACTAACTATACATTAGGTACAGAAGAAAAGACACAAAATTTAACAGGAATAGAAATAGACCAAAATATAACTAGATCAGAATCAAGGCTACGTAGTGGAAATAATCCTAATGTTAGCGCTAATTTAGTAAATTATGTAGGTCAACTTAATGACAATGCAAAGAGATTACTTAAGGGACTTATTGGTTTTAAGGAAAGATTATTAGATGGAGTATTATCTTGTAACTTGTTTACAGTTAACTACCCATTACTTATTGAACATATACTTCGTGAGGCAAAATTATATCTTTCATTAGTGGAAGATCTTGATAATAGAGTTGATATTGATTCTAAAGATGCTAGAGAAACAGAGTTATTCTGGGATCAAATAATGATGGAACATGCACTATTTATAAGGGGACTACTTGATCCTTCTGAAAATAACTTAATTGAAACTGCAGATGAATTTGCAGATGATTTTGAGGATTTAATAGAAGATGCAAAAAATATGATGAATGCAACGATAAATAGTATTACAAATAAAACATTAAATCAAACTATTCAACTTAGAAACTTCAAACAAGCAGGAACAGAGGGGATTGCAAGTTGTAAAATAAGATCTATAATACTTCCACTTCTTGGAGATCATGTATTAAGAGAAGCTAATCATTATATAAGATTATTACAATCTTATCAAAACATGTAAATAAAAAAATGAGTTCTATTTATTAGAACTCATTTTTTTATTTTCTTAAAACTACATTTACAAGATTTAGGAGGGCATTTTATACCTTTGTAAATCTCTAAACATCCTATGGATAAAAGGAATACTCCAAATATTTTTCTAAGTAGTTCTGATGAAAGGTGGTTAGCTACTAGAGAACCAATAACAGCACCAATAACACCGAAGGTTGCAATTGGAATTATAAGTTTTAAAATAGTGTTTTTATTTTTTATATGAACCATTAATGCAAATATTGTCATTGGAATTGAAGAAAGTAAGTTTATGCTTTGAGCTATCTTTGGATCAATATTTAGGAATAAGATTAGGGCTGGTATTAAAATAGTTCCGCCGCCCATACCCATTCCACCTATTATGCCACCTAAAAATCCTATCAAATACAGCAATCTAAAACACCATCCTTAAAGATGCAATAATCATAATAAGCCCAAATGAAATCCGTAAAAAACGCCCAGTTACTTTACATAAAAGCTTAGCACCTAATATTCCACCAATAACACTTCCTACAGCCACTTTAAATGTAAGTTCAAGATCATAGGTACCATTAGAAATATATACAACAGAGCTTGCACTTGTAAGAAAAACTATTATCGCCAATGCAGTAGCATGGGACTTGTGTTCTTCAACCTTTAATATGTTGTTTAATATAGGAACTAATAAAGTACCTCCTCCAGATCCAAATACCCCATTTATAAACCCTGTTATAAGACCTATTAATGTATTTTTAATATTAAAATTAAAATGTTTATTTTTCATTATAATCACCTTTTAAAGATAGCTTTTACAGAAATGCTAAATTATATTTATGTAATATATAATAATTAAGAGAAAATAATTTTGAATTTTAATTTATATATATGGTTATACTATGATTAAACGAGCTTAAATACCTTCAATTAGAAGGAGAAATTCAGAAAATCATCTGAAAATATATTTATGTAGGAGAGTTCAATTATGAAAGCAGTAGTAGATAAAGATACATGTATATCATGTGGCCTATGTCCAACTATATGTCCAGAAGTATTTTCAATGGACGATGATGGAAAAGCAGTAGCAATAAGTGGCGAAGTTCCAGAAGGTGAACAAGATGCATCTAAAGAAGCTGAAGAAAGCTGTCCAGTTGATGCAATAAGCGTAGACTAATTTAAAATAAAAAATCCATCTATTTTTAGATAGCTATTTAAGTAATTAATTAGTTCTAAATAGATGGATTTTTTTTATTTATAAACATATGATATAATGAAAATATACAAAATATGTAAAGTGTGGATAGGAGATAAATATGAAAGATATAAAGTTAAAGATAGACAAAACTGTAGAGTGGTTAAGGGAAAAAGTTAAGGAAGCTAATAGTAAAGGCTTAATTGTTGGAGTATCTGGTGGGATAGATTCAGCTGTAGTAGCTTACCTTATAAAAAAAGCATTTCCTGAAAATTCTATGGGTGTAATAATGAGCATAAAAAGCAATCCAAATGATAGAGAAGATGCCCTTAAAGTTATAAATGGATGTGGTATAGAATTTCTTGACTTAGATTTAACACAGCCGCAAGATTTAATATTAAGTACAGTAATAAATTCTCTTAAAGAAAAGAATTTATATAAAGAAGATTATTTAAAAATGACAGATGCAAATTTAAGAGCGAGAGTTAGAATGAGTACTGTATATACAGTGGCAAACAATTTAGGATACTTAGTAGTAGGAACAGATAATGCGGCGGAAATACATACAGGTTACTTCACAAAATATGGAGATGGAGGAGTAGATTTAGTGCCGTTATCAAACCTTACTAAAAAAGAAGTATACGAGTGGGCAAAAGTATTAGGCGTACATAAAGATGTAATAAATAAGGCACCATCAGCAGGTCTTTGGGAAGGACAAACTGATGAAAATGAAATGGGTACGACTTATGATATGATAGATGCAGTAGTGGAAGGAAGGTTAGATGAAGTTCCACAAAAAGATAAGGAAATAATCGACAGACTTCACAGAGTGAGTGAGCATAAAAGACACACGCCAGCAGGTCCTCCTAAGTTCTAATTTACTAATTTAAATATATATGCTAAAATTTACGAGTAATAATAAATTTATGAGAATTTATTAAATGATTAGAAATATATATATATTTCTAAATAATATAAAATTAATCATACGTAGTAAGGAGTGAAAGTATGGGACGTATAGGAAACATAATAAATAGAAAAGGTAAGCAAGATGCCAAAAGAGCAAAGATATTCACTAAGCATGCTAGAGCAATAGCTGTTGCAGCTAAAGAAGGTGGAGGAGATCCAGAATACAATGCTACTTTAAAAACTGCTATAGAAAAAGCTAAAGCTGATAATATGCCAAACGACAACATAGATAGAGCTATAGCTAAAGGAGCAGGCGGTGGAGCTAACGAGAACTATGAGACTATAGTTTATGAAGGATACGGACCAGGTGGAGTTGCTGTTATAGTTGAAGCTTTAACAGACAACAAAAACAGAACTGCTGGTAACGTAAGATATTATTTTGATAAAAACGGTGGAAACTTAGGAACTAGCGGATGTGTATCATTTATGTTCGATAAAAAAGGACAAATGTTAATAGAAGCCACTGATGAAGTTTCAGAAGAAGAATTAATGGATGCTGCTCTAGAAGCTGGTGCAGAAGACTTCATAACAGAAGAAGATGGATTTGAAGTAATAACAGCTCCAGAAGACTTTACAGCTGTAAGAGATGAGTTACAAGCTAAGGGATATGAATTTATATCTGCTGAGGTAAAATTAATACCTCAAACTACAACAGTATTAACTGATGAAGAACAATTAAAGTTCATGGAAAAATTAGTTGATATGTTAGAAGAAGATGATGATGTTCAATCTATAGCTCATAACTGGGAAATCGAAGAATAATCTATAAAGATAAGAGCCTAGGCCAAAATATTTGGTCTAGGTTTTTTATGTATTTATTTGCATTTAAAACTAGAACAATATGTTTCAGATAACTCATTTGGTCTAGGCGTTTTAGAAGTAACAGCTATATTATTAAGTGCACATATGACACCTGCATTATGAGTACATGTTTTAACATTACATCCTATAAATGAACATGGATGATCATTATTAGAACTAGATAAGTTATCACTAGACTCTACAAAGGAACTACAACAAGTATGAGTGCTTGTATGAGATTTTTTGCCATTAACAGCAATTTTATTTGCATAACACAGTCCGCTATCATTATGTGAACAATTTATTACATTACAGTTTACACTAGACATAAAATTAACCTCCTAATAAATTAATAAATCTATTAGGAGTATTTCCAAGAATAAGGAAAATATATCATTATTTAACAATAAAAATAAATATATTAGTTATCGTGCATAAATAATTGATCAAAATATTGAGTATCCATAAGCGCTTTTGCAACCAATGTTGATGATGATGGATAACTTTTTATAGGTGGCCAGATAACAAATAATTCTTTTTCAAAATCATATATAGTATATTTTTCTCCACGTGTCATGATATCAGAAACTTTAGCAGCTAAGCTTTTTATCTTTAAAAAATCATCTAAGGTAAGGTCATAAAATATAGATGCCTTATGTTGTGGTTGTTTTAAAAGTAAAATATTTTGCTTAAATTCTATAAAATCAAGTCTATCGGAAATTTCTTTAACGTATGAACTCACATAAATACCCCCCTTATAAATAAATTTAATAATGATATATATAATATGTATAAAAAACAATTAATGGGACAAAAATTCAAATATAAATAATTACTAAAAATTACCTAAATATAAAAGATTTTATATCTATAACAATAAATTATGTAGAAGGAGGTATTTTAATGTTTGAAAGAAGAGACCCATTTAATTGGAAAATACCAGTTATGATAATAGCAGGAGTGGTTGCTTTAACAGGTGGTATTTATATAGGAGTAAAAACTAATAGTGCAGATGCTCAAAAAGTGAATGCTAAAGAAGAAATAAAAAAAGAACAAAAGGTTAAAGAAGTATTTGGTTTGAGTAAGGATTGTGAAATATGGGTTCATACGAAAAATGAAGATGGTAGCGAATCAGATAAGACTCCTATGATGGTAGGAACAGTAGATAAATCATTAGTAGAAATGAATGAGAAAGAAATAAGAGAATATTTAAAAAATAAATATCCAGAAAGAGAAGTAGAAAAAATAAGTAAATATGAGATAGTTTTATCAGAAATTCAAACACATAAAGATGCATCTAGAAGCAATAAGTATGCTTTAGAAGCAGATGATGATCTTATAGGACTTTATAAATATGATGATGATGGAAATCGAGAATTAGTAGAGGATACTCAAATACATATAAATTCACTTCCAAAATCAGTACAAGAAGAAATTCAAAAGGGAGTGGTCGTAGATTCACAGGAAGAAGCTTACTCAAGACTTGAAAACTTCGGAAGTTAATGAAATAACCACAACGTAGTGTATATGTTGTGGTTATTTTTGTAACGTAAATAAAACTTATGCTATAATGTATAAGAACATAAGTTTTATTTACGTTACAAAGATTAATGGGAGGAAGTTTTATTTGATAATACTAGGCATAGACCCAGGAATAGCAATAGTTGGGTTTGGAATAATAGAGTATAAAAATTCGAAATTTAGAGTAATAGATTATGGAGCAGTTACGACTCCTGCAGGAATGGATACATTAAAAAGATTAGAACTTGTTTACAAAGGAATTGATTTAATAATAAAAAAATACAATGTAGATGAAGTTGGAATAGAGGAATTGTTCTTTAATAAAAATGTTAAGACGGCTATAAGTGTAGCACAAGCTAGAGGAGTAACTATGCTTGCTTGCGCACACAATAATAAGCCTGTATATGAATACACACCTCTTCAGGTTAAACAAGGTGTAGTAGGATATGGAAGGGCACAAAAGGCACAGGTTCAGCAAATGGTAACTTCATTTTTAAACCTAAAAGCAGTACCAAAGCCAGATGACGTAGCAGATGCTTTAGCAGTTGCAATATGTCATGCTCATGCCAATAGATTGGAAAAAACATTAAAAAATATAGGGGGTAAGTATGTATAGTTATATAAAAGGAACAATAGAAGAAATATATTTAGACCATATAGTAATAGATAATAATAATATAGGATATAAAATAAATGCATCATCAAACACTATAAAAGATTTAGAAATAGGAAGTATGGCAAAGATATATACAAAACTTATAGTAAGAGAAGATGATATGAGTCTTTGTGGATTTTCAACAAAAGAAGAAATGCATATGTTTGAATTATTAACATCTGTATCAAAAATAGGTCCTAAAGTTGGACTTGGTATATTATCTTTTGCAACACCAGGACAATTAGGAGCCTATATATTAAGTGAAGATATAGCAAAAATGTCTAAAGCACCAGGTGTAGGTAAAAAGACAGCTGAAAGAATAATACTTGAGTTAAAAGATAAAGTAGATAAAAATAATATAGAATTTGAGCCAACTCTACTTACGCAAGCTCCAGTTGCTATATCAAAAGACGAAGCAGTAGATGCATTACTTGCTCTTGGGTACTCAAGTGCTGAGGCAAAGGAAGCAGTAGATAAATGTAAAAAAGACGGACTTAATACAGAAGACATAATAAAGAAATCACTAACATATCTAATGAGTAAGGCATTAAGATAAATTTATAAAATATGATATATTAGTTGAAAATTGAATCAATGAAAATTGAATCAATTAGGATATTTAATATTGTATATTTACAAGGCTTTATATTAAATACTAAAAATTAAGTTGATTGAAGGAATTTAACTTAAATAAATTGTTTAAAGACAATAAAATGTAAGGGGGTAGGATTATGTACGATTTTGAAGATGAAAACAGAATAATTACATCTACCATGAAAAATGAAGATGTAGATATAGAAAATAGCTTAAGACCAAAATCTCTAGATGATTATTTAGGTCAAGAAAAAGCTAAAGAACAGTTAAAAATATTTATAGAGGCTGCAAAGTCTAGAAATGAACAATTAGACCATGTACTATTATATGGACCTCCAGGATTAGGTAAGACAACTTTATCAAGTATAATAGCTAATGAAATGGGTGTTAATCTAAGAATAACATCAGGTCCTGCAATAGAAAGAGCAGGGGATTTAGCTGCAATACTAACTAACTTAAATGAAAATGACGTATTATTCATAGATGAAATACATCGTATAAATAGAAGTGTAGAAGAAGTATTATATCCTGCAATGGAAGATTTTTGTTTGGATATAATAATTGGAAAAGGTCCATCAGCTAGAAGTATAAGACTAGACCTTCCAAAATTTACACTAATAGGAGCTACAACTAGAGCTGGTATGCTTACAAATCCACTAAGAGATAGATTCGGAGTTATATCAAAACTAGATTATTACACTGTTGATGAATTAGCAAAAATAGTTATAAGATCAGCTGAAATATTAGGAGCTACTATAGAGGAAGGTGGTGCAATAGAAATAGCAAGACGTTCTAGAGGAACACCAAGAATAGCAAATAGACTTTTAAAAAGAGTAAGAGACTATGCACAAGTAAGAGCAGATGGAGATATAACTAACGAAGTTGCAGATAAGGCACTAGAACTTCTAGGCGTAGATAGTTTAGGTCTTGATTATGTAGACGAAAAGTTACTTATGACAATAATTGAAAAGTTTAAGGGTGGACCTGTAGGGCTAGATACATTAGCTGCATCAATAGGAGAAGATAGAAATACTATAGAAGATGTATATGAACCTTATTTATTACAATTAGGATTTTTAAATAGAGGGCCAAGGGGAAGGGTGGCAATGCCACTTGCCTATGAGCACCTAAAAATTCCTTACCCTACTAAATAAAGCTATTAAAAATAAAAACTAGGCTTTGTTTTAAAAAGAAATCTAGGGTAAAATAGAAAAGTAAAATAAAGACGAAATAAAAAATCATTAATTTATAGAGTTATAATAATGGCTAGGAATATGAATATAGAAAAAATATGATATTTTTGTTATTATGATAATTATATAAATTTTATGGAAAGGACGTTTAAATTGAAGACAAGTGATTTTTACTTTGACCTACCAGAAGAATTAATAGCGCAAGTACCTATAAAGGATAGATCAAGCTCAAAGCTTATGGTCTTAGATAGAGAAAGCGGAGAAATTGAGCATAAGATATTTAAAGATGTAATAAATTATTTAAATCCAGGAGATTGCTTAGTTCTTAACAATACTAGAGTTATACCAGCTAGATTGATAGGAGAAAAACTTGATACTGGAGGAAAAATAGAATTTCTTTTACTTAAAAGAACAGAAGAGGATACTTGGCAAGCTCTAGTTAAGCCAGGTAAAAGAGCTAAGGTAGGAGCTAAATTCTCTTTTGGAAATGGAAAGCTAATAGGAGAAGTAGTGGGACTTGCTGAAGAGGGTTCTAGAATAATAAAGTTTTATTATGAAGGGATATTTGAAGAAGTTTTAGATGAACTAGGAAATATGCCACTTCCTCCATATATAACAGAAAGATTAGAAGAAAGAGAAAGATATCAAACTGTATATTCAAAACACAATGGTTCAGCGGCAGCACCAACAGCAGGGTTACACTTTACACAAGAGCTACTTAGTGCGATAAAAGCAAAAGGTGTAGATATAGCATTTGTTACTCTTCATGTTGGCCTTGGAACTTTTAGACCAGTAAAAGTAGAAGATGTATTAAATCATGAGATGCACTCTGAGTTTTATATGGTAGATAAAGAGGCAGCTGACAAAATAAATAAAGCAAAAGCTAATGGAAAGAAAGTTATATGTGTTGGAACTACTAGCTGTAGAACTTTAGAGTCTGCAAGTAGTGAAGATGGAGTTGTACAAGAGTCTAGTGGATGGACTAATATATTTATATACCCAGGATATAAGTTTAAGGTAGTAGATAGACTTATAACTAACTTCCACTTACCAGAGTCAACTTTAATAATGTTAGTAAGTGCTTTATGTGGAAAAGACAAAACATTAAATGCATATAATGTTGCAGTTGAAGAAAAATATAGATTCTTTAGTTTCGGAGATGCCATGATTATAAAATAGGGGGAATTTGATGAAAAATATAGATAAAAATAATTTATCTTTAAGAATAGCCTATGTTTTTGAATCAATTTTAGCAATGGTGGTTCTACTTGCTGTATTTTTAGGAACTATAGACGTTTTAAGAGTAATATGGACAGCCTATATAGTAGATTTTCATACACCGGTTGATTATGGTCAACTAAATGATATATTAGGACAGATTTTACTTTTAGTTATAGGGGTAGAGCTTGTAGTAATGTTATCACTTCATATTCCAGGTGCTCTTTTAGAGGTATTACTATATGCAATAGCTAGAAAAATGCTATTACTTCCAAAGAGTGAAGGTATGACAGAAGTATTATTAGGTGTTATAGCAATAGCAGGATTGTTTATTATTAGAAAATACTTAATAGCTAAGGATAACAGTACTATGAATATAACCAGTATTCACTATGAAGACTGTGAAGAAGGTCAAGAATGTGAAGAATGCGAAGCTTGTAGAGAAAGAATGAAGCAACACAACGTATAAAATGAATAGATAGTAAGGAGACAAAATTATGAGTGCAATAAGATATGAGCTTATAAAAACATGTAAGCAAAGTGGAGCTAGATTAGGAAGACTTCACACTCCACATGGAGTTATAGAAACACCTATATTTATGCCTGTTGGAACTCAAGCAACAGTAAAATCAATGACTCCAGAAGAGTTAAAAGAAATAGGATCTCAAATAATATTAAGTAACACATATCACTTATATATGAGACCAGGACATGAGTTAGTTAAGGAAGCTGGTGGGCTTCATAAGTTTATGAACTGGGATAAGCCAATACTTACAGATAGTGGAGGATTCCAAGTATTTAGTTTAGGGCCACTTAGAAAGATAACAGAAGAAGGTGTACATTTTAGATCTCATATAGATGGATCTAAACACTTTATAAGTCCTGAAAAAGCTATGGAAATACAAAATGCTCTAGGTTCAGATATAATGATGGCCTTTGATGAATGTGCTCCATATCCAGCGGATAGAGAGTATGTTAAAAACTCTTTAGAAAGAACTACAAGATGGTTAAAAAGATGTAAAGAAGCTCATAAAAACACTGAAAAACAAGCATTATTTGGTATAATTCAAGGTGGAATGTACAAAGATTTAAGAGAGCAATCTGCTAAAGAAATATTAGAATTAGATTTACCAGGATATGCAGTAGGTGGTCTAAGTGTTGGAGAGCCTAAAGAATTAATGTATGAAGTATTAGATTATACAGTACCTCTAATGCCAGAAGATAAGCCAAGATATCTAATGGGTGTTGGAAGTCCTGACGACTTATTAGAAGGTGTTATAAGAGGAATAGATATGTTTGACTGTGTTTTACCTACTCGTATAGCTAGAAACGGTACAGCTATGACTAGTGTTGGTAAAATAGTAGTTAGAAATGCAAAATATGCAAAAGACTTTACTCCATTAGATCCAAATTGTGATTGTTACTGCTGTAAGAATTATACTAGAGCATATATAAGACATCTTGTTAAGGCTAATGAAATATTAGCAGCAAGACTAATAACGACTCACAACTTACACTTCCTATTAAACTTAATGAAGCAAGTAAGACAAGCTATAATGGAAGATAGACTATTAGACTTTAAAGAAGAGTTCTTTAAGCAATACGGATACAAATTATAGAAATTGTACTATGAAATAAAGTATTTTTAATATATAATTATTAATGAAAAGGTAAACTCTTCCTATATTTTAGGGGTATAGTTTATATAAATACTAATTAAAAATAAATAGATTATCCAAGGAGGGTAATCTATAATATTTATAGTATTATAGAATTTAGTATAATAAAAAGGAGTGAAGGTAATGCCACAACAAATGATAATGGCTGTAGTTATGTGGGTAGCAGTATTTGCTGTATTCTACTTCCTATTAATAAGACCTCAAAAGAAAAAAGAAAAGCAATTAAAAGAAATGAGAGAAAACCTAAAAACAGGAGATAAGGTAACTACTATAGGTGGTATAATAGCTCATGTTGCAAAGGTTGAAGAAGATCATGTAGTATTAGAACTTGGACCAAACAGAAGTAAAGTTCCATTTGAAAAATGGGCTATAGGAACTGTTCAGCCACAAGATGAGAAATAATTAAATAATAGTAATTTAAATACCTTTCCTAGAATATATATATATTACTGAGGGGAGGTATTTTTTATGGAAAAAACAAATCATATCTTAAAAGGTCTTGGATATGCGTACATATTAACATTAGCTACTTTACTTATATATAATTTAATACTTACATTTACAGATATGTCAGGAAGTAGTATAGCTATGGCATCTTCAGTTATAACTACAGCATCTTCAGCGTTTGGGGGCTTTTATGCTACTAAACATATAAAAGAAAAGGGTCTTATATATGGATTATTAGTAGGTTTAGTTTATATAGTGTTTCTTATATTGTTAGTTTGTTTAGCTAAAGATCAATTTATGTTTGATATGGGTATGCTTTATAAGGCACTTTTAGTATCCTTATCTGGTGGTATTGGAGGGGTTTTGGGTGTAAACTTCAAATAGAAGTTTTACATAAATACATTTTGTGATATAATCAATAGGGAAATTTAACTAGGAGGTACTTAAAATGGAAAAGAAACATGTTAAAACTTTATCTCAAGCTACATTAAAGCAAAGTGCTGCTAAAGGTGGATGTGGAGAATGTCAAACTTCTTGTCAATCTGCTTGCAAAACTTCTTGTACAGTAGCAAACCAAGAGTGCGAAAGATAATAAGTTTAGGATAAACATAAAAAGTAAGGCGTCATAACTTATGACGTCTTATTTTAATTTTAATTAATGAGTGTGATTTAGCATAGATTATATACATAAATATTATTTTATATATAAATTAAGCTAATTTTTTGAAGTATTGCCTATATTTTATTTAAGTTATATAATGAAGGATAGAGTTTAAATACAATGAGGAAAATTGTTGATATAGATGAATAAATAATAAAACTTGGGAGGACGCAAAATGAGTATGATACATAAGTTTTCAATGAACGGATATAATATAGTTTTAGATGTAAATGGTGGAGCTGTTCATGTTGTTGATGATGTAGCGTATAGATTATTAGATCATTACAAAGAAAATACAAAGGAAGAATTATTTAAGATTCTAGGTGAAGAATTCACTAAAGAGCAATTAGAAGAAGCATATGAAGAAATAGCTACTTTAGAATCAGAAGGTCTTTTATATACAGAAGATAGCTATGAATTACACCCAGCATTTGTTGATAGAAAGAAAGTTGTTAAGGCATTATGCTTACATGTTGCACATGATTGTAACTTAAAATGTAAATACTGCTTTGCAGCACAAGGTGACTTTGGTGGAGCTAAGGAAATGATGAGTTTTGAAGTTGGTAAAAAAGCAATAGATTACCTTATAGCTAACTCTGGAAACAGAAGAAACTTAGAGATAGATTTCTTTGGTGGAGAGCCATTAATGAACTTTGATGTAGTTAAGCAATTAGTTGAGTACGGAAGAAGTGTAGAAAAAGAACACAATAAAAATATAAGATTCACTATAACTACCAACGGTATATTACTAGATGATGAAAAGATAGAATATATAAACAAGAATATGCACAATGCAGTTTTAAGTTTAGATGGTAGAAAAGAAGTAAATGATAATATGAGACCAACTTTAAATGATAAAGGAAGTCATGACATAATATTACCAAAGTTTAAAAAACTTGTAGAAGGTAGAGATAAAGATAAGTACTACTACATAAGGGGTACTTTCACAAGAGAAAACTTAGACTTCTCTAAAGACGTTATGCATTTTGCTAACGAAGGATTTGCTCTTACATCTATAGAGCCTGTTGTAGATGCAGATGAAAATCCATATGCTCTTAAAGAGGAAGATTTACCAAGAGTATTTGAAGAATATGAAAACTTAGCAGTAAAATATGCTGATATGTTAAAATCAGGTAAAGATTTTAAATTCTTCCACTTTATAATAGACCTAAATCAAGGTCCATGTGTAATAAAGAGAGTAACAGGATGTGGAGCAGGAAATGAATATCTTGCTATAACTCCAAATGGAGATATGTATCCATGTCACCAATTCGTTGGAAATGAAGACTACAAACTATCTAACATAATGGAAGAAGAAATAGTATTCCCTAAAGAAGTTGTAAAGAGCTTTAGAGATGCTCACGTATACAGCAAAGAAGATTGTAAAAAATGTTGGAATAAATTCTACTGTTCAGGTGGATGTCATGCAAATGCAATAAACTTTAACAATGACATAATGAAGCCATATGAATTAGGATGCGAAATGCAAAAGAAACGTACAGAATGTTCAATAATGATACAAGCAAAATTAATGTTAGAAGGAGAATAAGATGATAAAAGGGTACAAAGGAATAGAACCTAATATTAATGAAAATGTGTTTGTAGCAGATAGTGCAGATATAATAGGTAATGTAACTATAGGAAAAAATGCTAACATATGGTATAACGTAGTTATAAGAGCAGATGAAAGTAGCATAACTATAGGAGAAAATACAAATATTCAAGATGGATGTGTAGTTCATATTTGTCATGATGCACCGACTATAATAGGAAACAATGTAACTATAGGACACAAAGCTCTTATACATGGATGTAAAATAGGAGATAATACATTAATAGGTATGGGGGCAATAGTGTTAGATGGTGCTAAAGTCGGAGAAAGTACACTACTTGCTGCTGGAAGCTTAGTACCTCCAGGTAAAGAAATACCATCAGGAGTACTTGCTATGGGTTCACCTGCAAAAGTAATAAGAGAACTAACACATGAAGAAAAAGAAAATCTTAAAAAATCAGCATTAAAATATGTAGAAACTGCAAATAATCATAAATAAGAAAACTAAAAGGGCAATTTTAATATTGCCCTTTTATTGTTTACTTAAGTCAATAAAAGATGGAGCTGATAAGAGTGAGAATAAGTTACAGAAATATAAAAAGATACAAAGAAATTATACGCATATTAATTAAATATGGGTTTTCTTATATAGTAGAAAAATTAAATATTGAAGGTGTAGCATATAAAATACCTATAACCAATCCATCTGAAGAAATAAAACAAATGTCTACGGGGGAAAAGATAAGACGAGCTTTTGAAGAGTTAGGACCTACTTATGTTAAGTTAGGACAAATCTTAAGTACTAGAAAAGATTTGTTAGACCAAGATATAATAGATGAATTATCTTTGCTTAGAGATAGTGTAGAACCTTTTGATACGGATATTGCTAAAGAGATATTTAAAGAAGAAATAGGTCTAGATATAGAAAAAGTATTTAATGAATTTAATCCTAATCCAATAGGGGCGGCATCTATTGGACAAGTATATGAAGCCAAGCTTCAAAATGGAGAAGATGTAATAATAAAGATACAAAGACCTAATATTGAAAGTAGGATAAAATCAGATTTAGAAATACTAAAGGGAATGGTTTTAGCATTTAAAGATTCAAATAAACATAGCTCTATAGACGTTATACAGATAATTGAAGAGTTTCAAACTCAATTAATGAGAGAGCTAGATTACAACTTTGAAGCTATAAATGCTATGAAGTTTAGGAAAATGTTTGAAAATAGTAGAGAAGTTTATATACCTAAAATCTATGGAGAATTTACTACAAAAAAAGTATTAGTAATGGAAAAAATTATAGGTATAAAACTAAATGATGCAGAGAAAATAAAGGAACTTAATTGGGACACAAAGATAATAAGTGATATAGGGATTAAGTCTTTATTTAAGCAAGTATTTGAGTATGGCTTTTTTCATGCTGACCCACACCCAGGCAATATTTTTGTAGTTAGTCAAAACACTATATCTTACATTGATTTTGGGATGGTAGGAATAGTAGATAGAAATACACTAAATGCTTTAAATGAAATTGCAGTAGCTCTGGTAGAGAAGAATGTAGATAGGGTAATATATATATTAACAGAGATGGATGTTATAAATAATGAAGTGGATATAATTGGGCTAAGACAAGATTTATTATATTTAATTCATTATTATTATGATGTTCCAATAGAAAAAATAAATATATCGGATATTATGAATGAAGTATTTAGATTCTTTAGAAGATATAAAGTATCAATACCATCACAGCTTTCTACACTTGCAAAAGCAGTAATAACCCTAGAAGGAACTGGAAGAGATTTAAATCCAAACTTCTCCGTGTCATCTATAGGTAAAGAATTTATGAAGCATTATTATATAAATAAATTTAATCCTCAAAATGCTTTCTTAAAGTCAAAACATATGACAGAAGAGATAATATCAGATATGAAAACTATACCTAAGCAAATGAGAGGTATACTTAGAAATATAGAAAAAAACAATATAAAAATTCAATTAGAAGACATAAAGTTTGCTTCACTAGAGGAAATAATGAGGGATCTAACTACACAAGTGTCTTTAAGTTTAGTATTAGCTGCTATAATAGTCGGTTCCTCACTTATAATTTCATCACCTAATATAACTAATAATATATGGATAAGGTTTACTGCATTAAGCGGTTTCTTTATATCATTTATAATAGGTATATTAATAGTAGTCAAAATTATAAGAATTCAATATAAAAAGAAATAGAGGGGGATAAGTTATGTTCAATAAAAAATGGACACTTAAACATACGGGAGATGTATGTGAAAGCGAATTAAGTAAAAAATTAAAAATTTCCCCGGAAATTAGTCAAATTTTAAAAAATAGGGAAATAAATAACGAAAAAGATGCAGAAATATTTATGAATCCATCATTAGAATATTTAAGAGACCCATTTTTAATGAAGGACATGGATAAATCCGTAGATAGAATAAAAAAAGCTATAGACAATAAAGAGAGCATATGGATATATGGAGATTATGATGTAGATGGAGTTTCTTCTACCTCAATATTATGTTTATATTTTGACTCTATTAACTATCCAGTTAATTATTACATACCAAATAGATTAGAAGAAGGATATGGCATAAATGAAGAAGCTATAAGACACATACATAATCAAGGATGTAACCTAATGATAAGTGTAGACTGTGGTATTACATCTGTAGAGGAAGTAAAAATAGCAAATGAATTAGGTATAGATGTTATAATAACAGACCATCATGAGTGTCAAAGTGAAATACCTAATGCTCTAGCTGTTATAAATCCAAAACAAGAAGATTGTAATTATCCTTTTGATATGCTTTGTGGATGCGGTGTTGCCTTTAAATTAATACAAGCACTTACTCCTAAAGAAGAATTTAAAAATAGTTTATATAAATATTTAGAAATAACAACCCTAGCTACTATATGTGATATAGTACCGCTAGTAGACGAAAATAGAATAATAGTAAAAAATGGTTTAACTCTTATGTCTAAGGGCAATAATATAGGCTTAAGGGAGCTTATAAAGGTTTGTGGAGTTGAAACAGAAAAAATAGGTTCATCTCATATAGGATTTTCTATAGGACCTAGAATAAATGCATCAGGTAGACTTGGATACTCAATGTTAGGTGTTGAATTATTTACTACAAAAGATACAGAAAAAGCTAAAGAAATAGCTATGTTATTAGAAGAGAAAAATAACGAAAGACAGTTAATAGAAGGAAAAATGTATCAAGAAGCAGAGGCTATAATAGAGGCTAATGAAAAGTACAAGACTGATAAAGTTTTAGTTATAGCTAATGAAGGGTGGCAACATGGAGTTATTGGTATAGTTGCATCAAAGCTTACAGAAAAATATTACAAGCCAACAATACTATTAACTATAGAAGATGGTGAAGCTACAGGTTCAGCTAGATCTATAAAAGGGTTTAGTATATTTGATGCACTTGTAAGATGTAAAGATTTATTAAATAAGTTTGGTGGGCATGAACAAGCAGCAGGTTTATCTTTAGATAAAGAAAACATAGACAAGCTTTCTAATGAAGTTAATAAGTTTGCAGATTATGAACTTACTGAAGAAGACTTAATCGAAAATGTAAAAGCAGAACTTGAATTAAAAGAAGAATCTATAAGTTTAGAATTAGTAGAAGAACTTCATAAGCTAGAGCCATATGGATTAAATAACCCTAACCCTAGATTCATAGTAAGAGATGCAATACTTAAAAGTATAATAACTATGGGTAAAAATAAACAACATATAAAGTTTACTATAGAAAAAGAAAAGTCTTATGAATGTATAGGATTTAATATGGCATACCTTAAAGAAAGATATATGCCAGGAGATAAGGTAGATGTACTTTTTCAATTAGATGAAAATAATTTTATGGGAAGAAGAAGTATTCAGCTTTTATTAAAAGATATAAGAATGTCTTATCCTAAAAATAGTAGTACAAATGAAGATATTATTGAACTATTTTCAAAGACTATACCTAGTGAAAATTGCTTATACGATATAAAAGAAGTTGATAAAAATTCATTATATGAAAAATTTGGATTTGATAATATAGAAGAAATGATAAGTGGAAATAAAGATATTAATATATTTGATTATATAACTAAAGATACATTAGTTATAGCAAATACTATAAATGGGTTTTATAGAGCTATATCAGATATATCATTAGTAGATGAAGATATAATAGATGGATTTGATATAAACTACAACGTAATTATGTCAAATAGTGATAAACTTCAGCTTATATTCTCTCCAAATATTGAAAAAATTAATATAAAAAGATATAATAATATTATTCTTTATGATTATTTGTATAATATGGGGGACTATTCTCATTTATACGAAAAAGCGAATAATGAGGCTATAATTATCAAATATTATAGTCAAACGGATTTACTATATCTAAACAATATTGTAAATAATTTAATTCCAGAAAGAGAAGAATTTATATACGTATATAAATTTATGCTTTCAAATAAAGAAATAAATGTTGATTTTAAGGATATAAAGAAGGTATTTAACATGATACCTTTAAAAGTATTTACAATATTAAAAGTGTTTAAAGAATTGTTACTATTAGATTTTGAGTTTGTATATGATAACTTACTAAATACAAAATCTATACATATAAAGTTATTACCAAAACCAGACAAAAAATTAAACTTAGATGAAAGTAAAATACTTAAAAACTTAAAAACTCTTAACGAGAAATACAGAGAAAGTTATTAGGAGGAGCAATTGTAATGGATTTAAAACAAAAGATAAGAGAAATCAAAGACTTCCCAAAAGAAGGAGTAAGTTTTAAGGATATAACTACATTAATGCAAGACGGAGAAGCTTTTAAATATGCTATAGACGAATTTATAAAAAATTTAAAAGATAAAAACATAGACATAGTAGTAGGACCTGAAGCGAGAGGATTCTTAACAGGAACTCCAGTTGCTTATGGAATGGGAGTTGGATTTGTCCCAGTTAGAAAACCAGGAAAATTACCATATGAAACAGAAAGCTATCAGTACGGATTAGAATATGGTAGTGACACTTTACAAATACATAAAGATGCTATAAAGCCAGGACAAAGAGTAGCAATAGTTGATGACTTACTAGCTACTGGAGGAACTATGGAAGCTGCAGCGGCTCTAATAGAAAAATTAGGTGGAGAAGTTGTATCTATGCAATTCTTAATAGAATTAGAGTCCTTAAATGGAAGAGAAAAGCTATCTAAATACGATGTAAATTCTCTAATAAAATATTAATAAATTAGATTATTTTACAAAGGTGCTTAAAGGCATTACTAAAATAGTTGGTATTATACCAACTATTTTAGTATAAAGAATTAAAATGTTTACACAATAGGATTAAAAAGGTATTAAATTAATATAGGGTTTTGTTTCTTTGAGTAAATGAATGAGGCTTTATAAAATTACATATGTAAAATAGGTGGTATTATGCATGATAAGGAATTACAAGAATTAATAGAAAAAATAAAAGGTTATGCTCCAAATGCTGATATAGATTTAGTAAAAAAAGCTTATTATCTTGGTAAAAAAGCACATGAAGGTCAATTTAGAAAGTCTGGTGAAC
The DNA here is from genome assembly GCF_015550185.1 of Romboutsia sp. 1001285H_161024_C4. Taxonomy (NCBI): domain Bacteria; kingdom Bacillati; phylum Bacillota; class Clostridia; order Peptostreptococcales; family Peptostreptococcaceae; genus Romboutsia; species Romboutsia sp. 1001285H_161024_C4. Next base: position 11,365 of record NZ_JADNAJ010000006.1, on the reverse strand, counting down.
CTTATTTCATTCATCCTCTAGCAGTTGCCAATATACTAGCAGACATGGAACTTGATATAGAAACTATAGCAGCAGGAATATTACATGACGTTGTTGAAGATACGGACTATACTTATGAAGATATAGAAAAAGAGTTTTCTCAAGAAATTGCCAATTTAGTGGACGGAGTAACTAAACTTGGACAAATTAAGTATCAATCAAAAGAAGAAACACAGGCAGAAAATCTAAGAAAAATGTTTATGGCTATGGCTAAGGATATAAGAGTTATACTTATAAAATTAGCAGATAGACTTCATAACATGAGAACTTTAAAATTTATGCCTCCAGAAAAAGCAAAATCAAAAGCAAAAGAAACACTTGAAATCTATGGGGGAATAGCAAATAGATTAGGTATTTCTAAAATAAAATGGGAATTAGAAGATTTAGCACTTAGATATATAGATCCAGATGGATACTATGAATTAGTTGAAAAAGTAGCTAAAAAAAGAAGTCAAAGGGAAGAGTATATAAAAAAAGTTTTAAGTATACTAGATGAAAAATTAAAATCTGTAAATATACCATACAATGTATATGGAAGACCTAAGCATTTTTATAGTATATACAGTAAGATGAAAAACAAAGACAAGGGATTTGAAGAAATTTACGATTTAACAGCAGTCAGAATAATAGTAGATAATGTTAAAGATTGTTATGCAGTACTTGGAATGGTACATACATTATGGAAGCCAATTCCAGGAAGATTTAAAGATTATATAGCAATGCCAAAACCTAATATGTATCAAAGTCTTCATACCACTGTTATAGGACCAGATGGAGAACCTGTAGAGATACAAATAAGAACAAAAGAAATGCATCAAATAGCTGAATACGGGATTGCAGCTCACTGGAAATATAAAGAAGGTAAAACTCAAGATACAAGACAAAATGTTGAAGAGAAACTTCAATGGTTAAGACAAATGATGGAGTGGGAAAAAGACTTAAAAGATCCTCAAGAGTTTTTAGATGCTCTTAAAGATGATGTATTTAGTAGTCAAGTTTATGTATTCACTCCAAGGGGGGACGTTATAGAACTTCCGGCAGGTGCAACTCCAATAGATTTTGCTTATAGAGTGCATACTAATGTAGGTAATAAATGCGTTGGAGCTAAGATAGACGGAAGAATAGTTCCTATTGATTATAAATTACAAAACGGAAATATAGTAGAAATATTAACTTCTTCAAATTCAAATGGACCAAGTAGAGACTGGATTAATATAGTAAAAACACCAAATGCTAAAAGTAGAATAAGACAGTGGTTTAAAAAGGAAAGAAGAGAAGAAAATATTGAACGTGGAAATTTAATACTTGAAAAAGAATTTAAAAAATATAATATACCAGCAAAAGAAGCTTGTATAGAAAAGTACCTAGGTCAAGTGGCTAAAAAATTCAATCAACAAACTGTAGAGGATTTAATAGCTACTATTGGTTATGGTGGAATAATGGCATCACAAGTTGTTCCAAAGGTAAGAGAATTATACGAAAAAGAAGTCAAAAAAACTAAAAAAGAACAAGAAGTAAATGCTGTAGAGGACTTAAAGAATCATAATTTAACAGATTCTGAATATAAGAAAAAGAGAAAGAATACATCTCAAGGAGTAACAGTAAAAGGACTTGATAATATATTAGTTAGATTTGCAAAATGTTGTAATCCACTTCCAGGTGATGAAATAGTAGGATATGTTACAAAAGGTAGAGGTGTAGCTGTTCATAGAAAAGACTGTCCTAATGCAAATGTAAATGGAGACTTCTTTAAAAATAGATTATTAGAAGTTGAATGGTGTAACTCGGAAAGTAGTAGATTTGAAGCAGAAATTCAAATAAAAGGTGTAGATAGAAAAGGTATAATTAATGATATAACTCATGCTGTAGCAGTTGAAAAAGTAGGATTTAATGGTATAAATGCCAGAAAAGGAAAAGAAGGTATTATAAATGTTAATCTACTTATTGAAGTTGATAATATAGATGAGCTAAATTTATTAATGAAAAAGATAAAATCTATACCAGGAATAGAAGATGTATATAGAGTAATAAACTAGGAGGAAGGACTATGAGAGCAGTTGTACAAAGAGTATCATCATCTAAAGTTACAGTAGGTGATCGTGTTACAGGCCAAATAAACAAGGGACTACTTGTTTTACTTGGAGTGACTCATGAAGATACATCAAAAGATGTTGATTACATGATAGATAAAATACTAAACCTAAGAATTTTTGAAGATGAAAATGAAAAAATGAACTTATCTCTTAAAGATGTAGGTGGAGAACTTTTAGTGGTTTCACAATTTACCTTATATGGTGATTGTAGAAAAGGAAAAAGACCAAGCTTTACAAATGCAGCAAGACCAGATGTTGCAACTAAACTTTATGAAGAGTTTGTACAAAAAGCAAAGAATAATGATATAGTAGTTGGAACTGGTGAGTTTGGTGCTCATATGATGGTAGATTTAACTAATGATGGACCAGTTACAATATTATTAGAGTCAAATAAAGCTTTCTAGGGGGATTTAAAAATGAAAATAGAAAAAATACTTGAACCAAGCTTTGGTGAAAATATGTATATATTAGTAGATGAAGAAACTAAAAAATGTGCAGTAGTAGACCCAGGTGGAGCAGAAGATAAGATATTAAATTATATAAAAAATAATGGTTTAACACTTGAGTATATATTATTAACTCATGGACATGGAGATCATATAGGTGCAGTAAAATCTATAAGAGAAAAGACAGGTGCTAAGGTAGTTGCACATACTGATGAAAAAGAGCTATTAAATGATAATAGAAAAAATTTAAGTTGTATGATGCCTCATTGCGGACCACAAGAATTAGATGCTGACATATATGTAAATGATAAAGAGAAATTAACATTAGGTAATTTAAAACTATCATTTATACATACACCAGGACATACAAAAGGTGGAATGTGTATAAGGGTCAATGATGATATGTTTACTGGAGATACTTTATTTGCAGGAAGTATAGGTAGAACAGATTTTATTGGAGGAAGTTATAAAGAGTTAGAAAAATCTCTTAAGAAATTATCAAAATATGAAAATGACGTTAAAATTCATCCAGGTCATGGACCAAGTTCTACTTTAGGAATAGAAAAGACGAGCAATCCATATATGAGCAGATAAAAAATAATTGCTCCAATAACTTATGGATAATATATAACTAAAGTTTTAAAAGATAGCTATATTAGCTATCTTTTAGGCATTTAAGTAACTTAAAGTAAATTTAACTATTATGTTAAGAAGGAGCAAGAAAATGATAGGTGTAGTTTTAAAAGGACATGATTATAAATACGAAGTAGCTGAATTAATAAAACTATTTACTACGGATTTTGAATTTGTAGAAAGAAAAAGCTTCGGAAGAATATTAACAAATACATTATTAAAATATAATGATACAATAATCGCTAAAACTGAATACTATGAAAATTATGATTTAAAGTATGAGTTTAGAGACCATATAAACATAAGTGGATTAAATGAACAAGAAATAAAAAAAGCTACAAAAGAAACTATAAAAAGAAGTATATTTAAAGTTTTAAAAAATAGATTAAACTCATATGTACCTTGGGGGATACTAACAGGTATAAGACCTGTTAAGATAGTACACACTCTATTAGATCAAGGTGTAGATGAAGAGTCTATAAGAAAAATATTAAAAGAAAAATACTATATAATGGATGAAAAAATAGACTTAAGCTTAGAAATTGCAAAGAGAGAAAGAATATTTATATATCCAATAGATAAAAATAAAATTTCTTTATATGTAGGTATACCATTTTGTCCAACAAGATGTTATTATTGTTCATTCCCAGCAAATCCATTAAAGCAATTTGGACATTTAAGAAAAGAATATGTAGATAAGCTTATAGAAGAAATAAAGGGACTTTCTAAAATATTAAAAGACACTAATAAAGAAATAGAAACACTATATATTGGCGGAGGAACTCCAACAGCTTTAGAAAAAGAAGAGTTAGATACTTTAATAACTGCTTTATTTAAAGAGTTAGATTTAAGTACAATAAAAGAATTTACAGTAGAAGCAGGAAGACCTGATACTATAACTAGAGAAAAATTAGAAGTTCTTAAAAAGCATAATGTAGATAGAATAAGTATAAATCCTCAAACTATGAATGATGAAACATTAGCTAAAATAGGTAGAGACCATACTGTAGCTGATATAGTAGATTGTTTTAATATGGCAAGAGCAATAGGATTTGATAATATAAATATGGATATCATATTAGGTCTTGTAGATGAAGATTTAGATATGGTTAGAAATACTTTAGAAGAAATCAAAAAACTTTCACCAGAAAGTTTAACAGTACATACATTAGCTGTAAAAAGAGCATCTAATCTAAAAGAAAATCTAGATAAATACGAACTTACAAGATATGAAGAAATGATAAAAATGATAGATTTATCAATGGAATATGCTCGTGATATGGGACTTAATCCATATTATATGTACCGTCAAAAGCATATGTTAGGAAATCTAGAAAACATAGGATATGCTAAAGAAGGTTATGAATGTATATATAACATTCAAATAATGGAAGAAAAGCAAAGTAACTATGCAGTAGGTGCTGGATCTATATCAAAATTTGTATATGTTGATGAAGATAGAATAGAAAGAGTTGACAATGTTAAAAATGTAGAGCAATATATAGACAGAGTTGATGAAATGATAGAAAGAAAGAGAAAGGAGATATACAAAAATGTTAACTAAAGCTCCAAGAGGAACTAAGGACATAACTCCAAAAGATGCTTACAAATGGAATTATGTTGAAAATAAATTTAGAGAGGTATGTGCATTATTTGGATACGAAGAAATGAGAACTCCAATATTTGAACATACAGAATTATTCAAAAGAAGTGTTGGAGATACAACTGACATAGTACAAAAGGAAATGTATTCTTTTGAAGATAAAGGTAAAAGAGATATAACTTTAAAGCCAGAGGGAACTGCTGGTGTAGTTAGAGCATTTATAGAAAATAAATTATATGCAGAAACTCAACCAACAAAGTTATTTTATATGACACCTTGTTTTAGATATGAAAGACCACAAGCAGGAAGACAAAGACAATTCCACCAATTTGGAATAGAAGCTTTAGGAAGTGACAAACCATCATTAGATGCAGAAGTAATAGCTTTAGCTGTTCAATTTTTCAATGAAGTTGGTCTTAAAGATTTAGTGGTTAGCATAAACTCTGTTGGATGTCCAACTTGTAGAGCTAAATACAACGAAATACTAAAAGCATACTTAGATTCAAAAGCAGATGTATTATGCGAAACTTGTTTAGAAAGAAAAGATAAAAACCCAATGAGAGTTATAGACTGTAAGAATCCTACATGTCAAGAAAACTTACAAGATGTACCTTTTATGGTAGATCACTTATGTGATGATTGTAGAGAACACTTTGCAAAAGTACAAGAGTACTTAAGTGAAATGGAAATAAACTATGTAGTTGACAAAAAAATTGTTAGAGGACTTGATTACTACAAGAAAACTGCTTTTGAGATAATATCAAATGATATTGGTGCTCAAAGTACAGTTTGTGGTGGAGGAAGATACGACGGACTAGTAGAACAAATTGGAGGACCTAAAGGAGTTAGTGGTATAGGATTTGGTCTAGGAGTTGAAAGATTATTATTAACTTTAGAAAATAATAATATAGAAATCGAAAATCCACATGCTATGGATATATTCATAGTAACAATAGGAGATAAAGCTAAAACTAAGAGCTTTAAAATATTAAAAGATTTAAGAAGTGAACATATAAGTGCTGAAAATGACCACTTAGATAGAAGCGTTAAGGCACAATTTAAGTACTCAGATAAAATAAATGCAAAATTCACTATAGTTATAGGTGATGATGAGTTAGAAAATGATAGTGCTACACTTAAGAATATGGCTACATCAGAGCAAACTACTATAAAACTAAGTGATATAGTTAAAGAATTAAAGGAAAGATTATAATTTATAAATTACTATACAATTTTAAATATAATTTATGATATATCATAAATTATAGAAAGCCAATTTTAAATGGACAAGTAAATTGCAGTAATGATAAAATATTAAATTATAATAAGTCTTATACAAAAGGTCTTAAAGAAAGACTTTTGAAGCACATATACAAAGATTATATATCAATAATTTTTAAATAAATATAGTTTATTATGTGCTATAGGAAATTTAAAGAAAGCCTGGAGGGTAAATAATGGAAACTCTAAACGGATTAAAGAGAACTCACTATTGTGGGGACTTAAGAGAAAACAATATAAATGAAGAAGTTGTCCTTATGGGATGGGTTCAAAAGAAAAGAAACTTAGGTGGATTAGTATTTGTTGACTTAAGAGATAGAAGTGGATTATGCCAAATAATATTTGATACTGACGTTAATGCTGAAGCTTTTGCTAAGGCTGAAAAGTTAGGTTCTGAATATGTTATAGCTGTTAAGGGAAAAGTTTGTGAAAGATCATCTAAAAACCCTAACATGCCAACTGGTGATATAGAAGTATTTGCTACTGAACTTAGAATACTTAATGAATCTCAAACACCACCAATATATATAAAAGATGATGATAATGTATCAGAAGAATTAAGACTTAAGTATAGATACTTAGATTTAAGAAAGCCATCTATGCAAAAGACTTTAATGTTAAGAAGTAAGGTTGCAAATATAGTAAGAAACTACTTAACAGAAAATAACTTCTGTGAAATAGAAACACCTTTCTTAATAAAGCCAACTCCAGAAGGTGCTAGAGATTATCTTGTACCAAGTAGAGTTAATGAAGGTAAATTCTATGCTTTACCACAATCACCACAATTATTCAAACAATTATTAATGGTAAGTGGTATGGATAGATACTTCCAAATAGTTAAGTGCTTTAGAGATGAAGACTTAAGAGCAGACAGACAACCTGAGTTTACTCAAATAGACTGTGAAATGTCTTTTGTTGAACAAGAAGATGTTATGGCAATAATGGAAAAAATGGTGCAAACTATATTTAAAGAAATATTAAATGTAGATGTAGCATTACCACTTCCAGTTATGACATATGCTGAAGCTATGGAAAGATACGGAAGTGATAAGCCTGATACTAGATTTGGATACGAATTAACTAATATATCTGATTTAGTAGAAAACTGTGGATTTGGAGTATTTGCTAATGCTACTAAAGATGGAATGAGCGTTAGAGGTATAAATGTTGAAGGTAAATCTGATGAAATAAGTAAAAAGCAATTAAGTAAAATAGAAGACCATGCTAAGACTTACAGAGCGAAAGGTCTTGCTTGGATGAGAATAGGAGCTAACAGAGAGGTTACTTCTCCAATAGCTAAGTTCTTCACAGAAGAAGAATTAACAGCTATACTTGACAGAATGAATGCTAAAGAAGGCGACTTATTATTATTCGTTGCTGATAAAAACTCTGTAGTATTTGATGCATTAGGTCAAGTTAGACTTGAAGTTGCTAGAAGACTTAACTTATTAGACAACAATGAATACAAAATGTTATGGGTAACTGAATTCCCTGTATTTGAAGAAGATGAAGAAACTGGAAGAATGGTAGCTAAACATCATCCATTCACTTCTCCAATGGATGAAGATATAGAAAAGCTTGAAGGAGATGACAAAGCATCTTTAAGAGCTAAGGCTTACGATATAGTTATAAACGGATACGAAGTTGGTGGAGGAAGTGTTAGAATATTTAACGCTGACGTTCAACAAAAAATGTTTAAAGCATTAGGATTTACTGAAGAAGAAGCTAGAGAGAAATTTGGATTCTTATTAGATGCATTTAAGTATGGAACTCCTCCTCATGCAGGAATTGCATTTGGACTTGATAGATTAGTTATGATACTTGCAGGAACTACTAACATAAAAGATGTTATAGCATTCCCTAAAAACCAAAGTGCAGTATGTCCAATGACTAATGCTCCAGCAGTAGCTGAAGAAGCGCAATTAAAAGAATTAAATATAAAAGTTGAAATAAACAAGTAATATACAAATTTTGTATATTATAGCAAAGAAAGTGCCTCAAGATAGATTATTAAGAGGCACTTTCTTTATTTATTTATTTTTGAGCAAGGTATAAACCTAGTGGATACATAAAAATTATAATTTAAGTTTGACTATTTAATATTATTTTGAGAATAGTACTTGCTTACAAGCATCTTTTCTCCACCTTCAACGGATCTTTCTCCACCCGCATAAGGTTTAGTACCCTCCATGTTATATGCTTTATCTCCAGATAATAAATTTTTAGCATGATCATCTAAAGTATCTTGTGAATATTTATTAGTTGTTTTATTATCTGAGCTATCGTAATAATCAAGTTCAGATGAAATTTCCATTCTTAAGTTATTTAAAGCTTTTTTAGCATTTGATTTAGAATTAGTATCCATATTAGAATCTCCTTTAAAAGTAATCTATTAATATAATCAACATAATAAGCTAAAACTATACTTAAAAGAGTAAAATAGTATTATAATTAAGATATAAATATGAAAAATATTTAGAATTTAATAATTATATTATATAATATAATTACTAATCATTATTAAAAACTATTTATTTTGTAATTAAAAATGATTAGTAGGCTATATTTTCTAAAAAATTCGTATAAAGTATTAGATAGTTTGAATTAAATTCACATCGAAAAAATAAAAATAAGCTATAATATATATATCAATAAAAGAGGTGAACATATGGAAAGAAAATTAGCTGAGTCAAATGATAAAGAAGCTCTTATAAAAAGACTTAAAAGAATAGAGGGACAAGTTAAAGGTATTCAAAATATGATAGAAGAAGAAAGGTATTGTGTAGATATATTGGTCCAAATATCGGCAATTAGATCTGCTATAAACAAAGTGGGTACAATAGTGCTTGAAAATCATATAAAAGGATGTGTTTCTCACACCATAAAAAGCGGTAATGAAGAAGTTACAGAAGATGTTATAAATGAATTAATGGGTACTATAACTAAGTTTACAAAATAGGGGTGGTTTTGTGGAACAACAAGGGTATATAATAGAGATTTTAGATAAAAATACTGCTAAGCTAAAAATGCAAAGGCATTCTGCTTGTGCAGCTTGTGGAAAATGTGTTACTAGTTCAGAATCAAAAGACATAGTGGTAGAAGTTGATAATAACATAGGTGCTAAAGTTGGAGATAGGGTAAAAGTAAATATGGATGGTGTAAATGTATTAAAAGCAGCCTTTTTAGTATATCTTACTCCATTAGCAGGTCTTTTGATTGGAACAATAGCTACATATTTTATACTAAATAGCATAAGTATGACAAGTAGTATAGAAGTTATAAGTTTTATAGTGGGTATTACTACTATGATGATTGTTTTTTTTATACTTAAAAAAAGAGATAAAAAATTTAGAGAGAGCAGAGAGTATATACCTATAATTACGGATATAGTATCAAGTGGAAAAGATATTTCTTTATAGTATATAGTCAATCATGCTCATATATTAATAAAAAGGCTATGAATATAGAATTAAACTCTATTTTCATAGCTTTTTTATAAAGGTTTTATAATTAAAATCTAAGCAATTATTTATTAACCTTTTGAATTAATGCTGCCATTTTCTTTAGTTTGAATATATTTATAGTTCTAACAAAAGAAGTCATAACTAATATTCCAAGTGCTATAGCGGCCCCAGAAAATAATACATCTGTACCAACTGATACAGCCATATCATAATCTCTTTGAACTAGATAAAGCATAGTATTATACATTCCAAGTCCAGGAACTAAAGGTATTATACCTGGTATTACAAATAATATTGCAGGATGTTTTAATTTCCTAGCAAGCATTTCACTTATAAAAGCAACAATTAGAGTAGCTATGAAGTTTGAAATTATTGCATTAGAAGTAATTCCCATTAAATAATAATACATTGTCCACCCTATACCTCCAGTAATTCCTGCTGGAACTAGTGTAGATATAGGTCCATTTAAAAATACAGCAAATCCAACAGTAGAAAATGCTGAAAATATAAAATGCCAAACTAAACTCATATCAGTCATTAGAATGCACCTCCAAACTTAAGCCATAAATCTAGAACAAGACCAACACCACAAGCTATAGAAATAGCAGTTAAGCCTGCATCAAAAGCACGTGCTACTCCTGAAATTAAATCCCCTGCAATTAAATCACGTATACCTTTTATAAAAGATACTCCAGGAAGTAGTGGCATTATAGAACCAACTATTAGGGTTTTAGGTGTTGCTAAGAAGCCAAGTTCTGTTATTAAAACCCCAGTTAAAGCTATAAATACTGAAGCTATTAAACTAGAAAAGGCTGGTATATTACTTATCTTCATAATTTTTTTATAACATATAACTGCTAGTATAGATATTATAGTTGTAAATATGAAATTAGTTAAATTATTACCCCCAACAACACAAGCAAAAGAAGCAGATGCTAAACCTGTGGCTATGTAAACTAATTTAGGCGGATGTTCAGGAGTCTCCCCAAGAACTTTAAGCTCTGCTAAAGCATCTTTTATAGGCATATCCTTTGCATTAACAAACTCTCTAGAAAAATTATTAAGTAGAGAAATTTTGTTTAAGTTTATTCCACGGTTTCTAATCGTTTTCATGAAGGATAAACCATCAAATCTATCATCTGATATGATGATAGCGGTAGGAGTTGCAAATACGCTAATATGATTAAAACCCCTCGACTTACAAACTCTAATAACGCTATCCTCTACACGATAAGTTTCAGCCCCATTTATTAGCATAAGTTCACCAAGAAATAAAGCTAACCTAAGTACGTCTTTTTTGTATTCTTGATTGCTGTCGTTATACATAAAATTCCCTCCTAACTAACCTATTATAAGCATTATAACATCTTTTTTGACATATGTTTACAAAACTATAGTTAAATATATGAATTTAAAATAAAGCTTTAAATTTATACATTATATAGATTAAATAATAATAATTATTATATCTATTTTGTCAAAATACTCATCTTTTATTTATATTAAAAAACTTATAGAATTTAAAAATACAAATAAAAATATTTTTAAAAAATTTTATTAATACATAATATAATAAAAATAACCTAAATCTAGATTATTACTTGCTTTTTATAAAAAATATTGATACAAAATATTGAGAAAAAATGAAAAAAATAAAAAAGTTTAAAAAAAGTGTTGACCATATAAAAATAAGATGATATAGTAGTACTTGTCCAAGAGAGGACAGTAAGAACTTTGAAAATTAAACAGTAGGTTAATTTATATAACTGATTCTTAAAGAATCGAAAACAAACCAAGCCAGATATT
>NZ_JADNAJ010000005.1:0-250836 GCF_015550185.1 Romboutsia sp. 1001285H_161024_C4 | reverse complement strand
AAAGATATAGATGAAGAAAAGTTATGGGAAAATCTTGAATACTTTATAAAAGAAATAATACCAGTAGCTGAAGAAAGCAACGTAAAAATGGCTATACATCCAGATGATCCACCATGGGGTATATTTGGACTTCCAAGAATAATAACAAATTTTGAAAATCTAGAAAGATTTGTAAATCTTTATGATAGTGAATATAATGGTATAACTTTATGTACAGGATCACTTGGATGCACAAGTACTAATGATGTAGTAAAAATGGTTGAATACTTTGGAAAAGAAAAAAATAGAATAAACTTTGCACACTTAAGAAACGTATTAATAACAGGAGAGAGTAGCTTTAATGAAGTAGCTCACTTATCTGAGTGTGGATCGCTTGATTTTTATGAAATAGTAAAAGCATATTGTGATTATGACTTTAAAGGACCATATAGACCAGACCATGGAAGAATGATATGGGGAGAAACAGGAAGACCAGGATATGGACTATATGATAGAGCTTTAGGAGCAGTTTATATAAATGGATTAATAGAGGCTATAAATAAAAATAAATAATTTGAATAAATTAGTCTAAAAAAAGAAAATTAATTCAAATATTGTTAAAAAAATTTTATGATAAAATATTTAGTATAAGTTAAATAAAGTCAAAATTTTAATTAAGTGAAATATATGGGGGTAAATATGAAAACGTTTATGGATAAAGACTTCCTATTAAATAGCGACACGGCAAAAACATTATATTATAACCACGCAGCAAAAATGCCTATATTTGACTATCACTGCCATTTACCAGCAGTAGAAATAGCAGAAGATAAAACATATGAAAATATAACTCAAATGTGGTTATACCACGATCACTATAAGTGGAGAGCTATGAGAAGCTTTGGTATAGATGAAAAGTACATCACAGGAGATGCTAGTGATTTTGAAAAGTTTAATGAATTTGCTAAGATGATGCCTTATTTAATAGGAAACCCTATATATCATTGGTCTCATTTAGAGCTTAGAAGATACTTTAACATAGAAGAAACTCTAAGTGAAAAAACTGCCGAGATTATATGGGAAAAAGCAAATCTTAGTATCAAAGAAAACAATTTAAGTGCAAGAAAGCTAATAGAAATGTCAAATGTAGTATACATAGGAACTACAGATGATCCAGCTGATGATTTAATATATCATAAAAAAATAAGAGAAGATGAAAGTTTTGAGTGTAAAGTAAGACCTACATTTAGACCAGATAAAGCACTTAAGATAAAAAACGAAGGTTTTATAGATTATATAAAAGCTTTAGGAAAATTAGAAAATGTAGAAATAAAAACATACAGTGAACTTTTAAAAGTACTTAAAAATAGATTAGACTTCTTTGTAGAAAATGGATGTAATATAACAGATCATAGTTTAGAAAGAGTTTATTTTGAAAATTCAACAATAGAGGAAGTTGAAGAAATTTTTGTTAAAGTTTTATCTGGAGAAGCTATAAGTGATAAAGAAGCTTATAAGTATATAACTTTTACATTAATAAGTTTAGGAAAGATGTATAGCGAGAAAAATCTAGTTATGCAACTTCATATAGGTGCTCTTAGAAATAATAATACAAGAATGTTTAACAAAGTAGGGGTAGATGCAGGATTTGATAGTATTGATGATGGGGAAATCGCTTATTCATTATCAAGAATATTAGATAGTCTAGATGTAGAAGATAAACTACCTAAAACTATACTATACTGTTTAAATCCAAAGGATAACGAAGTACTAGGTACTATGATAGGTAACTTCCAAGGTGGAGGCATAGCTGGGAAAATACAATTTGGTTCTGGATGGTGGTTTAATGACCAAAAAGACGGAATGGAAAGACAGTTAATGGCACTTTCACAACTTGGATTAGTTAGTAAATTTGTAGGAATGCTTACAGACTCTAGAAGTTTCTTATCTTTTACAAGACATGAATATTTTAGAAGAATACTTTGCAACTACATAGGTAACTTAGTTGAGAATGGAGAATATCCAAACGACTTAGACATACTAGGTCAAATAATTGAAGATATATGTTTTAACAACTCAAACAAATACTTCTTAGGATAAAACATTTTATATGGGGGCGCGTATGTTAGAAAATATAAAGATATCGGGATTTTCAGATGAAATAAGCAGTGATTTTGATACACAACTTCAAACAGTAACAGAACTTGGTATGGAGTATATATCAATAAGAGGGGTAAATGAAAAAAATTTTAGTGAATATAGTATAGATGAACTAAAAACTTATATAAAGCCAAAATTAGAAGAATATAAAGTAAAAGTATCTTCTATAGGATCACCTATAGGTAAAGTATTTATAGATGATGAAGAAGGTTTTAATAAGCAAGTAGATTTATTAGAAAAATTATGTGAAATGGCAAGTATACTAGAGTGTAAGTATATAAGAATGTTTAGTTTCTATATGCCAAAAGGTAAAAATCCTGATGACTATAGAGATGAAGTTATAAAAAAATTAAATATATTTACAGAAATAGCTAAAAAGCACAACATAATACTACTTCATGAAAATGAAAAAGACATATACGGAGATATATCTTCTAGATGCTTAGATATATTAAAAAGTGTAAATTCAGATAACTTTAAAGCTATATTTGACTTTGCAAACTTTGTTCAGTGTATGGAAAACACTAAAGAATGCTATGAACTATTAAAAGAATATATAGTATATTACCACATAAAAGATGCAAATAAACGTGATAATCAAAATGTAGTATGCGCAACTGGTGAAGGTAAGATAGAAGAAATACTAACAGATGCTATAAAAAATGGATATAAAGGCTTTGTAACTATGGAGCCACACTTAGTTATATTTGATTCATTAAAAGATTTAGAATTAGAAGATGTTAATGAAATAATAAAAGAAGACAAAGGTCTAGACGGAAAGAGTGCTTATGCACTTCAATATAAATCTTTAGTAAACATATTAGGAAAAATTGAGTTTAGATTAAACAAATTTGGAGGGGACGATATGAAACAAGTAAGATTTGGGATAGTTGGAATAGGTCAAATGGGTGGATCTCATGCTAGTTGGTTAGCAGAAGGAAAAGTAGCAGGAGCTAAGTTAACAGCAGTTTGTGATATAAACCCAGCTAAAAAGGAATGGGCTAATGAAAAGTTACCTAAAGATGTAAAATTCTTTGATAACTACATAGACATGTTAGATAGTAAAGAAATAGATGCTGTATTAATAGCTACACCACACTACGATCATCCAGTAATAGCTATAGAAGCATTAAACAGAGATTTACATACATTAGTTGAAAAGCCAGCAGGCGTTTATACTAAGAAAATAAGAGAAATGAATGAATTAGCAGAGTCTAAGCCACACTTAGTATTTGGTATGATGTTTAATCAAAGAACAAACCCATTATATCAAAGAATAAAAGAAATAGTAGATAACGGTGAAATAGGGGAAATAAGAAGAACTAACTGGATAATAACTACTTGGTGGAGACCACAAGCATACTATGATATGAGTGACTGGAGAGCAACTTGGTCAGGAGAAGGTGGAGGAGTATTAGCTAACCAAGCGCCTCACCAATTAGATTTATGGCAATGGATATGTGGAATGCCAACTAAAGTAAGAGCTAACTTACAATTTGGTTCTCACAGAAATATAGCTGTTGAAGATGATGTAACTGCTTTTGTTGAATACGAAAACGGAGCTACTGGAACATTTATAACTTGTACACATGACATATTAGGAACTGATAGATTTGAAATACACGGGGATAAAGGTAAGATAGTAGTTGAAGGAAGTAAGAAAGTAACAGTTAAGAGAATGAAAGAAAGCGAAAATGAATTAAACAAGAGATTAACTTTTGCTGATGTTGCAAATCTTTTCAGAGGAGAAGGTATGGGAGATTTATTCGAAGTTGAAGAATTTGAAATACCAGATCAATGGGGAGTTCAACATATAAATGTTATGATAAACTTCACTGAAGCTATATTAGAAGGTAAAAAATTATTAGCACCAGGAACAGATGGTATAAATGGAGTTATATTATCAAATGCAATGCACTTATCAAGCTGGACAGGAAAAGATATAGAATTACCATTTGATGAAGATTTATACCTAGAAGAATTAAACAAGAGAAGAGAAGCTGAAAAAGCTAACGCATAAATAAAAATAGGAGAAAGAAGGGAAAATATATGGCACTAAGAATAGGGATTATAGGTCTAGGAGATGTTTCTATGGTTCATCTTCATGCAATTAAATCAAATAAAAATGCAAAGCTAGTTGCAGTATGTGATATAGATGAAAATAAAAAAGATTTAGTAAAAGATGCTAAATTTTATACAGACTATAATGAGATGATTAAAAATGAAAACTTAGATTGTGTTCATATATGTTTACCACACTACCTTCACTATCCTGTAACTAAAGAAGTGGCTAATCTAGGAGTTAACATACTCCTAGAAAAACCACTTTGTTTAAACGCGAAAGAAGCTAATAAATTTAAAAAATTACATGACAATACAGATTCTAATATTTGTATATGTCTACAAAATAGATACAACAAAACAACAAAGCACTTATTAAATATAGTAAATTCTAAAGAATATGGAAAAGTAATTGGTATAAAGGGGATAGTTACTTGGAGTAGACCAAAAGAGTATTATGACATAAAGCCATGGAGAGGTAGTATGAAGTTAGCTGGTGGTGGAGTTATGATAAATCAGTCTATACATACATTAGATTTAATGCAATTATTAGGTGGAAAAATAGATTCTATAAAAGGTCAGGTTAGTAACTTATTAGATTATGATATAGAAGTTGAAGATACAGCTAGTGCTAGTATAAATTTCTCAAATGGGGCTAAAGGGTTATTCTTTTCAACAATAGCATATTGTGACAGCTCTAGTGTTGAGATACAGGTAATACTTGAAAAGGGTAAATTTACTATAAAAGATAGTAAATTATATAAATCAGTAGGTGGAGAAAAAGTTTTAATAGTAGAAGATGATAAACTTAGTGGAAGTAAGCATTATTATGGAGCTAGCCATAAAGAAATTATAAATGATTATTATAATTGCTTAATAAATAACACTAAAGATTATATAACTATAAATGACGCCATACCTTCTATAAAAATTATAGATAGTATAAGAACTTCATCTAAGGATAATAAACAAATATTATGGGGGTAAATAATATGACAAAACCAACAATAGGCGTTCAAATGATGATGCTTAGAGAAAAAGTACAAGAAATGGGTATAACTGAAACTTTCAAAAGAGTTAAAGAAATAGGATTTTCAACAGTAGAATTATCTCAAATACCTATGACTGAAGAAAATGTATCTGAAATAAAAAAATGTTTAGATGAGCTAGATATGAAAGTATGCGCAACTAGTGCAGCTATAAAGTCTTTAATGCCTTCTATTAAAATGGAAAACTTAAGAGATGACTTTGACAAAATAGTATCAGATACTAAAGCATTAAATTGCAAATATATAAGAGTAGGAATGATATCATTTGATTGTTTAGGATCAAAAGAAAAGATAATTGAGTATACTAAAGAATTAAATGAATTTGGTAAAAGATTAAAAGAAGAAGGTCTAGAACTTTATTATCATAATCACCATGTTGAATTTGCTAAATATGATGGTGAGTATATAATGGATATAATGGCTAAAGAAAGTGACCCAGAGTATTTAGGATTTGAGCTTGATGTTCATTGGTTACAAAGGGGAGGAGTAAATCCATTAGAGTGGATAAAGAAACTAGAAGGAAGAATAAAGATAATACATATAAAAGATTATAGAATAGCCCAAACTATAGACTTATCAGGTGGAATGGAACAAATAATGACAAATATGGCATTAATGGTTCAATTTGCTGAAATAGGAGAAGGAAACTTAGACATAAAAGCTATAATAGATTTAGCTGGAGAAACAGGGGTTGAACATATATTTATAGAGCAAGATGATACATATGGAAAAGATCCATTTGAAAGCTTAGAAATAAGTGCAAGAAATTTAAAAGCATTAGGATACGAAGATAGATTTTAATTAGTAATTTTTTTTAAAGATTGGGAAAACAATTTCAAAGATTTAATAATCGAAAGGGGAATAAAAAGTGTCTAACGTATCAAAACAACAATATAATAGTGCTAAATTATGGCAAATAGGACTTTTCGCTTTAAATAATACTGCCACAAATGTAATAATGTCTATAATGACTTACTTGGCAATATTTAGTCAAAATATACTAGGTATAGCTGCGGTAACTATAGGGGTAGTTATAACATCTATGAGAATATTTGACGGTATAACAGATCCAATAATAGGATATATGATAGACAAGACTGAAACTAAGTTTGGTAAATATAGACCATTTATGCTAGTTGGAAATATTATATTATTAATAACTGTGTATTTAATATTCGGAGTAGTACCAAACCTTAGTAAATCAATGAGATTTCCGGTACTTTTAGGAATATATGTAATATACATAATAGGATACACATTCCAAACAGCTTGTACAAAAGCAGCACAAGCGTCATTAACTAATGACCCTAAGCAAAGACCATTATTTACAATATTTGATTCAATATATAATAGTATATTATTTTCAGTATCAGCATTAGTAATAACTTCTATATTACCTCCAATGTTTGCTGATGGATATGAAAATGGTTTATTAAATCCTGAAATGTGGAAGATGGCAGCAATAATATTTGGTGGAACTTCATTTGTAATGACAATACTTGCAATTATAGGTATATCAGGGAGAGATAAAAAAGAATTTTACGGTGTCGGAAGTGCAGCAAATCAAGTTAAGTTTAAAGATTACTGGCCAATAATAAAGTCAAATAGAGCTATACAAATGCTAGTTATAGCAGCTTCAACTGATAAGTTAGCAAGCACTCTTGCTAATGCAACTAAGATGTATTTATTTGGTAACGTATTGATGAATATTAGTTTACAAGGTGAGATGAGTGTTATAACAACTCCAGTAACAATAATTATAACAATAATTGGAGTTAGATATGCATCAAAACTTGGGCAAAAGAAAGCTTTTGTTGCAGGTACTTGGTTAAGTATGGCAATGTTATTTGCAATGATTATAATACAACCATTTGATAATGTATCTATGACTAATATAAATTTAAATACTATACTATTCTTATCTATAACAATACTTCAAGGTGCATTTGCAGGGATATCAGGAAATATAGTTATACCAATGATAGCAGACTGTGCAGACTATGAAACATATAGAACTGGAAAGTTTGTTCCAGGTATGATGGGTACATTATTCTCATTTATAGATAAGTTAATATCATCATTTAGTTCAACATTACTTGGAGTAGGGCTTGCTATAATAGGTATGGCAAATGCAGTAATAGTTCCAAATACTCCAGCAGATACTAAGTTTTTCTGGTTAATAATGACGTGTATGTACATAGTACCAATATTTGGACATATAGCATCTATAATAGCTATGAAATTCTATCCATTAGATGCAGCTAAAATGGCTGAAGTTCAAAGTGGATTAAACAGTATAAAAGAGAAACAAGGTGCTTAAGGTTAAATTTTATTTGAGTGTTTTGTAAACATATTAATTTAAGTTTAAAGTAACGTATTTTAATCATAAAGAATCTCATGTAGTGATATATGAGATTCTTTGTGATTTTATTTATAATAAAAAAGAAGGTTTAGTAATAGAATTTGAAAAGTCGTTAAGTTAACCTGTAAAATAAAATTAATACTAGTATACCAATAAACCAAAATATATGATATACTAGTATTAATCTTAGGAAAATGTTTTACAAAGGGGAGATATTATGAGAAATATTATTAACATCAATGACAATTGGAAATTTGTAAAAGAAGATATTAAAGAAGCTTATATAAAAGACATTAATTTAAGCACTTGGGAAAATATAAGCATCCCCCATACTTGGAATGCTATAGATGGAATAGATGGAGGCAATGATTTTTATAAGGGAGCTTGCTGGTATAGAAAAGAGATATTTATAAATAAAGAATATGAAAATAAGAAAATATATATAGAATTAAATGGATCAAACAGTATAACAAATGTATACTTAAATGAAAAACATTTAGGAGAGCATAAAGGAGGATATTCTACTTTTAGATTTGATATAAGTGATGTAGTAGAATATGGAAAAGTCAATACAATAGCAATTAAAGTAGATAACTCTATAGTTGATGATGTATATCCTATATGGGCAGATTTTACATTCTATGGTGGTATATACAGAGATGTTAATCTAGTTGTTACAGATAAAACTCATTTTGAATTAATGAATGAAGGTTCTTTAGGAGTATATGTGTCACAAGATAATATAACTAAAGAAAGTGCAAGCATAACTGTAAAATCAATAATAAAAAATGATTGTGAAAAAGAAGAAGCTATAAAATTATGGATAGATGTATTAGATAAAGAAGGAAATATTGTAAAATACAATGCAAAAGATATATTATTAAACCCAAATGAATCTAGGGAAATATCACTACCAATAAATATAGAAAACCCTATACTATGGCATGGGGTAAAAAATCCATATTTATATAATGTAAAAGCATACATAATGAAAGATAATGATGTATTAGATGAATTAATAATACCAACAGGGTTTAGATACTATAGATTTGATGCTAAAGAAGGATTCTTCTTAAATGGAGAACATATGAAGTTAAATGGTGTTTCTAGACATCAAGATAGAAAAGATAAAGGTTGGGCACTAAGCAAAAAGGATCATGAAGAAGACATGAAACTTATAAAAGAAGTAGGTGCTAACTCAATACGTTTGGCTCATTATCAACACGATCAATACTTCTATGATTTATGTGATAGAGAAGGTATGATAATATGGGCGGAAATACCATTTATATCAGTTATGTCAAAGACTGATTTAAAAGGTGAAAATGCTAAGAGCCAATTAGTTGAATTAATACGTCAAAACTATAACCATTCAAGTATAGTTATGTGGGGAGTACAAAATGAAATACAAATAGGTGGTATAACTGACGAGCTTAGAACTCTAGTTAAAGAACTTCACCAACTAGCTAAAAAAGAAGATAGTACTCGTTTAACTACTCAAGCACAAGTTATGATGGTTGAAAATGAAGATGAGTTTCATAATTATACAGACATAATGGCTTATAACAAATATTATGGATGGTATCAAGGTGAAGTTGAAGAATTTGCTCAATGGTTAGATGATTTTAATAAGGTAAATCCAGATACTTGTATAGGTATATCAGAATATGGTGCAGAAGGAATAATTAAGTATCATACAGATAATCCACAAGTAAAGGATTATACAGAAGAGTACCATGCACTATATCATGAAAAAGTAATGAAGATATTTAATGAAAGAAAATTTGTATGGGGTACATACGTATGGAATTTCTTTGACTTTGGTTCTGATTTTAGAGATGAAGGTGGAGTTAAAGGAAGAAATAATAAAGGTTTAATAACATTTGATAGAAAAGTTAAAAAAGACGCATTTTATATGTACAAATCACTTTGGTCAGATGAAAAATTTATTCATATAAATAGTAAAAGATATATTGATAGAGAAAATAAATTTATAAATGTCAAAGTATACTCTAACTTAAATGAATTAACTTTATTTGTAAATAACGAAGAAGTAGCTACATTAAATTCAAATCATATATTTAACTTTGAAAATATAGAGTTAGTAGATGGACAAAATGAAGTAAAAGTAGTGGCAAAGAGTGAAGGCAAAGTTTACACGGATTTTGCTATATTTAATAAAGTAGATGAAAGAAATTCTATTTATGACTGTCCAGAAGATAAAGGTGGAGTAGTTACAAATTGGTTTAATGATGATAAAAACAAGTTTGATGATGTTGAAATTAAAGAACTTAATATTACAGATGATGTATATTCAACAAAATGTAAATTTAAAGAATTAATGGCCAATGAAGAAACTAAATCTATAATTGAAAAATATTTTGGACAAATGCTAGAGGGCCCAACTGCAGGTATGTTAGAAGGTATGACAATTGATCAATTAGCAGAATTAGCAGGTGGTCAGATAAGTGATAAATTTATATACGTATTAAATTCAGAATTAGTTAATATTAAAAAATAGTAATCAAATAAGGTATATAAATTTTATATACCTTATGATTATAAATCTAAAAAGACATTTATCAAAAGGGGGATTAAAATGAAAATAGATTTAAAAGCAAAACCATTTTACTTAGAAGATGAGGATATCAAGTGGGTAGAAGATACATTAGCGGGATTATCTTTAGATGAAAAGATAGGACAAGTATTTGTAGATATGCTTTGGAATAACAATGAAGAAGAGATAAAAGAGCGTATTAATAAATATGGCATGGGAGGATTTAGATATTCTAATATGTCAGCTGATAAGTTATATGAACAAAATATGACTATACAAAATACTAGTAAAATACCAGCACTAATAGCAGCTAATATAGAAGCTGGAGGAGATGGTGGTATTGGTGGTGGAACACATATAGGATACCATGTAACAATAGGGGCTACACAAGATAAAGAAAATGCATACAAATTAGGATATTATGGATGTAAGGAAGCAGCTGCTATAGGATGCAACTGGACTTATGCACCTATAGTTGATATAAATAAAAACTGGAGAAACTGTGTTGTATCTAGCCGTTGTTTCTCAAGTGATGCAGATGTTGTACTTGAAATGTCAAAAGAATATTTAAGAGGTGCAAATGATGCAGGTCTTGCTTGTTGTATGAAACATTTCCCAGGAGATGGATTAGATGAGCGTGATCAACACATAGTTACAACTAATAATATGATGAGTTGTGAAGAGTGGGATAATGAATTTGGTAAAGTATATAAGGGAATGATAGATGCAGGTGTTGAATCTGTAATGATAGGACATATAAGACTTCCAGAATACTCAAGAAAGTTAAAGCCAGGCATAAAAGATAATGAGATAATGCCAGCTACTATAGCACCTGAATTATTACAAGGATTACTTCGTGAACAATTAGGATTTAACGGATTAATACTTACTGATGCAACTCATATGGTAGGACTTACTTCTATGATAAGAAGAGAAGATATGATACCTACAACAATAGCATCAGGATGCGATATGATACTTTATTATAGAGATAAAGATGAAGATGTTGAAGCTATGAAAAAAGGACTTGAAAATGGAATATTAACTCATGAGCGTTTAGATGAAGCTGTTACTCGTGTACTTGCATTTAAAGCTATGTTAAAATTACATAAGAAAAAAGAATCAAATACATTAATGCCACCAAAAGAAAATTTATCTGTTATAGGATGTGAAAAACACTTAGAAGTAGCAAAAGATGTAGCAGATAAAGCTATAACTTTAGTTAAAAACACTAAAAATCAACTACCAATAACGCCAGAAACTCACAAAAGAATAATGCTATATACTGTAGACTCAACAGGGTTTGCATCTAAAGTATCAATGGCAGGAACAGGTAGCTTACAAGATAAAGTGAAAAATGAGTTAGAAGCACAAGGATTTGAGGTAGAAGTATTCGATCCAAATACATCTTTAAATGGAAAGCAATTATTAGCTATGACTCCAATAAAAGATTTTGTTGATAAGTTTGATGCAGTAATGCTGTTTGTAAATGTACAAGGATTCTCTCAAAGTAATGTACGTCGTATAACATGGGCTATGCCAATGGGTCCAGATATTCCTTGGTATGTTACAGAACTACCTACAGTATGTGTATCTGTAAATAATCCATTCCACTTAATAGATGTACCAATGGTACCAACATATATAAATGCATATACAGATAATGAAAATACTATACATCAAGTAATACAAAAGATAATGGGAAAATCTGAATTTAAAGGCGTAAGCTCAGTTGATGCATTCTGTGATTCTTGGGATACTCGTTTATAATTTTAATATAAATACTAAAATAAGAAATAAGCTATTTAATTAGCATAAAATATAAAAAAGCTATAAACTATAGGAATTAAAAACCAGAGTTTATAGCTTTTTTATGTATGTATTTCTTATATATAAATTAAATTAATATAAATTATAATAGATTATAAAATACATGAATAAAGTATATATAGGAAGATTTTAAAATTTTAAATATATATATAAAATCAGTTGATATAAACATCTATTATTGTTATTATAAATAACATAAAATGTAATATATTGACTAAATGAGTAAAAAGTTATAAAATATTCGATAATGATATTTATTATCAATTAAAAATGGTATAGATTAAATAAATAATATTTTGGATATAATTATAAAGATTTACATATGGAAGGAGAAATATATGAAAAAAATATTACTAGCATTATTATCAGTAATAACAATGATAAGTGCTGTAGCTTGTTCTAGTGGTAATAATACAGCTAAAGACAATGGGAAAATAAATGTTTACACAACAGTATTTCCTATATACGATTTTACAAGAAATATAGGAAAAGATAAGATAAATATAAATTATGTAGTTCCACCAGGAGTAGAACCTCATGACTATGAAATAACGCCAAAGCTTATGAAAGATATTCAAAATGCTGATTTACTTATAAAAAATGGATTAGGATTAGATAGCTTTGCAGATAAAATAAAAAGTGAAAATAAACTACAGATAGTAGATGCAAGTGAAGGTATAAAACCACTTACTTATGATGAAGAACAAAATCACGAAAAAGAGAATCATGAATCTCATAATCACGGGCAGTATGATCCTCATGTATGGTTAAATGTAGATTTAGCTATGAAAGAATGTGAAAACATAAAAAATGCTTTAATCAAAGCAGACGAAAAAAACAAAGACTATTATGAAAAAAATTATAATGAATATATAGAAAAGTTAAAAAAGCTAAAAAGTAATTATGATGAAAATTTAAAAGACAAAAAAAATAAGAGTATAATAGTATCTCATGGCGCTTATGGATATTTATGTGATGAATATAAAATAAATCAAATATCTATAACAGGAATTAGTCCAAATCAAGAACCATCTCTTAGCAAAATAAGTGAAATAGCTAACTATGCAAAAAAGAATAATATAAAATACATACTATTTGATGGTCTTGTAAATCCAAATGTAGCAAAAACTATAGCAGATGAGGCTAATATAAAAACAACAGTGCTATATTCAATAGACAATATAAGTAAAAAGGATTTTGACAATAATAAAGATTACATATCTTTAATGAATAAAAACTTAGAAACACTAAATTTAGTTTTAAAGTAGGGATAAATATGGATAAAGTAATTAAATTTAACGATGTAAGCTTTGGATATGAAGATAAAGTTATATTAGATAATATAAACTTAAATATAAATAAAGGTGATTACATAGGTATTATAGGGCAAAATGGTGTTGGTAAAAGTACTTTGCTTAAGCTTATGATAAATAAATTAAAACCAGTTAAAGGAAGTATTGACTTACTTAATAAAAATATAAATAACTTTGATGAATGGAATAAAATTGGTTATGTAGACCAAAAATCAAATTCATTTTCTAGTTCATTTCCTATAACAGTAGAAGAAGTAGTATCATTAAGTTTAGTATCTAAGGTAGGTTTGTTTAAAAGAGTAAGTAAAAAATACAAAAAAGAAGTTGATGAAGTTTTAAAATTAGTAGGAATGTATGAGTATAAAGATAGACTAATAGGAAGTTTATCCGGAGGTCAACAACAAAAAGTATTTATAGCTAGAGAACTTGTAAAATCACCTGAAATACTATTTTTAGATGAACCAACAGTTGGAATAGATGTAAACGGACAAAAAGAATTTTATAAAATACTAAAAGAGTTAAATGAAAAATTAAATTTAACTATAATAATAGTATCTCATGATTTATTTATAGTAAAAGAAGAAGTTAAAAAATTAGCATTAATAAAAAATAAAAAAATAGAATTAATAGAAAATAGCAAAAAAGATATAGATGAATCTATAATGCTTAATTTATTTAGTAGTTAAAGTGGGGAGGCAATATTTTGGAAATTTTTCAATATGATTTTATGGTAAGGGCACTTACAGCTTCCTTAATAGTTGGGCTTATATGTCCATTAATGGGAATGTTTATAGTATTTAAAAAATTATCGTTAATAGGAGATAGTCTGTCACATATAGCACTATCAGGTATAGCATCAGCTACTATAGTAGGTGTAAATCCTTTAATAGGATCTCTAGTAGCATCAAGTATAGCAGCTATAATAATAGATAGATTAAGAACTTATTTAAAGGAATATGCTGATTTGTCAATAGCTATAATAATGGCTTTAGGAGTTGGAATATCAGGTATACTTATAAGTATATCAAATACAAACTTTGATTTATTCTCATTTATGTATGGAAGTATAGCTACAGTAAGTAGTGAAGATATAAAAATAATCATTATGGTAGCAATTATAATTATTTTATTTGTAAGTTTATTATTTAAAGAATTATTATATATAACATTTGATGAGGAAAATGCAAAATTTTCTAAAATACCTGTAAAACTTATTAACACAATATTTATGATATTAGTTGCAGCAAGCATAACAATAACACTTAGAATAGTTGGGGTATTATTAGTATCATCCCTTATTTCAATACCAGTAGCTACAAGCTTAAAAGTAGCAAAAAGTTTTAAACAATCAATATTTTATTCAGTATTATTTGGTGAGATAGCTATAATAAGTGGGGTATTAATATCTTTTTATTTAGACATAGCACCAGGAGGAACTATTGTTATAATAAGTGTATTAGAGCTTTTAGGAGTAACTGTATTTTCAAAGTTAATAAATTCTAAACATAAAAAAATAGTATTAAACAAATAATAAAAGAGTAGGTTACTACTCTTTTTAATTTTTAAATTTAAAATAATTCTAAAAAAGTAGAAAAATCAACAGATATAGAAAAAAATAAAATATAATTTGAAAAAATATACAAAAAGTGTTGACGAAACAAAAAAAAACGAATATAATAATATTTGTGGTTGAGAGAAGTAAACAAAACAAATGACCCATTAGCTCAGTCGGTAGAGCACCTGACTTTTAATCAGGGTGTCCCGCGTTCGAGTCGCGGATGGGTCACCACTTTGGGATTATAGCTCAGCTGGGAGAGCACCTGCCTTACAAGCAGGGGGTCACAGGTTCGAGCCCTGTTAATCCCACCAAAACTTATAGTTATTTAGATAGTAGAGCAGATAACTTGCAATGAGTAAGTTGCTGTAAGCTTATGTTATTAAATTATATAAGACCCATTAGCTCAGTCGGTAGAGCACCTGACTTTTAATCAGGGTGTCCCGCGTTCGAGTCGCGGATGGGTCACCAGTTTTGAAACCTCATAGATATCTATGAGGTTTTTTTGTAAAAAAAATTATATTATATATATAAAATATAATTTTTGGGGTAAGAATATCTTAAGGCTATAAAAAATAATAAAACATTGAAGGGTGAATCATATGGAGAATGAACAAGACTTTATAAAACAAAAATTTAGTTATATAGAAAGAAAATTAAATAGAGAGCTTATAGGGCAAAAAAAATTTATCAAGGAAATATGTGAGTATTTTGAAGAAAAATTTATAAACAAAGAAAAAGGAATATTATTTTTAATAGGGGATAAAGAAACTGCTAAAAAAACTAGTGTAAGAAGGATATTTGAATACCTAAATAATTCAGATTTTATAGATAATACACATATACAAGAAATAGATTTAGCATCATATAATTTTAATTTAGGATATAGCGCATTTTTAACAGATTTATATGAAAAACTAAGTAGTGATTCTTCTTGTATACTATTTAAAAATAGTGAAAAAGCTAGTGAAGATATGCTAAATGTATTATCAAATGTATATCCAAATACTTGCTTAAACTTAGACAATAATTACATAATAAAAAATAAATTTTTAATACAAGCAAATGATGAAGATGAGGATACTATAAACAATATAGTTTGTCATAATAAGTTCTTAGTATATACAACTAATGATGAGAAGTTTAATATAGAAGAACACTTTACTAAGTCATTTAGCAATAACATAGATAAAGTATTATATACTAAGCCTCTTAATAAGGAGGAAAGAAATAAAATAGTAAAAAGAGAAGTTCTAGAAACTATAAAAATAAAAGAAGAAAATCACAACGTAAAAATAGTATTAGATATTAAAGAAGATGATCAAAGCGATGAATACTTTGGAATTTGCAAATACTTACAAGA
Source organism: Romboutsia sp. 1001285H_161024_C4 (assembly GCF_015550185.1). Taxonomy (NCBI): domain Bacteria; kingdom Bacillati; phylum Bacillota; class Clostridia; order Peptostreptococcales; family Peptostreptococcaceae; genus Romboutsia; species Romboutsia sp. 1001285H_161024_C4. The sequence goes on along the minus strand of NZ_JADNAJ010000005.1, from coordinate 234,607 downwards.
AACATATAAAAAAGATTCAAATTTTGGAATTAGTGAATATGTATCTTACAAGCTATGTAAACCCTTAACAAACTTGATTTTAAAAGAAAATATTAAAGAAAATAGTACAATATTAATATATGTAGATAATGACGAAATATATTGCAACATAAAAAATGAAATATTCTCACTTAGTGATTATTCAACACCTACATTAGAAGAAGTTGAATACAAATTAAATTCTATTATAGGAATGAAAGATTTAAAAGAATTTTTAACAAGCGTTAAAAACAACTACAAAGTACAAAAAATTAGGGAAAGACTTGGACTAAAAACATCTAATATATCATTAAATATGATATTTGCAGGTAATGCAGGAACAGGTAAAACTAATGCAGCTAGAGTAACTTTTGAATATTTAAATGCACTAAATATATTATCTAAAGGTATATATAGGGAAGTTAGTAAAGCTGATTTTGTAACAGAAAACCCAGCAGAAACAGCTAAAAGAACTATAGATATAATAAATTCTGCTATGGGAGGAGTATTATTTATAGATGAAGCATACTCACTATGTGAAAGTGATGATGATAAAGTAGGAAAAGAAATAATAGATGCATTATTAAAAGGTATAGAAGATAATAGAGATGATTTAGTTGTAATACTTGCAGGATATGAAAAAGATATGGATGAATTTTTAGCATTTAATCCAGGTCTTAAATCAAGATTTTTAAACACTATACATTTTGAAGATTATACTCCGTATGAAATGTATGAGATAGCTTTAAATATTGCAAAATCAAAAGGATATAGAATAGCAAAAAACGTTAAAAATGAATTAATAGACTTATTTGCGAAAAATCAAATAAGTGGTAAAAATGATTTAGGTAATGCTAGATTTGTAAGAAATATAGTTGAAAATGCTATATTAGATGCATCTAAAAAGTATATAAATGATAAAAGTAAGGAAATAGATTTGCTAGAAAGAGACAATTTCAACTTTAAAGCAAAAGCAAAATTTAATTTAGAAGAAAGACTAAGCCAAATAGTAGGTTTAAATGAAGTTAAAAGCTTACTTAGAAACCAATATAAGCTTATAGTTGCACAAGAGAAGAGAAAAGCAGCGGGAATAGATACTAAAATAGAGCAAAACTTAAATATGGTGTTTGTAGGTAATCCAGGAACAGGTAAAACTAGTATAGCAAGATTAGTATCAGAAATGCTAAATAGCATGGGTCTTTTAAAGGTAGGTCAGATGATAGAAACGGATAGATCAAGTTTTATATCAGAGGTACCAGGTGAAACTAGTAAAAAGACTGAAGAAAAGTTTAAAGAGGCTATAGGAGGAGTTTTATTTATAGATGAGGCCTATACATTAGCTAATGATTCATTAGGTAGAGAGGCTACAGAAACACTTCTTAAGCTTATAGAAGACTATTCTAAAGAGGTTGTAGTAATACTTGCAGGATATGAAGAAGAGATGGAAGATTTCTTTGATGTTAATATAGGATTAAAATCAAGATTCCCAATTTGGACAACTTTTGAAGATTACAACCCAAATGAACTATTAGAAATGGCTATTAATTTAATAGATTCAACAGGATTCAAATTATCTAAAAATGCATATGTATCTCTTAAAAAAAGCTTTGAAGATATATATGAAGAATCAGATTCTACATCAGGAAATGGTAGAATGGTTAGAAATTATGTAGAAAATCTAATAAGAAATCAAAGCATAAGAATAGCAGAAGAAAACATAAGCACCTATGAAATGAATCTAATTACAACTAAAGATATAGAAAAAATTAAAGTATCAGAGTATGAGTTTGATTTAGAAGAAAAACTTAAATCTCTTAAAGGAAATGAAAAAGCAAAAGAATTTTTAAGAAATGAATATAAACTTATTAAAATACAAGAAAAGAGAGTAAAACTAGGCAAAAAAAATAATAGAAATAAGTATAGTAACATAGTATTTACAGGAAATGTAGGAACAGGTAAAAAATCTATTTTAAACATATTAGCAGAAATGTATTACTCAAGGGATATGATAAAGTCTAAGAATATAGTAGAAATTGATATAAGAGAAATAATAGGTGAAATAAATAGTGGCTTAAAATTAGAAGATATACTAAATAAATCTTTAGGTAAAATAGTATTAATAGATAAGGCTCACTTATTATTAGATATTAATAATTACAAAGAAATAATTTCTATACTTTTAAAATTTATAGATAACAATAAAAATAAAATAAAAATAGTTTTATCTGGCCAAAAAGATAAAATGAAAGAATTAGTTTTATTAAATGAGTCTTTAAATTATAGATTCCCTATATGGTTAGACTTTGAGGACTATACAAATATTGAATTATATGAAATATGCCTAGACATATTAACTAATAAAGGATTTATATTAAGTAAAGAATCAAAAGACAGCTTAAAAGAAGTGATCTATAGTCTTTACGAAAATGATAATTTAAAGCTTAGAAATAGTCTTATGATAAAAAATTATATAGAAAAATTAGTAAGAGTTCAAAGTGTAAGGGTATATGACAACAATATATTACAAAGAGATATAAATAATATAGAAGTAGAAGACATAATAAGTAGCAAAGAAATATTTGTAAATGAAAATACATTTATAAGTAATAATGTAGAGCCAATTGCTGATAATAATTTAAAAGAGAATTATAAAATTAATAACTCTAATGAAAATTTATCCTATGATGTAGGAAATGAATTATTAAAGATAAAAAATTTATACGACTTAGGTGTAATAGATGAAGTAGAATTTAAAATACTTAAGGGAAAAATAATAAATAATATATAATGTATGCTAAAAATGAGTATTTACTAAATTTATTTAAAATACTCATTTTGGTATAAGTATACAGTAAAATTTAAAAAGGACATTTGATAAATGTCCCTTTTTTGTGTAAAATTTAAGTACTAAAAAGAAATAGGAGAATATTATGAGCCTTAAAGAATTTGAATTTATAGACGAGTCAATTGATTTATTAAACTCCTTAGCACCTACATTAAATATGCTATCAAAAGAACTAGAGAACTATTTTGAAAATATACTTGAATCTAGTGACCAAGAATATTTAAATGTTAATTCAAGAGTAAAAACAGAATATAGTTTAAGAGAAAAAATAATAAGAAATAGATATTTAAAAAGATATGAGACACCACAAGAGCTTATACATAATCTATCAGACTTAATAGGTGTAAGACTAGAGTGTAGATTTATAGAAGAAGAGAAATTAATATATAAAGTATTAAAGTCTTATTTTGATACTACAGATGATAATATATATTTTTATAATAAAAGTAATGACAAGGTTAAGATAAGGCTAGATAAAGAGCAGCCACGAAAACAAAAAAATGGATTTGAAATATATAGAATAAATGGTTTATTTACATATGGAAAAAACAAAATAAATTTTGAAATACAGATAAAATCCATGGTAAATATATTTTGGAGTGATATAGAACATCAAGTTATATATAAAAATAATACTTATGTAATGGTAGATAAATTTTTAAGTGATGTTATGGCATCAATAAAAAATAATCTAGCAATGATAGACAACCAGCTTTTATCTGTTTATAAATCTTTTAATGAAAACACTTCAAAAGATAAAACATTAAAGCAAAAGTCTATGGAAAAGTTTTTAGCTAAAATTGCATATGATACTTTTGCTGAAAAAATGGAAAAAGATATAGGATTTATAGTAGATTTTAAAAAGCCTTGTGAAACTATTATAAACTATTCATTTAATAAGAATAAAGATGGCTTAGATATAAGTGAAGATACAACAATACAAGGTCTTATGAGGCTAAATGAGATAGCCAAGAAAGATATAGACTTTAACTCTAAAATAAAATTTGGTAAAAGCCCTGAATTTGAAGATGAATTTTGTGAAAAACTAGGTAATTTTATAATGAGTAAGCTAAACTGTGAATTTATATGGAACTTATTCTTTAGGATATTATTTGAAGTAGAACCTCTTAATAATAAAAAGGATTTTGAAAACTTTATATTATTTATAAAAGAAAAAATAGTTCCTATAAAACATCAAGGTAAGCTAGAGCTTAATTTTAAATCAGATAGTAAATATATATTACATGATATATATATGGAGGTAGCAAGTACATTAATACAAATAGATTCTATAGAGATATTATATGAACAAAGTTTAGATAGTATAAATAATGTAGTTAGAAATGAAATAAATAGCATATGTAGAAATATAGACTCTTATAATGAATACAAAATAAAACGAGATAAGTATATGGATAACATAAATAGAAAAATTAAAGATGCTATAATTGGATAAAAATAAAGAGTTGCTTTATAAGGCAGCTCTTTATTTTTATAATATAAATTAGAAATTATGTAGAAAAAAGTAATATTGTATGATATTTTATATATGGAAAGGATGATTTAAGTGAAAGCTAAGAGTAAGGATAATGTAGTTATTTCATCTTTATTATTTTCTATATTAGCTCTAGTTGCATATAAATTGTTTTATGATGTAAATATGCCACTATTTTGGGTAGCTTTTGTATGTGAAAGACTTTATAGCTTAGGAGCTAAAGAAGATTTTGACAGATGCTTAGACGATTTAGACTATGATGAAGACAATAAAAAGATTTTAATAAAAATTATAGGATTAATAGTCATTATAATAGGTATATTTATTTATATAACTTTTACAGAACCAAAAATATTAATTTACATAGCAATAGGCGAAGTTGTAGATATAATTATACAAAAACCATATAAAAAATTAATTAATAAAGATAATTAACATATAGAAAAAGAGTAAGTTAATCCTTACTCTTTTTCTATAGTTATAGTATATAAACTATTAAATGACTCTAAAGGTTTAAGTTTATTTATATAAGCTTTGTTAGTATATATTTTATCCGAATTTACACTGTCAGCTAGTCCAAACCATGGTTCAATACATACAAATGGAGCAGTAGAGTTTGTATCTTTGTAGTAAGGAGTCCATATTCCAACTAGTGGAAAATCTTTAAAATTAATGTTTATGTAATCTTTAGATTTATTAGATTTTAAGTTAATACTATCTATATTAGTATATATTAATGCATCCTTTTCAAAAATCTTAGGTTCTAATCTTAAATTATTTAAATTATAAACTTCTTTTACACTATTAAAATAAGGACCCTCTAAGTTTATTCTTTTTACTATATCTCTAGATTTAAACTCTAGGTAGTAATTGCACAAATCATCATATATATTAAATGCCGGGTGTGCTCCTATTGAAAAATACATATCTTTTGTATCTTTGTTTAAAACAATCCAATTAGTATTTATGCTATTATTAATAATAGTATATTTTATTAAAAGTTCAAAAGAATAAGGATATAGTTTTTTAGTTTCATCACTAGATATTAATCTATAAGTTATTGAGGTATTATCATTATAAATAATTTCAAAATCCATATCTCTAGCAAATCCATGTTGACTCATATTATAGAACTTATCTTCTATATAAGTTTTGTTGTCTTTTAATCTACCGACTATAGGAAATAATATAGGAGAGTGTCTTGACCAATGAGTGCTATCTCCATTCCATAGTATTTCCTTTTTTAGATCTTTAGAGTATATTCTAGTTAGTTCAGCACCACTATTTTTAGATTCTATTATAAGTTTATCATTTTCTAATATATTCATATTATCACCTCTTAGATAAGCATATTATATATAATATAATTTCGCAATATATGTAAATGTTAAATAAACTTATATTAGAGAAAATAACTTTATAAATATTGTTATGCTGTATATTTAAATGATATAATTATGAATTAACAAATACTATGTAAGTATATAATATATAGTAGTTTAACTAGAAAGGAAGTTTAACATGGAAGAAATATACAGATTAATAGAAGAGAAAATAAAAAATTCTGGATACCAAAGAAGTGTAAGTGGTGAAGAAATATATGAAGAAATATGTGATGAAATAGAAGATAAAGATAATGGTAGCTACATATTTATGTCTAAGAAAGAAGATGATGTTTTATTTGAATATAAAATAGACGTAATGGATGAAAATTTTAATTTATCTTATTTAGATATAAATTCACCAGAAGGAAAGTTTCATATAGATTTTGATGCAGAGTAATAAAAAATGTAAGTTTTTATTAAATAGAGTAAAAGAAATAGGGGATAAATAGTGATATGGCTAATTATCCCCTATTTCTTTTCAATTATTAAAATTATTAAGGGTATAAAGCTTAATTTATATAAAAAACATTTAAAAAGTAACAAAAAAATTTCAAAACGGTAACAAAAAAATTTCAATATATTAAATTTCATATAATTTAGATGTAAAGTATGCTAATATAAAATAAGCTTAAAGACGACTATTTTCGACATATAAATAAAAATAGTAGGTGGTGTGAAAATGAAAGACAAAAAAGATAAAAAAATAATGGGGATAATAATAGTTGTGTTAGTAATATTTGGTGTACATACAGCATACTCTCAGTATAATAATGGCAATATTAAAAGATTTAAAGATCATGTGGTATTTTACCCACAACATCAAGATGATGAGGTTTTATGGGGAGGAACTGCTATAGTAGATGCTATTAAAGAATGTGGAACGGACAATGTATATGTAACTTTAGTATCAGATGGGTCGGGAGTTAATGTGTTTAAAAATAACCCAAAATTTAAGGGTATAGATAGAAAAGAAAAAGAAAGACTAAGAAACAATGAGTTTAAAGCATGTCTAAATAAACTAGGAGTAAAAAAAGATAATGTAATAATACTAGCAGATGAAGCTAAAAAACCAGGAACTCATTATGATCTAATGGAAAAGACTATACTAAACTTTGAAAAAAAGTTAGGAAGCGTTACACATATAGCACATCACTATAAATATGATGATCATATAATGCACAGAAAAAATGGTCAAGTATTAAAAAAGCTTAGTGATGAACATAAAGTAGATGATGCAAGATATTTTATGAAGCCTAACTATGTATCAAATATACCTAACGATAAAAGAGATATATACAAAGTTAATAATATGAAGGACTATAATACAGTAAAGAGTGCTTTAGAAGAATATAAAAATGTAGATAATAAAAATGAAAAGTATGGAATTGGATATACTTCAGCCCATAGTTACTTTGATTATTTATTAAATGATCCTAGTTTAACATCAATTTTAAGTATATATTAAGTAAAAAATAAGTGTAGGACACGTCCTACACTTATTTTTTACAAAAAGGGTAGCTTTTAATTTTTTATAGTGATAAATTAGATTTACAAAAAATTAAACAAGGTGGATAAAATGAATATAAATATAGAAGAAATATTAAAAACATATACAGATAGAAGTAAATACAATTCTGGACATTACATATACAAAAATGGAGTAATTTTAAATAATTATGCTAAACAAAATGGCAGTAAATGTATATTTTATGGAACTGTGTTAGATGAACAAAGAAGAAGAGATTATACATCAATGATAAGTATAAATACTAAAACTAGAGAAATATCAAATGTAAGTTGTGATTGTTTTTCAGAGTCACAAAGTATAAAATCTAATAATTTATGCTCTCACATAGTAGCGATAGTACTAAAGGGTATAGAAGATTTAAATAATGATAAAGAATATGAAAGTAAAGAAGGCACAAAGTTAAATCCAAATATAACATTTAATATATTATCATCAAAAGATGGTTATATGAATGCAAGACTAGAAATAGATGGAATAAGTGAAGGTGAATATAAAAATATATATAATGCATATAAAGAAAACAATAAATTATATAGATTTAAAAGTGGAAATTACTTGGATTTAAGTGAGAAGAATTTAAAAGAATCATTAGAACTAATAGATACTTTGGGGATGTATGAAAATCTTACTTCTATGAAAATAGACAATAATAAATCACTATATCTAAAAAAATATATAGAAGATAATGATAGTTCTATTATAAAAGGAAGTCATCATATAGACAATATAGTCGAGAACTTTAAAAAAGTAGAAAATTTAAAAATTGATCAGCCTAATATAAATGCAAAACTTAGAGAGTATCAGATTAAAGGATATGAATTTTTAAAAACTTTGTCTAGATATGAGTTTGGAGGAATTTTAGCAGATGAGATGGGGTTAGGTAAAACAATACAAACAATAGCTTTTTTACAATCTAATGAAAATAAAAAAGCTATTGTATTAACACCAACATCACTTATTTATAATTGGCTTGAAGAATTTAAAAGATTTTCTCCTAATCTAAAAATAGGTCTAGCTTATAAGTCTAAAAGAGAGGATGTTATAAATCATATAGATAATTATGATGTAATACTTACAACTTATACAACCTACAAAAACGATACAGAAAAATATAAAAATATAAAATTTGATTACTGTATAATAGATGAAGCCCAGAATATAAAAAATCCAGATTCTATAATAGCTAAGTCTGTAAAAAAAATTAATGCAAAAGTTAAGTTTGCGCTAACTGGAACTCCAATAGAAAATAACTTAATAGAGTTATGGTCTATATTTGACTTTGTAATGCCAGGATATTTATATGATAAATCAAAGTTTAAAAAAATATTTTTAGACAAAGGTAATATAGACGATTTAAAAAAGCTTATAAAACCATTTTTATTAAGAAGAACAAAAAAAGAAGTTATAAATGAATTACCAGAAAAAATTGAGCAAAAGTATTATGTAGAGCTTAACAAAGAACATAAAAAGGCATACTTAGGTTTACTTAGTTTAGCTAAAAATAAAATTCAAATAAATGATAATATGTCTGTATTATCTTATTTAACTAAGCTTAGACAGTTAGCGATAGCCCCTGAATTAATGGTTAAAAACTATGAGATAAAAAACTCTAAATTAGAGGTGCTTGTAAAATTGTTAAAAGAAAATAAAGACAAAAAAATATTAGTATTTTCACAGTTTACAAAAGTATTAGAGAAAATAAAAGATAGATTAGACTATGAAAATATAAGCTATAGCTATTTAGATGGAAAAACTAACCCAAAAGATAGAGTTAATTTAGTTAAAGATTTCAATAAAAATAATGATAATGTGTTTTTAATATCGTTAAAAGCAGGAGGTACAGGTTTAAATTTAACTAGTGCATCTATAGTTATACACTTTGACCCATGGTTTAATCCTGCAGTAGAGAATCAAGCAAGTGATAGAGCTCATAGAATAGGGCAAAAAAATGTTGTTAATGTTATAAAACTAATATCTAAAGATACAGTAGAAGAAAAAATTATAAGATTACAAGAAATGAAAAAAGAATTAGTAAAAGAGCTTATAGATAGTAATACAGATAGTGGAAATTTTCTTAGTAAAATGTCAGTAGATGATATAATAGATATAATGTTTGACTAAAAAATTAGAATATAAAATCAAAAATACGAAAAACTACATATAGATGTGATTAATCATAAAAAGGCTAGGATTAAATCTTAGTCTTTTTTATATACATAAATAGTAAATAAGTACATGTATTAACTTTTAAATAATACAAAAGATATATATGTACTTGTGAAAGGAATGAATATAAGTGTATATGACAAAAGATAAATCGTTTTATAAAAGTATAATAGATATATCAATACCAATAGCTATACAAAATTTAATAACAGTATCTGTTAATATGGCAGACACTGTTATGTTAGGTAGACTAGGCGAAGTAGAGTTATCATCAGCAGCTATAGCTAATCATCTTTTTTTTTATATTGATGATATTAATGTTTGGGATTTCTGGAGGCTCTAACGTTATGTGCTCTCAATACTATGGGAAAAAAGATATAAAATCAATACACAAGGTAATTACTATTACATACTGGCTAAGTATAGCACTATCAATATTATTTGTATTAGTGGCTATGGTTATGCCAGGTGCATTTATGAAGCTATTTACAGATGATATATCAGTTATATCAATGGGGGAGAAGTATATAAGGATAGTTAGTATAAGTTATGTATTCTATTCATTAACAGTTTCTACTGTCGGTGTACTTAGGTCCATTAAAACTGTTAAAATACCTATGATCATACATAGTATATCTTTATTTATAAATATATTTTTAAATTATATATTAATATTTGGAAGGTTTGGGATAAGTCCATTAGGAATTAAAGGAGCAGCTATTGCAACTGTTATATCTAGGATAATAGAATTTTTTATAATATTTGCATATATAATTTTTAAAGAAAGTAAAATAAAATATAGGTTAAATTATATTTTGAAAATAGATAAAATAATATTTAATGATTATGTAAAAGTAACATATCCCATATTTTTTAATGAACTATGTTGGTCAGTAGGATCGTCTATGATATCTATAATAGTTGGTAGGATGGGGACTAGTGTAGTTGCAGCAAATAGCATAAATAATGTAGTAAATCAATTTGCAACTTTATTTATACAAGGATTATCTAGTGCTTCATCAGTTATAATAGGTAATGCTATAGGTAAAGGAAACTATGAAAAAGTAAAAGAATATGCAAACACTATAATCATACTAAGCATAATAGTTGGAGTTATATCAGCTTTAATGATTTATTTATGTAAAGATGTGATATTAGGATTTTATAATATATCACAAGAAACGAAATTAATATCAAAAGAAATAATGACAGCAACAGCTATAGTAGCATTGTTTAGGTCTTTATCTTCAAATCTTATGATGGGTGTTTTAAGAGGAGGAGATAATAAGTATGTATTTAAATATGAAATGATATTTATGTGGGGATTATCTATACCACTTGGATTTATAGGTGCATTTATATTTAATTTACCAATACCTATTGTATTTTTTCTATTAAAAAGTGATGAAATATTAAAAGGTATAGTTGGATTTATAAGAGTTAAAAGTGGCAATTGGATAAATGATGTAACTCGAGATAAAAAAGATATGTAAATTATATACTATAAAACATTGTATCTATAAATACTTTTGTATTTCTAAAAATGTCTATGTAAAAAATAACATAGACATTTTTAATTGTTGCTATATTCAGAAAATTTATGATTATTAAAATTAATAAATAAAAAAGACTCAAATAAATTTGAGTCTTTAAAACGTATCTATATGATTATAATATAGTTATGTTTTCAGCTTGAGGACCTCTAGCACCTTCAACTATATTAAAGCTTACTTTTTGACCTTCTTCTAAAGTTTTGAATCCATCAACTTGTATAGCTGAGAAATGAGCGAATACATCATCTCCACCTTCTACAGATATAAATCCAAATCCTTTTTCACTATTGAACCATTTTACTATTCCTTGAATCATTTTCAATTCTCCTATAAACCTACATCAAGATTATTTCTTGATTTACTGTAATTTAAGTGTAACACTTATTTAAGCAAATGTACACACTTTTTTTATTTATTTAAATAATTACCTTAAATACTAATAAATATACCTAAATTTTCTAAAAAATATAAAAAAAATGATTGTACAAAAACTAACAATATTATGGTATATTCTTATAAGAGGAGGAATATTATGTCTAAATTTTATATAAAATACTTATGTATGTTTATAGGATTGGGGTCATTTATGACTTATTTACCTGTATACTTAGAAAAAACATTAAATTTTAGTCCATCGCAAATAGGGATTATAGTATCAATACCATCTATAATTGGTATAGCACTTGTACCTATATGGGGGATTATAAGTGATATTATAAAAAAACAAAAGCTTATATTATGGATAAATGTATTAGTAGCATTTTTACTGGGATATTTATATTCAAAAACAACGTCTTTTATACCGATATTTATAGTAGCGATATTTTTTGAAATGTTTAGAAATTCATTATTGCCACTTGCAGATACTATAACAACTTCATATTGTAAAGAACAAAATAAAAATTATGGAAAAGTAAGGGTATTAGGTTCTATAGGATATGCACTATCTGCTTTTATTTGTGGTCATATAATGAATTTAACAGGAAATGATTTGGCATTTTTCTACATGTTTATGTTTAGTATGCTACTATGTTTATTTATAACTCCATATTTAAATACACCTAAAGAAATGGAGTCTAAAGAAAAGTTAAATTTAAAAGTAGATATAAAAAAATTATTTACTAATAAACAATATGTGTTAATACTTTTAGCAAGTATAAGTATTGTTGCCTTAAGTGATGGGGTAAGCGCCTACCAAGGTATACATTTATTAAACTTAGGAGCAGGCAAGGAACTTGTAGGAATGTTGACTGTGTTTATGGTAGCTCCAGAACTTTATTTTATGGTTAAGACCAAAGATCTTTTAAAAAAATATGGAAATACAAAAATGATTACTGTAAGTGCAATTGCACTTTTTATTAGATGGATAATATATACATTTACAAATAATATAGCATTATTTATATTAGCATCAGCTTCTCATGGTGTAGCAATAGCTATAATGACTATAACTGTTTTTGACTTTATAGGAAACGTAGTAGAAAAAAAATTATACACTACAGCCATGACTATATACACTTTTTGTATAGGAATTGGGTCATCAGTTATAAAACTTATATATGGAAATATAATAGACTTATATGGAATGAAAGCCATATTTATATGCTCAATAATAATTTCTATCATAAGTTTTGGAATTATATTTGCAATAAATAAATTAGAATATAAGAATATAAATAATACAAATATTATAAGCGAATAAAAAGGAAGAACATAATTATGTTCTTCCTTTTTTAGATTACCTAACTATAGTATATATCATATATACTATATATAAAGCTATTAATATAAAACCTTGTTTTTTTACAAGACAATTATCTTTTTTCATAAAGATATAAAGTAAAACTGTTATAAATGTCATAAATATTATATCTATAAGAGCAAATGTACTTATAGATATCGGACTTATAGTTGTAGCTAAACCTAAAACTAAAAGTATATTAAATACGTTTGAGCCTATTACATTACCTATAGCTATTTCAGTTTCACCCTTTTTTATAGCCATAATAGAAGTAACAAATTCAGGAAGTGAAGTACCAACTGCAACTATTGTAAGTCCAACTAAGTTTGCACTCATACCAAATGATGTTGCAATAGTCGTGGCAGAATCAACAACCATATCTCCACCAACAATAATTCCTGCTATACCAATTAAACTTAATATAATTGTTTTAAACATAGGAACATCTTCACTTACTTCAGCTTCTATAGCTATAGCACTTTCACCACCAGATAAGTCTTCTTCATTATTAGAGTTTTTAGCACTTTTTACAGTATTTATTAAGAAGTAGGCAAATACTAATAAGAAAAAAATACCTTCAAATCTATTTATATGTAAATCAAGTGAAAATAGTAACAACATAAAGCTTATACCTATTAAAAATGGAGTATCTTTTTTTATAGTATCTTTTTGAACTGGTAACTTTGCAATTATTGCAGACACACCTAACACTACAAGTATGTTAAAAAAGTTAGAGCCTACGATGTTAGCAACACTCATATCATTTTGTCCTGCTAATGAAGATGTAATACTTACTGCGGCTTCAGGTGCAGATGTACCCATAGCTACTATAGTAAGACCTATAACCATAGCTGGAACATTAAATTTTCTAGCAATTGAAGCAGCACCATCGACAAATATGTCAGCACCCTTTATAAGGAAAATAAAACCTAATATTAATATTATAAATGCCATTAATATTCCTCCAAAAATATATATTTATAAAGGACAGTATACCACTTTATGTATTCTTTTGTAAATCATTAAAATATGATGAAACTTAGTTATGCAAAGAATATAATAGATATTTATAATATTAAATTAAGTATGTAACTAATTATCTGCTCTTAATAAATTTAAGTCTTTACCACTCATTATTTTATTCATATTTCTCATAGAACACATCTTACCGCACATTGTACAGCTATCATCATGTTTAGGAGTTGACTCTTTTCTATATCTTCTAGCTTTTTGTGGGTCAATAGCAAGTTCAAACATTTTTTCCCAATCAAGTTCTTGTCTAGCTTTACTCATTTGATTATCTATATCTCTAGATTTAGGAATTTTCTTTGCGATATCTGCAGCATGAGCAGCTATTTTAGTAGCTATAATACCTTCTTTAACATCATCTAAGTTAGGTAGTCTTAAATGTTCTGCTGGGGTTACATAACATAAAAAGTCAGCTCCATAACTAGCAGCTAAGGCACCTCCAATAGCACTTGTTATATGATCATATCCAGGAGCTATATCTGTAACTATAGGACCTAGCACATAAAATGGTGCACCATGACAAAGTTTCTTTTCAAGTAACATATTAGACTCAATTTCATCTAATGACATATGTCCAGGACCTTCTATTATTACTTGAACATTTCGTTTCCACGCTCTTAGAGTAAGTTCACCTAATATCATTAATTCTTTTATTTGACAAGCATCTGAAGAGTCATTTATAGACCCAGGTCTTAGAGCATCTCCAAGGCTTAATGTTAAGTCATATTCTTCGCATATATCAAGTAATTCATCAAAGTATTCATAAAAAGGGTTCTCACGTTGGTTAAGCTCCATCCAAGCATACATTAAAGAACCGCCTCTAGATACTATATTAGTAAGTCTTTTGTTTCTTTTAAAAACAGATGCAGTTTCTTTGTTTATACCAGCATGTACAGTAACGAAGTCTACACCATCATTTGCATGATTTCTTACTACATCTAAAAATTCTTTAGCAGTTATATCTTTTAATTCTTTATCGTAAAAACCAACAGCATCGTATATAGGAACAGTTCCTATCATAGCATTAGAAGATGATATAAGTTTTTTTCTAAATTCTTTGGTTTTACCAAAAGAACTTAAATCCATTATAGCTTCGGCTTTCATATCTAATGCCAAATTAACCTTTTTCATCTCTTCATCAATATCACAACAATCTTTTGATATACCTAAATTTACATTTATTTTGGTTCTTAGATTTTCGCCTACACCTTCAGGATTTAAAGATTTATGATTTTTATTAGCAGGTATTGCTACTTTACCTTTAGATATTAGCTCTCTCAAAATATTAACATCCATATTTTCTTTTTTTGCTACTATTTCCATTTCTTTAGTAATTATCCCCTTTTTAGCAGCATCCATTTGAGTAGTATACATCATATTAAAATCCCCCTTATTATATTTTAATAAATAAAAAAAGCCTTACCATAAGGCAAAGCTTCTCAAAATATGTATTAATAAATAGACTATATTTGTTTTATAGCTATTAATAAACACAAAAGTAACTTTCCTACGGTAGTATAAACTACATCAGGTTCGAAGGGTTAATGAATTTATCATTTCTCAGCCTAAAAGGCACCCCTAGTTAGATATCTTTTCAAAAACATTGTAGTTCTTTATTTATGTATTGTAAAGAAATTTTTTTGTACTTATAAAAACGGAAAGGCACCTATCAAAAGATAAGTGCCTTTATTTGGGCTAGCGTAATACTTATATAAAATATAAGTTCCCACTTAACTTAAGAATATCATAATGAATATTATTTGTAAATAAAAAAAGCAATTATAAAAAATTATCAATGCCTTATGTGTTGAAAAAACTATATATTAAAAAGAATAAAAAAAATAAAATATAATAATAGATTAAGAATACTTTTATTGGTGTATATACAATATATAGTATTTGGTTTAAATATTATATCTATAAATGGTAGATAATGATTAGTAAAACATTAAATAAAAGGTGGGAAAAATGAACTGGATAGAACTAAATAATCAAGTCATAATAAAAAATAAAGAAGGAAAATATCAATTAGAAAAAGATAAAGAAGCATTATACAGTTATATAAATGAATATATAAAACCTAGAACAAAGGTATTTAATAGTCTTGAAGAAAGGCTATCATATTTAATAGATAATAATTACTATTCTAAAGAAGTAATAGAAAGATATGATATAGACTTTATAAAAGAAATAGAAAGAATCATAAAAAATTATGGATTTAAATTTAATTCATATATGAGTGCAAATAAGTTTTATCAAAACTATGCACTTAAGACTAATGACAATAAAGAAATATTAGAAAGCTATAATGATAAAGTTCTCATAGTATCTTTAGCACTTGGAAATGGTGATAAAGACTTAGTAAAAAAATTGGCAGAGAAACTAGTAAAACAAGAATTTCAACCAGCAACACCTACATTTTTAAATGCAGGTAGAGCTAGAGCAGGAGAAATGGTATCGTGCTTTTTGATATCTATAGAAGATAGTACAGAAGGTATATCATATGCAATTTCATCAGCAAATCATCTATCAAAAATAGGTGGCGGAGTAGCGCTTAATTTATCAAGATTAAGAGCTTCAGGAGATCCTATTAAGGATATAGAAGGTGCAGCTGGTGGTGTGGTAGGAGTTGCCAAAATGCTAGAACAGTCATTTACCTACTTTAACCAAATGGGTGCAAGACAAGGTGCAGGGGCTGTATATTTAAGTGTATTTCATCCAGATTTTGAATTACTTATGGATACCAAAAAGATAAATGCAGATGAAAAAATAAGATTAGCATCATTATCTTTAGGGGCATTAATACCAGATAAATTTATGGAATTGGCAGAGAAAAATGAGGTGGCTTATGCATTTTATCCTCATTCTGTTTATAAAAAATATAATATAAATCTTGATGAGATGGATATGGAAAAATGGTATGATATTTTAAAAAATGATGAAGATATACGAAAAAAAGAAATAAATCCTAGAAAAATGCTAACAAAGATAGCACAGATGCAACAAGAAAGTGGATACCCATATGTTGTATTTTTAGATACTGCAAATAGAGAACATATACTAAAAGACGTTGGTAAAATCAAAATGTCTAATTTATGTTGTGAAATATTTCAATACCAAACACCATCAAATATAAAAGGATATGCTGGAGAAAATATATGGGGACAAGATATAAGTTGCAATTTAGGTTCTTTAAACATTGCTAATGTAATGGATAATAAAGATATAGAAAATACGATTGATACTGCAATAAGAGCATTAACTTTTGTTTCTGATAACACTAGTATAAATGAAGTGCCAACAATCAAAAATGGAAATGATTCGTCACATGCAGTAGGTCTTGGAGCTATGAATTTACATGGATACTTAGTAAGAGAAAATATACTATATACATCAGAAGAAGCAATAGACTTTTGTAATGTATTTTTTGCAATGGTTAGACATTTTGCTATAAAGTCATCTATGAATATAGCTAAAGAGAGAAATAAAACATTTGTTGGGTTTGAAAAATCAGAATATGCAAAAGGAAAAGATAGTAATGTATTAAAAAAATATTATAAAAATTCATACTTACCTAAGACAGATAAAGTAAAAAAATTGTTTGAAGGTATACATATACCTACAACTAAAGAATGGGAAGCTTTATTAGATGAAGTAAAAGTACATGGATTATATAATGCATACTTAACAGCAATAGCACCAACTCAAAGTATTAGTTATGTTCAAAATGCAACATCAAGTATAATGCCAATTACAGAGCCGGTTGAAGTTAGAACATATGGTGATTCTACAACTATATATCCTATGCCATTTTTAACTAATGAAAACATGCTTTATTACCAATCTGCATATAGAATGGATATGAGAAAAGTTATAGATATAGTTTCAACAGTCCAAAATCATGTTGACCAAGGTATATCAACAACATTATTTGTAACAGATGATAAAACAACTAGAGATATAGCTAGATTATATATATATGCTTACAAAAAAGGACTAAAAAGTCTTTACTACACAAGAACTAAAATGACTAGAGACAACAATGAGTGTCTTATGTGTTCAGTATAAGGGGGAGTACTATGACATTTAAATTAGAAAAAATACACAAAGCAGTAAACTGGAATAAAGAAGATGATGGATTTACTCAAGCCTTTTGGGAACAAAATGTAAAACAATTTTGGTTACCAGAGGAAATATCAGTTTCAAAAGATTTAAAAGTATTTAATGAATTAAATGAAAAAGAAAAAGAATTATATAAAAAAGTATTAGGTGGACTTACATTACTAGACACTAAGCAAGGAAATGATGGGGTACCATCTATGATGAGCCTTACAGATAACCTTCAAAGAAAAGCAGTATTATCATTTATGGGAACTATGGAAGAAATACATGCTAAAAGTTACTCATCTATATTTATGACACTGCTTTCTAATGATGAAATTGAAGAATTATTTAAATGGATAGAAAGTGAAGAAACACTTCAGAAAAAGGCGGACTTAGTACTAGCCCAATATAAAAATACAAAAGATGAAGAAAGTTTATATTTATCTATGGTAACAAGTGTATTCTTAGAAAGCTTTTTATTCTACTCAGGTTTTTTCTATCCACTATATCTAGCAGGCCAAGGTAAAATGGTTGCAAGTGGAGAAATAATATCTCTTATACTTAGAGATGAATCACTACATGGAAAGTATATAGGACTTCTTTCTCAAGAAATATATGAAAAGTTTGAAGAAGCTAAAAAAGAAGAATTAAAAGATAGAATGTACAAAATACTTGAAGATTTAATGGAAAATGAAATAAACTATACAAACACTATATACAAAGATAGCGGTCTTGAAAGTGAAGTTATAAATTTCTTAAAATACAATGCTAATAGGGCATTAGAGAATTTAGGGTTTAATGAATACTATAAAGTAAGTAAAATAAACCCAATAGTACTAAATGGGCTAAGTACAGAAACCAAAAATCACGACTTTTTCTCGACTAAAGGTAATGGATATCAAAAAGGTGTATATGAAGAATTAAAAGATGAAGATTTCTTAATATAAAAAAATCACTTGGATAAAACCAAGTGATTTTTTAGTTTAATGTTTTATATTAGGTAAAAGCATTTTAATAATCTTATAAATCAAAAATACATAATAATATCATTTAAATTTGATAAAAATATATAAGAAAGTTTAAGGAGGTATTAAAATGTCTAAAAAACCAGCAATAAGTAATGCTAAACAAGCTCTAAATCAAATGAAACTAGAAATAGCAAATGAACTAGGAATATCAAATAGTCATATAGATGGATCTAATGATACATCATATAAAAATGGACATATAGGTGGAAACTTAGGTGGTGTGATGAGTAGAAGATTAGTAGAAATGGGTGAAGAACAGCTACTAAGAGAATATAATAAAAAAATAAATAATTAACAGGCATTGAGTTGAAAGTCAGTAAACAACTCAATGCTTTTTTTAGTAATTAAAACCATTTTAGTGTAAAAAGTTGACGAATTAAGTAGATGAAATTATAATGAAAGTACAAAGTATAACCACGATTAATAGGTAGGCTATATAAAGGAGATTAAGGATGAGTTCAGAGTTAGCAAGACTAAAAGAATTGTATGAAATATTTTTAGATATGGAAAAATATTCAGTATTATTACCAACAGAAAAGAGGCTTTCAGATTTCGTAAAGGTTACGTTAGACAAAGAACATGAAGTAGTGTATTTAAAAGAAGAAAAACAAGAAAGAAAGTTAAATTCAGATGGGTTTAAGATAAATTTAATTTGTATATTAGAAAGTGTAGAAGATTTTTTAGATAATTCTAATATTATTGATAGATTTAGTGAAGTTGAAGAAGGAAAACTTAGTGAAGAAGAATATATAAAGTATGCAGGTGGTATTTGCTTGGCTAGAGGTAAATATGATAAGATAATTTCAAAACTTTATGTTATATAAATATATATTATGCCTTTAAGTAGATGCTTAAGGGCTATTATTAAAAAAGACAGAATTTATTTCTGTCTTTTTTTAATAATAAACTGAAAAATAAAGCTATATAAAATTAATGACTAAGGAGCATGATTAAAGGGATAGTAATATTATTACTAAAAAAATATATTATATACATTTATGTTAAATAAGTAGTTAAATATTACAAATTTATAATAACTCTTGAAAAAATAATGACGTGTGAGTTAAGATGATTTTAAGAAAATAAAAAATAAGATTATAGATGCGGGTATAATGATTAGATTTAACTAAGGTTATAGGGATTTTGACATATAAAGATATTTATAAATAATAAATGAACAGAAGGAGCATATCATATGAGAAAATTATTTACAGAGTGGGCGATGGATATAGCCGAAGATAGTAAAGTTAGAAGTACGTGTGTTTCAAGACAAGTAGGAGCTGTAATTATAAAAGGAAAGCAAATTATAGCTACAGGTTATAATGGAAGTCCTGCTGGAACTATTCATTGTTCAGATATTGGCTATTGCGAGAGAAAAAAAAGAGGTATACCTTCAGGACAAGGTTTAGAACTATGTCGAGCTGGGCATGCTGAAGCAAATGCTATAATACAATGTGCTAAACATGGAATAAGCTGTGAAGGAGCTACATTGTATGCTACTACTCAACCTTGTGTATTTTGCTCAATATCTATTATTCAAGCAGGAATAAAAAAAGTAATATTTAAAGGAGAGTATCCTACAGGCTTAGGGCAGCAGCTATTTGAAGAAGCTGGAATAGAATACATTAAATATGAAGATGCATTAAAACAAGAGCAAGAAGAACAAGAAGCTAAACGTGAGAAAGAGAAGAAACGTGTTCAAGAATTCTTAAGTAAGCCAAGGAGCTATTAAAAGGCTAGGCTAAACAATTTAGCTTTTATAGAAAAATATATAATAATTCATTGTTTATTTATATTCAACAATGATTACTGTAAAAAGATATATTAAATATAAACAAAGCTACTTAACATATGTTAAGTAGCTTTGTTTATATTTAATAGTGTTGAGTTTAATATAATATTTTACCTTAAATACTTTCTATAGTAATATACAATCATAAAAAAAGCACCACATGAAGCATCTATTAAATCTATCATGGTATCTTTTAAACCGCCAGATTGCGTATTCATCTTAAATAAGACATCTAGTAAATATTCACATATTTCACAAATTGCTGATATGCCCATTGCAAAGAAGAAAAGAATCATACATATTAAAAGTTTATTATTTTTACTACTAATATTTTTTAGTATATTAAATCCAATTTTAACAGATATAAATCCAGACCAAAAATGAAGAAAATCATCATAAAATGGGATTATATCGTAAAGTCCATAACATGAACCTAGTAAAAAAGAAGATAATATAAAAATGTTTCCAATTATGTACAATGGGTAGTCAAGTATAGCTAAGTTTTTTAAATAAGCTTTAGTAAGCACAAAAGTAATTATAAGCGAAATTAAGCTAATTACGCTTTTTCCAAATTCTTTGTTAAATAGAAAAAATATTATAGATAAAATATAAATAATGTAAAGTAATATACTAAATTTCTTAATATCTTTATGTTTCATAGCAATTCCTACCTTCCATAATTATTATATTATTATGTGCATACGTATAAATAAAATGTAAGTTTAATTTATATAATTTAATTTAGCTGAAATATAAAAAAATAAATAGAAAAATAAATTATTTTGTTTTAAAACTTACTAATTTGGGTATATATGTATTAGAAATATTAGAAAAATAGTAAAAAATGGTATAATACAAATTAACAATAGGAGTGATGAGCATGAGTTTAGCAAAAAAAATAGAACAAAAGAAAAAAGCTAAAAAAGCAAAAGAAAGAAATAAAAAGATAAAAATAGCTACACTAGGTGTTGCAACAGGTGCTATAACAGGAATACTAGGTGGGGTTTTATTAGCTCCTAAGTCAGGAAAAGAAACTAGAGAAGATATAAAAAATACAGCTAAAGATATAAACACAAATGTAAGTGAAAAGGCTGCCAAAACAAAAGAAAAATTAACTACAAATGTAAATGAATCTAAGAGAAGAATAAAAGAGTATTTAGATAGTAAAAAGAAAGAAAATGAAGACGTAGTAGATACTAATGTTGTAGAATTATTACAAGCTCCACAAGAAGCTAAGGATAAAGAATAATTGCTATGGAGAATAACATTATGTACATAGATTTAAATGTAATATATATAATACTAGCATTATTAGGTATAGGTGCATTAATATTTTTAATAATAACTTTAAAAAATATTAATGAATTTATTAAAAATATCAATACAGTGGTATCAACAAATTCTGATGACATACATACAGTAGTAGGTAAATTACCTAATTTAGTTGATAATATCAGCGATATTAGTGAAAATGTAAAAGACGTTGCGGAAGTTGCAACAGATGTAACAGCAGATATAGTAGTGGCTAAAGAAAATGTAAAATCTAATGTTGAGATATTTACTGAAATATTAAATATATTAAAATCTGTATTTATTAATAAATAGTCATAAAAGTCATAATTAAATCATAATTTAATTATGACTTTTTTTATTTGCTAATATATCATAATAAATTAAGATGTATAAAAAATTAATATATATAATTTATAAGTAGATTTATTAGAATAATTAAAAAATAATATTGACAAAATTGTGAAAATTAACTATTATATAAATAATTAAATAATTCTTATCAAGAGTGGCGGAGGGACTGGCCCGACGAAGCCCAGCAACCAGTATTATTATACGGGTGCTAAATCCTGCAGCATAAGCTGAAAGATGAGAGTATAATTTTTGCTGTCAAAGCCTGAGTTATCTCAGGTTTTTTTTATTAAAAAATATCAGGTATATTTAAATAAATTAAAATTATACTCTTTAGAAGTTTTAATATAAAGGGAGGTATATTATGAAAGAAGAAGCAAAAAAAGGTAGTATATTAGGATTATTACCACTGGGTGTATTTTTAATAGTATTTTTAGGTAGCGGGGTAATAACTGGGGATTTTTATAAAATGCCAGCAATAGTAGCATTTATAATCGCAACTATAGTAGGATTTTCTCTTAATAGAAAAGTTAGTTTAGGAGAAAAGATAGAAGTATTTTGTAAAGGTGCAGGTAATATAGATATAATATCTATGATTATGATATTTATACTTGCAGGTTCTTTTTCAAGTGTAGCTAAGGCAATGGGAGGTGTTGACTCAACTGTTAATTTAAGTTTATCAATTCTTCCTCCTAATCTTTTAGTATCAGGGTTATTTGTAATAGGATGTTTTATATCTATATCTATGGGAACATCAATGGGAACAATAGCAGCACTTGGGCCAATAGGCATAGGAATTGCAGCTAAAACAGGAATACCAGCACCATTAGTAATAGGAGCTGTTGTAGGTGGAGCTATGTTTGGAGATAATTTATCTATGATATCAGACACTACAATAGCAGCAACCAAAACTCAAGGATGTGAATTAAAAGATAAATTTAGAGTAAATTTCTTAATAGTTTTACCAGCAGCTATTATAACTGCTATATTATTAGCTACTATAACATCAGGGTATAGTTTAGGTGGTAGCACAAGCTATAGATATGATTTTATAAAAGTTTTACCATATTTAGGAGTGTTATTAGGAGCTTTATGTGGAGTAAATGTATTTGTTTTACTTAGTTTTGGAGTAGTATTTGCAGGTGCAATAGGACTATTTACAAATTCATTTGGGTTATTTGGATTTATAGAAGCTATATCAGGTGGTATATCAGGAATGTATGAATTATGTCTACTTGTTATAATAATCGGAGGACTTGTAGAACTTATAAAATTAAATGGTGGAATAGACTTTATACTTAATTTTATAAGTAGTAAAATAAAAACTAAAAAAGGTGCAGAGTTTGGTATAGCAGCATTAGTAAGTATAGTAGATTTATGTACAGCAAACAACACTATAGCAATAGTAACAGCAGGGCCACTTGCAAAAGATATAGCTACAAAATTTGATATAGATAATAGAAAAACTGCAAGTATATTAGATATATTCTCATCTTGTTGGCAAGGCATAGTTCCATATGGTGCACAAGTATTAACAGCTGCAGGGATGGTAGGAATATCTCCTGTTGAATTAATTAAATATCTACATTATCCTTGGTTAATGTTAGCTTGTGGAATAATAGCTATAACATTTGGTATTCCAAACTTAAATAAAGTTAATAAAAGGAAAAAAGAAGTAGCTTAATGTAACTATAAAATTTTAGTTTCATATAATATAATAAAAGCAATACTGGAGGAGATTATGGCATTAGGTGACTATGATTTCTTAGTAGGAGTAGTATCGACTTTTATAATAACATCATCCTATGAAATATCAATATATACTATAAATCAAGCTCGATGTATAGTTAAATCATATAAGTATATGAAACATAATAATACTTAAAAAGTGAAGTTTTAAAACTTCACTTTTTTTACGCTTAAGGAAATTATGATATTTCAAAAATTAGTAGATAATTATTACAGTTAAGTAATACCAATCAGTTTAGCGAGTGTAAAAAATAAACTTAATATTTTTACATTCGTACAATAATAGTTAAATTAACTGAAATATCACATAAAGTTTATAATTAGCATAATTATAATAAATATTATTATGAGAAGGTGAAATATTATTTATGAATAGATACTATAGACAGATAGATTACAGCAAATTTGATAAAAATATGGAAGAGTTTGTAAATGAGAATCATATAAAAAGTGATACAGGCTATATTATAATTACATCTACTAAAGATAAACTTACCTATATATTAAAAAAAGTAGATGATAGATTTAAGGTACTGCACGTTTGGAGTAGCACTGTAGGAAAAAGCTCAACTCCTACAATAAAGGGTATATTTAAGTCAGGTATAAAGTATCCTGCTATAGGGGGAGAAAAAAGTTCAGCAAAATATGCAATGAATATAGTAGATGATTACTATTACCACTCAATACTATATGATCCTAAGGGACTTTATGTAATAGATGATAGACTTGGAGTAGCTATAAGTATGGGATGTATAAGATTAGCTACAGAAAATGCTAGATGGATGTATGATAATATACCTATTAATACTACTATAATAATAAAATAGTTATATAAAAATATAAATATCAAATAATAGTTATAAGAAATAAAAAGGAGATAATTTTATGATTAGCTTTGACCCTATTGAATGGATTGGATATTCAGCATCCTTATTTATAGTTATATCATTAACGATGACATCTATAGTAAAGCTTAGAATTATAAATTCTATAGGATGTTTTTTATTTGTAGTTTACGGATTATATGTAAAAGCATATCCTGTTGCCATATCTAATGCGCTTATAATTATTATAAATATATATAATTTATATAATATTTATAAATATAAAGAAAAAAATTAAATTACAAAATATTATTTAATAGCGTAGATATTTTATCTATGCTATTTTTTGTTAAAAGTAAATATTTTCTATATTAATAGATTAGATAAACTAAAATATTAAAAAGGTATAATATTTTAAATAACAATAGTGAGATAAAATATGTTTATTAACTAAGTAAATTGATATATTATATATAATAATAAAAATTATAATTAAAATAGAAAAGAGGACTAAATGTGAATAAAACAATAAGAGAGATTGATAAGGATATAAATAGATGTAAAAACTTAATTGAAGAAAATAACTATTTAGAAATAGTTATAGGATTAGAAGAACTAATAGATAAATATAATTCATGTATAGAAAATATAAAAAAATATGATGGTAGAGTATGGAATTACTCAAAATCTGATTTAGAAAAATTAATGAAAGAATTATTAGGATACAAAAAAGAATTAAGTATAAGAGAATATAAAAAGGAATTAACTAAATTAGTAGATTCTTCAATAGATTATATTAAAAATCATGATACACTAAATAAAAGTAAAAAAATAAATCTTATAGAAGTAATAAGAGATCTTCATAATATAAGCAATGAAGATCTAGGTAAAGAAAAGCTTTGGGAAGAGTTAAGAATATATATAAGGTTAGCAAGTGATGAAGATATAGAAGTAGGGAGTAAGTTGATATCTATTATTAACTATGTATTAGATTTTGACAAAGCTAAAAACTTAGTTCAATAATTACAAATAAATTAAACTAAGATAATATATTAAAATAAATTTATACTTTAGAATTATCTGTATATGATACATTATACAAATCATTTCTACGATGCTTTAATAAAGGTAGTTGATTTCTTATTTTTTCAACATATGAAAAGTCGATATCTGCTATAAAGTAGCCCTCTTTTTCATCTAATCTATTTAATACTTCCCCAAATGGAGAAACTAAAATAGAGTTTCCATAAGATATATAAGAAGAATTATTGTTTCGGGAAGAAGAACATCCTATTGTATAAACTTGATTATCAACAGCTCTAGATTTAAATAGTAGCTCCCAATGAATAGGTCCTGTAGTCATGTTGAATGATGCAGGAACTATTATAGCCTTAGCGCCTTTATCAACCATTATTTTGCATATCTCAAAAAATCTAAAATCATAGCAAATACAAAGACCAATTTTTCCAAATTCAGTATCAAATACTGTAACATCATTTCCAGATGATAATGTATCAGATTCTAAAAATTTTTGGCCATCTATAGAAATATCAAATAGATGTATTTTTCTATGTTTTGCTATCTTATTTCCACATCGATCAAAAACATAAGAAGTATTATATATTTTACTATTATCTTTTTCAGGAATGGATCCAGCTACCAAATATATATTATATTTTTTAGCTATATCAGATAAAATATTATAAAGATTTCCTCCTTCTACCTCACAATAAACAGGAAAATTCTTATTATCATAAGGGCAGCAAAACATTTCTGGAAGTATAACTAAATCTATTTTAGATTTATTAATGGCTAAATTTATATATCTCTCTATAGTGGATATATTCTTTAATTTATTAGAATTAACATCTATTTGTATAACTAAAGTTTTTATAAAAATCACCTCAATTTAATTAAATCTAGTATAAGATATTTATATTTTAATAGTAGTTTATCTATACAAACATTGCATTAAAAAAATGAAAATATATGAAATCAACTTATAAAGTAACAAATAAAATAATGGACACATATTATATAAAGAATGAACATTGTCATCAAGGGGGATTTAAAATGGATTGTTTACAAATAAAAGAAGGAAAATCTTTAGTTAGAGTATTTCAGGCCGCTCCACAAATCGGTAAAGTAGACATTTATATTGATGGGGCACTTGTATTTAGCGGATTAGATTTTATGGAATTTACAGAGTATTTAGAGTTAGAAGAAGGAGAACATACAGTAGGTATATACTTATCTGGAACTACTGAAAATCCAGTTATAAATCAAATGCTTGAAGTAGATGAAGGGCAAATGTATACCGTAGCAGTGACAGGGAATATAGGGGATTTATCTTTATTAGTTATAAAAGACTATTCAGAAAAACAACCATCAAGCGAATATTCTACATTTAGAGTTATACATTTATCACCAAATGCACCAGCAGTAGATATACTAGTAAATGGAGAGACATTCTTTGAAGATATCGGATTTAGAGAGGGAACTAGTTATGTAGATGTAAACCCAGGAACGTATAATGTAAAATTAGTAGTAAGTGAAAGTAAAGATGTAGTTTTTCCGTTAAGGGTTAAATTAAATCCAGATAGAATATATACTATATATGCAATTGGTCAATTAGGTAGTTTAGGTGTTATACAATCAGTTGATGGGAATACTTATTTATGTAAAGAAGCTTAATTTATATTAAACACTAAAATATAAGAGAAGCATACCTTTGAACATATTAACAGTTTAATGGTATGCTTAATTTATAATTGATAGAATAAATTTAGTAATAAAAAATATAATAAATAATATCAAAATAAAAATATAATCTACAAAAAAATAATAAATAACAATAAATTTTGACATCATATTGTAGTTAATGTAATATATTGAGAGATAATAATATAGATAAAAATTATTATGGAATAATATACAGGGGTGAAGTAAATGAAAATAATGACAGTATTTGGGACTAGGCCTGAAGCCATAAAAATGGCACCTTTAGTTAAAGAGTTGGAGTCTAGAGATAATATAGAGTCTATAGTTTGTGTAACAGCACAACATAGAGAAATGTTAGATCAAGTACTAGACGTATTTAACATAAAGGTTAATTATGATTTAAATATTATGAAGTCAAATCAATCTTTGTCTCAAATAAGCACGAATATAATGAATGGGTTAGATAAAGTTATAAAAGAAGTAAAGCCAGATATAATACTTGTACATGGAGATACAACTACAACGTTTATATCATCCTTAGTTGCTTTTTATAATCAAGTTAAAGTAGGTCATGTAGAGGCAGGTTTAAGAACCTATAATAAATATTCTCCTTTTCCAGAAGAGTTAAATAGACAGTTAACATCTGTTATAGCTGATATACACTTTGCACCAACAGAAAAATCAAAGGATAATTTGATAAAAGAAGGAAAAAATCCTGAAAAAATATATATAACTGGAAATACTGCAATAGATGCATTAAAAACCACTATAGATAAGGAATACAAAAGTGAAATAACTGACAAAATAGGAAAAAACAGAATGATACTTTTAACATGCCACAGAAGAGAAAATCTAGGTAGCAATATGAAGAATATATTTAAAGCAGTAAATAAAATATCTATGGAATTTGATGATGTAGAAATAGTGTATCCAATACATTTTAATCCTCAAATAAGAGATTTAGTTAAAGAAGAATTCAAAGGTAATAAAAAGGTACATGTAATAGAACCTTTAAGTGTAGTTGAATTTCATAATTTATTAAATAAGTCATATCTAATACTAACAGATAGTGGAGGCATACAAGAAGAAGCTCCATTTCTTGGGAAGCCAGTTCTTGTATTGAGAGAAACTACCGAAAGACCAGAAGGGATTAAGGCTAAAACTTTAAAATTAGTAGGTACAAATGAAGATAACATATATAAATACACAAAGGAATTACTAACTAACAAAAAATTATATAATGAGATGTCAAAGGCTTCAAATCCTTATGGAGATGGGCTTGCAAGCAAATACATTGTCGATATTATTGAAAAAATATATCAAAATTAAATTTAATCAGAAGAATGAATAAAAGAAAGTAGTGAAAATATGAATAGAATTTCCAAAAAGATAGATGGATATTTTTTAGGACTAATATTAGAGTTATTTATAATCACCATGTTATTTGTATTTGATATTAAATTTCAAACACAAAATTTAAGTTTTATAATGTTTTGTATAACATTTTTTACTATAATTATGACTTACACAGGGGGAATAATTATAGGGCTTATAGCAACATCAGTTTCTATATTTATATATGCAGCATATATATTTTATATAAATCTAACGAAAAATGTAGAAATAACATATATGTCTTATATATGGATGATATTTATGCCAATAATATCTTATACAACAGGAAAGTTTACAAATAGTATAAATAATCTTCAACAATCAAATCTTAAGCTAGAAAATGAATATAAAAATTTGGTTACTATACATGAGGATACAGGATTATTTAATATAAAAGCATTTTATATGAATCTAGAAAGAGAGATGAGTAAGGCTAAAAGGCATGAAACTCAATTATCTTTAATGCTTATAAACTTACCATACTATAAAGAAATAAAGAACATACTTGGGGAAGTTAAAACTAACAAACTAATGAAAGATATAAGCAATATAGTTGTAAAGTCTACAAGAATAGAAGATGAAAGATACACAATAGAAAATGATACTATAGCTATAATAATGCCAAATACAGATGAATTTGGTGCTAATATAGTAAAAGAAAGAATAAAAACAGGTATAGATGAACTTAGTCTAAGCTTGAAAAATAATAAAAATTACATAAATATAGACACAAAAATAGCAGCAGTAGAGTATAAAAAAAATATAAAGTCTCCTATTGAATATAAAACATATGTACAAGAGGAATTACAATATGATGTTTAAAAAAAAATTTATAATAGAAATAACTATTATAATTAGTATAATTTTAGCAAGTTCAAGTGGAATTTATAGTGAAAATAATAGCAATAAAAAATCTCTTATAGTTTATGAAACTAAAACTAAATTTAAGTCTAATGTTAATACAGTAAATCACCTTAATGAGCTACTATACGTATTTAATAATAAAGTGGACAATATTAATATAAATGATTATAAAAAAGGATGTTTAAACAATTATGACTATGTCTTTGTTATAAATATAAACAATAATATAGAGAATAAAATATTTTTAGAAGATATTAATAATTACAATAAACGTATATACTGGATAGGGGATAAAATTGCAAATTTACTAGAGTATAATAATAAATATTCAATAAAGTACATATATAAAAATAATAATATAACAAGATTAAACTATAAAGGAGACGATATAGTATTAGAAAATGAAAGTGATTACAACATAATACAACCAAGTAGTAAAAGTAATATTATTGCTACTATGAGTGATGGATATAACACATACCCATATATATTGCAAGATAAAAATTTGTATTATATATCTGATTGGAACATGTATGAATCTTATATATTTGAAGATACGTTAAATGATTTCTTTGAACGAACTTCTTTTGAAGAAAGTAAAATATTTGTAAAAATAGAAGATGTAAATCCTCTTAGTGACACAAAAAAATTAGAGGATTTAGCTAATTATTTATATGAAGAAAATATACCATTCATAATATCTTTAACACCTACTTATCGAGATAAGAGTATTAAAGAATTAATCACTCTAGATGAAAATTTTATAAATACTATAAAATATATGCAAGATAAAGGTGGTAGTGTTATATTAAATGGATACTATCATAATAGAAAAGAAAAATCAGATGAAGATGAGTATGAATTTTTTAATAAAGAGATATTAAATAGTAAAAGTGAAGATATAAATATATATATTAAAAATAGGTTATTAAGTGGACTAAGATTATGTATAGAAAATGATATATACCCATTGGGATTTGAAGCACAAAAATATGCTATGATTCAAGATGGGTATAAAGAAATCAAAAAATACATATCTACATATATGGGGAGATACCAAAATAATAGTGAAATTTTTAATATGAGTACATTTCCATATATAATAAAAGATAGTAAAAATTTTAATACACTAATACCGGAAAATTTAGGATATATAGCTAAAGATGACAAATTAGCGGTAGATAAAATAAAATATAATTATTATAAACTATCTATGGTAAGAGGTCATACTGGAGGATTTTTTTTCCATACTGATGTAGACACAAACTATTTAAAAGAGTGTATAGAATATCTTAAATCTAAAAATGTAAGCTTTTTAGATTTAAAAAAAGAAAACAACTATATAAATATAGATGATATAAAAATAGAATCAAATAACAAGAATATAATAACAAGTTATGATAAGTATAAATCTATAAGAAAACACAATGATTTAGTGTTTAATAAGTCTATAAATAAGTTAAATGATATAGTTGTAAAGTTTGTTGTTGTAGTATTGCTAATATTTATATTAATCTTTATAGTATTTAAGATTATAAATAGACGAAAGTTTACAAGGAGATAATTATGATAGGTTTAGTAGATTATATATTTTTAATTTCCTTATCATCTATATGGGCTATACTCTTAACAAATATAATACTAGCTATAAGTGGATATATATATTATTTAAAGAGTCTTAAATTTAAAGATGAAAAATTAAAAGAGTTCCCTTTTGTATCAATACTAATACCAGCACATAATGAAGGCAAGGTAATTGGTAAAACTGTAGAATCTTTATTACTACTAGATTATCCTATAGATAAAATGGAACTTATCGTTATAAATGATAATTCTAGTGATAATTCCAAGGAAATATTAGAAAATATAAAAAATAGATATAGAAATTATAATTTTACCATCATAAATACGGATAATATAACAGGTGGTAAAGGAAAATCAAATGCACTAAATATAGGATATCAAATATCTAAGGGAGAATATATTGCAATATATGATGCTGACAATACACCAGAAAAAACTGCACTAAGATATTTGATACAGACCATAGTTAAAGATGAAAAACTAGGGGCTGTTATAGGAAAATTTAGAACTAGAAACAAGCATAAAAACATATTAACTAAGTTTATAAATATAGAAACTCTAAGTTTTCAATGGATAGCTCAAGCAGGTAGAAAACAATTATTAGGTCTTTGTACTATACCAGGCACTAATTTTGTACTTAGAAGAAGTACTATAGAAAAATTAGGAGGATGGGACACAAAGGCAATAGCAGAGGATACAGAAATAAGTTTTAGGATTTATAAAATGGGACAAAGAATAACATATGTCCCTCAATCAGTAACCTGGGAGCAAGAACCAGAAACTGTAAATGTATGGATAAAGCAACGAACAAGATGGGTAAAGGGAAATATATATGTATTAGTTAAGTATATTACTAATTTATTTAAGGGCAAACAAAATAGAGTGCTGTTTGATATACTATACTTCTTTTCAGTATATTTTCTATTTTTAACATCTGTTGTATTATCAGATATAATATTTATTTTAGGAATATTTAAAATAGTAACTATAAATATCCCATTTGATTTTTTTACTATATGGATACTATCATATATACTATTTGTAATACAGGTATCTATAACACTTAGTATGGAAAAGGGAGAGAGTAATTTAAGCAATATATTTTTAGTTGGGCTTATGTATTTTACATATTCTCAAATGTGGCTATTTGTTGCTATAAAAG
Source organism: Romboutsia sp. 1001285H_161024_C4 (assembly GCF_015550185.1). NCBI lineage: Bacteria > Bacillati > Bacillota > Clostridia > Peptostreptococcales > Peptostreptococcaceae > Romboutsia > Romboutsia sp. 1001285H_161024_C4. Next base: position 201,983 of record NZ_JADNAJ010000005.1, on the reverse strand, counting down.
GAATGGTTGGGTATTTTTCTGACGCTATACACAAAAGAGAAGTTAAGTGGTATAAAACCGAACGATTTTAGGAGAAAATAAAATGAGATTAATAGCAATAATGATATCATTAATTATTAGTTTTACAAGCTGTGATATAGTTTTTGCACAGCAAAATGTAAAAAATTACAAATTTAAAAATGACATAACTATGAATGGGGTTATAAGTAGTACTAATAAATATTTTGAAGTTCCTAAAAATGCTTTAGTTGAAAAAACTAAGATTAACTTAGTATTTACAAAAAGTGAACTATTAGATGTGAATTATTCTACAATAACAATAATTGTAAATGATGTGCCAATCCATTCAGAACGATTAGATGGAAATAAGGAATATAAAAAAGAAATAAATATAGATATACCAAAAGATTTAATAAAGGCAGGTTATAATAAAGTAGAGATAAAAGCTTATAAAACTATTTCTGATAAGGTTTGTAGAGATGACTCAAATACAGCTAACTGGTTAGTAGTACATAAGGAATCAAATATAAGTGTATCCTATAATTATAAGCCAACATCTAATTTGATAAGCGAGTACAAAGATACTTATATAAATGAAAATGGAAGAAATGAATTAGAAACTAGTATATTAATACCAGATAATTATTCAAGTGAAGAATTAACTTCGGCTATGATACTTAGTAGTGGTTTTGGAGAAAAAATAATAAATGATAATGTTAATTTTGATATAAATCTATACTCTCAATTTAAAAACAAGGATAAAAATGTTATATATATAGGCAATAAAAGTAATACTTCAAGTGAAATACTTAATTTATTAACTGCAAAAGAAAAAGAAGATTTGGATAAAAATTGTATTATAAAAAATACAAATTCAATATTTGATAAAAATAAAAAAATGCTTATCATAATATCCAATAATGAAGAACTACTTAAAAAAGCTAGCAAACTTATAAATAGTAAAGATTTAATAAATGAATTAAACAAAGATAGCATAATTATAAATGAAGGTACGGATGTAGATGACATATATAATTATAAAAATAAAAATAGATTGAATTTTAAAGATTTAGGTTATGATAATATTACATTGAAAGGACCATTTACACAAGAATCAATAATAGATATAAGTATACCTAAAAGCAAAGAAGTTAAAGAAGGTAGTAAAATAAATTTAAATATTAGATATGGTGAGAATTTAGATTTTGAAAGATCTTTAGTAACTATATATGTAAATAATATACCTATAGGAAGCAAGAAACTAACAAAGGAAAATGCCAATAATGATACCGTAGAGCTTAACCTTCCAAAAGAAACTTTAAATCAAAATTATTATCAAATCAAAATTGTATTTAATTTAGAACTATTAGATTTAGCTTGTGTAACTAGAGATACTGATAATCCATTTGCATATATATCAAATGAATCATATATAGAATTTGATTACAATGATACCAATAATTTAACTATGAAAAATTATCCGTATCCATTTGTTAAGGATGATAAAGTTAATGATACAGTAGTTGTAGTACCCGATAAATTAGACTCAACAGCATTAACGCAAATAGGTAGTATAATATCCTATATAGGTCATAGTATTAAATATAACAATGGAGATATAAGATTTATAAAATCAAGTGATTTAAAATCAGATGATAAAAAAAGTAATTTAATAATAATAGGAACTCCAACTAATAATTTAACTATAAAAGATGTTAATAAATATCTAAATTTAAAATTTAATAAAGATTATTTAGGATTTGAAAGCAACGAAAAGATAAAATTCATAGGAGATTATTCAAAACAACTATCATCTATACAACTTACAAAATCGCCATATAATAAAGATAAGGGTATGATGGTTATTGCATCAACAGAAATGAAGGATTTAGCATTAAGTACTAGATATTTAAATGATTTAGATCTCACAAAGTCATTAAAAGGCGATACTATAGTAATTGATAGAGAAGGAAATATAAAAGATTTAAATTATAAGTTAGATGATGTAGATGAAAATAAAGAGACTAAAGAAGTAAATAAACTAGATAATAAAAGTAAACAGTTTATAATAGTTGCATCAGTATTACTTTTAATGGTTATATCAGCAACAGTTTTATTAGCTTTAAAATATAAAAAATAATATATAAATATAAAATACTAAGCTTTATAACTAATGCTTAGTATTTTATATTTAAAAAAGATAGGAGAGCTATGAGAAAAAAAATATTAATAATAATTACTTCATTAGTAATACTAAGCGTTATTTTTGCTATTAAAAGTACTAACAAAAATAATACTATAACAGAAAAGATAAAATCTGTTAACTTATCAACTGATTATGAAATAGAACAAGCTTTAAAGGATATAGATGATTTGAAAGTGAATACTGTTAATGTACCTATAGTTATAGAAATACCAGATTTAGACTCAAATAATATGAAAATAAATTCTTATAGTAAAGAAAAAGCCATAAGATTAATAAAAATACTGAAATCAAAAGGTATAAATATTATATTAGAAGCATATCCGTGGATAGCTAATGGAAGTAAATATGAAACTGATTATAACCCCGTAAATAAGGAAAAATTCTTTGAAGATTGGAAAAATATATTAAATATTTTAATTAAGGATATAGCAAATAAGTACGATGTAGATATAATGATTATAGCATCAAATTTCTCAAAGTTAGAGATGTATGAAGATAACTGGTGTGATATAGTTAATTTTGTTAAAGGGCGATTTAAGGGAGAAGTAACATATAAGACTACATGGTGGTATACAGCTAGTTGGGATAGAAAGAGTAATGAGGATTATTACAAAAAATTAAATAATAAAATATTTTCTAAAGTAGATTTTATATCTATAGCAGCTTATTTTGAACTTAGTGATAAAAAAGAAAATACAGTAAAAGAATTAGTAAATGCTTTAAACTCTACTACTATATATAATAGAAATCAAAATGTGGTCGAAGAAATATATAGATTCTATGAAAAATATAATAAGCCTATCTACTTTGCTGAATTAGGATTTCCTAAAAAAGATAATGCAGCAACACATCCATGGAATAGTGAAGTGTCCAATGTAGAAAATGGAAAAGAACAAGCTAGATGTTTTAACGCTTATAAAATTGTATTTGAAGATAAAGACTACATAAAAGGATTTTCTATATTTGCAGTAGGAAAAAAGGGAAAAGATAAAAATTTTTATCCATCAAAGGAAAGTATAGAAATTATATCTAAATGGTATTACTAATCTGAATAGAGTTTCAATAAAAAATATATTTAGATAGGAAATGAAATAAATGACAGAAAAAGAATATGAAAAATTATTAAATATAGATACTTTAGGAGAAGAATTATGGAGTGAAAAAGTAAGGCATTATCATCCATATCAAGCTACATCATATGAATGTTTAGACGAATTATTTAAAATATACAGCTTAAATGAAGATGATTTTATAGTTGATTTTGGATGTGGGAAAGGTAGGCTAAACTTTTATATAAATTATAGATTTAATTCTAATGTAGTTGGAATAGAAATGGAGGAAAAGTATTATAAAGAATGTATTAAAAATAAAGAAGCGTATGTAAGTGAACATAAGAAAGGTAAAGAAAAAATAGAATTTAAATGTTGCTATGCACAAGATTATGAAATAAAAAGTAAAGATAATAGATTTTATTTTTTTAATCCATTTTCAGTACAGATATTTAGGAAGATAGTAGAAAATATATTAGATTCAGTATATAAAAGTGAAAGGTATATTGAGTTAATATTGTATTATCCTAGTGATGATTATATATATTATATAGAAAATGAGACACCATTTATGCTAAAAGAAGAAATACAGTTAGAAAAGTTATATAAGAAAGATGTTAATGAAAGATTCTTAGTTTATAATATACCATATTATGCATAATATAATGAGATTAAAAGATACTATATAAAATAGAAATAAGTATTTGAAATGCTCATTTCTATTTTATATAGTTTTTGAAATAAAAGGAAAAAATATAAAAATTATTGAAAAATGTAAAAATTTATGATATATTAATAAATATAAGAGATAAAAATCATTGGAGAGGTGTCCGAGTGGTTTAAGGAGCTGGTCTTGAAAACCAGTGATGCTTAACGGCACCGTGGGTTCGAATCCCACCCTCTCCGCCAAATGCCCAGATAGCTCAGTCGGTAGAGCAGGGGACTGAAAATCCCCGTGTCGGTGGTTCGATTCCGCCTCTGGGCACCAGTAAGGCATCTAGAATATAGATGCTTTTTTTATAAATTTTAAATTAATTATAAATCTACTGATAGATACTTAAATTAAAAATAATGACTATGTACTTTAGATATTATATATGAAATTTTTATTGGAAATTAAAACGCATAAATCCATTAATTTGGATTTATGCGTTTTTTAATACATTTATTACTAAGCCACAATTGGTTTAAAGTATGCATTAAAAAAAACATAGGTGGAAATCTAATAAAAAGAAAAGAAAGGGATGTTTATATGAGAAAAGTAAATAACAGTAAAAGAATATTAGATGAAAATCCACAGTTAACTGATTTAGTTAATCATGCACAAACATATACAGATATAAGAAATGCTATAGAAAATGAAAATGAATCAGTTAGTAAGAAAATACATTATAAACAAAAGCCTAAAGCTTTGACATATGATGAAATGCAACCATATAATACAAAATATAAATAAAATTAAAATAAAAATAGAAAGGAGATATACTTAATAAAGTTAAGTATAAATTAGTATGGAAGAATTCGTAAAAATAATAAATGACGAAGAGTTTAACTCTAAAATAGAAAATGGATCAGGGATAGCTGTAGTAGATTTTTTTGCTACTTGGTGTGGCCCATGTAAGATGTTGGCACCAGTTTTTGAGGAAGCTGCAAAGGATGTAGGAAATAAAGCTAGCTTTAGTAAAGTAGATATAGACCAATGTTTAGAATTAGCTAGAAAATATGGTGTAAGTACTGTACCTACAGTTATGATATTTAAAGATGGAAAGCCAGTTGATAAGATGGTAGGTTTTATGCCAAAACAACAAATAATAGAAAAGATAAATTCTAATTTTTAATATTTAAATATATAAAGTAGAAGAAGTGAATAATATAGGGTTGTAACAATGTGCCAATATAAGTCATAAAATATATTAAGGGAATTCCCTTAATATATTTTATGGAGTTGAGAAGATTGGCAAATAAATTAGACAAGACTGTAAAGAAAGTAACAAAGCCAGTTGGAGATATAGGTAAAGAAGTTATAAATGGCGTAGGAAATGTTGCTAAAGAAGCTGTTGGCGGAACTTTAAATGTAGGAAAAGAAGCTATTAAAACAGGATATAATGTAGGAAAAGAAACATTAAATACTGGAAAGAATGTAGGTAAAGCATTAAAGGATAGTATAAAAAAATAGGTAGTATTTTATAATAATAAAATTTATAAATTACTAAATTAAAGTTTTAAAAATAAGTATGAATAAGAAAAGCTATAAAATATAGACTTAAATATATATTTTATAGCTTTTCTTATTATATTTAATTAAATAGTTATTATATAGTTTATGTAAAAATAAATATACAAATGATAAATGAAAATAAATATCAATAAGTATTGACTATCAATAATCAAAGTACTATTATTTAAGTATAGAAGTATGAGAGGTGAAATATTGTGAACTTAGTAATAGTTGGAGGTAATGAAAAGTTAAAAAAAGATTACATAAATTTAGCAAAAGAAAAAGGTCATAAAACTAAAGTTTACTTGAACATGTCAAGTAAGTTAAATAAATCAATCGGAAGTCCAGATGCTCTTGTAATATTCACATCAGTAGTATCTCATAAAATGATAGATGTAGTACAAAAGCATGCAAAAAAGAAAAATATACCGATAATTAGACATAAAAACAGTAGCAAATGTGCATTTTTAGAATGTTTAGAGATGGTGGATGAGTGTTTAGGAAACTGTAATGAATGTAAGTGTAATAAGCTACTAAAACAAAATAAAAGTTAGATAATTTTAATTATATATTATCAGTTAATAACTTTAAGTAATGAATAATATTAATTAAATGATAATAAATATTAAAATCAACAAAATGGGGAAAATTATGATTAGTGTGGCATTATTAGGAAATCCTAATGTTGGTAAGACTACTTTATTTAATGGATTAACAGGTCTTAAACAACGTGTAGGCAACTGGCCAGGTGTAACTATAGAAAAAAATAGGGGAATATAAATGATAATATAAAAATTGTTGACTTGCCTGGAATTTATGCAATGGATACTTTTTCTAATGAAGAGAAAATTTCAAAAGAATACTTAGAAAATGATAATGCAGGTGTAATAGTAAATATAGTACATGCATCAAATTTATCTAGAAATCTTTATTTAACAACTCAACTTATGAAATATAAAAAGCCTATAATATTAATAGTTAACATGATTGACATGGCTAAAAATATAGGAATAGAGATAGATTTATGAAAAATAGATAATATAAAGGTCGTATAAAGTATTTTATACGACCTTTTGCCGTAATAAAAGAAGCACTATAGTCTATACTAGATAATAGTATATAGTAAGGACAATAATCTATTATTGTGGTATAATACAGAAAAGTTAAAAAGTGGTTGAGGTGGAATGTATATTAAATTAGAAGATATAAAAGATGAGGTAACAATAGATGTACGATCAAAAGAAGAATTTGAAAAAATGCCATTGTTTAAATATAATGTACCTGTTATAGATGAAAAAGATCATAAACTATTAAAAAAATATATTATGATAGCTTTTCCTATAATACTAATAGGGCTTATAAAAAATAGAAAAAATATTAAAAGAGATTTACTTAGGTTATCTAATAACAAAGAAAAAACAATAGTTTTAGGATGTTCTCAGGGAAGACTTAGAAGTCCAATAGTAGCTTTTTATTCAAGGTGTTTAGGTATAGACACTAAGATATTAGAAGGGGGGATAAAACAATATTTTAAGCCAGTTAAAAAAGGAATAAAAAAATGGTTTAGCATATGATTGTATTTGACATTTATCAATTTAAATACTACTATTTAATTAAATATAAATTCTCCGATTTTGTTAACCTAAGGCTATGCTATGGTTAATAAAACGGTAGGGTATAAATAGAAATGTTTATGCCTCCTGTTGGAAAGGAGAAAAGTGTAGTAACCTTTCCTTTTTATGCGGATTTTTAGCCTATCTAAAAGTATGGTTACTTTTAGATAGGCTTTTTTGGTTACTATAAATAAAAATAGGAGGAGAAATTTATGTATGGATATAATGGAAAAGTATTAAGAGTAAATTTAAGTGAAAAGACTATTGAGGTAGAAAATTTAGATTTAAAATTAGCTAAAAAATATATAGGGGCTAGAGGTCTTGGTGTAAAAACTTTTATTGATGAAGTAGATCCTATGGTAGAACCATTAAGTTCTGAAAATAAGCTTATAATAGCTACAGGCCCATTAACAGCATCACCTATGCCTACAAGTGGAAGATATATGGTAGTAACAAAATCTCCACTTACAGGAACAATAGCTATATCAAACTCAGGTGGAAAGTGGGGAACTAAGCTTAAAAATGCAGGGTATGATATGTTAATAATAGAAGGTAAATCTGATGATAAAGTATACTTATATATAGAAGATGATAAAGTAGAGATAAAAGATGCTAGTGATTATTGGGGAATGGTATCTAGTGAAATAACTGAAAAATTATCTAAAAAGCATAATAAAGCTAATGTACTTTGCATAGGACCAGCAGGAGAAAATTTATCTCTTATATCAGCAATTATGAATGATGTAGATAGAGCTGCAGGTAGAGGTGGAGTAGGAGCTGTAATGGGTTTTAAAAATTTAAAAGCTATTGTTGTAAAAGGTAGCAAAAAGGTAAATGTAGCTAATGAAGAATTAGTTAAGAGGGTAAATGCTGAAAAGGTAAATATACTTAGAAATAATCCGGTTGCTGGAGGGGGGCTTCCAACTTATGGTACTGCAATTTTAGTTAATATAATAAATGAGAATGGAGTTCATCCAGTTAAAAACTTTCAAGAATCATACACTGATAAGGCGGATTTAATTAGTGGAGAGATAATGACTGAAAATACATTAGTTAAAAAACACGCTTGCTATAGATGTCCTATAGCTTGTGGTAGAGTAGTTAAACTTAAAAATGGTAAAGAGGTAGGAGGACCAGAGTATGAAACCCTTTGGTCTTATGGGTCAGATTGTGATGTATATGATTTACATGCTATAAATGAAGCAAATATGCTTTGTAATGAATATGGATTAGATACTATATCAGCAGGAGCAACTATCGCAACGGCTATGGAGCTTTATCAAAGAGGATATATAAAAGACGAAGAAATCAAAGATGACAAACTATCCCTTAACTGGGGTGATGTTGAAGCTGTAGTTAAGTGGACTGAAAAAATGGCTAAAAGAGAAGGATTTGGAGATTTATTAGCAGATGGTGCATATAGATTGTGTGAAAAGTATGATGCAACTCAGTATTCTATGACTGTCAAAAAACAAGAATTGCCAGCATATGACCCAAGAGGAATACAAGGTCATGGTATAACTTATGCAGTTAATAACAGAGGAGGGTGTCATATAAAAGGATATATGATAAATCCAGAGATACTAGGAGTACCTGAAAAATTAAATAAACTAGAAGTAGAAGGCAAACCAGCTTATGCAAAGGTATTTCATGATTTGACTGCTGTTATAGACTCGTTAGGACTTTGTGTATTTACTACCTTTGGACTAGGACTTGATGATTATGTAGATATGTATAATGCAGTATGTGGAGAAATATATACACCTGAAACATTACTTCAAGCAGGCGATAGAATATGGACTTTAGAAAAAATATTTAATTTAAAAGCAGGAATAGATAGTAGTCAAGATACTTTACCAGATAGGCTAATATATGATCCAATTCCAAATGGACCAACTAAAGGTCATGTTCATAGGTTAGATGAACTACTTCCTAAATATTATGAAGTTAGGGGTTGGGATGAAAATGGGATACCATTAGATGAAACATTAAAAGCACTAGGTCTTGAAGAGTATATAGGAAATATATTTGCAAAAAATTAATATATAAATTTATTAAGGGGATAGCATGAAAATAGAGATAAGGTTATTTGCAACATTTAGAGAAGGAAGAGAGAAAAAACAAGTATTAGAAATTGCAGAGGATATGAATATAATTGATATACTAAAAATTTTAAATATAGACAAAGAAGAAGTATCCATACTTTTACTAAATGGTATGGATGGAGGATTTGATAGAAAACTTAAGGACGGGGATATTTTATCTATATTCCCGCCAGTTGGTGGTGGTTGATGAATAAAAGATATGAAAGAAATATAGGAACTTTAACTAAGGTTGAAAATGATAAATTAAAAAATTTTAAAATTTGTATAGTAGGATGCGGTGGCTTAGGTGGATATGTAATAGAAATGCTATCAAGGATAGGTATAGGTTATTTAAAATTAGTAGATGAAGATTCATTTGATATAAGCAATTTAAATAGGCAAATCTTGTGTAATGAAAATAATATTGGGAAAAATAAGGCTATAGAGGCTAAAGAAAGAATAAAATTAATTAATAATAATGTAAACATAGATATAGTTAGTGAGCATTTAGATAGTAATAACTGTGAAAAGATTATAAATAATTGTCATGTAGTTATAGATGCATTAGATAATATAAGCACTAGATTTATACTTCAAAGATATTGTGAAGCCTTAAATATACCACTAATTCATGGTGCTATAAGTGGATGGTATGGTCAAGTTAGTACTATATATCCAGGAGATAATAATCTAGATTATATATATAAATATAAAAAAGAAACAGATAATAAATTAAGCAATCCTTCTTTTACCCTAGGTCTAGTGGCATCTATACAAGTTAGTGAAGCTATAAAGGTGTTACTTAATAAAGGTGAAATATTAAGAAACAAAGTACTTTTTATAGACTTATTATATGGCGAATATAATATTATAGAGATAGATAAAACATATTAGATTAAATATTTGTAAATATAAATATTAAAATTAAATAATGAAAAAGAAAATATCCTGTAAATTGAATTAAAAAATTTCATTTTATAGGATATTTTTATATAAAATATAAAAAAGTTTGACATAAAACTATTTTTTAGTATACAATTAGTTTGATGACAAACTATTTATAAATAATAAGCAATTATATTTAAATTAGTGATAATACTATAACATATGTATATAGTATAATTATATAAAACATCAAAAGGAGAAGTAAAATGGCAAATTTAGACCTTATATACAATCGTAAGAGTGTAAGAAAATTTAAAGATGAAGAAGTACCAAAAGAAGACATATTAAAAATGCTAGAAGCAGCAACAGAAGCCCCATCTCCAAAGCATCAACAAAACTGGCACTTTGTAGTACTTACTAACCGTGAAGTAATAAATGAAATGGCTGATATAGTAACTAAAAGCCATGAAAAAATAGGTGAATTAGCAAAAACTGAAAAAGATAGAAAAATACATATGAGTGTAATTAAATATTATACATGCTTTAAAAATGCTCCAGTAGTAATAATGGTATATGGATCAGAATATAAAATGATAGAATATAAAATATTAAAAGAAAATAACGCACCTCAAGAAGTGTTAGATGTTTTAGTATCTCCTCAATCAGCAGCTCAAGGAATAGGTGCAGCAGTTGAAAACTTCCTATTAGCAGCAACAGAAATGGGATATGGAACTTGCTATATGACAGGACCTACTCATGCAAAAACTGAAATAGAAAAGTTAATAGGATTTGATAAACCAGGATTTGAATTAATGTCTATGATATCTTTAGGTGTAGCTGAAGAAAATACACCTCCTAAGCCACCTCGTAAACCACTTGAAGAAGTAGTTACATTTATAGACTAATTAAAAAAGTGTCTCTTATAGAGGCACTTTTTATATATACTTATCATTTTCAATTTTAAAATTAGAACTAAGTTTTCTAAGTAATCTAAGAAATTCTTCTTTTTCTTCTTTTGTAAAGTCTTTATAAGCAGTTTCTTTAACTTGAGATGATATAAAGTTAAATTTATCTTCAATATTTTTTGCTTTTTGAGTCAAACTTATATAAGTAACGCGCTTATCCTTAGTACATTTTTCTTTTTTTACATATCCTAAATCTATAAGTTTATTTACTAAAGAAGTAACTGTTGACTTATCTTTACCAATTTTTTTTGAAATTTCTTTCATAGTGAGCTTTTTATCACTTTCATAAAGCGCAGTTAGTATATTGCCATGAGTTGGTATTAAGTCAGTTAAGTCATTTTCTTTTAATTTATTTTCTATGAATTTTATCATATTAGCTTTTGTTCTACTAATAAAATAAATAATGTATTTATCTTTCATTTTAGTTCTCCAATCTAGAGGAAATTATAATAATCTCTATTTATATATAATATCATATTTACCCATATTTTTTTATAAAACATAGAATTTTACAATATATAGTCTAAAAAATGACATAATATTTAATTCTACAGTGATATAATTAACATTAGGGGAGGGGGTAACTGATGAGAAAAATTCTATACATAAACTTAAAAAACGAAAAGGTAAAGTCAGTGCATCAGTATGACGAACACAAAATAAATTTAAGTAATAATAATTTAGTATTTGAAGCTCCATCTTTAGCAGGTTATGGTGTAGTTGGACTCAACAAACTTAAGGTATATGATAAAAATTCTTTATCTCAAACTGGAGGTCATTTTGCACATTTTATGAAATGTAATGGGTATGATTTTTTAGTGTTTGAAGGAGAAAGTGATACACCTATATATTTATATATAGATAAGGAAAGTGTAAAAATAAAAGAAGCAAGTCACCTAATAGATAAAGATTATGATAAAGTTGTTGAGTCTATAAAAGAAGAATTAAGTACTAATGAATTAGAAATCGCATCAATAGGATTGGCATCAGTTAAAAAAATAGATTTCTCTAAAATAATATTTAGAAATAATAAATCTTGTGGAAAAAATGGATTAGGAAAATTAATGGCAGATAAAAATATAAAAGCTATAGTACTAAAGAAACAAGAAAATTTAATACCATACGATATATCAACATTAAAAAAATATAATGATTCTATAGCTAGAAAAATAACTAATAAGTCAAATATTAATTGGTATGATGAGAATAATACTTGTTATGGATGTTGTCTAAATTGTAAAAATACATCTTTGAGCAAAATAAAAGGATACGGATTTAGCGAAAAAGAAGCAAGCGATATAAATAATATATCAAACTTTTATGGATTAGACAGTATAACATTAGCTAGAGGAATAGACACATACAAAAAGACTTTTGATACAGAAATAGTAGATTTAGAAAATTTTATTGAAGATATTATAAATAACTATTCGTATTATAAACCATTATTTATAAATGAAGGTAAATTTTTTAAGAAAAATAAAACATTACAAGAATGTGAAAAGCTAGGTTTTTGCAAACTTTTAATGGAAAAAGATATTTTAAATGATAAAGATAAAAAAATACTAGCAAAATCAATACTTGGAGTTAGTATTGCTATTTAATGTTATTAAAAGGGGATAGTTATGAAATTATTTGATGTAACAACAGTAGATAAAGTATTAGAAATAATGAAAAATAAATTTAAAAAAGATATAATTTCTGAGAAAGTAAGTTTAATAGATGGCTTAAATAGATATATATCAGATGATATTAAATCAAATATAAATGTACCTCACTTTAGAAAATCATTAGTAGATGGATATTCAGTATTATTTAATGATGTATTTTTAGCTAGTGAATCAAATCCTGTATGCTTAAAAAAAATAGACGAAAGTTATATGGGAAAAATTTGTAATACTTTATTAGAAGAAGAAACTTGTGTGTATACTCCAACAGGTGCTATGGTACCAAAAAATTCACAGGGAGTTGTAATGATAGAATATTGTGAAGTGTTAAATGAAAAAGATATACTCATACAAAATTCTATATCATTTAATGAAAATATAGTAGAGGTCGGAGAAGACATAAAAGAAAATGAAGTATTATATGAAAAAGGACATCTTATAAATGAAAGAGATATTGGAGTATTAGCAGGAGCTAATATAAAAGAAGTAGATGTTTATGAAAAACTTACTGTTGGTATAATATCAACGGGAGATGAAATATTAGATATAAGTGAAGATATAAAAGAAGCTAAGATAAAAGATATAAATGCATACATACTATATGGTCAATTAAAAAACATAAATTTAAATCCTATCATATACCCATCAGCAAAAGATAATCTTAATGACATAATAAATTTAATCCAAAAAGCTCTCAATGAATGTGACATAATTTTAATATCGGGAGGAAGCTCTGTAGGTAAAAAAGACGAAACATTAAAAGCAATAGAAAGCTTTGAAAATAGTGAAGTCTTAGTAGAAGGTATAGCTATAAAACCAGGAAAGCCAACTATAATAGCAAGTATATGTAATAAATTGGTAATGGGACTTCCAGGTCATCCTTTATCTTGTGCCTTTGTAATAGAGGCAATATTTAAGAAATATATAAAAAGTTTATATAATATAGATAAGGAAGAATATACACTTTGTGAATTTACATACAACTATCATAAGGCTAAAGGACGAGAAGAATATTTAGGTGTAAATATAGAGAAAAAAGACAATAGGCTAGTATGTGTACCTATATTTTCAAAATCAAGTACTATAAAGCAGTTTGCAAAGTGTGATGGATATGTAAAAATCGATAGAGAATTAGAAGGTATAAAAAATGGAGATATAGTTAAAGTATATACTTTTTAAAGATTTAATCATAGTAAATATAGGGGGAAGGATATGAAGGGATATCTATCTAATATTTCATTAGAAGAAGGATTAAAAAAATATATTAATGAAATATTAAGTCTAAAAAAAATAGATACTAAATTTATAGATGTAGATAAATGTTTAAACAAAGTTACAAGTGATGCTGTTTTTGCAAAGTTATCATCTCCATTTTATAACTGTTCTGCAATGGATGGAGTAGCAGTAAAATCAAAACTTACATTTATGGCTAATGAACAAAATATAATAACTTTAAAAGAGGATAAAGAATATATAGAAGTAGATACAGGAGATCCTATACCTAAGGAATTTGATGCAGTTATAATGGTAGAGGATTTATTAGAGAAAAAGGATGGACAAATAAAAATTTATAAACCGGCAATTCCTTGGCAGCATATAAGATGCTTAGGGGAAGATATAGTTGAAACAGAGATGATAGTTCCAAGCTTTCATAAAATAAGACCTCAAGATATAGCATCTATGATAAGTGCAAAGGTAGATAAAGTAAAAGTATTTAAAGATTTTAAGGTAGGAATTATACCAACAGGAACAGAATTAATAGATAGATATAAAACACCTGAAATCGGAGATATTATAGAATTTAACTCTAAATTATTTGAAGGGCTTATACTAGAGTATGGAGCAACACCTGTTGTTTATCCAATAGTAGAAGATAATTATTATAAAATAAAGCAAAGTGTGCTATTAGCACTAAGTGAGTGCGATATGGTACTTATAAACGCAGGCTCATCACAAGGTAGAGAAGATTATACATATGACATAATAGAAGAATTAGGAAAAGTAGTGATACATGGAATAGCTATAAAACCTGGAAAACCTGCAATACTTGGATATGGTCAAAATAAACCTATAATAGGAATACCGGGATATCCTGTATCTGGATGGGTTGTAATGGAAAACATAGTAAAAGAAGTAATATCAAAACTTACACATAAAGAGATAGAAAAAAGGAATGTTATAAGGGCAAGACTTACAAAGAGAATAATGAGTTCATTAAAGTATAAAGAATTTGTAAGAGTTAAAGTAGGAAATATAAATAATGAATATGTCGCTACGCCTATAAAAAGAGGAGCGGGAACTGTAACTAGCTTAGTACATGCTGATGGAGTTATAACAATACCTCAAAATATAGAAGGAATAGAAGAAGGTAGCTATGTAGATGTACAACTATTGAATGATATAAGCAAAATAGAAAAAACAATAGTATCTATAGGAAGTCATGATATAGTTATGGATCTAATAAATAATGAGTTGACTAAAAAAACTGAAGGAAAATTTAAGCTTAGTTCAACTCATGTTGGTAGTTTTCAAGGAATATTGTCTATAAAAAAGGATGAGTGCCATATAGCTCCAATACATTTATTTGATGTAGACTGTGAAACTTATAATAAATCTTATGTAAAGAAATATATAGATGAAGATGTATCTATAATAAAACTTGTAAATAGAACACAAGGTTTAATAGTTAAGAAAGGGAATCCACTTAATATAAAAGGAATTAAAGATTTGGTTAATATACGATATATAAATAGACAAAAAGGTTCTGGAACTAGAGTGTTATTTGATTATTTACTAAAAAAAGAAAACATAAAAAAGAGTGATATAAAAGGATATGAAAGGGAAGAATTAACTCATATGTCACTAGCCAAAGCAATACAAAATGATGATTGTGATTGTGGATTAGGTGTATATTCAGCAGCTAAAGTATTTGATTTAGATTTTATACCTATATGTGAAGAAGAATATGATTTACTTATTAAAACTGAATACCTAGAACTTGAGTTTATAAAAAATCTACTCGAAGTAATAAAAGACAATAAATTTTTAAAAAATGTTAAAAGTTTAGGCGGATATAATACTAATAATACAGGTGAAATAATAAGTTTATAAAAAATAGGTAAAAAGCAATTAATTGCTTTTTACCTATTTTTTTACTTTAAAGATTATATATTTATATTTTACTTTACATATTCATCTCCATTTATAACAATCGAGCTAGTATTGCTATTATCGAGTATTGCATCAAAAGGTTGGCTATTTTTGCCGTTTATGTGTATATCACCTTGAACATACACTCTATCTCCATTTTTATGCATAGAATTAGGGGATATATTATACTTGCTGTTTATAGATAATACACTAACTATATCTTTTTCTAGAATTTCAGAATAAGTTTTGAATTCTTTATCAGAAACAGCAATATTAGTTTGTTTATTAATTGATAAAGGTCTTCCAGTTGGACCGATCTTACCTTTTAAAAGAGTTGTATCTATAAAAAATATCAAACTAAAGAATAATACTATAGAAAGTATAATGAAAAATATTTTATTATTCTTGATAAAATTAACACTTTTTTCTTTTTTCTTTTTAAACCTAGGATAAGGAATGACTTTACCATAGACATTAGACTTATTATCAGGCTTTATATTATTGTTTTTATCATTATCTCTTTGCTTAAATGGAATGGTCTTATTAACTGTAGTTTTCACATTCATCCCCCTTTTTTTATATCCCCTCAATATAATAGTAGTACTTGGAGAAGAAATAAACAATAAAATAAAGGCAAGATAATATTACAAACATGAATAGTTTTCCTCAAATTGCAACAATGATAATCCTTAAAATTCAAATATTTTTAAAAAATACATAAAGATTAGACAAAATATAGTATTTAAATAAATTATAAAAAACAGAACAAAATATACATAGAAAAATAAAAAATAATATTAATATCAAAAAATGTATATTTGCTATTGCTAAGAACGGTTGTTTGGTATATAATCTAAAATGTAAGAAAAGTAAAGGAACGATTGTTTTAAAATTAAAATATATAAATAATTTAAAAAATAGTAATATTTAAAAAAGTTTAAAAATATAATGAGATATAAAGATTTTAAAAAGGAGTGTTACTAAGGATGATAACTACTAGAAATATAAAGGAGATAACATTATCTAATTTAAAAAATGGGGAAGTAAGTTTAAGTGAGTTAAATGAATTGTATAATAGAACAGGATTTATATTTATAGGTAGTAAGGGAAGGTTTACAAAAATTCAAAAGGAAATTAAGCATTAAAAAATAACCTAGCTTAGCTGATAACATGTCTAAGCTAGGTTTTAATATTTTATAAATAAGTGTAATTAAGGAGGCTTTGGTATGAAAATGGTAACATATAATATACATAAGGCTAGTGATTTAAATAATAAAAACACTTTAAATAAGATAACTAAATACTTAAAGAGCAAAGAATTTGATGTTATTTGCCTACAAGAAGTTTTGTATCCACAGTTTGCGAAGTTAAAACAAAACTTAAATATGGATGGAGTATTTTGTGCAAATATTATAAATCAAAATATGATGTATGGTATATGCACTTTTTCAAAATATGAAATAGACGTACACGAACACGTGTTGCTAACTAGTAAAAAAGAACAAAGAGGATTTTTATATACAAACGTATTTTCTAAAAATGGAAAGTTTAATATTATAAATACCCACTTAGGATTAGATAAAAACGAAAGGTATATTCAGATAAATGAGATATTAAATTACTCAAATAAACTACCGAATAAGATTATAATATGCGGAGATTTAAATGAGAAAAATTTAAGTATAAATACGTATAATGATGTAGCTATTTATACAGGAAATTTCCAAAAAGGAACATTTATAAAAAATGATGCTAGAATAGATTATATATTCTCAGACAAACTAATAACTATAGATGATTATTATATAGATAAGATAGACTATTCAGATCATTATCCAATAATCTGTAAATTCAGATAAAATGTAACAATAAAGTTACACATTTTATTCTAATCTTGTTTGAAAAAATTTAATCAAATATAATTTAATTACAATTTAAAATGAGGTGGAGTAATGAGTAAAGAAAAAAAGTCATCTAGGTCTTATAGACTTAAAGAGAATAAAAGAAAGACATCTATTATATCTAGTATAGGGTTAATATTTATACTTGGAATTATGATTAATTATTTTAATAAAAATTGTATTTATAATGATAAAATAGCAAAAAACATATATATAGAAAATGTAGATGTATCTAATATGACAAAAGAAGAAGCTATTAAAGTTGTAGATGAAAATATATCACCACGTGACATAAATCTTTTGTATGAAGATAAATCATATAAGATATCTCCAAATGATATAGATCTAACTTATGATACAAAAAATGTAATTGATAAAGCTTATAACTATACTAAAACTGATAGTTACATAGAAAACATAAAACGATATTTATCACTTAGAAAGGATAAAAAAGAGTTCAATATAAATTCTAATTACAATGAGGCTAAGCTTAGTGAAAAAATACAAAATATATCAAAAGATATAAATGTTGATATGATTAATGCGAAAGTTTATATATCAAATTATGGAGGAATTAGTACATCACCATCAACAATTGGTAAAGAATTAGACATAGCAAACACTAAAGATGTAATATTAAATAATATAAAGAATAAAAACTATAGTGATATAAATTTAAAGGTAAATATAAAAAAACCTCATGTTAAAACTGAAGATGCTAAAAGTGTAAATACTTTATTAGGAGAATTTACAACTAAGTTTTCTACATCTTTAACTGGGAGAGTACAAAATATAAGAGTAGCGGGAAATAAAAGTAGTGATGTACTTTTAATGCCTGGTGAAGAATACTCATATAATGAATATACAGGGGTGAGAAATAAGGCTAATGGATATAAGGATGCACCTGTTATTATAAATGGAAAGCTAGAAGATGGATTAGGTGGAGGCGTATGTCAAGTTTCTACTACTTTATATAATGCAGTTTTAGAATCTGGGCTTAAGCTAATTTCAATAACTAATCATTCCTTATTATCAACTTATGTTCCAATAGGTAGAGATGCTATGGTAAATGACGGTGGAACTGATTTTAGATTTAAAAATCAATATAACCATCCTGTATATGTGAAAACCGTAGTAGGAAATGGTACTTTAACTTGTAGGATATATGGAAATGATAGTGATAAAAAAAATATAGAAATATATGTAGAGGCATTTAAACAAAATGGTTTAGATGCATCAAAAACTTATAGAAAATATAAAGATTCAAATGGAAATGTAATAGATACAGAGTACATTCATAAAAGTGTATATAAAAAACCTAATAAATAAAAAAAGCCTATGTATTTTCATAGGCTTTTTTTTCATAAGTTAATATAAAATATCATATTATAGAAGGAATAGAAGTATATATGGTTGAAAATATTAAAACAGTTAAATTTTAATAGGGGGTAATACTTTGGTAAATATAATTATAAATGATACTAAAGTTAGTGTTAAAAAAGGAACCACAATTTTTAATGCTTGTAAAAGTATAGGAATAGAATTGCCTAACTTTTGTAATGATGAAAGATTAAATCCAAGCGGACTATGTAGAATGTGTGTAGTAGAGATTAAAGGAAGTAAAAATTTAGAAGTAGCTTGTGGAAAAATAGTAAAAGAAGGAATGGAAATATTAACAAATAGCAAGAAAGTACAAAGCGCAAGAAAAGAAATATTAGAACTTATGATATCAGACCATCCATTAGAGTGCACAACATGTGCAAGATCAGGTTCATGTAAATTACAAGACTATTCAAGTATATATCTAAATAATTTCAAACCTAAATATGACAACCAGCCTAAGAAATTGCCTATTGATGACAGTAATCCATTTTTTTATTATGACCCAAATAAATGTATTCTTTGTAAAAAATGCGTAAGAGTATGTGAAGAATTACAAGAAGTGAGTGCTATAAGTTCAGTTGATAGAGGTTATGAAACTGAAATTACTCCATTCTTTAGAGAAAATTTAAATGAATCAAGTTGTGTATCTTGTGGTAATTGTGTATCAATTTGTCCAGTAGGAGCACTAGTTCCTAAAAATGCAGATTTTTACAACACTAAAAAAGTGAAGACTACTTGTTCTTATTGTGGAGTGGGATGTCAATTAGAGTTACAAGTTAAAGATGATAAGGTAGTAGGATCTCAACCAGTATTTGGTGAAGTAAATGATGGACTACTGTGTGTTAAAGGTAAATTTGGATACAAATTTATAAATCATGAAGATAGACTTAAAAATCCACTAATAAAAGTTGGTGAAAAATTTGAAGAAGTTACTTGGGAGAAAGCATATGACTACATATTAGAAAACTTTAATAAAACGAAGAAAGTTTATGGTAGTGATGCTTTTGCAGGGCTATCTTCAGCAAGATGTAGTAATGAAGAAAACTATTTATTCCAAAAAATGATAAGAGGAGTAATGGGAACTAATAATGTAGACCATTGTGCTCGACTCTGACATTCCTCAACAGTTGCAGGTCTTGCAACTACATTAGGTAGTGGTGCTATGACAAATAGCATTGAAGAGGTAAGTAATTTAGAATCTATATTTGTAATAGGCTCTAATACAACAGAAAATCATCCTGTTATAGGAGCGAAAATAAAACAAGCAGTAAGTAAAGGAGCGAAATTAATCGTAGCAGACCCAAGAAAAATAGAGCTAGCTAAAAGAGCTGATGTATTTTTACAGATAAATCCTGGAACAAATGTAGCCTTATTAAACACTATGATGAATGTTATAATATCTGAAAATTTACAAGATGATGAATATATAAAAGAAAGAACTGAAAACTATGAAGCTTTAAAAGAATTAGTTAAAGATTATACACCTGAGGAAGGTGCTAGAATATGTGGAGTAGATAAAGATGATATTATAAAAGCTGCTAGAATATATGCAACTAATGACAGTGCAACATTTTACTCTATGGGTATAACTCAACATTCAACAGGAACCCAAAATGTAATGAGTATATCAAATTTAGCACTTTTATGCGGTAATTTAGGAAAAGAATATACTGGAGTAAATCCACTTAGAGGCCAAAACAATGTGCAAGGTGCATGTGATATGGGAGCTTTACCGAATGTATTTACAGGATATCAAAGTGTATTAAATGAAGATATTGTTAAAAAATTTGAAAATGCATGGGGAGTAAAATTGCCTAATAAGGTAGGTTTAACAGTTCCAGAGATAACTAATGCTATAGGACATGGCGATATAAGGTTTTTATATATAATGGGTGAAAATCCTATGATATCAGACCCAGATATAAATCATATAAAAAAGGCTCTAGAAAAACTAGATTTCTTGGTTGTACAAGATATATTCTTAACTGAAACAGCAGAACTTGCAGATGTAGTTTTACCTGCTGCATCTTTTGCAGAGAAAGATGGAACATTTACAAATACGGATAGAAGAGTTCAAAGAATAAGGGAAGCTATAAAGCCTGTATATAATTCAAAACCTGATTGGGTTATATTGATGGAGATCATGAATAAATTAGGATATGATAAAACCTATGAATCTCCAAAAGAAATAATGAAAGAGATTAGTGAATTAACACCATCATACGCTGGAATAACTTATGAAAGAATAGAAATGAAAGGATTACAGTGGCCATGTACCAACATTAATCATGAGGGAACTAAAATATTACATACAGATAAATTTGCAAAAGGTAAAGCAACATTTGTTCCTTGTGATTATACATTAAGTTTTGAAGGTTTAAGTGAAGAGTATCCATATACATTAGTTAATGGAAGGATATTATATCATTATCATACCAGAACAATGACAGGTAAGGTAGAGGGTCTTAATGAAAAGGCACCACATTCATATATAGAAGTAAATCCAATAACAGCCAATAAGCTAGGATTTAAAGAAAATGAAAAAATAAAGGTATCTTCAAAGCGTGGAGAAATAGAAACTTATGTAAGAATAACTGATATAGTTGATGAAGATGTATTTTTTATGCCTTTCCACTTTGCTGATGGAGCTGCAAATTATCTTACTAATACTACATTAGATAAGGTGAGTAAAGTACCAGATTTAAAGGTATGTGCTATAAAAGTAGAAAAAATAAGAAATAAAGAATTAGCACATGCTTAAAATATAGTAAATAAGGATATAAATTAATTTATATCCTTATTTTTAAAACACTACTTTAATATAAAGGTGATTAATATGGATAATCTAAATACAGCTATAATACTAGCTGGCGGAAAAAGTAGTAGAATGGGGTTTGATAAGCAATTTTTAGTAATCAATGAAAAGAGATTAATATTAGATATTGCTAAAAAGCTTAAAAAACACTTTAAAGAAATAATAATAGTGACTAATAAAAAAGAGTATTATAAAGATTTAGGGTACAAAGTTGTAGAGGATGAAATAAAGGGTATGGGACCACTGGCAGGAATAAGTGTAGGGCTTAAAAATAGTAGTAGTTTATATGCTTATATAATAGCTTGTGATATGCCTGTCTTAGATGATAATTATATAAAATACATTAAAGCAATGGTCAATAAAGACATAAAAGATAAAAAGGAATCTCATATTTATATATCTATATTAAATGATAAAATACAGCTTTTTCATGGTGCTTATAAAAAAAAATTAGGATATGAAATGAAAGATTATATATTAAACTCAAATAGAAAATCTATAATAAGCTTTTTTGAAAGAAATAATAAAAATGTGTATTATGTTAAAGAAGATGAATTTAAAAATAATAAATTTAATGAAAATATGTTTACAAACTTAAATACAAGAGAAGAACTAGATTCTTATAAAAAGGAAATATATAGCTATGGATGTGGTTAAAAAATATAAAATAAAAAGATACATAAATGGGGAATTAATAGAAGTTGATGATGATATAGTGGTAGAGTATTTATTTACTATATATATAAACGAATATGAATATATAACACTAATATGTACTCCAAGTTCATTACTACATTTAGCAGTAGGATTTTTGTATTCAGATGAGATAATAACTTCATATAATGATATTAATAGCATTAATGTATTTGAAAAAGAAGGATATGTAGATATAAAAATAGTTAATAAAAACAATATAAATAATAAGTTAAATGAAAAAAGAGCTATAACTAGTGGTTGTGGTAAAGGGAGTATATATTATAAGTCTTTAAAAAAGTTAAAAATAAAACTTGATGATACTTTAAATATAGATAAGTTAGATTATAAAAATATAAATAAGCTTATAAATAAATTTAATGAAAAATCAGAAGTATTTAAAAATACTGGTGGGGTACATAGTGTAGCTCTTAGTAATTTTAAAGAGATATTATTTTTTAAAGAAGACATAGGAAGACATAATGCATTAGACAAGGTAATAGGGAAGTGTTTAGTAGATAATATAGATATAAATAATAAATTAATACTTACAAGTGGAAGAATAACATCTGAAATAATATTAAAATGCTTTAATTTAAATTTAAAATATATAGTATCAAGATCAGCTATAACTGATATGGCTATGAAATTATCAAAAGAATTAGGTATTAAAGTAATAGGCTTTGCAAGGGGAGAAAAAATGAATATATATAATGATTAGTAACATTATTATATATGCTTTATTAATACCGTTTTTTGAAAAAATAAGTATATTGATATAATAAAGGTATTAATAATATTTTAAATTTATTGACTTAAAAAATATATATAAAAATTATAACATTATTATAACTACAGTATATGGTATAAAAATATAAAAGGTAAACTTAAAATATTTGCTGAAAATACTAGAATAAAATTTTCTAGTATTTTTTATATTTTTATAAAAAAGTTAAAACTTTTTACTAAAACCCAGAGTCTAATAAATGTAATCAGAAATGAAAGTAAGAAGGGAGTAAAAAAGTGGATGAAGTAATACTAGCCGAAAAGGCAATAAAAGGTGATAAAGAAGCTTTTGAGAAATTGATAAATATATACTCAAAAAGACTATACAAGGAAATATATATAAGGTGTAAATATGAGGAAGATGCAAAGGAAATATTTCAAGAAACAGTATATAAAGCATACAAGAATATACAAAAATTAAAAGAGCCTAAGTATTTTAAAACTTGGATAAGTAAAATACTTATAAACACAACAAATGATTATTTAAGAAAAAATGGGATGATAGATTTAGGACATAATGAAAATTCATATACAAAAGAAGTTTTAATAGATGATAAGATTGAAACAAAAATAGATTTATACAATGCTATAGATGAATTAGAAGATAAATATAAAGATGCAATTATACTTAGATATATAGAAGATTTAAAGGTAGAAGAAATATCAAATATACTAGACCGTCCTATTAATACTATAAAAACTCATCTAAGAAAAGCAATAAAAGATATGAAAAGTATATTAAAGGAGGGCTATGGGAATGAGTAAAAAAAATAAAGTTGAAGATAATTTAATTGATATAGATATAGATATAAAAGACATAGATAAAGAAATTAATGATTTTTACATAGATAAAGAAAAAATAGAGTCAATTGAAGTTCCAAGTGACTTAAATATTTTAATAAAAAATGCCATAAATAATGCAGAAAAAGATATTAAGATAAAAAAAATCAAAAGGAAATTTATGTATATAGCCGCAAGCCTAGGGATTATATTATCTGTTGGTATATATAACCCTGTGCTTGCACACAAGTTACCACCAGTTAAAAATTTCTTCCAAACTATAAATGACACTTTACAAGTAGATGAAATTGCATCTTTTATAGGAGTAGATAAATATATACCAAAAGCTAAGTTAGATGAAAATGGTAGTATAAAGTTTGAAGTAGTAGAAACTACAGAGTACAAGGTAAATAAAACAGATGAAGACTTAAATAAAGAACTTAAAATTTCAGATAAAGAAAAAAATGAAGATATAAAAGAGGAAGATAACGTACAAGTAAATAATTTATATATGCCAAATAGTGAATATCAAAGCATACAGTTTATACATGAAATGGCAAATAGTATTATAAAAGCTATAGATGATAGAAAGTATGGGATGGTAGAGATAACACCTGAAAGTGTAGATATAGCCATAACTTCTTTAGGATATATAAAAGATAATGGTGTTAAGGAATATCTAAATAGACAATTATTAAATTGGAAAAAAGGTGATTTTGATAATGCAGTAGAAGTTCATAACTATGTATGGAATATACTAGGAGGAGAGGTTGGAAAGGCAATAGCTATAAAGCATGATGAGGTAAATAAAATAAAATCTAAATATTTTAAATAGGGGGGATTTTTATGGGGGGATTAAAAAAAATACTTATATTATTAGGGGTAATTATTATGATTACATTATTGTTTGTAGGATGTAGTAATGAAAGTGAAGTAAAACAAATTATAGATAGTTTTACTAAGGATTTAAACGATAGAAAGTTTGATAAATTATATGAAAATATATCTATTAAATCCAAGAAGGAGATATCCTATGAAGAATTTACAAATAGATATGAAAAAATTTATGGCTCAATAAACGCAAGAGATATAAATATAAAAATAAAAGAGATTGATAAAGATTTAAAAATATTAGCATCTATGAGTATAAACACTATCGTAGGCAAATTAGATTATGATAATTTAAATATAAATTTAGTTAAGGAAGATGATAGATATAAAATACTATGGGATGAAAGTTTAATACTACCTAATATGAAAAAAGGAGATTTAGTAAGAGTAGAAACCAAAAAGGCCACTAGGGGAAAAATATTAGATAGAAACGACGAAGAACTAGCAATTGACTCTAATGTAAATTCAGTTTATATACATCCAGAAGTATTTAATAAAAACAAAATAGAAAATATAGACAAGGTAGCAACAATACTAGATATAAGCAAAGAATATATAGAAGATACAATAAAAGATAAGCCAAGTAGCCAGTTAGTACATTTATTAAATGTATCACCGTACGAAAATGATAGAATAAATAATTTGAAATTAATAGAAGGCATTAGTATAAAAGAAGAAGTGTCTAGAGTATATAAAAATAGTGAAGCTTTGGGAAATTTAATTGGATATATAGGAAATATAACAAAAGAAGAATTAGAAAAAAGTAAAGGATATTCACAGACTAGTAAGATTGGAAAAGCAGGATTAGAACAAATATATGAAGATAGACTAAGAGCAATTGATGGAGTAGAGGCTTATCTAAAAAGAGGAAATGAGAAAATAGAAATAGGCAAAGTAAATCAAAGAAATGGAGAAGATATAAAGTTATCTATAGACTCTAAACTTCAAGATAGTATATACAATGAATTAAAAGGAGATAAAGGAGCTTCTATAGCAATTAATCCTCTAAATGGAGAAGTATTAGCTATGGTAAGTTCTCCATCTTATAATTCTAATACACTGGTTACATACAAGACTAAAGAAATAGCTAATAAGTGGGAAAATCAAAATAATATACAGTTTGAAAATCGAGCTAATGATTCATACTCTCCAGGGTCAACTATAAAACTAATTACATCTAGTATTGGATTAGAAAGTGGAGTTATAAATCCTAACGAATACATGGATATAAAGGGGGAGAGTTGGCAAAAGGATAGTAGTTGGGGGAATTATAGCGTAACAAGAGTAAAAGATACAAAAAGACCTGTTAATCTATACGATGCAGTAAAATATTCTGATAATATATACTTTGCAGATAAGGCTATAAAATTAGGAGAAGAAGATTATATAAAAGGTCTTAAAAAATTTGGAATAGGAGAAAAAATTACTTTTGAATATCCTATGCAAAACTCTCAAATATCTAATAATGGGAAATTAGACAATGAAATTCTTTTAGGAGATACAGGATATGGTCAAGGGGAAATTTTAATGACACCACTAGATGTTGTACTTTCTTATAGTGCTTTAGTTAATGATGGAAATATAATGATACCAAGACTTGTTATAAGTGAAAACAAAGAAAGTAAAGTATATAAAAATGCTATAGATAAGAAATATATAGAAGAATTAAAAAAATGCTTTAAAGGTGCTATAAACGATGAAGATTCAACTGGATATCTTGCTAAAATAGAAGGTAAAAATATAATGGGGAAAACTGGAACTGCTGAAATTAAAAATAGTAAAGATGATAATAGCGGTATTAATAATGGATGGTTTGTTGCAGTAAATGAAGATGACCCCAAAATAGCTATATCTATGATAGTAGAGAATATAAATAAATCTACTAGTGAATATGTAGTACCTAAGGTTAAGAATATACTAAATTATTACTTAAACTAAAAGTATATATAAAATTAATTAGTTTTTTATATTAATAATTTAAACTAGATTAAGGAAAGATATTAATAATCAAAATATAAAATATTAATATGAGGGATTAGCTAATGATAAATATAATAAAAAGAGATGGAACAAAAGAGAGCTTTGATAAAAGTAAGATATATAATGCTATTTATAAATCAACTATAAATAGCAAGTTTGATGAAGATAAAGAGTTAGCTATAGATATAGCTAACAAGATAGAAAAAAGTTTAATTAATACAAATAAACCTATAAACGTAGAAGAAATACAAGATATGGTAGAGTTATATCTTATGGAATCAAATAGAAAAGATGTAGCTAAAAAGTACATATTATATAGAGAAAAAAGAGCAAATATAAGATATTCTAAGTGGAAAATGGAAGAGCTTCAAAAGTCTATATGGTCAAACAAATATCAATATAATAATGAAAGCTTTGATGAGTGGCTAGTAAGAGTATCTGGAGGAAATAAAAAAATAGAAAAGCTTATAAGAGAAAAGAAGTTTTTATTTGCAGGAAGAATACTTGCAAATAGAGGTCTTAATAAGTATGGTATAAAAGTAACCTACTCTAATTGTTATGTATTATCTAGACCAAAAGACAATATAGAGTCTATATTCGATACTGCAAAATATTTAGCTAGAACATTTAGTTATGGAGGAGGAGTAGGAATTGATATATCAAATTTAAGACCAAGAGGATCAAGGGTATATAATGCAGCAAAGACTACTACAGGGGCTGTATCATTTATGGATCTTTACTCTATGACAACTGGTCTTATAGGCCAAAGGGGAAGAAGAGGAGCTCTTATGATATCAATGGATGTTAATCATCCTGATATAGAAGAGTTTATAGATATAAAAACAAATTTAGAAAAAATTACTAAAGCAAATATATCAGTTAGAATAAATGATGAGTTTATGAGAGCTGTAGAAAATAAAGAAAAGTTTATTTGTAAATTTTTAGTAAAGGAAACTGATGAAGTTATAAATAAAGAAGTAGATGCATATAGTTTATTTATGAAACTCATACAAAATAATTGGGATTATGCAGAGCCAGGTATCTTATTTTGGGATAATATTAATAAAAATCACTTACTAAGTGAAGATAAAAATTTTAGATATGAAGGTGTAAATCCCTGTGCAGAAGAGCCATTACCAGCTGGAGGAAGCTGTTTACTAGGTTCTATAAATTTAGCTGAGTTTGTAGTTGAGCCATTTACAAAAAAAGCAGTTTTTGATTTTAATAAATTTAAGTCAACTGTACGTGATTGTGTTGTAGGATTAAATGAAGTGTTAGAAGAAGGTCTTAATCTTCATCCTCTAGATATACAAAAAGAGAGTGTAAAAAATTATAGACAAATAGGTTTAGGTGTTATGGGAATAGCGGATATGCTTATAAAGTTAAATTTAGTATATGGAAGTGAAAATTCTATAAACTTATGTGAAAGGTTATCAAAGATTATGTTAAATGAGGCCTTAAAGCAATCAGCAATTCTTTCAAGGGATTATGGAAGTTATGAAAAATATGATGAAGAAGCAGTTTTTAGTTCTAATTTCTTCAAAGAAAATGTTGATGATGATGTTAAGAATTTAATTAGGAAATATGGGCTTAGAAACTCTCAATTATTGACAATACCACCTACAGGCTCTATATCAACTATGCTTGGTATAAGTGGTGGTATAGAGCCAATATTTAACTTATCATACATAAGAAAAACAGAAAGCTTGCATGATGAGGATGTATATTACAAGGTATATACTCCTATAGTAAAAGAGTATATGGATGAATATAATATAGTAAATGAAAAAGATTTACCAAACATATTTGTAACCGCTATGAAGTTAAATCCAGAGGATAGAATAAGAATGCAAAACGCATGGCAAAAACATATAGATGCATCTATATCATCTACAATAAATCTATTTCATGAAGCTACTGTAGATGATGTGTACAATATTTATATGAGTGCTTGGAAAAATAATTTAAAAGGGATAACTATATACAGAGATGGTTGTAAGAGAAGTGGGATATTGGTTAATGAAAAGCCAAAAGATGATAAAAAAGAAAATTTATATGCAGATACAATAGAAAATGAAAAATTTATATGTCCAGAGTGTAAAAGTGAATCTATAATACCATCAGGTGGATGCGGGGTATGTTTGCAATGTGGGTATAGTAAGTGTAACTAATAAAAAGAAATTTTAGCAAATAAATATAATTATAAAATAAATAACGAGGAGATATAGGGGGAGATTCCATGTTAAAATTTATTAAAGAAATAGTAGATGGGTTTATGCGTGGGCAAATGTTGGGATATAGCAGATGAAATATAAAAAAAGAGCTATCTTTATATAAAGATAGCTCTTTTTTTGTTGTATATTTATGTATTTCTGGTTAACTATTTTAAAGAGATGAAAGTATATATTTTACACTTTGAGACTTTAACATATCTCTTAACTTTTCTCTATGGCTTAGAAATTTAAAGTACAAGTCTTCTGAAGGTTTAGGATCACCATATACTCTCCAATATTTAGTGTTATGAAACTTATAACTACCATAACCCATAAATCCTACTACATCTTTAAGTGGATATCCTAAAAATATACCTATTTCATCTGGGAAATCATCTCCCTCTAATTTGTTTATCAAGTGATTAAGGTATAAATCTGTATCTAAATTAGATGGATAACCTAAATATTTTAAAAAGTTATGGATTTTTTTATTATTTAATTGAGTAGATAAGGAGTCTTTATTTATAAATAATAGTTTAAGTCCCTTTTCTTTTTTATCTATTATTATATAATTAATTTTTTTACATAATTTAAAGTGATTTTTTATATCGTTTATTTTATTATCTTTATTTTTATCAAAACTAGGTATACTAAGTATTTCACAAGGCTTAGAACCCATAAGTACAGGACCTAGTATTTCTAATAACCATTTTATATATGATGAATTTATATTAGTTTTACATGAATAACAGTTCAAAACTATCAACTCCTAATGAAAATTATTATCAATTAATTATATTATAGAATAAATGATAATCAATTTCAATGATAAATTTTATTAATTAATAATTTTTAGTATTGAAAATATCACGTTTAGTATTAGGTATAAACATTTTATTATCGTTATATAACTTAAATTAAATGCAAATTTTATTACAATATTCTTACTAAAAGTTTGTTCAAAAATTATAAAAATAATACAGAAATATAGATTAATTTTTATGGCAATTATGGTAAAATAAGAAATTTAAAATGTTAAATTTTTTATAATAATATTTAAGATTTAGTAAATAATAGTAGAGTAAATAATTACATAAAGAAAAATTGGAGGTAAAATATGAAACTAAAAAAACTTATGACAATAGGACTTTCATTAATGTTATCACTTGGAGTAGTAGCATGTAATAACAATGGAAAAAATGCGAACGAAAATACAAAAGGTACAAAAGTAGAGACTCCAACAGGAGATAATACTTCTGTAAGAGATAATGATTATGTAACTCAGTACTCAAGATTTTATGGAGATTATATGAATGATTTAAATAATTATAAAGTTTACTTATCTCCACAAAGTGTATCTAAGTACTATGAAACAAATGAGTACCCAGGAAATGAAAAATATTTATCTAATGTAAAAGAAGCATATAAAGATGCAAGAGATAAAACTCAAGCTTTTGTAAATAATTTAAAAAATGATGTAAAAACAGATGATAAAGAATTAGATAAAATGAATAAAGATCTTATAAGAGAAGGCGAAAAAACTATAGATAATATAGATACAAAATTAAAAAATTTAGATAAAATATCAAAAGAAGATTTAAGTAAGTCAAAAGAAGACTTTATGAGAGTTGTAGATGAAGCAACAAAAACAGATAAAGGTGAAAAAAACCAATTTGAAAAATTATTAGAAGATATGAATAGATCATTAGGAATAGATACTAGTAAATATAACAATACTAATAATAACAATACTAATAATAACAACAATAATAATAACAATAACAATATTAATAAAAATGATAATGTTAAAAAGTAATTTTAATAAAAACATCTATAAATCTTTATAGATGTTTTTTTATTAATACATATAAATTTATATAATTAATTTTTCGGATAGAGTAAAAGAGTACTTCTTAGAAGTACTCTTTTTTATAAAAATCAGTATACAAAATATAGATTTAAGAGAAACTAAATCAGAAATACATTTGATAAGGAGTTTTTCATATGGTTTTTTATATATCCGTAGCAATAATTGGGTTATTTGTATTGTGGGGACTTATATCTCCAAATTCTTTAGCAAGTACAGCTACACTTGCGTTAGCTTTTACAACAGATAAATTTGGATGGATGTTTCTTATAATTACATTTTTAGTATTAGTATTTATGATTGCATTAGCCTTTAGTAAATACGGTAGACTAAGACTTGGGCATGAGGATGATAGACCTGAATTTAGCAATATAACTTGGTTTGGAATGCTATTTAGCGCAGGAATGGGTATAGGTCTTGTGTTTTGGGGAGTAGCAGAACCTTTAGATCATTATATTTATCCTTTATCAGGAATACCAAAACTTACACCTGAAGCTGCTAATGCTGCTATAACTTTTTCATTTTTTCATTGGGGACTTCATGCATGGGCTATATATTCTTTAGTAGGACTTACTATAGCTTATTTTAGATTTAGAAAGGACAAAAAGTTACTTATAAGTCAGACTCTATCTCCAATTATAGGAGGTGATTTGAATTCTCCACAATCTAAGTTTATAGATATTCTTGCAATAATAGCAACGGCATTTGGAGTTGCTACATCTTTAGGTCTTGGAGCCATGCAAATAAACGGAGGACTTAACAATTTATTTGGAATAAATATAAATATATTTAATCAGATAATAATAATAATAATATCTACTATATTATTTTTAATATCTTCAACAACTGGACTTGAAAAAGGAATTAAAATACTTAGTAATATAAATGTAGGTATAGCTGTATTACTTTTAATATTTGTATTTATACTAGGACCAACAGCAAATATACTTGAGGTATTTACTAATAATTTAGGAAATTATCTTCAAAATATTATATCTATGAGTTTGAGATTAACACCATTTGAAGAATCAAATTGGATAGCCAATTGGACATTATTTTACTGGGCATGGTGGATAGCTTGGTCACCTTTTGTTGGTGTATTTATAGCAAGGGTATCTAAAGGAAGAACCATAAGAGAATTTATAATAGGAGTATTATTAGTACCATCTTTATTTAGTTGTATATGGTTTGCTGTATTTGGAGGAACTGCATTAAGCTTAGAGATAAATACCAATCTAGCACTACTTGAAGCATTAAAAGTAGATATGAGTTCAACTTTATTTGTAATGTTAGAGAGTTTGCCATTTGGATATATTATAAGCATAATAGCAACGATACTTATACTTACTTTTTTCGTATCATCGGCAGATTCAGCAACTTTTGTATTAGGTATGTTTAGTGCTAAAGGTTCTATGGAACCAACTAATAAGGTAAAATTAGTCTGGGGAATACTTCAGGCATTAGTTGCAGTAGCACTACTTCTTAGTGGAGGACTTCAAGGACTTCAAACAATGTCAATAGTTACGGCACTTCCATTTAGTATAATATTAGTACTTATGATGCTATCTTTTATAATGGAACTTAGGAAAGAAAAAATATATAAAATACCAAAGCACCCTAAAAAGCACTAGTATTAAAATATACAAATAAGAAAAAATATAAACGATATTACTTTTAAGGAGTGACATTATGAATAATAACAAAAAATGTGAAGGAAATAACCAATGGTCAGGTTCTAATGAATGTGTAACTAATAAAGCTAATAGAAATAAAAAAGACGCTACTAATAATGAGTGGACGTCAACTTTAAAAAATGTTTCTGATAGTAGTAAAATATATAATGATAAAAAATAGCAAAAAGTACCTAGATTAATCTAGGTACTTTTTTATTTAATCTTTATACAATCTTAATGTATATAGAATTATATTAACATTCATTTTATATAAAAAATAATAGAATAATCATATACAAAAATTAGGAGGAGAAAAAATGAGTAGCATTGTAATTCAAGTAATATTTTTTATAGCAATAGTTTTATTGCTAGCAAAACCTTTGGGAATTTATATATCTAAGGTATTTAAAGGTAAAAGAGTATTTCTAAGTAAAGTAATAAAACCTATAGAAAAATGGATATATAAAGTTCTTAAAATAAATGAAAATGAAGAAATGTCAGGTAAAGAATATATTTTAAGTTTAATGGCATTTAGTGTCATTAGTTTATTATTTGTTATGTTTTTACAAATGATTCAGTATATATTACCACTAAATCCTGAAAAATTAAGTAATGTAAATTGGGATTTAGCTTTTAATACAGCAGCAAGCTTTATAACTAATACAAATTGGCAAGCATATAGTGGAGAGACTACATTAAGCTATATGTCTCAAATGTTAGGTCTAACAGTTCAAAACTTTGTATCAGCAGCAGTTGGGATAAGTGTACTTATGGTTTTAATAAGAGGATTTAAGAGAACTAAATGTTCTAAACTAGGAAACTTCTGGGTAGATTTAATAAAATCGACTTTATATGTGCTGATACCTTTATCTATGGTACTTGCAATATTCTTAACAACTCAAGGAGTAGTGCAAAACTTTAAACCTTATCAAGAAGTAAGCTTAGTAGAAGAAATAGTTTTAGATGATAAAAGTACAGTAGATACTCAGATTATTCCAGGAGGTCCTGCAGCAAGCCAAATAGCAATAAAACAATTAGGAACAAATGGAGGAGGATTCTTTGGAACGAATTCAGCACATCCACTTGAAAACCCAACATTATTATCAAATATAGCTCAAGTAGTATCAATTATATTAATACCAGCAGCATTATGCTTTACATTTGGTGACATGGTAAAAGATAAAAAACAAGGAACCACACTTTTATCTGCAATGATAGTAATATTTGTAATAGCTATGGCAACAACTATGTATTATGAATACAAGTCAACTCCAGAATTAGTAAATAATCCATATATATACAGTGAGATAGATGATAATCAGTCTGGAGGAAATATGGAAGGAAAAGAGGTTAGATTCGGAGTTACGAATTCTGCTATATGGGGGGTAACAACAACATCAGCATCTAATGGTTCTGTAAATTCTATGCATGACTCTTTCACACCAATAGGAGGAATGATTTTAACACTACTTATGCAACTAGGTGAAGTAGTATTTGGAGGAGTTGGTTGTGGACTATATGGCATGTTAGCGTTTGTAATATTAACAGTATTTATATCAGGTCTTATGGTAGGTAGAACTCCTGAGTATCTAGGAAAGAAAATAGAACCTTTTGAAATGAAGATGGCATCTATTTTAATAATAACTACTCCAGTCTTGGTTTTAGTTGGAACTGCTATGGTTTGTATGTTACCAAATGCAAGTGATTTATTAAACAATAGTGGGGCTCATGGATTTTCAGAAATATTATATGCATTAAGCTCTACAGGAAACAATAATGGTAGTGCATTCGCAGGATTTGGTGCAAATAATATATTCGTAAATTTATTAACAGGTATAGTAATGTTACTTGCTCGCTTTATACCTATAATATTAATAATAAATATAGCAGAGTCTTTAGCTAGCAAAAAAATAGTTCCACAAAGTTCGGGTACATTAGCCACTAACAATACACTATTCGTATTTTTATTGGTAGGAGTAGTACTTATGATAGGTGCATTAAGTTTCTTACCATCTTTAGCACTTGGACCAATAGCAGAACACTTGAGCATGATATTTTAATATAAGGAGATAAGATTATGGGTGATTTAAATAAGACTTTCATAAATAAAGATATTTTAAAAGGGGCTACTAAAGATTCTATAAAAAAATTAGATTTCAAGAATCAACTAAAAAATCCGGTAATGTTTATAGTTTATGTAGGTTCCATAATAACTAGTATTATAAGTGTTTTATCTATTTTTAACATAACAAATGACAATACACCATTTACTATAACAATTAGTATATTTTTATGGTCAACAGTGTTATTTGCAAATTTTGCAGAAGCAATAGCAGAAGGTAGAGGAAAAGCACAAGCAAGTAGCTTAAGAGCTGCTAAAAAGGACGTTTTAGCTAAAAAGCTCAAAGAGTGTAATATAGATAGTGAATTTGAAATGATTCCATCTAATTTACTAAAAAAAGGAGATATAGTTTTAGTAGAAGCAAATAACCAAATACCAGCAGATGGAGATGTTATAGAAGGAGTGGCATCTGTTGATGAAAGTGCCATAACAGGTGAGAGTGCACCAGTTATAAGAGAATCTGGTGGAGATAGATGCGCAGTAACCGGTGGAACAACGGTGGTATCAGACTACTTAATAGTAAAAGTTACATCAAATGCAGGTGAAAGTTTCTTAGATAAAATGATTGCTATGGTTGAAGGGGCACAAAGAAAAAAAACTCCAAATGAAATAGCTCTTCAAACTTTACTAATAGCGTTAACAGCAATATTTTTAGTAGTTACAATTACACTATATCCATTTAGTAGATTTGCTGTAAATCAAAATGGAGTAGGAAGTGTAGTTTCTATAACATCTTTAGTAGCCTTATTAGTTTGTCTAGCACCTACTACAATAGGAGCACTACTTTCCTCAATCGGTATTGCAGGAATGAGCAGATTAAATAATAAAAATGTATTAGCAACATCAGGAAGAGCTATAGAGGCAGCAGGCGATGTAGACATTTTACTTCTAGATAAAACAGGTACTATAACTTATGGAAATAGACAGGCAAGTGAATTTATACCTCTTAAAAATGTAGATATGGAGGAGTTTGTTTATTATACTGAATTAAGTTCTACACTAGATGAAACTCCAGAAGGAAGAAGTATAGTAATACTTGCAAAAAAGAAGAAGGCAATAAATGGAAACTACTTAGATGTTAAAAATCCTGAATTTGTTCCATTTTCTGCAAAAACTAGAATGAGTGGTACTAATATAGGTCAAGACAAGATAAGAAAAGGGGCAGCAAGTGCTATTAAAGAATTTGTAGAAAATATGGGAGGTAATTATCCAAAGGAATGTGATGAGATAGTAGAGTCAATATCTAAAAAGGGAGGAACTCCTTTAGTAGTTTGTAAAAATGAAAAAGTATTAGGCGTAATATATCTAAAAGATATACTAAAAAAAGGTGTATCTGAAAAATTTAACGATTTAAGAAAAATGGGAATAAAGACTATTATGATAACGGGTGATAATCCATTAACAGCAGCAGCTATTGCAGCAGAAGCTGGAGTAGATGATTTTTTAGCAGAAGCAACTCCTAAAGCTAAGCTTGATTTAATACATGAATATCAAAGAAAAGGGCATTTAGTAGCAATGACAGGAGATGGAAGTAATGATGCTCCGGCACTTGCACAAGCAGATGTTGCAGTTGCAATGAATACAGGAACTCAAGCTGCTAAAGAGGCTGGTAATATGGTAGACTTAGACTCAAGTCCAACAAAGTTAATAGAGATTGTAAAAATAGGTAAACAGCTATTAATGACTAGAGGAGCTCTTACAACTTTTAGTATAGCAAATGACATAGCAAAATATTTTGCTATAATACCACCCCTATTTATAGGTATATATCCTCAACTTGATAAATTGAATATAATGAATCTATCTAGCCCAGAAAGTGCAATAATGAGTGCTGTTATATACAATGCACTTGTAATTATAGCGTTAGTTCCTCTTGCTTTAAAGGGAGTTAAATACATAGAGCTTCCTGCTAGTAAGTTATTATCAAAAAACTTAATGATATATGGTGTCGGAGGCATTATCACACCATTTATATTTATAAAATTAATAGATATGCTTATAAGCATGATTATGTTTATATAGTTAAATAAGGAGAGTTTAATATGGAATATATAAAAAAAGCATCTTTAATATTTATAATAATGACAGTAATAACAGGAATTTTGTATCCAGTTACAGTAACAGCTTTTGCACAAATATTTGTACCGTACAAGGCAAATGGTAGTATAATAAAAGAAGATGGTAAAAGCATAGGTTCAGAAATATTAGGACAAAACTTTACTAGCCCAGATTACTTTTGGTCAAGACCATCAGCAACTTCAGACTATCCATATAATGGATTAAGTTCTGCTGGAAGTAATATGTCCCCAACAGGAGAAGATTTTGAAAAAGTAATAGATGAAAGAGTAAAATTATATAAAAAGTATGAAGAAAATAGTGATAAGAAAATACCTGTTGATTTAGTTACAGCATCAGGAAGTGGATTAGACCCACATATATCATTAAAAGGAGCAATATATCAAGTAGATCGTATAGCAAAATATAGTAAAGTTTCGAAAGAAAAATTATTAGAATTAATAGATAACAATACAGAAAAGAAATTTATGGGTATATTTGGAGAAGATAAAGTTAATGTATTAAATCTTAACTTAGATTTAGAAAAAATCAAATAGTTAATGGGGGAAATATGAATAGACCAGATCCAGAAAGTTTATTATCAAAATTAAATAGTGAAGAAGAAAAGTCAAAAAGAGGTAAATTGAAAATATTCTTTGGGTATGCAGCAGGAGTAGGTAAAACCTACTCCATGCTTGAATCTGCACATACTCTAAAAGAAAATGGAGTAGATGTAGTAGTAGGATATGTAGAACAACATTCAAGAAAAGAAACTCTGGCTTTAATAGATGGACTAGAGGTTTTAGACATAAAAGAAGTAAAGTATAAAAATATAGTTTTAAAGGAATTTAATTTAGATTTAGCTCTTAAAAGAAACCCAGAAGTAATATTAGTAGATGAGTTGGCACATACAAACGCTAAAGGATGCAGACATGCTAAAAGATGGCAAGATATAGAGGAACTTCTAATGGCAGGAATTGATGTATATACTACAGTAAATGTACAGCACTTAGAAAGTTTAAATGATATAATTGAAATTGTTACCAATGTATGTGTAAAAGAAACTATCCCAGATAAAATAATAGATTTATCATCACAACTTGAGTTAATAGATGTAGAACCGGATGTGTTGTTAGAGAGATTTAATCAAGGTAAAATATACAAAAAAGAACAAGCAATAAGGGCACAAGAAAATTTTTTTACTAAAGATAATTTAATAGCACTAAGAGAATTGGCACTTAGAAAAACAGCACAAAAGGTAAATAAAGAGGTTGAAATAACTAGACTATCAAAAGGAAAAGAAATAGTAATCCCAACCTCAGAAACAATACTTGCATGTGTTTCACCATCGCCATCATCTCAAAAAATACTTAGAACTGCATCTAGAATATCACAAGCATCGTTATCAAAATTAATAGCTATACATATAAAAAATCCAAGCCAGAAAGAAATGTCAAAAGAAGCAAAAAAACAGTTAGAAAATAACCTAGAACTTGCAAAAAAACTAGGTGCTGAGATTGTGCTTTTACATGGCGATAATATGGTGGAAGATATTTTAAGATTTGCAAAAATGAGAAATGTAACCAAAATTATAATAGGTAGAAATCATAGAACTCATAGTATATTTTCTAAATTTGTTAAAAAAGATATAGTAGATAAATTAATAGATGAAGCTGACTACATAGATATACATGTAATACCTTATAAAGGAAGAAGCAGTAATAGATATATAACTAAAAATGAAAGTAGTTTAATATCAAAGATTAAAGTAAGTAGTCTTGATATAATAAAATTATTATGCATAACAATAGTAGTTACGGTAATATCTTCTGTATTAAAATATATGGGATTTATACAAGAAAATATATATTTAATTTATATACTAGGTGTTGCTTTAGTATCTGTTATTACAAAAGGATATACAGCGGGAATAATAAGCTCAGTTATAAATGTAATCCTTTTAAATTACTTATTTACAGAACCTTTTTATACTTTAGATATTGATGATCCAAATCATATAATAACACTAGTTGTATTTTGTATAGTAGGTATAATAACATCAACACTTACATCAATAATACAACAGCAAGTTGAAATATATTCAAAAAGAGAACAAAATACTCATATGTTATATGAAATAAATAGAAGCTTCTTGAGATTATCGAATAAAGAAGAAATTATAAAAAAAGGATTAGAATTACTTTCGGTAGGTCTTGATAAAAATGTAGTATGTTATATAAAGGATAAGAAGCAAAAAGAATTAAAATTATATAAGAATATAAAAAATAAAGAAAATGAAGAGATTTTTATATCAGAGTCTGAAAAGGCAGTAGCTAAATGGGTATTTAACAATAGTACTATTGCCGGAAATGGTACAGCTACATTACCAGGATCTAGAGGTTTTTATATGCCTATAATTGGTATGAATGAGACTTTAGGTGTTATAGGTATTTCTTCTTTAGGTAAAAAGATAGATAATGAGGATATATGCCTAATAGAAGCGGTAATAGCACAAATGGCTATATCTATAGACAGAGAGATATTAGCAGAAGTGCAAAAAGAAGCTAGCCTTGAAATTGAAAGTGAAAGATTAAGAAGTAGCCTATTAAGAGCAATATCCCACGATTTAAGAACACCACTTGCAGGAATAAGTGGTGCAGTTAGTACTATCATAAAAAATAAAGATGCAATAAATGAAAGTATAATAGATGAGTTGTTACATGGAGTATTTGAAGATACTCAATGGTTAATAAGGTTAGTTGAAAACCTACTTAGTATGACAAGGATAGATGAAGGAAAGCTTGAAGTTAAGAAAAATCCAGAAATGATAGAAGAAGTTATATCAGAGGCTTTATCCCATATAAAAAAGAGGATACAATATATAAAACTTAAGATAGATATACCAAATGAAATACTGTTTGTTCCTATGGATGCTAAACTTATAGAACAAGTATTAATAAATTTAATAGATAATGCTATAAAATATTCTAAAGAGGAGTGTGAAATAAATATAAAGGTTTATGAGGAGGGAGAATATATTGCTTTTGAGGTAAAAGACAATGGACCGGGTGTTTGTGAAAATGTTATAGATAATATTTTTGATAGATTTTTTACTGGTGAAATAAAATACAGCGATTCTAGAAAAGGAGTTGGGCTAGGTCTTTCCATATGTAAGTCTATAATAAATGCCCATAAAGGTGATATAAGTGTAAAAAATAATAAAGACAAAGGAGCAACATTTAAATTCATACTTCCAAAAGAAGACTAGACAGAGGGGAAATAAAATGAGTAAATATCTTATATTAATTATAGAAGATGACAGTACAATAAGAAAATTTATAAATGCATCACTAACAACACAAGACTATATGGTTAAAGAAGCAACAACTGGTAAAGAAGGTATATCTCTTTGTATGTCTTACTCTCCAGATGTCATATTACTAGATTTAGGTCTTGAAGATATAGATGGTATAGAGGTCATAAAAAATATAAGAAATTTGAGTGATGTACCTATAATAGTAGTATCAGCAAGAGAACAAGATAGAGAAAAAGTAGAAGCTTTTGATATGGGAGCAGATGATTATATAACAAAGCCATTTTCTGTAGCTGAACTATTAGCTAGGGTTAGAGTAGCTATTAGACATTCGCAAAAAAATAAGCCTAAGGCTATAATTAAAAATAATTTTGATTATAAAGATTTATATATAGATTTTGACAAAAGGAAGGTAACAATTAAAAATGAAGAAATACATCTAACTCCTATTGAATATGATATATTATCTTTACTTGTAAGATATCATGGTAAAGTTCTTACACACAAGTTTATTGCAAAAGAAATATGGGGAAGTACGCTTGGAGGTGAAATAAAATCATTAAGAGTATTTATGGCAACGATAAGAAGAAAAATTGAAAAAGAACCAGCAAATCCAGAATATATAATAACTGAAATAGGTATAGGATATAAGTTAAATGATGAATTATAAAAAGAATAATAAAAAAGAGTACTTAGTCTAAATAGAATAGTACTCTTTTTTTATAGTAAAATTAAATGTATCTAATATAGATATTAAATTTATTCAATTTGATACATACTAATCATATGACATTAAAATATATAAAAAACAAGGAGGTATAATATTTGAATAAAGATTTTTTTAATAAAGATGGTATAGAAGTGGCTAAAGGTATATTAGGTAAATATTTAATAAGAAAATACAACAATGAAACCATAGTAACAAAAATCGTAGAAACTGAAAGCTACATGGGAAAAGATGATAAAGCATCACATGTATATAATGATAAAAAAAGCAATAGAACAGCACCTCTTTATTTAGAAGGCGGTCATATATATGTATACTTAATATATGGTATGTACAATTGTTTAAATATATCTGCAAACAAGGAAAATATACCAGAATGTGTACTTATAAGAGCAGTAGAACCTATTAAAGAAATAGATGAGATATCTTTTAATAGATATAAAAAACATTATAAAGACTTAAATTCATATCAGAAAAAAAATATAACTAATGGACCAGGGAAGCTTTGTATGGCACTTAATATAGGTAGAGATTTAAATAGTAAAAGTATACTAGGTGAAGAACTTTTTATAAGTGATTTTTATTATGAAGGAAATAAGAAAATATATAGTAGTAATGATTTTGAAATAATAAATAGTAAAAGAGTTAATATAGATTACGCTAAAGAAGCTAAAGATTATTTATGGAGATTTTATATAAAAGACAATAAATTCGTCTCTGTTAAATAAATGTGAGTTTATGGTACAATTATATAAATAACAAATTAATAAAGGGGATATTATGAGGAAAAATACAAAAATATTAGTGGTTGAAGATGATATAAGCATAAATAAGCTCTTATGTGATATGCTAAGGCAAAATGGATATGATATAATATCTGCCTTTTCAGGTACAGAGGCTATTATAAATATAAAGTATGGAAATATATCTATGGTACTTTTAGATATAATGCTACCAGGAAAAAATGGAGAAGATGTACTTTCTTATATAAGAAAAGAAATGGATATACCTACAATAGTTATATCTGCTAGAGAGGAGATAGATTTAAAGGTAAAAATGCTAAAAATGGGAGCGGATGATTATATAACAAAGCCTTTTGATATAGATGAGGTGCTAGCTAGAATAGAAACGAATTTAAGACGATATAAAATAGGTAAAAATACTATAAATGAAGATGTAATAAGCTTTAAAGATATAAAAATGAATAATATACAAAGAGAAGTAACCGTTAATGATAAATTAATAGAATTTACTAATATAGAATATAAAATTTTAAATATATTTATAAAAAATCCAAATAAGGTATTTACAAAAGCTAATTTATTTGAAAGTGTTTGGGAAGATGAATTTTTAGGAGATGACAATACTATAACAGTACATATTAGTAATATTAGAAATAAACTATCTAAATATGGAATACATAAAGAATACATACAAACTGTATGGGGAATAGGATATAAGCTAATAGATAAAAATTAATACTTTCTTAATAATTTCTTTATGCTTTATTAGAACTTAAATCTTAATATATAGGTATAAAGGAAGGAGAAGGGGCCATGAAAGAATATATACTAAAAACTTACAATATAAGTAAGAAATATAAGAAAAACTTAGTCGTAGATAATGTAAGTATATCTGTAAAAAGAGGGGATATATATGGATTTATCGGTCAAAATGGAGCTGGTAAAACTACTATAATGAAAATAATAACGGGATTAGTCAATCCTAGCGAAGGATATATAGAAATATTTAAAGAAGTAGAGAAAAATAAAATAAATAAAGAAAGAAAAAGATTAGGAGCACTTATAGAAACACCAGCTTTATATTTAGATATGAGTGCTAGTGAAAATTTAGAAGTATTAAGAATACAAAAAGGAATACCAGGAAGTAGTTGTGTAAATGAAAAGTTAAAGATGGTAGGATTAGAAAATACAGGCAAAAAGAAAGTTAAGCAGTTTTCATTAGGAATGAAACAAAGACTAGGAATAGCTATGGCATTACTATCTGATCCTGAAATTTTAATACTTGATGAACCTGTAAATGGACTAGATCCTAAGGGAATAGTTGAAATAAGAGATTTATTAAAAAAATTAAATAAAGAAAAGAATATGACAATAATTATATCGAGTCATTTATTAAGCGAGTTAAATCAAGTAGCAACTTGCTATGGGATAATAAATAATGGAAAATTAATAG
Source organism: Romboutsia sp. 1001285H_161024_C4 (assembly GCF_015550185.1). Taxonomy (NCBI): domain Bacteria; kingdom Bacillati; phylum Bacillota; class Clostridia; order Peptostreptococcales; family Peptostreptococcaceae; genus Romboutsia; species Romboutsia sp. 1001285H_161024_C4. Next base: position 158,751 of record NZ_JADNAJ010000005.1, on the reverse strand, counting down.
AAGAAATAAGCCAAAAGGAGTTATATGATAAATGTAAAAAGGCTCTTAGAATAAAGGTAGATGATATAAACAAAGCTGTAGTTTGTTTAGAATCTGTATTAAAAACTACTAATTTTAAAGTATTAAAAAATAATACTATAAAATTATATGATTATATAGATAACCAAATAGAAGTATCTAAAGCTCTTATTAGTTCTAATGTAATAACTGAAGAAATTGTATCTATTGGAGATGATTTAGAAGATTACTTTATGAACTTAATAGGAGGTAGATTATAATGGAAAATTTAATTAAGTCAGAACTGTACAAGCTAAGAAAAAGTAAAGTTTTTATAAAAATGCTACTAATAACTCTAATTCCATTATTATTAGGATTAGGTCTTCACATATTTAAGCCTCAAGGAGATGAAATTCTTAGCTTAATAGTAACTTTTATAAATAACAGAAAATATGGATTTACTATGAATGATTTTAGCAATATAAAAAATTTAAGTGCTCAAGATTTTTTATTCTCAGCAATAGGATTTACAGCTGTTACATATATGATTTTAGTATATTTTGTAGGAAATATACTTGTAGATGAATACGTAGATAAAACTATAATGCATAAGATAAACTATGGATATAGCAGAACGAGTATATATATATCAAAGTTAATAGTTTCATTTATAGGGGTAAGTATTATAGCTTTATTTCCAATAATACTCAATACATTAATAGGCGGATTAATGTATGAATTTGGAAATTTTGATATTTTAAAAATATCAAAGTTTTTAACTTTATATATGCTACTATTATACGCATCTACAAGTTTTTATGTACTTTTAGCTAGTATAATGAAGATAAAATCAGAACTTATGGGATTTGGAGTATTAATCCTACTTTTACCAGCATTTTTGACAGAAAAAAATGTATTGTATTTAACTAAATATATTCCATATGGTGGATTACTTGATATTTGTGGAAAATATCCAAGTAATGAGGTTATGGTAAGTTTAGGATTAAATGCTATAATAGTTATAATAATAACATCTACACTTGGATGTATATTAATAAATAAACAAGATATTAAATAAATTTATGATAGAAAAGGAGAATGAGTAAATTATGATAGCAATATTCTTTGGAGTAATTATTATAATATTACTCATCTATTTATTTTCTATAAAAAAGGAAATAAGAAACATTACAAAACAGCTGAAATACTATAATGAAAATAAAACTAATAAAAAGATAGATATAAAGTTAATAGATAAAGATCTAGAAATGTTGGCTTATAATATCAATAATCAAATAGATATAATAGAAGCTACAAATATAAATAAAAAACTAAGAGAAGAAAATTTAAAGCAGTCAATAGCAAGTATATCTCATGATTTGAGAACACCTTTAACATCTATACTTGGGTATGTTCAAATGCTAAAGAGTGATAAAGTAAATGAGGAAAGTAAGAATGAATATATAAATACGATTCAAGAACGTTCAAAGCGACTTGAAATATTACTTGATGAGTTTTTTAAACTATCACTTATAGAACTGGATAGTTATAAATTGAATATAAAAAAGGATAATTTAAATAATATTATATATAATATAATAGCTAGTTTCTATGAAGATTTTACAAATAAAAATATAAAGCCAAATATATATGTAGAAGAAAAAGACATAATTGTAAGTATAGATAGTAATGCTTTTACTAGAGTTATAGAAAATGTAATATCTAATAGTCTTAAGTATTCTAAGTCAGATATAGATATAATAATAAAAAAAGAAAAAGAGTTTGCTATAGTTAAGTTTATAGAATATAATACTAATCTTAATAGTGAAGATATAGATAACATGTTTAATAGATTTTACAAAAAAGATAAAACAAGAAATAATGATAGTACAGGTCTAGGACTTTATATAGCCAAAAGTTTAATGCAAAAAATGAATGGTGATATAAATGCTACTCTTAGAAATTATGATTTAGTAATAAGCTGTAAGTTAAATTTAAATACTAAAAAACATGATAAAGATTAAGCAAATATTAATTTAGAAGTATATCTTTAAAAATTTAAATATAACCTAACTTATTTAAAACAACGAAAAAGAGTACATTCATAGATTAAAATTAAAATCTATGAATGTACTCTTTTCATATAAAAACACATTAATTTAAGCAATTTTAAAATATTTTTTATTCATTAAATCTTCATATATGTGAAGGTCTTTTTTATTTATTCTAAGAGTCTTAGATATACTACCATAGTATAGTGTAAGATCTACATATTTAGAACCAGCCACTAAATAACCAAACTTATAACCAGTAAGTTCATCCCAAGAATGTAAAACTCCATCATTAAATATTATGCCTTCATCAAATACTTTATTTTTAGTATTATTATGTTCAAGTATAGACACAAATAAAAGTAGTAAAGATATTAATATAAAAGTTAACAAACTTAAAAATATAAATTGTTGCTTAAAAGAAACATTAAAAAAGTTATATAATGTACTAAATCTAAAATCATTTAATGCAGGTAGTATATAAAATATAAGTAAAAGTGCTAAAAAAGAATAATCTGTAATTTCTTTACAGTCAACATTTATTATATGAGTAACTTGTTTTTTAGAATGATTTCTATTAATAGGCACTTTTATAGAATAATATATAGCAAATAGATTAACACAAATTATTGGAATTATAAAAATAGTTATATTCTGTATCATTATAGATGATATGAAAAATATGAATAAGAATATAAATAATCGTCTAAATATTTTAGTCAAAATAGACACCTCCACAAAATTATCATAAGCATATTATACCACTAAAAATTATAAAAACATAATTTGAAAACTAATAAATAGGGATGTATAAAATTTTTAAAATAAATATAAGAAATTTTTTTGACTTTATTGTAAAGTAGGAGTATTATGTATAAGGATGAAATTTATTGGAGGGAAAAACAGAATATGTCGCCAAAGTTATTTACAATGTTTAAGCAAAATGAATTAAGTGGTGAGCAAGTGAGAAAAGATATAGTAGCAGGATTTATAGTAGCAATTATAGCATTACCATTATCAATAGCTCTTGCTATATCTTCAGGTGTATCACCAGAAAAAGGTCTTATTACTGCAATATTTGCAGGATTTATCATATCTTTCCTTGGAGGAAGTAAAGTTCAAATTGGAGGGCCAACAGGAGCCTTTGTTGTAATAGTCTATGGTATTGTGAAAATGTACGGTATGGATGGTCTTATAACAGCAACTATTATGGCAGGTATACTTCTTGTAATAATGGGTCTTTTAAAATTTGGAAATCTTATAGAATATGTTCCTCATACTGTTACAGTAGGATTTACTAGTGGTATAGCAGTAACTTTACTTATAACTCAAATCAAAGATTTACTAGGTCTTAAAATAAATGATGTTCCAGCAGAAGCTATAGGAAAAATAGAAAGCTACATACATAATATAAATACATTTGATATGATGACTTTCATAGTGGGTATAGCATGTATATTAATTATGATATACTGGCCAAAAATAAATAAAACTGTACCAGCATCTATAATAGCATTAATACTTTCAACAGTAGTTGTAAATGTTTTTAGCTTAAATGTAGACACTATAGGAAGTGTATATACTAACATATCAGCAAACATACCAATGCCAAGTGTGCCAAGTTTTAGTATAGATAAAATAGTATCCTTAATACAACCAGCTATAACTATAGCAGTATTAGCTGGGATAGAATCACTTCTTTCTTGTGTAGTATCAGATAATATGATAAATGACAAACATGATTCTAATATGGAGCTTGTAGCACAAGGACTTGGAAACATAGCATCAGCACTATTTGGTGGGATACCAGCAACTGGAGCAATAGCAAGAACAGCAGCGAATGTAAAAAATGGTGGGAAAAGTCCTATATCAGGTATGGTACATGCAATAACTCTTCTTTTAATAATGGTAGTTTTAATGCCACTTGCAAAAATGATACCTATGACAGTTTTATCTGCGATATTAATAATAGTATCTTATAATATGGGTGAGTGGAAAGAAATGAAAGAAATGATGAGCTTACCTAAAAAAGATGTAGTAGTTCTTTTAGCTACATTTATATTAACTATAGTATTTGACTTAGTTATCGCTATAGCAGTTGGAATGACTATACATATAGTAGCTAACATAGTACTTAAGAATAAAGTTGATAGTGAGATAGAAGATGTAGCATAAATTATAAAAAATACTACCTAATTAGGTAGTATTTTTGTTTACTAAGAGATTAAATATTTTTAAAATCGTGAGTTTAACTTAGTTTGTTAGATAGATATACCTATGTTATAATTAGATGTAAAACGTATTCAGGGAGGTAGAATATGAATGTTATAGAAATAAAAGACCTAAGGATGAATTACGGTCAAAAAGAAGTTTTAAAGGGGATCAATCTAAATATAGATAGGGGAAATATTATAGGGTATATAGGATCAAATGGAGCAGGTAAAAGTACTACTATAAAAATACTACTGGGATTAGTTAAGGGATATAGCGGTAGCGTATATATATTTGGGAATGATATAGAAGATATTAATAATAAATATAAAAATAAAATAGGTTATGTTCCTGAAGTAGCCAAAGTCTATGAAAGTTTAACAGCTAGAGAATACTTAACTTTTATTGGCCAAGTGTATGGGCTAAGTTATGAAAAGAGTGATAAAAAAGCTAGAAGGCTTATGGAAATACTTAAAATAGAACATGCTTATGAGTCTAGACTATCATCATTTTCAAAAGGAATGAAGCAAAAGGTAGTTATAATAAGTTCAATGCTTCACAATCCAGACATATTATTTTTAGATGAACCATTAAGTGGACTTGATGCTAATAGTGTACTTTTAATAAAAGAAATACTACACAAATTAAAGCAAGAAGGAAAGACTATATTTTACTCATCTCACATAATGGAAGTTGTTGAAAAAATAAGCGATAGAATAATACTTCTAGATAAAGGAAATATTGTAGCAGATGGTAACTTTGAACAAATAAAAAATACTAATTTTGAAGGTTCTTTAGAAGAGATATTTAACCAGCTAACAGGATTTGAGGAACATTCAAATTTGTCTGATGAATTTATAAAAGTATTAAAAGAGGTGTAGCATGAAAGACTCTTTTATTTTAAAAATACTAGATATATTTAAATATTTATATACTAAAGCTGGTGTAAATTATAGTTTAATGCGACTTATAGTTAAGCATAAACTTATAATGGATGGTAGACGTGGGCAACGCAATATAAGTAGCAATGAAGAAGGTAAAGATAAAAATAACTTTTATATAAGCTTAATAATATATGCAATTGTTGGGTTAGCATCAGCACCTATTATAACACTAGATATTAACCCTATTGTAAAAATGAGTTTATATTTTAGTTTTTTTATGGTTATGATCTTAAGTGTATTTGTATCAGATTTTTCAAGTGTAATACTTGATATAAATGATAAAGATATATTAGAAACTAAAGGCGTAGATGTAAAAACTCTAAATGCAGCTAAATTTACACATATATTCATATATATGACATTACTTAGCTTATCAATAAGTATAGCAGCTATACTTTGTAGTATTAGATATGGTATTAAGTTTATATTATTATTTATACTAAATATATTTTTAATAAATGTATTTATGATTATAGTTACTGCCATAATGTATTTTGTCATATTAAAGTTATTTAGCGGAGAAAGGCTAAAGGATGCCTTAAATGCTTTTCAAGCTTTATTTATATTGGTATTTATACTAGGATATCAAGTTGTGGCAAGAGCATTTACCTTTGTAGATTTACAATTTGTATATGAACCAAAGTTTTGGAATTTACTACTTCCTCCTATGTGGTTTGGTTCAAGCTTTAATCTTTTATATAATATAGATGTAAATAATTTAATTATAATCATGAGTGGATTAGCTATTGTAGTTCCTATAGTATCTATATTCGTATATGTAAAGCTAATACCAAGATTTGAATATAACCTTCAAAAATTAAATGATAATACTTATGTCAATAAAAAATTTAAAGAAAAATTAAGTATAAAAGTTAGCAAACTAATATGTAAAGATAAAGAAGAAAGAGCATTCTTTAACTTTGTATATGATGTTCTTAAAAAAGATAGAGAGTTTAAAACAAAAGTATATCCATCATTAGTTATGGGGGCATTTATGCCATTTTTAATGATGATTAGTAGCTTTAGGAGTGATAATAATTTTTTAACAGAACTAAGATCTGAGCCAGTATATCTATTAATGTACTTTTTTGTGCTTATGAGCCAAAGTATATTAACAACTCTGAAATTTTCTAAAGAATATGAAGCTAGTTGGATATATGATATACTTCCGATAAATAATAAGAAAAATATATATACAGCAGCTTTTAAAGCTAGTATATATCTTTTAGTACTTCCTTTATTTATATTAATGAGTATAGGATTTATAATAATATTATCACCAAAAGTTATAGTAGATTTAGCAATAGGATTTGTAGCTACTGTATTATCATCAATGATTACTTTTAACTTAAATGAAAAGCATATGCCATTTACTTGTGAATATCAAAATACTAATACAGCATCAAACATAGGAACTATGATAAAATCCATGGTGTTTGTTGGTGTAATAGCATTAGGCCATTTCTTACTTAGTAGTAGCATATTTTTAAAAATAACTTATTTAATAGGCTTAGTAATTTTAGTTAGGTTAATATGGAATAAAGTATTTGAAGTATAAATAATTATATAAAAAGAGTAATCTTAATAAATTAAGATTACTCTTTTTGTTTTTAGGCTTTTTTATATTCATTAAAGTAGTTATCTAGTACTTTTTTAAGAGAGTGACCTATTTCAGAATAGGCATCATCAAATAGATTAGCAAGTGATATTCTTATAGACCACTTAGGTCCAGCAAATCCACCTCCACCTAGTAAAACTATTGATGATTCCTCTGCTAAATCAAATAATATATCCACAGGATTGTAATTAATCTCTAAGTAATAAGAAAAATCTTCTCCATAGTAGTCTTTAGCTAAATCTAATACATCAAATTGAGTATAGTATGATGCATCATTTTTATCAAATTCTAAATCCATACCAAGACTATCAAATAATAACTTTTTACGAGTTCTACATATGTCTATTGTAAGGTTTTTATATGAATCGTCATTATCCATAAGAGATACTAATGATAAAAATGCCATTTGAACTTGTTGCGGAGTAGAAAGACCAGCAGTATGGTTTAGTGCAACTTGTCTACTATCTGCGACTAATCTATCTATAAATGGCACTTTTTCTGGATTAGTATTCATATCAGCATATCTTTTATTAGTTCTTTTTCTTATAGAGTATGGAAGTTCATTTATAAGTTTATCAAATACATTGTTGTGATGCAGTGCTAAAGTACCTAATCTCCAACCTGTTACACCAAAATATTTAGAATATGAATAAGCACCTATTGTATTGTATGGTAATTCCGACATTAAAGACTTAAATCCATGGACAAAAGTTCCATAAACATCATCAGATATAATCATTAAATCAGGATTATAATTTTTAACTATATTTACTATTTTACTAGTACTTTCAGGAGATATAGCCATTGATGGTGGATTACTAGGATTTACAACAAATAGAGCTTTTATATCTTTATCACAAAGCTTTTCAAGTTCTTTATCAGTGCATTGCCATGTATGTTTTCCATCAGGCGTTTTCTCATCTGCATTTATATATACAACATCAAATTCATATCTTGGTAGATGAGGTATTTCTAAATATGGAGTAAATACTGGTGTCATTATAGCTATTTTATCTCCTTTTAAAAGTAGATTATTAGCTATTAATGAGTCAAATACATAACACATTGCAGCAGTAGCACCCTCAACAGCAAAAATGTCAAAATCTCCACCTTTTAAAGTATCGTATTTAAGCTCTTTAGTTAAATAAGCCTTAACTATTTTTTCTATATGAATAAGCATTCTATCTGGAAATGGGTAGTTATCCCCAATTATTGCATCAGTTATTTCATGTAAAAAATCATCAGAATTAAATCCTAATTCGTATACGCAAAACTCAACCATTTTACGTAGAAAATCTACTTCTGGAAGATTAGGGTTATTATCTAGATATGTAAAAAATCTTTTAGATATATCTTTTTTTCTTGGCATACCAGATAAAGGTCCATTATTCCAAGTGTGTTTACTTTCTTCAATAGCAAAATGCCCAAAAGTGAAAAATGCGTTACGAGGAGCATGTGCTATCCAGTTAGGATTACCTCTTCCCGCATCAAGTAATGTACGTGTACTTTTCTTAGAAGGATTAGTTGCTAATTCTAAAAGTTTGTTTTTAAATTCAAATGGACTGATTTTTCCATAGATGTTTTCTAGTTCTTGTCTCTTAATATTAATCGGTTCCATGATAGTATCTCCTTAATTTAATTATATGACATTTATCTCTTTTTTATAGCACATTAGAAATTATAATCATTTTAAAGTTTAGATTAGATAAAATCTTTGTACATGCACTTTTAGAAAGTTTTCATTTATAAAATATAAAATTTTAAAAAAGGCTTTCTTATTTAAGATAATTATAATAAAATTGCTTTAAAAAGACAATATAATACATATAAACTGCTTAAAATATAAATAAAAAGTATGTATATACTAAAAATATTAAAGTTTATAAATGGTTTTATTAATATAATATCTTATTTAATTAATTAATATAACTAAATAAATGAAATGCGAAAAATCTGAAAAGTCATAAAATTGTCTAAATTGTTGACTAAGTTAAATAAATAATTATAATAAGAAGTTAAGTGTTATAGGAGCTATAAGTTTAGCAAATATTATAAATACTATTATAACTAGTATTATATCTAGAAAAAGAGAAATAGGTATACTTTAAGCTATAGGCATGAGTGATAAATAATTACTTAAAATGCTAAAGTTAGAAGGGTCATTTTACACATTTATTACTCTAATTTTATCATTTAGTGTAGGGATTGTTATTGGATATATAGTATATAAAGTTATGAAAAATAGTGGGGTGTACTATGTAGTTTATAAATTCCTGTAATAGCAATGTTTTAGTTCATTTATAGGAAAATTTATAAATAAGTTATTTAACAAAGAGTCATTAATAGATAGAGTAAGATATAGTGAATAGAAGAATAAATTATAATACAAAAAAGGTATCAGATTCTAATCTGATACCTTTTAATTTATAGACATTTTTTAATTAATTTTACTGTGCAGGGGGTATCTCTGCGTTTGAACTATCATTTTGGTTTGTATTTTGTGATGGCATTTCAGTAGAGTTATTCTCACTATTTGTAGTATCTTGTGAATTATTATTTTCTTCATTTGATACTGGTATATCTTTACCTTCATTAGTAGTATTTTCTACATTTGAACTGCCATCATTTGTAGTTGTTGTATTATTTGGCGTTGATTCTTTAGTTGGAGCTTTTTCATCAGATGTAAATAATCCTGTAAGCCAGTTCCATACTTTAGCAAAGAATCCTTCAACTTCTTCACTAGATGGTAAATTAACAGCTTTATCATCTGTAGCATTTATAGTAGCATTTTCACCTAACATTTGGTCATTAGTATTTTCAAGTATACCTAGATCCTTATTTTGATCTTTACTGAATAAATTACCAAACCAATCTCCAATACCTTCAAACCATCCTTTTATAGTATCAAGTATTCCAGAGTTTTGTATACTTTCACCAAGATCTTTTAAGTTATTTTCAACAACATTAGATACATTTTCTAAAGTATCTTTCATGTCATTGTAATTGTAGTCTTGGCTAGCTATCTTTGACATTAAAGATTCTATTTGTTTAAATTGCTCATCAGATAGATTAACATTATAGTTATTAGTTATATTGTTTATAGTATCAGCAATTTGAACTGTATCCTTAGTGTTATTTTTTATGATTTCTGTTTTTATATCATTTATAACACCAGTAGCTTTATCCTGACCTATTGAATCACCTAAATCACCAGTTGTAACTAACTCTTCTGTAGCTAATTCCTTTTTTTCTTCTGAAAGTGACTTACCTGTAGCATCCTCAAATGCCTTCATAACACCTGTTAATGCACCAGTACCAGATACAGGGAATGGAGCTGCTGCTATTACGTTAGCATTTTCTATTCCTGCAGTAGATAAAGTAGTGGCTATCATTGCACTAGTTACCCAAGTTAAGTTTGCAGTTTTAACATTTATTCCATTTCCTTTTTTAGTTGGCTCAACATAAGAACAAGACATAGTAACTTTACCTAATTGTTCTTCAGTTGCAACTCCTTGTAAGTATTCTCTTTCTTCCTTGTTGTTAACTTCTATTATAACTGCCTGATTTTCATTAACACCAAAGTATTTTAACATTTGTTCTCTTTGAGAAGGGTTTAAGTTAGCACCTAGTGTAACAACACGTGAACCATCAGCAAATGCTACTCCTAAGTTTGCTATTGTTAAGCAAAGTGCAAGAGACAAACCTATAGCCTTTTTCTTAAAATTCTTAAATCCTTTATTCATAAATTTCATTCCTTTCAACTTTTAAAGTTAACCATAATACATTTCCAATATAGTATACTATAAACTATTTTTAGTATAAAGTGGATTACAAGATTGTAATAAAATCTTAATAAATAGTATGATTTCTGTTTGATAAAAATTTAGTATATAAATTAAGCAAAATAAAAAGGTAGTCATTTTTTATGACTACCTTTTTATTTGATTTATTATTTTCCGATAAACATTTGTGTCCAGTAAAGTTGTCCATTACTAGCTTTGGCAATACCAACACCTATATGAGTAAAGTTAGGACTTAATATATTTTTTCTGTGGCCATCTGAGTTCATCCATGAATTCATAACATCTTGTGGATCTTTTTGTCCCATAGCGATGTTTTCTCCAGCAGCTTTGTAGCTTATACCAAATTGCTTCATCATATCAAATGGAGAACCGTAAGTTGGTGAATTATGATCAAAATATCCTCTATTTATCATATCTTGTGATTTTTTAGTAGCAACATTTGATAATGAGCTATCAAGTGTAAGTGGAGCTAAACCTCTTTTACTTCTTTCAGCATTTACTATATTTACAATTTCTCTTTGATAAGATGAGAAATTACCACTTTGAGCAGTTGAGTTGTCAGGAGTAGAAGGTTTATTATCTACATTAGTGTTATTGCTAGGAGTAGAAGGTTTATTATCTACATTAGTGTTATTGCTAGGAGTAGAAGGTTTATTATCTACATTAGTGTTATTATTAGGAGTAGAAGGTTTATTATCTACATTAGTACTATTGTTAGGAGTAGAAGGTTTATTATCTACATTAGTATTATTGTTAGAAGTAGAAGGTTTTTTACATGCTTCAGAATTTTTATCAGGATTTAAAGCTGTTACAGAGTTATTTTTTAAATCAAATGAAAATTTAGGTACATTTGCTTTTATAGGACATAGTACGTCTAATGGAAGTTTAAAGTCAACTCCATTTATACATACATATATAGATTTTTTCTCACAATTAGATTTAATAGTATCTTTAGATAAAGCATTAACTGGGATCATTGAAGATGCAGTTGTAACACTTATTACACCTAAAGCTAATAAAGTTTTTATCTTTTTATTTAATTTCATAAAATAATACACCTCTTTGATTGAATATTTTTAAAATGTTACTGATTTGTAACCTTTAGATTAGGGGGGATCCCCTCGTGAATAATAATAACATACAAAATAACAAAAAATATACTGTAAAGATATGTAAATGATTATCTAAAAATGTCGAAATATAGATAAAATCTTGAAGGAAAGACATTATAAATTTATAATGTAAGTGAAATTTTAGCTATTAAAGATTGAAAAATAAACAAATGTGGTATACTATAAAAAGGTAAAGTTTTACTATAAAAGCTTTAATAAGAAAGGAGATATTAACATGTCAAAACAATTAGTAAAAGAAAGAGTTATAAAATATTTAATGGAAGATTTATTAGTTCCACATGATATGATAGATACAGATGTACCTTTAGCTGAATTTGAAGAAGGAGCAGAAGGAACATTAGATATAGTAGTTAACGTTAAAGATGAAGAAGATTACTATGCACCAGTTATGATAGTAACTTGTATGGATGAAGATATAGAACTAGAAGGTGAAGTAGTTCAAAAGCAAATAGATTTCTTAGAAGATGTTGACAATATGACTATGGCAGGAAGATTAGTATTAACTAATGGAGATTCTATGATGTATGCTGATTGGACTGGAGAAGAGTATGATACAGAAGCTTCACTTCCAACATATGAACAAATGGTTAAAGAATTCTTTGAAATGGAAGAAATAGCTAAAAAACATGAAGAGGCTCATAATCACGAAGGATGCGGTTGTTCTCATGAAGAAGGTCATGAATGTGGCTGTGGAGATGATTGTGGTTGCAAACACTAATAAACATACATATATAAGTACAAAAAATCCTCTTACTTAAGAGGATTTTTTATTACAAATATATTAAGCTAATAAAACTAAAAACTTATTAAATAAAACTCTTTAAGTAAGTAGAATGTATATTTGCTTGACTAGATTTTTTAATGATGGTATTATTAAATAGTTAAAAAATAACTATAAAACCGCAAGTGTTGGGGCAAACGCTAAGGATTTATTAATAGGGGACTTATTAAAGTCGTTCGGGAAAAAAAGATTGCTATAAAGCAGTCTTTTTTTTCTTTTTGAAATAAATTTTTATAATAATTATTTAACTTTACTTTGAATAAGAACTAAAGCTTTACTTAATTTAAAATCATATATACATTTTAGATAGCTTAGTAATTTATTTGATATATTCAAAAAAATTAAAAAAAAATAAAAAAAAGAAGGAAATTTGGTAAGTAAGAGAGAATAGTAGAATAATAAATCTATTGACTAAAAGATATAAACATGTCTTTTATCAAATATAATTAAAGGAGGATTCTTTTAAAGTACATGGATAAAATTATATATTAAATTATTTAAAGAATTATAATTTTTTATGTGCTATAAAAGTATCTTAAAAGGAATTTTTTAATATTAGTAATCATATTATAAAATTAGGTAAAGGTAATTTAATATATTAATTACTGAACTATATGCAAAAGGGGTTAGATTATGGGGGCTAAAACTGAAAACACTTACGAAAATTATATTTATTCAGACTCATCAGGTGGATCAAATGCAATGAAAATGTACTTAAAGGAAATAGAGGAGTACAAAATGCTATCTGCAGGTGAAGAAGTAGAACTTGCTAAGGAAATAACTAACTCTTCATTAGAAGCTAAGGAAAAATTTATTAATGCAAATTACAGATTAGTTGTTAGTATAGCAAAAAAATATAGAAAAGAAAATGTAGATATGCTAGACCTAATTCAAGCTGGAAATATTGGTTTAATTAAAGCTGTTGAAAAATATGACTATACAAAGGGATATAAATTTAGTACTTATGCTACTTGGTGGATCAAGCAAAGTATAACAAGGTACATAGATGACTGTGAAAATACTATTAGAATACCGGTACATCTTCATCAAAGAATAAATTTTGTAAAAAGAAAAAAGCAAGAACTTGCAAACATATTACAAAGAGATCCAAAAATTGAAGAATTGGCAGAAATATGTGAGTTAGAAGTAGAAAAAGTGATAGATATACTAAAAAGGGATAAAAATGTAGTATCATTAGATACACCTATAAAAGAAGATGAAGATAGTAGTTTAGTTGAATTTATACCATCGGATGCTAATTTTGGTGATGTAGTTATGCATGAGGTTGAAAAAAATAACCTAAGAGAAAAGATAGAAGAACTATTAACAGGTCTTACTGAACAAGAACAAAGGGTACTTAGAATGAGATTTGGTCTTGATGATGATATCCCAAAAACTTTAGAAGAAATAGGTAAAGTTTTTGGTGTAACTAGAGAAAGAATTAGACAAATCGAAGCTAAGGCCATAAGAAAGTTAAGACACCCAAGTAGAATTAAACAACTGAAATATTTTTATTAGTATAAGTAGGAGATACCTCCTACTTATTTTTTTAGATAATATATAACTTAAATAAATAACAAAGGTCTATATTTTCTTTTATAATCAAAGTTAGTTTACTTACTTAAATCATAGCACAAAATAATCAATAAAACATCTAAATATTGATAATATTTAGGAAAAAATGCAGATATAAATTAGTGATTTAAAGTATTGCCACTATTTATTGCATTTCTTTCATTAATTAAATTGTTTATTAAAGTATTTAATGACCAGGAAATATTGTCTTCTGTAACTACAGCCATTAAAGGTCTATTTATTTTAAATTTTCTTAAGTTATCAGAAAATCCACTTATCTTAGTATGTGCTATATTATTAAATATAACAGCCCTTTGATTTATACCTTGGACACAAGTGTCATCTATATTACCTTTTATTATGTCCTCTATTTTAGAGTTTGCATTATCTTTATTTAAAGTGCAAACATCTTTTATTCCTAATAATTTTAATATGTTTTTAATCATTAAAGTATCTTTTGCATTAAAGTTATAAACTATAACAAAACTTCTCTCATTATTTGTAGTGCATAAGCTGTTTATTCTTTTAAAACTCATAAAATCCTCCTATATTTTAATTATAGTAATTATTATTACCCATTGTCATTAACATTTAAATATATTTTAAAAATAATTATCAAATAATAAAATTAACTTGCTATTTAGTATAAAATGTATTACCATTTTTAAAAAATAGGTTAGTTACTATATTAACTAACCATTTAGGTAAGGAGGTTGCATGAAGCTTACACTAAATGAAGAAGAACCAATATTTATTCAAATAGCAAAAGCTATAGAAGATGAAATACTAATAGATGAAATAAAAGAACATGAACAAATACCATCAACTACTGAAATATCAAAGCTTTATAAAATCAACCCAGCAACAGTATTAAAGGGGATAAATACGTTGGTAGATAAAGATGTAGTTTATAAAAAACGAGGAATTGGTATGTTTGTAAATGAGGGTGCTAAAGAAATTATAAGAAATTTTAGAAAAGAAAACTTTAAGAATATCTTTATAAGGGAATTATTGATAGAAGCTAAAAAACTTCAAATAGAAAAACAAGAATTAATAGATATGATTAAATGTTACAAAGAGGTGGAGTAAATGAATATAGGGGTTAAAGTAGAGAATTTAAGTTATAGTTTCAAAAATCAAAAAATATTAGACGATATAAATATAGATTTTCATGAAAATAAAATATATGGTCTTTTAGGTAAAAATGGGGCAGGGAAAACTACACTTTTAAATATAATAACTAATCAACTATTATCAAAAGAGGGTAAAATATATATAAAGGGGGTAGAGGCAAGAAAAAATCCAAGTATATTAGAAAATATATGTATAGTTAGAGAAAAAGAATATTTAAATGAAGATGCCAAGATAAAAGACATATTTGATATATATTTTTATTTTTACAAAAACTACGATAAAAAACTTCAACATAAGCTTTGTAAAAAATTTAATATAGATACAAAAAAGAGGTACAAAAATCTGTCAAGAGGATTAAAAACATTAGTATTTAATATAATCGGAATATGTTCTAATGCCGATATAGTAATATTTGATGAACCAACTATAGGCCTTGATGCATTAAATAGAGTAGAGTTTTATGATTTATTACTAGATAATTATATAAATTACCCTAAAACTATAATAATAGCAACACATTTAATAGATGAAGTTGAAAATCTATTGGAAGAGGTAGTAATAATAAATAATAAAAAAGTAGTTTTTAATGATAGTATAGAAAATTTAAAGGAGAACTCAGTATATATTAGTGGAAACAAAGAAGATCTAAATAAGTTAGACATAGTTAAAAATAAAAAGCCTATTAAAACCTTTAGAAATAATGAAACTTATGCATATTATGAAAAGTTAAGTAAAGAGGAATTAAACAAAATTAAAGAGTTAAGTTTAGATATAGAGGCAATGAGCCTTCAGGATATGTTTATAAGTATTTCTAAAGAGGAGATAAAATAATGAAAGAATTAAAACCATACTTAAAGATGTTAAATAAAAATACATATATATATATACTTATTCTTTTACTATTAATTATTAGCATAGATGGAATGAATTTAATAGGTGTCATATATACTAAAAATTATACAATAGAAGAGAATTTTCTAATATTTAAAAGTGAAATTTATTATATATTAGGACTTATGATGTTTGTATATTCAGTTTGTATTTCACAAAAGGACTTTAGTATTGCTATAAGTATAAAAGGTGATAGAAAAAGTTATTTAAAAAGTATGATTTTATATATCCTTTGCTTGTGCTTTGTATCTACTATAATTGGTGTTGGTGTAGAGTTTCTACAAAAGATTATATTAGAAGGAATTAGTGGATATGAGGTATCAATATATAATAGGTCTATATTTTGGGAGGTAAGCGAGGTATTAAATAAAATACATGAAAATATAACAGGATCTAAGTTGTTTACAAAACTATCATTTGTAATTCAAGATGACACATTATTATCTATATTAGATATGATTATAAATACATTTATAAACAATTTTATATTTAGCGCTCTAGGTCTTTTTATAGGAGCATTAGTTTATAGGCTAAAAAAAATAACCACTGTATTTTTATTTTCAGGAATACCTTTACTCTATGTTATATATTTGTTAGTAGAGTTTTCTAAAGATAAATATGATTTTGTAGAAAAGTATATATGGACTTATTGGTCAAATTTAGGTCATATAATATCTACTTGTCAAAATATATTCATAAAAGTATTAATAGCAACAATATTTATAATTGGTGCTATATTATTACTAATAAAAGCACCGATAAAAGAATATGCTCATGATTTAATATAGAATTTTAACACCAATTTAAATTAAATTAATATTATACAAATACATAAAGTCATATATATAAGTATATAGATGTTAATTTAAAGAGGTGATTAAATGGAAAATTGCTTGTATATATCTAAAATTAATATAAGTAGGGATAGTGAATTTTTTATATATGATATAAATTATCCTATTATAAAACTTAAAGAAGAATGTATTTGTCAAGAAAAATTTGACTTATATATAATAAACGAAATAAACAATAAGATATATAAAGATGTATTAGATTTTAAAAATAATACAAAACTAGAGGCGAAAGAGTATAAGAAACTGTATGATACTAAGATAAGTAAAGAATGTAAGGAATGTGTAAAGTATAAATATGAAGTATATATTAACTACGAAGCAACTTATGATAGAAATAGAATAATAAGTATACCTATGACTAAATATAAATTTAGTGGTGGAGCACATGGAATGACTTACTTAGAAAGCTACAATTATGATTTATTAACAGGTAAAATTTTAAAGCTTAAAGATTTATTTGGAGAAGGTATAGATTATAAAAAGCTTATAAATGATTTTATAAGAGAAGAAATTATGAAAGAACCTGAAAAATATTTTAAAGATGATTATGGATTTAAAGGTATAAGTGAAGATCAAAGTTTTTATATAGATGAAGATGGAATAGTTATATATTTCCCACTTTATGAAATATCACCATATTATGTAGGTATACCAAAGTTTAAATTGAAATTTAAAGATTATAAAAAATACTTAAAGTACAAATAAAAAATCTAGCCTAATTTAGGGCTAGATTTTTTATATTAATCTCTGCATTTTTTACACTCACATTTACAGTGACAATCATGATCATGATGATGATTATCGTCATCTGAATTTCTTCTACAATTTTCTCTAAAACAGTCTACTGTATCATCAAAAGCATCTTCTAAATCTTCTATTAAGTCTGCTATATCATCTTGATCATCTAAAGCTTTTAAAACATTTTTTATACCTTTAACTTGATTAGGTATAGCTTCATCATTAAATTCGTCTACAACATCACCTAAATTATCTATTATATCCATTAAGCAGTTAGTCAATTTATCAAGCTGACATTTTGCGTTAGCTACATCATCTCTTAATGCTAATAAATTAACATTATCAAAATTATCTAAGGCATTTTCTAAGTTATCTATAGCTTCTTCATTTTTATTATCTATTTGATCTATCAAGTTGTTAGTTCTTCTTATTTCATCTTGGCAAACCTTTGGTCTAGAACCTCCTCCATTATTACATCCGCAAATATGGTTTGGATTTGTCCAATGATGATTGCAATTATTATTCGTGCAATTACAATTACATCTATTATTACAGTTATTACATCTATTAAATTTTTTACAAATCATAATCAAAACACCAACCTTTTAAATTTAGTAAGAGTAAACCCCTTTAATCTTATATATGAAATAAAAGAAAATTTTGTGCTAAAAATTAAATTATTATGTAAAAAAATATACAAAAATAAAACATGTACTTTATGGTAAATGTATGTGCTATAATCATATTAATTATATTGAGGAAAATATAAAATTAGGAGTGAATAGATATGAAGGTATATGATTTAACTCAAAAATTACATGATGATATGTTAGTATATTCGAAAGGAATATGTCCAAATATAAAAAAAGTAGCAAATATAGAGAAGGATGGATATGAAGAAACTTTAATAAGTATGTATTCTCATAATGGAACTCATATAGATGCACCTAAGCATATGGATAGCAAGGGAAAAAGTTTAGATGAGATGGAAATAAATAATTTCCTAGGAAATGCTTTGCTTATAGATGTAAATAATATGAAAAAAATAGAACTAGATTATATTAAAAATTTTGAAAAAGATATATTAGAAAGTGATTTTATAATATTTAAATCAGGATGGAGTAAATATTTTAATAAAGATTTATATTATAAAAACTATCCTACACTAACTAAAGAGTGTGCAATTTATTTAGCAAATACATCTATAAAAGGTATAGGGATAGACATGCTATCAGTAGATACTTATGAATCAAATGATTTTGAAATTCACACTATACTATTTGAAAAAAGTAAAGTAATAGTAGAAAATTTAACTAATTTAGAAAGTTTACCAGAAAAATTTCTATTTATAGCTGCACCTTTAAAATATGATAATGCAGATGGTTCACAGGTAAGAGCTATAGGTATAGTTAATTATTAAAAAATAAGAAGTATTATAACTATAAAGTAAATCAAAAAAGTGAAAAATCAAAGGAAAATTAAAAGGATGTGAAAAATTGAAGATCTTTAAGAAAAGAAGTATATTGGTAGCATTAATAATAATCATAATACCAATATTATTATTAGTAGGGCTAATAAATAAATCACAAAATAATAAAAAAATAAATATAAAGCCACAAAATATAGAAGAAGATATTAAAAGTAATAAGAATATAAATATAGCATTATTTGGATTAGATAGAAGAAAAGATAATGAACCAGCTCGTTCTGATTCTATTATAATAGCAAGTATTGATTTAAAAAACAAAGAAGTTAATTTAGTATCGCTTTTAAGAGATACCTTAGTAGATATAAAAGGTCACAAAAAAGATAAATTAAATCATGCTTATGCATATGGAGGTGCAAAACTTGCACTTGATACTATAAATAAAAACTTTGATTTAGATATAGATAAGTACTTGGCCGTGGATTTTTATAGCCTAGCTAAGGTTATAGATATTATAGGTGGAGTTGATATAGATTTAAAAGATTATGAAGTTGAAGAGATAAATAAAAATCTAGTAGAATTAAATAAAATAGAAGAACTAGATAAAAAAGCTGATTACATAAAAGGAAGTGGAATTAAGACTTTAAATGGTCGCCAAGCTGTAGCCTATTCTCGAATAAGAAAAAAAGGTAATGGAGATTATGAAAGAACTGAAAGACAAAGAAATGTGTTAAAAGGACTTTTAAAAAAGTATGAAGAAAAAGAAAAGGATGAGCAATTTGAAATGGCTATGGCAATTATAGGAAAAGTTAGTACTAATATACCTATAAATGATATTAAAAAGCTTAAAAGTATTATTAATGAAAATATAAACTTCAAAGTAAGTCAGAATATGATTCCTTATGAGGGTAGCTTTAAGAGTACTACTTATAAAGGAATGTGGTGTATAGAAGCTAATATGGAGGATAATATAAAAGCTTTACATGAATATATTAAGTAAAAAGACCCTACGTCTGAAAAATTGACGTAGGGTTTTTTATAAATATATATTATATACTTACAATTAGCATAAATATTGGAATATAAATAAAAAATAACATACCGGTTAACATATAAGAAGATTTAGGGGTTAGACAAAAATAGTTAGATTGTATAAAATATAAAAATAAGAAGTAATATATAAAACAAAGTGTATTCTTATTATATATCTTAAAATTTACAACAAAGGAAGAAAAACAAATGAAAAGATTTTTAAGTTTGTGTGTTGCTGGAAGTTATAGCATCTTAATAGGAGCGTGTGTTGGAGCTATCACATGGTTATTTTTAACTTTAATATTTAGTGGAATAAACTTGATATGGTATGACTTTATATTTAAGATTAATAATAACTACTTAGTTTTATTTGTATGTATTTTAGGTGGCATTATGGTAGGATTATGTCAAAAATATTTTGGGAAATATCCAAAAACAATGCCAATTGTTTTAAAGGAGTTTAAAGAAACCAAAAGAGTTGAGTATAAATCGTTGCATAAGTCAATAATATCAGCATTGATTATTCTTTGGTTTGGAGCGAGTCTTGGGCCAGAGGCAGCATTAAGTGGAATTGTAGGAGGATTAGTTACTTTATCCGGTGATTTACTTAAATATGGATTTAAAAGAAAAGAAATTGAAAATGATCTAAATGAAATTTTAATTGAATCAAGTATAGAATCAACTATAGGTATCATATTTGCTGCTCCATTATATGGTTTTTATAGTTTAATAAGTAATAAAGATAAAATAAAAAAAGCTAAGACAATAGTATATGTATTAACTATATCCTCAGGTTTTTATGTATTTGATTTATTATCAAAACTTGATAATCGAGCATCATTTATAACAAGATTTTCAAAGGCTAATATAGGCAAAAGGGAACTATTATTTTTTATACCTCTTTTAATAGTAGGATTGCTTTTAACATTGTATTATAAAAAAATGGGAAGTGTATTAAATAAGATACTAAAACCTTTAGATGATTATAAAGTAATAAAAGCAGTTTTAGGAGGGGGATTATTAGCAATATTAGGTATAACAATACCTTATATATTTTTCTCTGGAGAACATGAGTTAAAAGATATAATATTAAATTGGAAAAGTCTAGGATTAGCATGGCTTCTTATAATATGCTTTTTCAAGCTTTTAGCAACAGAGTTATGTATTTCAACAGGATGGATTGGAGGGCATCTTTTCCCTATAATGTTTTCTGGAATTACTATGGGGTTTGCTATCTCGATTATATTTGGAGTAGACCCAGTATTCTCAGCATGCGTAGTTGCTACTACTTTTTTAAGTGCGATAATGGAAAATTATATTGTAGCAATATTTTTACTTGTGTTATTTTTCCCAATAAATCTTGCTATTTTTATAATAATATCGGCAATATTAGGTGTTGAACTTATAAAAAAGTACAATTCAACACAAAATAATTTATTGAACTAATGACATAATGAAAGAATTATTAATGTAAATTAATATGTGTATAGTTTATTTAATTAAATATTTTATACATAATCTTATTTATAAATATATATAAAGGACAGAATAATTTTAAAAATTAAACTGTCCTTTTTTATATATTTGTAATTTGAATATCTAAAATAATTTAATTTAAAGTTTTAAAATATAATACACTTTGAATAGGATTTTTACTTATAAAAATGGTTCATCAAGAAGGCAAAAATAATTAAATAACTTAGTGTCTTAAAGTGTATATAAATTTTACACTATTTTAAGATTTATTTATGTAGCTTTTAGGATTTAAAGGATAACTTACTACTTTTAGTTCATAATGATTTTTTTCTCTATTATCTTTTTTAAAGTGAATTTCAGAAATTTCCATACCATTATAATTTTCATCCAATGCAGATATAAATTTACTCAAAAAGTTAGTTAAAGAATTAGTATCATTAACTAGACTTTTATCAAATGATAGAGCATCTATATTAAAAACTGACATGTTAGAATGATGCACAAAATGTTTATTAAACATGCAGTTACTACAAGTAGAAAAATTATCACAATTTATAACAGATTTAAAAGAGCATAGTAGTTTATCCACAAGCATCCCTCCTTTATATATATTTAGTTTATCATTTTAATTAAAACTCATACATAATAATATTTTTATAAAAAAAAGCTAGTCAATTGACTAGCTTTTAGTAATTACTATAATTTAAAACCTAAGTATATCTCAAATATAGCAGATATTATAAAATAAATTCCTATTATAAATGGAGTATAAAGTAATATCTGTATAGGATTTATAAATATTAATAAACCTAATATTACAAGACATATATTGTATAAAGTATTTGCATTAAACCCAAAAGTTTTTCTTTTAAATGATACTATAAATAGGTAAAGTCCTCTTACAAGTGCCCATATACCATATACAAATATTAATGAACTTGTAGTAGATATAGGGAATAACCATAATATAAGACCAAATAATACGTTTATAATACCACTAAAAATATAGTGAGATTTGTCTGTTGACTTAAATGCTCTAATTAATGTAAATATACCTGATACAATTAACATTATTCCAGCAATAGTTGTGAAATTAAAGTATGATTGTATTGGATTAGTAAAGAATAATACACCAATTATTCCAAGTAATATACCTTCTATAATAAGAAGAGCTTCAAGTTTTTTCATAAAGTACACCATCCTCTTATAGTATTATTCTTTTATTAAATTATTATAAATAATTATTTATACTTAATAAAAAAATTATACTTATATTGTTTGGGCTTTATATATATGGATCCATAGTTATAATATAAAAGTCCTTTTTTATATTATAACACAGAAAATTGTAAATATTTGTAAATGTAATATTCTAAATAATTAGAATTGTTATTAATGTAAATTTTTAAATTTAAAAATGATTGAAAGGACCTCTTTTATATAAATATTTAAGTTATATTATGGATTTTATCCTTAATTATATATATAATTAAAGATAAAATTAGGGAAAAGTTTTAAGTGGGAGTAATATATGATGGAAATTAAAAATGATTAGATTAATAATACATAAGGAGAAAATTATATGAAACAATTAAAACTATTAACAGAAATTCATTCTTTCGAAAACTTCAAAGAGTTTGTGGATGAATTTAAATTAGAAAAGAAGGATTTAATATTAACTCGTAGTTCTATATATAATGGATTTATAAAGGATTTAAACTTAGATTGTAATTTGGTTTTGCAAAATGAATATGGCAATGGAGAACCAAATGATGAAATGATAAATGGCATAATAAAAGATATAAAAGATTTAGATTATAAAAGAGTTATAGCTATAGGTGGTGGAACTGTTATAGATATAGCTAAATTGCTAATATTTAAAGATGTTGATGATTGTGTAGACTTATTTGAAAGAAAAGTAGAACTTGTAAAAGAAAAAGAACTTATAATAATACCAACAACTTGTGGAACTGGAAGTGAAGTTACAAATATATCTATAGCAGAAATAAAATCTAAAAACACTAAGCTAGGTTTAGCATGTGATGAATTAATTCCAGATTATGCAGTTTTAATACCAGAATTAATGAAGAACTTGCCTTTTAATGTATTTATGTCGAGTTCAGTAGATGCATTAATACATGCTATAGAATCTTTTGTTTCACCAAAATCAAATTCATTTACAGAGTTATTTGCTATAAAAGCAATTGAGATAATCATTAAAGGATACAAAGAAATTGTTGAAAATGGAAAAGAGTATAGAAAAAATTTATTAAAAGAATTTTTATTGGCTAGTAACTATGCAGGAATAGCATTTGGTAATACTGGAGTGGGAGCAGTTCATGCTATGAGTTACCCATTAGGTGGAGTTTATCATGTTCCTCATGGAGAGGCTAACTACCATATGTTTACAGAAGTATTTAAGCTTTATAATGAAAAAAATCCAAATGGAAAGATAAAAGAAGTAAATAAGGTATTAGCTCAAACCTTAGGATTAGATGATGAAAAAAATGTTTATTTTGAAATAGAAAAATTATTGAATAATTTATTAACTAAAAAACCACTTAGAGAATTTGGAATGAAGGAAGAAGAAATAAGTATATTTGCTCAAAGTGTTATAAATACACAACAAAGACTATTACAAAACAATTATGTAAAGATAAGTGAAGAAGAAATGAAAAACATATATATTAAATTATATTAATCAAAATATAATTAAAAGTCTCCTAAAAATAATTGGATTAATTTAATATTTGCAAAAAAGCTTATAGCAATTTATAATATTGAAGGTATACAATCAAATTAAGGAGACATACATGGGTAAATTTTATTATTTTTTTAGGACATCTACAGAACAAAATAATTTTGTTAACTTTGGAATTATACACATAATATTATTATTGATAGCTTTTTTTGGTAGTTTACTTATTATAAAATCAAAAAAGGAAAGTAGATTATTTGAAGTTTTTACTGGTAGTATATTATTAGTTCAACAATTAACATTATATCTTTGGTACTTTGTTGGAAACTATAATTTTATCAGAGAAGGTCTACCATTATTTCATTGTAGGATAGCAATACTTATGTTGGCAATAGGATTGATTTTTAAGAAAGATTTCATTTGCAAAATGGGATCTTATTGGGGAATGTTTGGTTCAATATCAGCATTAATATTTTTAGGGCTAGATCCTTTTTCATTCCCTCATATAACTCAATTCTCATATTTTATAGGTCATATACTATTACTTTGGGGGTCTGTTTATTTACTATTTGTAAAGAAAATAGGTATGAGTAAAGATGATTTTAAGAAAATACTTATTACAACAAATTTATATCATATAGTAATATTTTTTGTTGATAGAACGATAAATGCTAACTATGCATATATGAAATCATCACCTATTGGTATAGGCAATAATTTAAACCCATTTTTATATGGATTTATAGTTATGATGATTTTTAATATAGTTTTAAGTATAGAATATATAATTATAAATAAAAAAGAAGATAGCTCTGTAGAAGAATTTTATGAGGTTGCATAAATATTTTAAACAAAAGTACTGGGAATTAAAAATTTCCAGTACTTTTTTATTAATAAAATAGTATTTGATTTAATTAAATAATGTTTTAATATAAAAACATTATAAATGATTATGATATATTGAAAGTACCTTATTTATATGAGATAATAAAATGTATTAAGGAAGGAGAGGATTTTTTTGAAAAAAAATAAATATTTTGAGAGTGTGTGTGAGCTTCTTGATAAATA
Organism: Romboutsia sp. 1001285H_161024_C4; assembly: GCF_015550185.1. Classification (NCBI taxonomy): domain Bacteria; kingdom Bacillati; phylum Bacillota; class Clostridia; order Peptostreptococcales; family Peptostreptococcaceae; genus Romboutsia; species Romboutsia sp. 1001285H_161024_C4. The sequence continues at coordinate 133,321 of NZ_JADNAJ010000005.1, read as the reverse complement.
AGGAGCAATAATAAAAGTCCTTATTTATCAAGAAGCCTTTTAAGAATAAAAGCTGATAAATAAAGGAGATAAAAATGAACACACAAACATATGAAAAATTACAATTAAACGAAGTTAAAGAGTTAGTTAAAATATATTGCGTAAGCTCACTTGGAAAAGAACTTATAGATAAATTAATGCCAAGTAGTAGCTATAAAGTAGTTAAAAGAAGGTTAAATGAAAATAATGAAGCTAGAAAAATAATAGAAAATAGCAATCATATACCTTTAGAAGGACTTTTTAATATAATGCCGATTATAGAAAAAGTAGAAAAAGGAATGATACTAGAGCCTACAGAACTTATACGTATTGAAGATTTTTTAAGAGGATGTAAAAAGATAAAATCTTTTATGATAGATAAAGAATTTTATTCCCCTGCATTAAGTTCTTATGCACTTAATATAACAGAGTGTAAAAGTATAGAGGAAGAAATTAAGTATTGTATAAAAGGAAATAAAGTAGATTCTAATGCTAGTAAAGAATTAAAAAAAATTAGAAGAAATATTGAAGTTGCTGAAGGAAAAATAAGAGAAAGATTAAACAAGTTTTTAACAGCATCAGGAAACAAAAAATATATACAAGAATTTATAATAAGTAAAAGAGATGAAAGGTATGTAATACCTATTAAAGCATCATATAAAAATGAGGTAGATGGTGTAGTATTAGATACATCATCAAAAGGAAATACAGTTTTTGTAGAACCTAATAGTGTCTCAAAATTTAGTATAGAGCTTATAACTTTAAAATCAGAAGAATCTATAGAAGAATACAAGGTACTTTCTTATTTAACAGACCTTATTTATGAAAAAATACAAAATATAAAAATAAATATAGAAATAATTGCAGAATATGATATGGTATTTGCAAAAGCTAAATATAGCGATTCTATAAAAGGAATAACACCTAAACTAAATAACTATGGATATATAAATATAATAAATGGAAAACATCCACTACTTAAAGGTGATGTGGTTCCTCTTAATTTTGTAATAGGTAAGGATTATAGAAGTTTAGTTATAACAGGACCTAATGCAGGAGGGAAAACTGTAGCTTTAAAAACAGTTGGAATTTTAACTCTTATGACTCAATGTGGATTTGATATATGTGCAGATAAAAATACTGAAATAAGCGTATTTGAGAAGATATTTGTTGATATAGGAGATAATCAAAGCATAGAGAATTCTTTAAGTACATTTTCATCTCACATACAAAATATAGCAAACATTATAAATGCGTCAAATAAGTCAACATTAGTATTATTTGATGAAATTGGGTCAGGAACTGAGCCTAATGAAGGTGCGGGTCTTGCAATATCAATACTTGAAGAGTTATATAAAATGGGATCTATAATTGTAGCATCAACTCATTATGCAGAGATTAAACATTTTGCAACAATGCATCCAGAGTTTGAAAATGCAGGAATGATGTTTGATAAAAATACATTAGAACCATTATATAAACTTACTATAGGTAAATCAGAGGATAGTAATGCTTTATTTATATCAAAGAAAATGGGTATAAGAAATAAAGTACTAAGTAGAGCGAAAAGATATATAGAAAGTAAGAATTACAACCTTGACTTAGTAGATAGAAATAAAATTAATAAAACAGAAGAAGCATTAGAAGTATTAAAAGGTATACCTAATTATGAAATGGGAGATAGAGTAAAATTACTAGATGAAGATGAATTTGCTATAGTATATGAAGGTGTAGATAAGTTTAACAACGTCAAGGTATTGTATAATGAAGAGATAATAGATGTAAATATAAAAAGAATTAGCTTAAATCTAAAAGCTATTGATTTATACCCTAGAGATTATGATTTAAATTCTTTATTTGTAAGTTACAAGGAAAGAAAATTAGAGAAAGATATAAAAAGAGGCTCTAAAAAAGCTTTAAAGAAGATACAAAAAGATATAAAAAATAATAGGTTATAACAAAAACTCCCTAGAAATAGGGAGTTTTTTATTATAAAAGTAACTATGAAGATAGTTTGATATATAAAGAATAATTAAATAAAAATGTAAAATATGACAAAATTTAAAAATATGATAAAATATAAACTGTAAGAAGTTTAGGAATATCTATACAAAAAAGAAAGGATATATTTTGGGGGGAGTAAAAATAAGAAAAATAATATATATAATCATAGCTATTGCTACATGTATATCATTATCATATGGGGCACATAAACAAAATATAAAAAATGAGATTATGCAAATAGAAAGTAAAATTAAAAAAAATACATATGATAAACAATATAATAAAGCAATAGATATCTTAAAAAATGAATTTTCAAAAATAAAGCCTAAAGATTACAACATAGTATGTGAATATATAATTCAAATGACTGATTATATTAGAAATACAGAAAGAGGATTAAAAGAAGTTATAAACATACTAACTACAATGGAACAAAGTAAGCATTTATCAATAAATTCTAAATTTATAGTATCCAGTAAACTTCAAAGTGCGTATTTACTAGAACAAAACTATGCAAAAGCATCTAGATATATATTAAACACGCTAATATTATCTAAAAAAATGAATGATAAATTTAATGAAGCTAAATGCTTAGTAGATCTAGGTGTATTGTTTTCGGAGATAGAAGGTGAAAGCACCGGAATAAAGAGTATAAAAGATGGACTTGATATAAAAATTAATGATGAATATAAAAATAAATTTATACAAGTGTATGGAAATTTAAACATAGCTGAAATATATTTAAAAAACAATGAGTATAGTAATGCAAAAAAATACATAGAAGAGGTAGAAAAATATAGTAATTATATAGATGTAAATGAATATTATGATTTAAATATATTGATATATACTATAAAATCTTCAATTTATTTATCAGAAAATAATTCAAAACAAGCAAAGATATATTTAGATAAATCTAAAGAACTGTTAAATAATGAAAAGTTAATGGTGGGAAATAGAAAAACTATATATCAACTTGCTACGGGTAAATATTATGAGGCTATTGGAGATATTGATAGTGCTGTATATACATATAAAGAAGTACTTAAAGAAGATGAATATGAAAAAAATAGAGAACAGGACATAAGGTATGCCTTAACAAGATTAATAAAATTATTAGAAGAACAAAAAAAATATAATGAAGCGAATTTATATACAGATAAGTTACTTGAGGTAATAAAAGAATCTGAAGACAATAAATACAAAGATTATTCATATTATATAATAGAACAAGCTAGTAAAGAGTACAAGTTAGAGAAGGAAAATAATATGATAAAGTTTCTATTTATAATAATACTATTTGGAAGTATTATATTTGTCGTAATACATAGGTATAATAAAAATAGGTTAATAAGTATGAAACATTTAACATTACAAGATAAACTGACAAATACATACAATAGAGCTTATTTTGATAGTAAATATGAGGAGCTATTGGATAAAAATATAAAATTCTCTATAGTAATGATAGATATAGATAATTTTAAATATATAAATGATACTTATGGGCATCAATTTGGAGATGAAGTTTTAAAAGTTATAACTAATACCATAAAAAAATTATTGCAAGAACACACTTATTTATGTAGGTATGGTGGAGAAGAATTTGTAATAATATCCTGTTATAAAATAAAAGAAGAAGTATTACTTTTAGCTGAAATGATTAGGTCTTCAGTAGAAGGTATAAGTTGGAGCAAGGATATAAAAACAACTGTAAGTATAGGAGTGGCTTTTTCAAATATACATTATGAAAATACCTTAAAAAAATCAGATGAAAATATGTATAAAGCTAAAAATACAGGAAAAAATAAAGTTGTTGTGGATAACGATAAGAAATAATAATTTAAATTAAAAAGCATGTTAGTTGATATTACCTAACATGCTTTTTAATTTATTCGCTTAAAGTACTAACTTCATTTTCATCATAACTTATCCAGTCACTAAAACTTCCAGGATATACTTTATGGCATATACCAACTTCACTAAGAGCTAAACTATTAGGACAAGCTGTTATACCAGAACCACAATAAACTATAATTTCCTTATAATCATTTAACTTTTCAAAGTGTCTTTTTAAATCATCTAAACATTTTAAGTTTATAAACTCATTGTCCTTATTTAATACATCCATCCAAAAATAGTTCTTGGCACTAGGTATATGTCCAGCTTTTTTATCTACTGGCTCAAATTCACCTAAGTATCTTTTATATTCTCTGGAATCTATGATAGCAATATCCTTATTATATAATCTCTCTTTTACATAATTCATATCAACTCTCATATTATTGTTTACAGTAGCTTTAAAGTTACCTATTTTAGTTTTTGGTATTTCATTAGTAATTTCTCCACCAATGCTTTTAAATTCATTTATACCTCCGTTTAAAACATAAACTTTATCATGACCTAGATACTTTAATATCCACCATAATCTAGAAGGCCCTGCTAAATCACCCTCATCATATGCTACAACTATAGAATTATTATCTATCCCTATACTTTTAAAGGTATTTACTAGGTCATCTACACTAGGAAGAGGATGTCTACCACCATGGATTTTAACCTCACTAGATAGCTGATTTTCTATATCAACTCTTACTGCATTTTTTATATGGCTCTCATTGTAGCTTTTTTTACCGTATTCTTTGTCCATTAAGTCAAACCTACAATCCACTATAACTAAGTCTTTATTATCCATATTTTCTTTTAACCAATTAGGGCTAACTAAATTTGTCATAAATATTCCTCCTAGTACTAATATAAAATTATTAAGTTAAATACTACACTTACATTTATAAATATATACATATAGACAATAAAATTCAATATATTACTAAATTTACTTAATATATTGAAAATAATTACTTTTGGGTAAATATGTAAAAACATTAAAAAAAAATTATATTTATGTTAGAATATAGATGAAACGTTAATTAGATATCAAAAATAAAATAACTGACAATGAATCATTAGGAGGCAAACGTTATGAATATTTCTTCAAGAATAAAATCAGTACCAGCTTCTACTATAATGGAATTATTAACTTATTCAGCAGAAGCCAAGAAAAAAGGAAAAAAGGTTTATCATCTTAATATAGGTCAACCCGATATAATAACACCTAAAAGTTTCTTTGAAGCTATTTCAAGTAACAAAGAAGATGTATTAGAGTATGCTTTATCAGAAGGGTTAGACGAACTTAGAGAAGCTATAAAAAGATACTATAATGAATATAATATAGATTTTGAAAAGGAAGATATACTTATATTAAATGGTGGTAGTGAAGCATTATTTTTCTGCATGATAGCTTTATGTAATGAAGGAGACAATATATTAATACCAGAACCATTTTACTCAAACTACAATAGTTTTGCAAATTCAGTAGGTGTTGAGATCAAGCCAATAACTACACTTGCAGAAAATGGTTTCCACTTACCTAAAAAGGAAGAAATAGTAGAAAAGATAGACTCAAAAACTCGTGCTATATTATTCTCAAACCCAGGCAATCCAACAGGAGTAGTTTACTCTAAGGAAGAAATAAAAATGATTAGTGATATAGCTAAAGAACATGATTTATGGATAATAGCAGACGAAGTTTATAGAGAGTTTGTATATGATGGAGAATATACTAGTTTAGGAAGTGTTAAAGAAGTAGAAGATAGAGTTATAATAGTTGACAGTGTATCTAAAAGATATAGTGCTTGTGGAGCTAGAATAGGATCACTAGCATCTAAAAATAAAGAATTTATGGCACAAATATTAAAATTATGTCAAGCTAGGCTATCAGTACCTACTTTAGAGCAAATAGGAGCTGTAGAACTTTATAAAACTGATAAATCTTATCTACAAGATGTGAATAAAGAATATAAGGAAAGAAGAGACGTATTATATAATGAACTTGTAAAAGTACCTGGAGTTATATGTAAAAAACCAACTGGTGCATTTTATATAGTTGCTAAATTACCAGTTAAAAGTGCTGATGATTTTGTAAAATGGTTATTGAAAGATTTTGATATAGATGGAGAAACAGTTATGCCTTGTCCTGCTGAAGGATTTTATGCAACAGAAGGTCTTGGAAAAGATGAGATAAGACTTGCATATATATTAAATAAAGAAGATTTAGCTAAGGCATCTAAAATTTTAAAAGAAGGATTAGAAGCATATTTAGAACTTGATAAATAAATAAATAAAAAGGGTTTATATAGATTAATATATAAGCTCTTTTTTATTTAAAATAAAGTTATACATTTAAATTTAGGTAAGTAGCTTGTATATAAACAATAGTAATATTTTATTTTAAGTTAATGATAAATAATATTAATTTAAAATTGATATCTAATGATATAATATAAAGGGAAGTATTAAAATGTAAAAATCATATATGAACTAGGAGACATTTTATGAGGAGAAAGAGTGATATAAAAATAATAGATTTTATATTAATACAAGTAATATCATTTTTAATAGTACTAACCTTTAATTATAAGTATATAGGTATTCTTATGAATCTATCTATATATGATGATAGAAATAAGGTATTTATTATTTGTACTCAGGTAATATCTATAATAATTTTATTATTATATTTAGGGATATCAATAGATGATATAAAAAAATCTTACATAGATTTCAAAGAAAAATTAGACATAAAAGAAATAATAGGACGATATATAAACTCCATTATGTTAAGCTTAGGAGTTACATTGCTATTAATATCTATAGCTATGTTAACTTATAAACCATATGAAAATAGCTTATTAACATCATCAGGTGATCCAATATATACAGGAAATATTATTATAATGATAGTAAGTGTAGCAATAATAGGACCAATATTAGAAGAAATAATATTTAGGAAAGTATTATTTATCAGTATATCTAAAAAATATAATTATAAAATTGGTATATTAATATCATCTATTTTATTCGGAATAGGTCATAGCATAGATAAATCTATACTTGCAAGTTTGTTTGGAGGGGTGCTTTGTATATTATATATAAAATATGAAAATATCTTAATTCCAATTTTTTTACATATTATAAATAACTCAATGTCTATAGTTTTAAAGTTACCACAAGAATCTAAGATAAATAAAAATATAGATATGACTACATCAACAATACATATGTACTTGATTTTAGGATTGGTCATAACGACACTTTCTGTATACTACTACATAAGATTTATAAATCTAAATAAAAAATATATTAAATAATAATAGTGCTAATATATATGAAGATTATAAAATATCTTTAGAAAAAGACTATATAAAAAGGAGATTATCTAATGTAGAAAAAGGGAATAAATAACGTATATATTTTATAAGGAGTGATAAGTTTGATAAAAAAGGCAACTTTTGCAGGTGGATGTTTTTGGTGTATGGTAAAACCTTTTGATAAATATGATGGAGTACTTAAAGTTGTATCAGGATATACTGGAGGACACACGAAAAATCCTACATATGAAGAAGTTTGTAGTGATAAAACAGGCCACATAGAGGCTATAGAAGTTACTTATGATGATGAAGTAATAAGTTATGATGAACTTTTAGATATATATTGGAAACAAATAGACCCAACAGATAGTTATGGTCAATTTAATGATAGAGGAGAAAAATATAAAACTGTAATATTTTATCATGATAAAGAGCAAAAAGAGATTGCTACTAGATCAAAGAAAAAACTAGAAAATAGTAAGGTATTTGATTCTGAAATAGTTACAGAGATAAGAGAAGCTACTAAATTTTACGAAGCGGAAGACTATCATCAAGATTATTATAAGAAAAATCCAAATCATTACTATATGTATTATGTAGGATCAGGTAGATATAAGTTTATAAAGGAAAATTGGGATAAAAATAATTTTAATAGAGAAGAACTAAAAAAGAAACTAACTCCAATTCAATTTGAAGTAACACAAAATGATAAGACTGAACCTGCATTTAAAAATAAGTATTTTGATAATAAAGAAGAAGGTATATATGTAGATATAGTAAGTGATGAAGTTTTATTTTCATCAAAAGATAAATTTGATTCAGGATGTGGATGGCCAAGTTTTACAAAGCCAGTAAATAAAAATTCTATAATGGAAAAAAGTGATTTTTCTCATGGTATGTTCAAAACAGAAGTTAGAAGTAGCAAGGCCAATTCTCACTTAGGTCATGTATTTGATGATGGCCCTAAAGAAAAAGGTGGTCTTAGATACTGCATAAATTCAGCATCCTTAAACTTTATACCTAAAGAGAAAATGAAAGAAGAAGGATATGAAGACTATTTAAGCTTGTTTGAATAAGAGTCTTAGGTAATAAGGATTTTAAATTACAACAAAATTAAATATTAACTAAACTTTTTATAAACAAGAAATTTTATAAAGACATAAGACTAATATAAAAAATACCCTAGTAAGCTAGGGTATTTTTTACCATTTTTTAGACCAATCGCAGTAATGGTATTCATCTTTCCATATAAAATCAGTTGTTATTTTAAAATTACCATAATATTCAAATGAATTATAATAGATGTTAACAACGCTAAATTTAGTAGATAAATCCTTATCAATTATTACATTATACCCATCTACTTTAAATATATTATCATTTTCTTTTGCCTCATCCAGAGCCAAGTCAAATATAGGTCCATGTCATGCAATTTCTTTTAAATAAAGTCTTATATTTTTTAAATCAACATTATACTCTATAAATAAATTATCTAACGCATTTTTTGCTAAATCGGTTATATTTATAATCATAAGCCCTCCTAAAATTAATTTATTATGAATTATTATATCTTAGTTAATATAATATTATTGTTTTTATCGTCATATTTTATAGTATAATGACTTAATATTATAAGTATTTGATGTAAACCTACACTAGAAATTATACCCATAGAATTTAAGAATGAAACGTTTCCTATTTCAGATATTATTGGTGCAAAACCTATAAATCCTAAAAATGCCGAATCATCTATATTATTTTCTAGGGTATATTTGCATCTGTTTCGTTGTGCATGCGTTATATTAATATTGTTAAGCAACTTTAAAGAATTTACAATTTTAAAATTACTAACTACAATTTTATTTTCGCTATCGTTAAGGGCTATATCTAGATCTTTTTTTGATGAAACTATTTTCATAAAGCACAATCCTTTCTAAAAGTTTATAATTATTATATAATGTTGTATAAGTGATATACAATAAATTTACAAAATATATGGCAAGGAGTAAAGGGTATGATAAAATTAATCGGTTCAGATATGGATGGGACACTACTTGACTCAAATAAATGTGTTGATAAAGAATTTTATGAAGTTTTAGAACAACTTAATTCTAATAACATACTATTTGCAGCAGTAAGTGGTAGGGAAATACAGTCTTTAACTAATATATTTAAGAAAGAAATAATAGATAATATAATACTTGCACCTAACAATGGAAATTTAGTTGTCTATAAGGGCGAAGTTTTATATGAAAATTATATAGATAAGAAAAAATTAAAAAGTATATCAAACATTATAAGAAAATATGCTAATCATAATACTATATTTTGTGGAAAAGAAAAAACATATAGTGAAAGTTTAAAGGTTAAGATAGCTTGTAAAGCATGGAATACAGATGTTGAGGTTGTAGAAGATATAACCAAGATAAATGATAGTATAATGAAGGTTAGTGTTTTTGCAGATGAAAATATAATAAAAGACGTGTTAACAAATATTAAAGATTATAAGAAAGATTTAAGTATATCTATGTCTGGGCCTAATAGTCTAGATATATGTGAATCTAATGGAAATAAAAAGCAAGCTATAAAAGTAATACAAAAAAAATTTAATATATCATATGAAGAAACTATGGTATTTGGAGATCATATGAATGATTTAGAGATGATGGAATCGGCTTACTATAGTTTTGCAATGGGAAACGCAGAGGATAAAATAAAAGAAAAAGCAAGGTTTGTAACAAAAACCAATGATGAAAATGGAGTTATAGAAGCTATAAAAGAATTAGCTATAGGAAATGAAGCTTTTGCTTAATATTTAAATTTAAAGGTCATTCTAAAAAATATTTAGAATGACTTTTTTTATTAAAAATAGTAAATATATTTTAAGTTAAATAAAATCGAACTTACTTTTTAAATGGAAAATAAACGTTAGTATATATAACGAATTTTATTGTCTAGAATGGCTAAAATGTGGTATAATTAATCAAAACTAATACAAATTGGGGAGGAAATATGTTTACACTTACAGACATTGTTCAACCGACAACAATAGAAGAAGCATATGCCATATTAATGAAAAGAAAAAATAATCAGATAATAGGTGGAAGTGCTTTTTTAAGGATGGGTAAAAAAAGAATAGGCACAGGAATAGAGTTATCTAATTTAAATCTAGATTATATAAAAGAAGATGAAGATTATGTTGAAATAGGTGCTATGACAACATTTAGAGAATTAGAAACTAGTGATATAATAAAAAATAACTTTGGTGATATTTTAAACCACAGTGTAAGAGATATAATAGGAGTTCAATTTAGAAGTGTTGTAACTGTAGGTGCTACAGTATTTTCTAAGTATGGATTTTCTGATTTAATAATAGCTCTACTTTGTTTAGATACTGAAATAGAGACTTTTAGTAAAGGAAGAATGACTTTAGATAAATTTTTAGATAAAGGTTATGAAAAAGATTTATTAACTAAGATATACATAAAAAAGAATAATAAAAAAGCATCATATAAATCTTTAAGAAATGCTAAAAGTGACTATCCAATAGTAAATGTAGCAGTATCAAAATTAGATAATACATTTAAAATATGTATAGGAGCTAGACCTCAAGTTGCAAAAGAAGCAAAAAATGCAAGTGAGTTTTTATCGAACAATAATATAACTGATGAAAATATAGATAAGGCTGTACAAATAGCAGTTGATGAATTATCTTTTGGAACTAATATGAAAGCATCTAAAGAATATAGATATGCTATGGCTAGGGTACTTATAAAAAGAGCTATAATGGAGGTTATATAATGTTAGTAGAACTTAAAGTAAATGGTAAAAAAAGAAAAGTTGACATAGAATGTGAAGAGTATTTAGTAGACACTTTAAGAAAATTAGGGAACTTAAGTGTAAAAAGAGGCTGTGATACAGGATGCTGTGGCTTATGTTCTATATGGATAGATAAAAAGCCAGTACTATCTTGTGCAACTTTAACAGTTAGAGCTATAAATAAAGAGATAACAACAATAGAAGGATTAGAAAAGGAAGCTAGTGACTTTGCTAAGATATTAGTTAGTGAAGGTTCTGAACAATGTGGATTTTGTTCACCAGGATTTATAATGACAGTAATAGCAATGAAAGAAGAATTAAACAATCCTACAGAAGCGGATATAATACACTACTTAACTGGAAATCTATGTAGATGTACAGGGTATATGGGACAGCTAAGAGCAGTTAAAACTTATCTGGGGGTAAATTAAATGAAGATAATAGGTAAAAGTATAGGTAAAATAGACGGAATGGCAATAGCTACAGGAAAACCAGTATATACAGACGATTTAGCATCAAAAGATGCTTTAGTTGTAAAAATACTAAGAAGCCCGTATGCATATGCGAAAATAAAAAATATAGACACTAAAAGAGCTTTATTAGTAGATGGAGTGGAATGTGTACTTACATATAAAGATGTACCAGATACTAGGTTTACACTAGCAGGTCAATCTTACCCAGAGCCATCGCCATATGATAGATTAATACTTGAAGATACTGTTAGATATGTAGGAGATGAAGTTGCAATAGTTGCTGCTAAGGATGAAAAAACAGCAGTTAAAGCTATGAATATGATAAAAGTAGAATATGAAGTACTAGAACCAGTACTTGATTTTGAAAAGGCAACTGAAACTAATATATTAGTTCATGATGAAGAGAGACATTGCAACTTTGATATAGGTATGATTAGAGAGAAAAATATAGTATCAACTCATAATTATACTAAAGGAGATGTAGAAAAAACTTTAAATGAATGTGACGTAGTTATAGAAGAAACATATTATACTCAATCACAACTTCATTCTATGATGGAAACTTATAGATCTTATAATTACCTAGATCATATGGGAAGATTGGTAGTAGTAAGTTCTACACAAATACCATTTCATGTTAGGCGACATCTATCGAGAGCTTTAAACATACCATCTAGTAAGATAAGAGTTATAAAACCAAGAATAGGTGGTGGTTTTGGAGGTAAGCAAACTGCTTGTGTTGAAATATTTAGTGCAATAGTTACACTTAAAACTGGAAAACCAGCCAAAATACTTTATGACAGAAAAGAAACTCAAAATTGTTCAACTAGTAGACATGCTATGAAATTAAATGTTAAAATAGGTGCCACTAAAGATGGAATAATAAAAGTTATAGATATAGATGCATTATCTGATACTGGTGCTTATGGAGAACATGCATCAACTACATTTGGATTAGTAGGTGAAAAAACTATGCCAATGTACAATAAATTAGAAGCATCTAGATTTAAAGGGCATGTAGTATATACTAATAAAATGCCAGCAGGAGCATTTAGAGGATATGGTGCTACTCAAGGATGTTTTGCAGTAGAGTCTACTATAAATAAATTAGCAAAAGAGATAAATATGGACCCAACTGAACTTAGGCTTAAAAATATAGTAAATGAAGGAGAAATTTCATTTGCATATGATAAGACTTTAAATTCAGTAGATCTAAAAGAGTGTATAGAAAAAGGGAAAAATCTTATAAAATGGAATGAAAAATACCCATCTAAAGACTTAGGAAATGGAAAAGTTAGAAGTGTTGGTATGGCACTTACTATGCAAGGTTCTGGAATTGCAGGGATAGATACAGCAAGTGCTGAAATAAGATTAAACGATGACGGAAATTATACATTACTAGTAGGCTCAACGGATATGGGTACGGGAAGTGACACTATACTTTCTCAAATGGCTTGTGAAATACTTGAAACTACCATGGATAAAATAACTGTAATAGCAGCAGATACAGATGTAGTTCCATATGATCCAGGTTCATATGCATCATCTACAACATATGTAACAGGTATGGCAGTAGTAAAAGCTGCTAATGAACTTAGAAATAAAATAATGAGTTTAGGAGCAACTAGACTTGGTGTAGATAAAGAAGATGTAGAGTTTGATGGGGAAAAAGTATTTACAGAAAATAAGTCTATATTAGTATTTGATATAGCTGTTGACTGTACCGTAGGGCCTGAAAAAAATCAATTAGTGGGATGTGCATCTCATGGTAGCCCTGTTTCACCTCCTCCATTTATAGCAGGATTTGTAGAAACTGAAATAGATAAAGAAACCGGTAAAGTTGATGTAATAGATTATGTAGCAGTAGTAGACTGTGGAACTGTTATAAATAAAAATCTTGCTAAAGTTCAAGTTGAAGGTGGAATAGTACAAGGTATAGGACTTGGATTATTTGAAGAAATAAGATATACGGATAAAGGTAAAATGGATACTAATACATTTATGCAATATAAAATACCAGCTAGATGCGATGTAGGTAATATAATAGTTGATTTTGTAGAAACTCATGAACCAACAGGTCCATTTGGAGCTAAGTCTGTTGGAGAGGTTGTTGTAAATACTCCAGCACCGGCTATACAAGATGCTATATACAATGGTGTAGGTGTTAGAATAAATGATTTACCAATGACTCCAGAAAAAATATTTATGGCTATGAATAAATAATTGTAAATATGAATAAATATTATAAAAAGGTATGAAATACAACTTGTATTTCATACCTTTTATAATATTTAAAAGTTATTTACTTAAATAAAAATGAAAAATATGTAATTTATAAAATGCTATCATTAAATAATAAGTGCCTAAAATTATATTATTTTGTAAAGTAAGCAATACCTATACTTCCAGGTCCAACATGAACACCTACAATAGGCCCTATAGATTGTATTTTAACAGGAATATTTAACTTAGCTTCTAAAGCTTTAGCAAGCTCTAATCCATCTTCCTCACAGTTTATATGATGGACTATAACATCTCCAAGTCCGTTTTTTTCGATATCTTCAAACACGGTATTAGCAATAGTATTAATTGCTTTTTTTCTAGTTCTAACTTTAGTATATACTCCAGTTATACCATCTCTAACAGTAAGAATTGGTTTTATTTGAAGTAAAGTACCTAAAAGGGCAGAAGCTGAACCTATTCTACCGCCTTTTTTTAAATACTCCAGTGTTTCTGGTGTAAATAAGAAATTGCTTTTATCAAGTGTATGATTTACTATATCAACTATTTCGTCTTTTGATTTTCCTTCTAAAGATGCTTTAGCACCTTCAATAGCTGCAAATCCCATTTGCATACAAGTAGTCTTAGAGTCGATTATTGTAATATCGGCATCTGGATAATTTTCAATTGTCATATTCTTTATTAAGTTAGCATTTGAAAAAGTTCCGCTTAGTTTAGAAGATAAGAATATTCCTACAATAGAATCTCCATTTTTTACTATTTTCTCAAATGTATCTAACATTTCTTCGGGAAATGGTTGAGATGATTTAGGGATTTCCTCACATTTTTCCATATCATCATAAAAGACTTTGTTATCTACATCTAGCTCACGTATACTGTTATTATCCATAACTACATTTAATGAGACGATAGATATGTCATATTTTTGTATATACTCATTAGGTATATAAGAAGTACTATCGGTAACTATTTTTACAGCCATATATATATATCTCTCCTTTTTTATATGAACAATATTATAATAAATATATTATAACTTGGTAATAGAATATTAAATAATTACTCTATAATAGAATTATATACTAAATTGGCAACTAAGTAAAATATATAGTTTTTGAGTTTAATTATGTAAAATAATATTAATTTGATTTCGAATATAATTTGAAGTATAATCAATAAAGTAGAGGAATAATTACAAGTATTAGGAGTTTTAATTATGTCTAAAGTATTTGAAAAAATATATGAAGTAACGTATAGAGATACGAATATAAGAGGCGAATGTAATTTTTCGTCATATATGGATTTTATGTCAGATGCAGCATTTAGCCAGGATATTAGCTTAGGAGCATCATTTACTGATTTTAAAGAAAGTGATTATACTTGGGTTATATTTAATTATGATATAAAAGTACATGGTAAAGCTAATTATAAAGAAAAGCTTAAAATTGTAACATATGTAAAAGCATTTAGAAAGTTTTATGCACTTAGAAACTTTAAAATATATAATGAAAAAGAAGAATTAATATTAAGTGGAGACACTTTAGCATTTTATATAGATATAAAAAAAGCTAAGCCTTGCAGTATACCAAGTAGCTATTATGAGAGATATGAAGTAAAAGAGGATAGAAGTGTTAAGATAAATAAGTTAAAAATGAGAAGACCATCTAGAATAGATATATCTAAGAATTTTGATATAAGATACTCTGATATAGATATAAATATACATGTAGGTAATTCTCATTATATAATGTGGATAATAGATTCAATGCCTTTTGAAGTACTTAAAAACTATAGAATAAGTGAACTTTTAGTAGCTTATGAAAAGCAGCTTAAATATAATAATGAAGTAGTGGTAGAAAGTCAGATAGAATATGAAGACGATTATATAATAGCAATACATCAAATAGTTGATGAAAATAAAAATGAAATATCCCTTCTTGAAAGTAAATGGGTAAAAATAGTCTAAGTTTTATACAAACTTAGACTATTTTTATATATGAAATTAGAATCCTTTAGTAGTTGCTAGTATTTTATTTAAATATATGAAAATAATAGATATATAAATATTGATGATAATAGCTAGTTACATAAAATTTAAAATTTAAAAAAAATACTAAAGACGAGGTGATTTTATGATAAGAGAGAGAAGGGTTAAAGAACCTATAGTTTCAATAACTAAGGCAATGACAGAATCTAAATCATTAGAAAAAGCTTTAGATTTATTGCCAATAGATAAAATTATAAAAAAAGGAGACGTAGTAGTTATAAATCCTAACTGGGTAAAAGATAGCAAACCAAAAGATGCAGGAATTGTAGGTCCTAAAACTTTAAAAACACTTATACAGTATATAAAAGAAAAAGAACCTAGCAAAATATATATAGCAACAGGATCTGGAAGTAAAAAGACTACAGAGGTTATGAAAAATGTAGGGTATGACAAAATAATAGAAGAAGAAAAAATAGAATTTGTTGATATGAATTATGGTCCATATATAGATTTAAAGCTAAAGCATGACATAATAAAATCAACTCCTATAAATGAAATAGTAAATAAAGCAGATGTAATAATATCATTTACTCAGTTAAAGCATCATGAAGAAGCAACAATAACAAGTGCGATAAAAAATATAGCAATGGGATGGCCGCCAGCAGAAATCCATGGGTATCCAAAAAAAAATACAGGGATTCATAAGGACTTGCATGGATTCATAAGAGCTATGGCAAATGAAATACCTATAGACTTAAGTATAATAAGCTGTGATAAAGCTATGGTAGGTACAGGACCTCATAATGGAATGGCAGTAGATACACCAGGACTTATTATAGCATCAACAGATCCACTAGCAGCAGATTGCATAGGAGCAAGACTTCTAGGCTTTTTACCACAAGCAGTATGTTATCTCTATGGATTAGATAAAGATAACATAGGAGAATCTGACCCTAAGAATATGGAAATAAAAGGATTAAGCTTAGAAGAAGCAGAAAAGATATTTAGCAAGTGTGCATATGGTGATAGTGAAGTAAGGGTTGATAAAGAAAAGCTTAAAGATATACATGGTAGATAGATATATAAATTGGTAATGTTTTATAAGAATTTTAAATTATAGAAGTGAAATAATATATATAGAAATAAAACCAAAGGATGTGGCAACATGACTAACCAAAAAAAACATAGCACTAGAAGAATGCAAGATTATGAAAATGAAAAAATAGAAATAGCACATGAATTAGGTATAAATGGAGCTAATGAAACTGAAGTAAATGCTAAGATGGCATCAGAAAATGAAGCTATCTATAGCAGCAAAACTAGAACTAAAAATAGTAATTTAAATAATGATCAAAAAACAGCAAGAGAAAAAAATTACTATAGAGAGTAATGTTAAATAAAAAGGCTATAATGCATAAATTATAGCCTTTTTATTTTTTGTCACTATATTTTTTTATGTATTTTTTCTTAATTTTTTTTACTTTTTTTCTTGAGGTATTTCTTAAAAATACTTCATTAATTTCATCAACTTCTGCTTCATCATTTAAATTTTCTAATTCTTTATTGACTTCTCTACATACTATTCTACTTTCAGAGACTAAAGATAACTGTTCTCCTAAAACTATAAAAAATGTACCAAGAAGTGCTAATTCTTCATCGTTTTCTATTTCTTGACCTATGATTGCTGCCAATATAGTAACTAGTATAAGATTTTGATTAGAAAATGAATTACAATTATTGACTAGTAAATTACAGTTATTAAGACCTTTATTTCTAGGCATAAAACCTCCAATTATACATATTAATATTTATGATATGCATCTTGATAAAAATTGTTACACAAAATTTATATATAAATAAATTTTTGTAAAATATAAATTATGTATAGAAAAAATCAATATATGTAGTTATTGGTATATAAAATTACAATATATATATTTATAAGAATTTTGCACTGTTTATGCTAAAATATTTAAGAATGACTTTAAAAATTTAAATATTATTATGAATTATATTATAAATGGTCATAATGTCATAAAAAATATATAAATAGGACATAGTAGGTGATAAAAATAGATAATAAATTAAAAAATATATCAGTAAAAATAGGTGTATCGTTATTAGTAATAGGTATATATTTATTTATACCGCAGATAAATAAAGGTATAAATCAGATGATATTTTATTTAAGTATGCTAAACATAGATGCTATAAAAGAATATATATTATCTTTTGGTATATTAGCACCTATAATATCTTTTTTACTTATGATACTTCAATCAGTGGCAGCACCACTTCCAGCATTTTTAATAACTTTTGCTAATGCGGCTTTATTTGGGTGGGTAAAAGGAGCAATGCTTTCATGGACTAGTTCAATGGTAGGAGCAGCATTATGCTTTTATATAGCAAGATTTTTAGGTAGAGATGTAGTTATAAAGCTTACAAGCAAATATGCATTAGATAACATAGATAACTTCTTTGACAAGTACGGAAAACATACAATATTAATAGCTAGATTACTACCATTTATATCTTTTGACCTTGTTAGCTACGCAGCAGGTCTTACTTCAATGAAGTTTAGTTCATTTTTTATAGCAACAGGCATAGGACAGCTTCCTGCAACTATAATATATTCTTATGTTGGAGATATGTTAACAGGTTCCTTAAAATTTGTAGTAACAGGCCTTATGATATTATTTGCATTAAGTATACTTGGATATATGCTTAAAAAGATTTACAATGAAAAAAATAGTAATTTAAATAAATCTTTAAAAGAAAAATAATGTGGATTGGCTAAGCCAATCCATATTGTTTTGTAAATTATATAAAAAATTATTTTAAAATAAGTTTAAGGAAGGTGATAAAATGAGTAAACTACCATATAAAATACATCAAATTAGCAGCAATAATAAATTATTTAGAAAAACTTTTATAGATGAAGATGCTGATGTATTATTTATGCCAGGGTGTAGTTTGAGTGGGTATGATGAAAAAATTATACTAAATATATATAATTATTTAAGAGGTCATATAAAAAATATAGGAATAACTTTTTCTTGTTGTTATAAACCAAGTATAATGATAAAAGATTATAAATCATTTGAAAAATACTATAAAAATTTAGATGAAACTCTAAATACTAACAATGTTAAAAAGGTTATAACGTCATGTCCTAATTGTTATAAAAGTTTAAGTGAAAATAGTAAAAATATAGAAGTATATTTTTTATTAGATGTCATAAGAGAATTTGGATTAGATAATAGGTTAATTGGATATTATAGTGATCTAAATATAGAATTTGCAATACATGATTCTTGTGCAATAAGAGGCGTTGAATCTATATATATAAGTGCAAGAGATATACTTAAAAGCTTAGGAATTAAATACAGTGAATTTGAAAAAAATAGAAGTAGTTCTATGTGTTGTGGAGCTATATTTACAGACAATGAAAATAAGAAAAAACAACTTGAAAAAAGATGTTCTCAAACAAAAAGTGATTATACTATATGTTACTGTGAAACATGTGTTAAGTTTATGATAAATGGAGGGAAAAATTCAATTCATATATTAGACTTAATTTTTAATGAAGAATATTTAAACAAAGATAAGTTTACACAATATAATAAATCTAGTATAAATTCATGGATAAATAGATATAAACTAAATAATAGGAGAAAATATGAATAATAAGTTAAAAAAAATACTAGTCACAATAGGGATATTAGCTTTTGTAGTAATTACAAATAAATATATAGGTAATAATGTTGATATATATACAATAAAAGAATATGTAAAAACATTTGGTGTATTAGCTCCATTTATATATATAGTGATGTTTTCATTAGTACCTCTAACATTTTTTCCAGATTCAGTACTTGCAATATCAGCAGGTCTAATATTTGGATTTAGTAAGGGGTATATATATACAACAATAGGAGCTTTAATAGGTGCAAGTATAGCATTTTTTATAGCTAGGTATTTAGGAAAAGAAATAATTAAAAGAAAGTCAAGCGATAAGTTAGAAAAAATAGAAAGATTAATAGAAAAAAATGGATTTTATATAATATTTCTATTAAGGTTAATACCACTATTTCCATTTGATGTAATAAGCTATGGAGCAGGTATTACAAATGTAAAATATAAGGATTTTATACTAGCTACACTATTTGGAACTATTCCTGGTATAGCAGTATTTACAAATATAGGGGCTACTTCTTTAAATATAAAAAGTACTAGCTTTTATATTTCAATAGCTCTTTTAGTATTATTATTTACTGTATCAATATTTTTAAAAAATAAATTTCTAAAAGATAAATTAGAAGAAAAACATTAAATAGAAGGGAAATAATATGTTAGACACACATGCTAGAAAATATGTAAATCCATTTATAGAATTTGGAGCAAATATATTTATAAAAAGAAAAATTAGCGCAAACACTGTAACTACACTAGCTCTTATACTGGGGGTATTATCAGCAGTATTATTATATTTAGATAAAAATATACTAGCTGTAATGCTACTTTGGATATCTGGATACTTAGATGCAGTAGATGGAAGTATAGCTAGAAAAACAGACTCATCATCTAGTTTTGGAACAGTGTTAGATGTTACGTTTGATAGGATAGTAGAAATAGGTATAATATTTGTAAGTGCACTAAAATTTGAAGAGATAAGATTAAATATTATTGTATTATTAGCTTGTATATTAATATCAATGGTAATATTTTTAACAGTTGGTGCAGTTAGTGAAAAAAGCGGAATAAAATCATTTTATTATCAAGCAGGAGTAGCTGAAAGAAGTGAAGGATTTATAATGTTATCTCTTATGATGATTTTTGAAAGTTATTTAGGTATAGTAGTTAATATATTTTCGTTTATAGTTATAATAACAGCACTTCAAAGAATGATTGAAGCTAAAAACATATTAAAGTAATATTAAAATATTTGAAATAAAAAAATATATATTATATAATATCGTAAGTAACCTTAAAAAGACAGTTCGAAAGCCTCCTGTCTATAAAAAAAACTACGGTTAAAATAGGCATTTAATTAACTGCCATTAAAACTGTAGAATTTCTACGGTTTTTATTTTTTCCAAGTAGATTAGGCTATAAATAATAAGCACTTAGGAGAAAAAAGATGAGAAACAACACTAAAAAGATAGTTAAAACTGGAGTAGTAGCAGGTGTTTATGCAGCAGTTACTTTAGCTTTTGGTTTTATAAGTTATGGAACAATACAATTTAGAATAGCTGAGGTTATGACACTACTACCACTTATAAGTAAGGAATACATATTAGCTTTGACAATAGGATGTTTTTTAGCTAATGTAATAGGTCCTTATGGTGTTCCTGATATTATATTTGGAACTTTGGCAACATTTATAAGTGTATACTTAGTTTACCTAACAGGTAAAACAATGAAAGGAAAAAAAGGTTATGTACTAATCGCATCATTATGGCCAACAATAGTAAATGCTATAATAATAGGTATTATGCTAAATAAATTATTTGGTGTGCCTCTTATACTTTCAATGCTACAAGTAGGTTTTGGACAATTTGTAGTAATAACTATAATTGGTGTTCCATTATTTAAGATATTAGAAAATAAATATCTTAAACTATTAAAGTAATCTGATTAAGGAGATATTATGAATATAGAAGAAAAATTAGAAAAAGCTAAAATAATAGGTATAGGAAATGATGGAATAAATACATTAAATTCTATTAAATTTAAATTAGAAAATAATATGGATATAGAAGAAATATCTATAAATCAAGATGTAGATAAGGATTATGTTAGAGAATTATTAGATGGAGTAGACTTATTATTTTTAACTTATAATAGTGAAGATAAAAAGGCATTACAGATAGTCAATGCAATAGGATATATGGCAGATGAAAGAAGAATATTAAGTATAGGAATAGATTCTTCTAATAAAGAAAATAAAGACGAAGTAAATATAAATAGAGAATTTAAAGTAGATGAAGCTTCAATGGATAAATTTATAAATTTAGTAAATATGTTAGTTGAATCTATATCATATCAATGCATGATAAACTTAGACTTAACAGATTTAAAAGAAACTTTATGTACAGATGGTGGAATAAAATATTCTTATAAAGAGTTTGGTAAAGACATATCTAAAGAAGACATGGTAAGAAATTTACTAGAAAATGTAAGTGGATCACATAATGAACTTTTAAATAAAAAGCAAATAATATTTATTGAAATGGGATCTAATTATTGCAAAGAAGATGAAATGATATTTGTTGTAAATGATATATTAACTATTATAAAAGAAAAAAGCGAAAATTCTTGTGATAGCATTTTCTCATTGTATGTAAAAGAACAAACAAAAGATAAAATAAAAATAGGATTAGTATGTAATTAATCTGTATAAATCCATAGAATAATGTTATAATTATTCTATGGATTCTTTATTTTACATTAAAAAAATATTAAATAAAAGTTTATAAATATATAAAGTTAGGGTAGATATGAATTTAAAAGAAGCATTAAACTTAAGAGAACAAGAGATTATAACAGTAATAGGAGCTGGAGGAAAAACCTCACTTATAAATAAGTTGGCATCTAGCATTAATAGCAAAAAAATACTTATAAGCACAACAACAAAAATATATGTACCGCCAAAAGAATTATATGACAATATGTACATATTAGATAGTGCAAAATATAAAAAATGTGAAAAAGAAAGAGTCGTTATTGTTGGATCATATATAAATTTAGATAATAAGATAATAGGGCTAGATTTTTATGATTTAGATAAGATCAAAGGTGATTTTGATGTTCTTTTAATAGAAGGTGATGGTTCTAAGAGAAAAAAGCTTAAAGGATGGAATATAAACGAGCCGGTAGTATATCCTAAAACCACGAAAGTTATAGGGGTATTAGATATAACTTCTTATGATATGTGTATAAACGATAAAAATATACATAGACTTAAAGAATTTGAAAAATTAACAAACACTAAAAATAAAGTAACTATAGAAAATATGGTTGATATAGTAATAAATAAAAATGGTATGTTTAAAAATATCAATTGTGAAAAAATATTATTAATTAATAAAGTAGAAACAAAAAAGCATTTAGATATAGCAAAAAATCTTATTAACAGTATTAATAAACATGAACATAATATAAAAATAATATATGGAAGTATATTAAATGATTTATTTTATTGTGTATAGAATATAAGATTTATTTTAATATCATAAATAATTAGTGTTTTATATTTGTATAAAAATAAACTTTTTAATAAATTAATAAGGATATAAAAAATGATAACAGCGATTATAATGGCATCAGGGCTATCAAAAAGAATGGGAGAAAATAAGCTCTTACTAAAATACAAAGATAAAACTATAATAGAATATGTATTTGATGAAATATCAAAAGTTGAATTTAAAGAAGTTATAGTTGTTAGTTCATATGATGAAATAAAGGATATTTCAAAAAAATACAACTATAAATATATAGAAAATAAAAAAAATTATATAGGTCAAAGTGAATCTATAAGATTAGGTATAAATAATAGCAAGCAATCCTTTGGATATATGTTTTTTGTAGGAGATCAACCTTTAATTGATAGCAAATATATAAATAAAATGATAGAAGAATTTAATGAAAATAAAGATTTTATAATAATTCCAAGATATAAAGATAGAAAAGGAAATCCTGTAATATTTCCAGAGTATAAAAGAGAGGAATTATTAAGTTTAAAAGAAGATGAAAAAGGTAAAAAAGTTATAACTAATTCATGTAAAATAAAATATGTAGATGTCAGTGAGTATATGTTATTTGATATTGACACAAAAAAAGACTATATACAATTAGGGGGAATATATGAAAAAGATTAAAACAGTAGATGCTATAGGACATATACTTTGTCATGATATAACAAAGATAATTCCAGGTGAGTTTAAAGGGGTTGCTTTTAAAAAAGGTCATATAGTAAAAAAAGAAGATATAGAAGTTTTACTATCATTAGGTAAAGATCATCTATATGTTTGGGAAAAAAATGAAGATATGGTTCATGAAAATGATGGAGCTATATTCTTAAAAGATTTAACAGCAGGAGAAAATTTAGATTTTAGTGATATAAAAGAAGGTAAAATAGATTTTATATCAAATAAATATGGACTTTTAAAAATAGACGTAGATACATTATTAGAACTTAATATGATAGATGATATAATGTTATCTACCCTACATAATAATTTTATAGTAAATAAAGGAACTAAAGTAGCAGGAACAAGAGTGATTCCTTTACTAATAGATAAAAATAAGCTAACCGAAGCAAAAAATATAGTAGGTAATAAAAAAATCGTAAATGTAGTAGAGTTTAAACCTAAGAAGGTTGGTATAGTTACAACTGGAAATGAAGTATTTTATAAAAGAATAGTAGATAAATTTGGACCTGTTATAAAAGAAAAGGTTGAAAAGTTTGGGTGTGAAGTTATAGGTCAAGCTATATGTAAAGATGATACTATTATGATAAAAAATGCTATAGAAGATTTTATAAATCAAGGTGCAGAACTTATATGTTGCACAGGTGGTATGAGTGTAGATCCAGATGATGTAACACCTACTGCTATAAAAGAAAGTGGAGCAAGTATAATAACCTATGGTTCACCAATACTTCCTGGGGCAATGTTTTTATTAGCATATAAAGGTGATATACCTATAATGGGGATACCAGGATGTGCAATGTATAATAAAACAACAGTATTTGATGTTATTTTACCAAGAGTACTAGTAGATGAAAAATTAACTAAAAAAGATATAGCAATGTATGGGCATGGTGGACTTTGTATGAATTGCGATATTTGCACATATCCAGCCTGTAATTTTGCTAAGGTGTAGTACTCATCAGTTGACTAAATTAAATATTTATTATATTATAAAAATGTTATGTAATTTACGAAAATTAAAGAAAGAAAGAAAGGAATACACATTAATGTTACAAGTTACAAATGTTGGACTTAGATTTGGTGATAAAGAGTTATTCAAAGATGTTAACTTAAAATTCACTAAAGGAAATTGTTACGGGATAATAGGAGCTAATGGTGCAGGAAAATCAACTTTCCTTAAAATATTAGCTGGTGATATAGAGCCAAACACAGGAAGTGTTTCAATAACTGAAAAAGAAAGAATGTCAGTACTTAGACAGGACCACTTCAAATATGAAGAAGATACAGTTTTAGATGTAGTTATAATGGGACACGAAAGACTATATTCTATAATGAAAGAAAAAGATGCATTATACATGAAGCCTGATTTCACTGAAGAAGATGGTATAAAAGCTGCTGAACTTGAAGGTGAATTTGCCGAACTTGATGGATGGGATGCAGAGACTAATGCAGAGAGACTTTTAATGGGTCTTGGTATACCTAAAGAGGTACATTATAAGCAAATGAAAGAATTAACAGGTGGAGAAAAGGTTAAAGTATTACTTGCTCAAGCATTATTTGGTAAGCCTGAGATACTAATAATGGACGAACCTACAAACCACTTAGACTTCCAATCTATAAACTGGTTAAATGAGTTTATAATGGGACTTGAAGATTCTATCGTTATAGTTGTATCACATGATAGACACTTCTTAAATCAAATATGTACAAATATAGTTGACGTTGATTTTGGTAAGATACAAATGTATGTTGGTAACTACGATTTCTGGTATGAGTCAAGCCAATTAGCATTACAACTTGCTAAGGATCAAAATAAAAAGGCTGAAGAAAAAATAGCTCAACTTAAAGAGTTCATCGCAAGATTCAGTTCAAATGCTTCTAAAGCAAAGCAAGCAACATCTAGAAAAAAACAATTAGAAAAAATACAAGTTGAAGAAATACAACCATCAAGAAGAAGATATCCATATGTAGGATTTACACCTGAGAGAGAAATAGGAAATGAGGTTTTAGAAGTTGAAGGATTAACTAAAACTGTAGATGGTGTTAAAGTACTTGATAATGTATCATTTAGACTTGATAAAGATGATAAAGTAGCATTTATGGGTGACGAAATAGCTATAACTACATTATTCAATATAATAATGGGTGAAGATACTGCTGATAGTGGAACATTTAAGTGGGGAGTTACAACTTCTCAAAGTTACTTACCTAAAAATCACAATCAATACTTTGATGGTGTAGAATACTCATTAGTTGATTGGTTAAGACAATATTCTGAAGAAAAGAGTGAAAGTTTTATAAGAGGATTCTTAGGTAGAATGTTATTTA
The DNA here is from genome assembly GCF_015550185.1 of Romboutsia sp. 1001285H_161024_C4. Lineage (NCBI taxonomy): Bacteria > Bacillati > Bacillota > Clostridia > Peptostreptococcales > Peptostreptococcaceae > Romboutsia > Romboutsia sp. 1001285H_161024_C4. The sequence goes on along the minus strand of NZ_JADNAJ010000005.1, from coordinate 107,307 downwards.
GTGGAGAAGAAGCTCTAAAGCAAGCTCAAGTTTTATCAGGAGGAGAAAAAGTTAGATGTATGTTATCAAAACTTATGTTAAGTAACGCTAACGTATTAGTTTTAGATGACCCAACTAACCACTTAGACCTTGAAAGTATAACTTCTGTAAACAAAGGTTTAGAAAAGTTCCCAGGAGTATTAATATTTAATTCTCATGACCACGAAATGATACAAACTCTAGCAAATAGAATAATAGAAATAACTCCAGGTGGTGTTATGGATAGAAAAACTACGCTAGATGAATACTTAGAAAATAAAGACATACAAGCTCAATTAAAAACTATGTATGGTAAATAAATTAATACCCTCTAAGCACAGAGTATTTTATACTTTGTGCAAGGAGGTATTTTTAATATCCAAAAAGGAGAAATATATGAAAAAAGTAGATATAACTAATAAAGCCATAATGCTTTTAACCGCACTAAGTGTTATATACGCTATATTAGAAGGAAATATACTGTTTTTATCACCGATAGTCACAATAGCTATTCCATATAGACTAGCTAGATATAAAGAAGATTATAACTATGACAAAAATAAAAATAAGTTAACTACACTATTTTTATTTAATATAGCATCTTTTATTTTAGTAGCAATAATTAGTGATAGTATGACACAAGAATTACTAGATAATGTAATAAATATTTTTGTTGCATTTATGTACTTTAAGATAATGTTTATATTAGAGAGAAAAAGTGAGCAAAATAATAATCCTAGGGCTGTATATGAGAAATTACAAAAGACTGTATATGTACTTGAAGCTATGAGTACTAAAATGGAAGATGAAATAAGAAATGCAAAAAGTGAAAAAACTAAAAAGAATATACAGCTTAAAAAAGAAAAAATAGAAATACAATTAGTAGCATATAAAAGTCAATTAGAAATATTAAAAATGAAAATAGATTCAGAGAAAAATAATTAAAAGTAGACTAAAATTAGTCTACTTTTAATTATTTAACACTATTTCTTATTAAAGCATCTATTACTTTATCTAAATTTAAATTATCAGTATCTATATCCTCAATTTCAACGATATAGTCTTCAAGTTCTACCTCAACATAAGAACTATGATTACCATTATCTTTTATATAATCAACAATTTTATAATCTTGTATCTCATCTTTGAAATATTCTTTTAATTCTTCATATTCATCATTACTTATTTTTGATTTATTGCACTTGCAGTTTGGACAAGACATGACGTACCTCCTCATTTTATGAAAATTAACTTTTATATTATAACCTTTATTATAAACTAAAAGTCAAAAATATAAAATAATATTGTATATATAAGTTAAATTGATTAAGTTTGGCATAAAAAATTTGATAAAAAATAAACTTTTAATAAAAGTATTGACTTGATACAGTATATTGTATACAATATCCTAAGTAGAAAACATAAAGGGGGAGTTAAAAATGGCAATGATAAATAAATTAGCAAAAACATTAAAAGGAATAAGCAACTACTTATTAGTAAGTGAAAGAATAAATAGTCAAAAATGCTTAGCTAAAGATTTAGATACAACAAAAACTATAATAGATAATAAGTAGAAATTAATATATAAATGTAAATGTTTAAAGTACTACCATATGGTAGTACTTTTTTATTAATAAATATAAATGCAAATTATCGCAAAGAAAAAATAAATATTTACATAAAAATAAATTTAATATATTATAGAATAATAAAAAATATTCTTTAAATTTATAATTTTAAGTTTAAAAGACACAGATAATAATTACATAGGGGATGATTTGTATGCAAAATACTACAACTAAAAGGAAAGTCAGGTCGGTAAATCTAGAGACATTTGTATTTTTAGCTATCTTATTAGGCGGATTTACCTATGTAGCAAGTATCATGGGAGCAGGTATAATGTTTAAAGTCATAATGAACACTGCTCACGATTTATTATTAAATACTGTATTTTTAATAATGGCAATGGCTGTTTTAGCAGGGGCACTAAGTGCATTATTATCAGAATTTGGAGTAATATCACTACTTAATAAAATATTTGCTATTTTTATGAAGCCTTTATATGGACTTCCAGGAGCTAGTATAGCAGGAGCTGTAACTACTTATTTATCTGATAATCCAGCAATCATATCATTTAGCAAGGATAAATCTTTTACTAGGTATTTTAAAAAGTACCAAGTACCAGCACTTTGTAATTTGGGTACATCTTTTGGAATGGGTCTTATAGTTACAACATTTATGATATCTCAGGGTGAAAAATATGTACTTCCGGCGTTAGTAGGAAATATAGGTGCCATAATAGGTAGTATAATTAGTGTTAGAATAATGTTGCACTTTACAAAAAAATACTATAAAGATGAGATAGATAATACTAGTTTAGAAATAGAAAATTCTAAGATAGAAGAGTATAGAGAAATAAGAGATGGAAATATATTCCAAAGAGTCCTAGATGCAATACTTGAAGGTGGAAAATCAGGTGTAGAATTAGGATTAGCTATAATACCAGGTGTTTTAATAGTATGTACATTAGTAATGTTACTTACATTTGGCCCAAGTATAGATCCAAATACCGGTAAAGAAGTATATACAGGGGCAGCATATGAAGGTATAGCTCTTTTACCTGTAATAGGAAAGAAGCTAAACTTTATATTAGAACCATTGTTTGGATTTACATCAGCACAAGCTATAGCATTTCCTATAACATCATTAGGTGCAGTTGGTGCAGCTATGAGTTTAGTACCACAGTTTATCAAAGATAATGTTATAACTCCTAATGATATAGCCGTATTTACGGCCATGGGAATGTGTTGGAGTGGATACTTAAGTACTCATGTAGGTATGATGGATGCATTAAATGCAAGAGGACTAACTAGTAAAGCAATAATTTCACATACGATAGGTGGAATATGTGCAGGTGTATCTTCTCATTTTATATTTATGCTAATTTCATAAAATTTATAGAAAATAGACTTAGATGATATCTAAGTCTATTTTTATTTGTATTAGGATATTTAAAATTATATTGATTAGTAATCCTGCACCATAAAAATTTTATATTTTAGATTACTTCTTTCCAGGCTTTATAGGTCTAGATGTATTTTGACTAACAGAACCAGTTTTGCTAGGTCTTAATCTTGGTGATATATTAAGTTCTTCAGCTATTTCTAGACTTGAACTTGCAACATTTTTACTTTGTTGAGGGGCTTTACAAGCTTTTTTTCTAGTCATATAGTCCTCCTTAAATAATTTATTAAACAATAATAATTTAACCTAAAAATATAATTACTATTCTAATCAATAAAATGTAGCTTTAGAAATTAGAGTGAATTATTAAATGGAAAAAGGAGAAAAATATATATAGAATGATGTTTAACCAAAGGAGGAATTAATTTGGAGATACTAATAAGTCTTATAGGAGGACTAGGACTTTTTTTATATGGTATGACATTAATGGGTAATGGACTTCAAAAAGCAGCTGGGGAAAAACTAAAGAAAATAGTAGAGCTTTTAACAAGTAATGTTTTACTTGGAGTATTAGTTGGAGCAGGAGTAACTGCGATAATACAAAGCTCTAGTGCTACTACTGTTATGGTAGTTGGTTTTGTAAATGCAGGTATAATGACGTTATCTCAAGCTATAGGAGTTATAATGGGAGCAAATATAGGTACAACTATAACTGCTCAATTAGTAAGTTTTAATTTAGAGGGGCTTGCTCCTATAACTTTAGGTATAGGTATAGCACTTTATCTATTTTCATCAAAAAGTAAAACTAAAAATATAGCAGAGATATTGCTTGGATTTGGTATATTATTTACGGGTATGGAGTTTATGAAAGATGCTGTCAGCCCTCTTGCTGAATATAAAGGATTCACAGATGCACTTGTTAATTTTGGTCATAGACCACTACTTGGTGTACTGTTAGGTCTTATAATAACAGGAGTAGTTCAAAGTTCAAGTGCATCAATGGGGATGCTTATAGCATTAGCATCACAAGGAATTATACCACTTCAATCTGCACTTCCTATACTTTATGGAGATAATATAGGTACTTGTGTTACATCATTATTGTCTAGTATAGGTGCTAACAAAAATGCAAAAAGAGCAGCAATTATGCATTTATTATTTAATATTTTGGGTACACTAATGTTTTTATTAATATTAAACAAGCCAATAGTTGCAGTAGTAACAAGAATTAATCCAACAGATGTAGCAAGACAAATAGCAAATGCACATACATTATTTAATATAGTAACAGTTATAATACTTTTACCATTTTCTAAGTATATTGTAAAATTAGCTATGAAGATAGTTCCTCAAACTGAAGAAGAAAAGGAAGTTAAAACTTATTTAGATGAGCGAATGTTAGAAACACCATCAATAGCATTTGCAAATACATTAAAAGAAACTAATAAAATGGCTAAAGTAACAAATATATGCTTAAATTCATCTATGAGTGCATTTTTAAATAAATCTAAAAAAGATGTAGAAGAAACATTTAAAATTGAAAAAGATATAAATGATTATCAAAGAAATATATTAAACTATTTATTAAAATTGTCTAAGACATCTTTAACTGGTAACTCAGTAGAAGAGGTAGATAATTTATTTAACACTATAAATGATTTGGAAAGAATAGGAGATCATTCTGAAAATATAGCTGAACTTGCTGAGATAGCAATTGATAAAGATGTAAGCATATCCAATGATGGTCAAAAAGAAATTGAAGAAATGTTTGAAAAAGTCAAAAAAAATTATGAAGATGCTTTAATTCTTATAAATAAAAAAGACAAAAAAATAGCTGAAAGAATAATTAAAACAGAAGAAGAAGTAGACAATATAGAAAAATCAATAAGAGCAAATCATATATACAGATTAAACAATAATACATGTGAGATAGACTCTGGGATATTATATCTAGATTTAGTATCAAACTTAGAAAGAATTTCAGATCATTGCTCAAATATAGCTATAAGAGTATTAAATTATTAGCACACTAAATAAGTGTGCTTTTTTACTTATTAATGTAATATATTTACTTGAAAGTTGTGGATAATCTATGAATTAAAGTTATAGTAACATATTTAGAAAAAGTAAAGATATCCGCATATACAGTAGCTCAAAAATAATTTTTAAGCAACGAACGAAGTCGTTGGAGACATGAGCGAAGCGAATTTTTTATGTATATATATAAATATCAACTTAAAAAACTTATAAATTTTGGCTACATATAAATATCTAAAAAAGCATAAAACTTAATAATAGATAAACAGAAAATATGGGGGATTTAACATGAATAGATTATTTTCATTAGGTATAGATATTGGCTCAACTACAGTCAAAGTTGTGGTATTTGATGATGATAATAATATTGTATATAAAAATTATAAAAGACATTTGTCAAGTATAAAAAATACAGTTTTAGATACATTATTAGACGTGCAAAGTATACTAGAAGGTAGAGAAATAACTGTAGCAATAACAGGGTCATGTGGAATCGATATGGCTAAGAGACTAAAAATAGATTTTATACAGGAAGTAATAGCATCTACAGAAGCTATAAAGTATTTTTATCCAGAAACTGATGTGGTTATTGAATTGGGAGGAGAAGATGCAAAGGTAACTTATTTAACAGATGGAATAGATCAAAGGATGAATGGTATATGTGCAGGAGGAACAGGTGCATTTATAGACCAAATGGCATATCTTTTACAGACCGACTCTAGTGGATTAAATGAACTTGCAAAAAATTATGATACGATTTACAAGATAGCATCAAGATGTGGTGTATTTGCAAAAACAGATATACAACCTCTTTTAAATGATGGAGCTAAAAAAGAAAACATTGCAATGAGTATATTTAATGCAGTTGCTATACAAACTGTTAGTGCATTAGCTTGTGGGAGAGAGATAAAAGGTAAGGTTGCTTTTTTAGGAGGACCATTATATTTTTTATCAGAACTAAGATATGCTTTTAAGAGGGTGTTAAATTTAGATGAAGAAGATATAATATTTCCTAAGGATGCCCAACTTTATGTATGTATGGGAGCTAGTTTAATATCAAAAAAAGGTAGCAAAGTTAACCTTGAATCATTGATAGATAAAATTAAGAATTTGGATAAAGAAGGTATAAATAAAATAAGTAAATTAGAGCCACTATTTAAAGATAAAAATGAATATGAAATATTTTTAAAAAGGCATAACAAAAAAGATATAGGATATAAAGATATAGAAAAAGTAGTAGGGAATTGTTATTTAGGTATAGACGCAGGGTCAACTACAACAAAAGTAGTTTTAATAGATGAAGAAAAAAATATATTATATAGTCACTATAGTAGTAATAATGGAAGACCTTTAGATACAGTCAAAGAAGTTTTAATTGATATATATAGCAAATTACCTAAAAAAGCTAATATATGTTACTCAACAGTAACAGGTTATGGTGAAGGTCTTATAAAGAAGGCATTAGGTATAGATTTTGGGGAAATAGAAACTATAGCACATTATAAAGGAGCAAAGTATTTTAATGATAAAGTTGACTTCATATTAGATATAGGTGGGCAAGATATGAAGTGTTTAAAAATTAAAGATGGTGTAATTGATAATATAATATTAAATGAAGCATGCTCATCTGGATGTGGTTCATTTTTAGAAAATTTTTCAGAATCATTGTCTATAGACATAAAAGAATTCGCAAAAATAGGAACATTATCTAAATTACCAGTAGATTTAGGTTCAAGATGTACTGTATTTATGAATTCAAAGGTAAAGCAAGCACAAAAAGAAGGTGCTAGCATAGCAGACATATCAGCTGGTCTTTCCTATTCCATAATAAAAAACGCATTATATAAGGTTATTAAAGAAAATAATTTTGATAATTTAGGGAGTAATATAGTTGTCCAAGGAGGTACATTTAATAATGACTCAGTACTTAGAAGTTTTGAAAAGATAATAAACAAAGAGGTAATAAGACCATCTATAGCTGGGTTAATGGGGGCTTTTGGATGTGCTTTAATATCAATGGATATGCATAATGGTAGCAATAAAAGCACCTTACTTAATTTAGACAAAGTAAAAAACATAGAAGTTAGTTCAAAAACTTCAAGATGTGGTGGATGCTCAAATAATTGTTTATTAACAATAAATAAATTTTATGATGAATTATTCATATCAGGAAATAGATGCGAGAGGGGAGAAGCTTTATATAATGATAATAAAATAAAAGAAAATAAGATAAATCTTTATAAATATAAATATAATCGAATATTTAACTACAAGCCATTAGAAAAATCTAAAGCATTTAGAGGTGAAATAGGTATTCCAAGAGTATTAAATATATATGAAAACTATCCATTTTGGCATACTTTTTTTACAAATATGGGATTTAGAGTAGTTTTATCTAAACGTTCATCAAAAGATTTATATGAAAAAGGAATATCATCTATAACATCAGACACAATTTGCTACCCAGCTAAGATGGTACATGGGCACATAAAAGATTTAATAGAAAAAGATATAAAATATATTTTTTATCCTTGTGTAGTTAATGAAAAAAAAGAAGATGAACGATGTGACAACAACTATAATTGCCCAATAGTTATATCTTACTCAGAAGTTATAAAAAATAATATAGATGAAATAAAAAATATAAATTATATTAATCCTTTTATAAGTCTAAATAATCGTGAGAAACTTATTAAAAACTTATATGAAGAACTATTTAAGTACTTTAATATATCTAAGACTGAGGTAGAAAAGTCTCTAGATAAGGCATATATAGAACAAGAGAGATACAGAAAAGATATAGAAATTGAGGGAGAAAAAGCCTTAAAAGAGATTTATGATAAAAATGAAAAAGGTATAGTTTTATGTGGAAGGCCATACCATATAGATCCGGAGATAAATCATGGAATACCAGAACTTATAAACTCTTTAGGAATAAATGTATTAAGTGAAGATTCTATATGTCACTTATCTAAAATAAATAAATCACTTAGAGTAGTTGATCAGTGGGTATATCACCATAGAATGTATAAAGCAGCAAGTTTTGTAAAAGAAAGTTCTAATTTAGAACTTGTTCAACTAAATTCATTTGGATGTGGTATAGATGCTATTACAATAGATCAAGTCAAAGAAATCTTAAATGAGAAATCTAAAATTCATACAGTTATAAAAATTGATGAGGGAAATAATCTAGGTGCAGCTAAGATAAGGATAAGGTCATTAAAAGCTGCAATAGAAGAAAGAAAAAATAATAAATATATAGAAAATGATCATATCGAATATAAAAAAGGTAGAATAAATAAAAAACATACTATATTAGTACCTCAAATGTCACCTATACATTTTCAATTTTTTAAAGAAACAGTAAATTTAAGTGGGTATAATTTGGTTATTTTAGAAAATATAAAAAGAGAAATAATAGATGAAGGATTAAAATATGTAAGTAACGATGCATGTTACCCTGCAATAATAGTTATAGGTCAAATTATAGAAGCGTTAAAAACTGGTAAGTATGACTTAAATAATACTTCTGTAGCTATAACACAAACTGGTGGAGGATGTAGAGCTACTAATTATATAGGATTTTTAAGAAAAGCCCTTTATGATTCTGGATACAAAGATATACCTGTAATATCCTTAAGTGTAAATGGAATAGAGAAAAACGGATTATCAAAACATATTACACTTAGTATGGCTAATAGATTGTTAATGTCTTGTATATATGGAGATTTATTGATGAAAGTTTTATATAGAACAAGACCTTATGAAAAATATATAAACAGTGCTAATAAATTGTATAATAAATGGGTTTGCATATGCAAAGAATCATTAAAAAAAGCTAGTATATTAGAGTTTAAGAGAAATATAAAAAGTATAATATATGATTTTGATAATTTAGAGTTAATAGATACAAAAAAGCCTAAGGTTGGATTGGTAGGAGAAATATTAGTAAAATTTCACCCTCTTGCAAACAATTATTTAGTTGATATTATAGAATCTGAAGGTGGAGAAGCAGTAGTACCTGAGCTATCTAACTTTTTACTTAGTTGTTGTTTAAATGCAGAATATAAATTTAAATATTTAGAGGGAAAATGGATAAATAAAGAATTAGGAAATTTATTTATAAATACAATGAATATTTATCAAAGCACTTATAATAAAGAATTAATGAAAAGCAAAAGGTTTATTCCTCCAAAAAATATAAGAACTATATCTAAGTATACTGAAAATGTAATATCATTAGGAAATCAAACAGGAGAAGGTTGGTTATTGACAGGAGAAATGTTAGAGTTATTAGAAGATGATATTAAAAATATTATATGCATGCAACCTTTTGGGTGCCTTCCAAATCATATAACAGGAAAAGGTCAAATAAAGAAAATAAAAGAAATGTATAAAGATGCAAATATAATAGCTATTGATTATGATTCATCAGCAAGTGAAATAAATCAAATAAATAGAATTAAATTAATGTTATCAACAGCATTAAAAAATAATTTTTAAAGTATGAATTAAGCCCCTTAAAATAGATAGAATGTAAAGTTATTAGATAACACTACTTTAAGGGGAATCTTTATGTAAGGAAATAATTCAAATATGTGTTTAAAAGAAGAGATTGAAAATGCTATAATATTATATAAAATCAATTTAAGTTAAAATGAAAAAGATAATTAGTATAATAGATAGTTATATACATTGATATAACAACGATTAATTTAAATCTTAGCTAAAGTTTATTATTTATGATATAATCAAGAAGTACTGCATGGAAGGAGGAAAACATTATGAAAGAAATAAACAGTGCTATATCTTCAGAATACTTAAGATACAAAATAGATGAAGATATAATCATATATCAAGGTAGATTTTGTATTTATTTAGATAAAAAATATAAATGTAGCGGAATAGTGTATTATAAAATGACTCCTCCAGTATCTATAAACTTTAAAGCACAAATACTTTCTGCATATGATGAAGATATAGACTTAGATTTAGATTATGATAATGCAATACTTGAAATTTATGGATATAAGCCAATTTCGATAAGTATAAATTCGATAAATGATTTTAATATAGAAGGATATACAAATGATAGCTATATAAAGTCAAAAAATGCATATGTAGATTATATAGATTTTCATATAATAAACTTAGATAAATTTCCGGGAACACTTATAAAACACGTGGATAAGTTGTTCGCAGGTAGAATTCAATTTGAAATTAATGACTTTGTAGTTACAATAGATAAAAGGTATGATTATAGAAAAGAATTAAATGAAAAACTAAAATCTAAATCTGGTAGTATAATAACTCATATAGGGAGAGTTCAAAGAAAAGATAAAAAACAATTTAAAACTAATAATATAATAGATTTTTTAGATAGGATATCAATAGCACTTAGCTTTATGTGTGGAAGGCATATTGGAATATGCTTAGCTAAAGGGTATCAAGGAAATAACAATGTCTATAGGTTATGGAGAGAAAACATAGTAACTCCATTTAAGTTTGTACCAACTTGGACAGATACTATATCAAATCACCATAATATAGAAAAGTATATGTCTTTAATGTGCAAAAAACTAGAAGATGGATATTGTGGACAAGTTATAAAAAATGTAATAGATTGGTATATAGAATCATTAGGTGAGATAACAATAGAAAATAATATAATATCAATTCAAATTGCATTAGAAGCACTATCTTATATGATACTTGTAGAGCAAGAACAAATACTTAATGATGATGAATTTGACTTAAATAGTGCAGCTAAAAATATAAAAATGGTACTAGATATATGTAAAATCCCATATGGAATGGAAGAATTAGATCTATTTGATGATTGGACTAAAACAAGATTTGATGATGGGGTAGATCTAGTAATATACTTTAGAAATAAAATAGTGCATCCAAGCAGAAGAGATAATAGAGCAAATCTTAGTGTTGAGGATATGTGGAATATAATACAAATAGGGACAAAGTATTTAGAACTAATAGTATTATCTTTTATAGGATATAAAGGAGAATTTTCTAATAGACTAAATGAAAGATGGTTTGGGGAAGTAGAAGTAGTTCCATGGAATAAGTTTGATTAAAAGTATAGCTGTTGGGTAAATATAAAATAAAATGTTAACTAAAAGGGTGAGACAAATGATAAAATTATATGGATATTCAAAATGATCGACTGTAAGAAAAGCCAAGGCTTGGCTTAAGGAAAATAACTTAGAATTTGAGGATATTGAAATAGTTAAAAATCCTCCAACTAAAGAAGAATTAAAAAAAATGTATGAACTAAGTGGATATGAATTAAAAAAATTCTTTAATACTAGTGGTGTAAAATATAGAGAGCTAGGGCTTAAAGATGTAGTTAAAACTGAGAATGATGATAAATTACTAGATATATTATCTAGCGATGGAATGCTTATAAAAAGGCCTATAGCATTTGATGGAAAACATGTTGTGGTAGGTTTTAAAGAAGAGGAATGGAAAGAAAAATTACTATAAAACAAAAGCTGTGTTGTATAATTTATAACACGGCTTTTTGTATTAAAAATAATGTCAAATTATATACCTAAATCATATAATGTATAGGGCTATTTACTATAGCTTAAGTACTATAAAAGGAGAATTAATTATGGTAAAAAAGGTATATATAGATCCAGGTCATGGTGGAAATGATAGTGGAGCTATTGGTATTAATAATCTATATGAAAAAAATATAAATATAGAAGTATCTAAAAAGGTAGAGAAATTATTAAAGAAACAAGGAATAGAAGTAAGGTTAAGTAGGTCTGAAGATAAAACAATATCTTTAGAAGATAGAGTTAGTGATGCAAATAGTTGGGGTGCAGACTGTTTTGTATCTATTCATTGTAATTCATTTAATGGCACAGCTAACGGTATAGAGACGTACTCTCATACATCATCAACTAAGGATTTAGCAAATTATATACATGAAGAATTGCTAAAAAACAAAGCATATACTAAAAATAGAGGAGTAAAGACTGCTAATTTTTATGTAATAAGAAATACTAATATGAGAGCATGTCTTATAGAGCTTGCTTTTATAGATAATCAGGAAGATTACAAAATTCTTACTCAAAAGCAAGAAGCATTAGCAGATGGGATAGCAAGAGGCATATGTAGATATTTAAATATAACGTATACTCCAGTTGACAATGATGTTAATAAACCTATAACACCTATAGATAATAGGGATACTTTATATAGGGTAGTATGTGGCTCATATAATAATAGATTGAATGCTGAAAAAAGAATAGAAGAGTTAAAAGAAAAAGGATTTAATGATGCTTTTATAGTTATATACAAGAAGGAATAAGTAATAGATTAATTAATAAAATCCCAGAGAAATATTACTCTGGGATAAATTAATTATATTCTAGTTTTCTTTTACATATATTTTAGGAATATATATAGTTAAATTATCTAAATTAATAATACTTTCGTAAATTACTTTAGCATTAAGTTTCATGTCGCTATTTTGTAACTCTAAAGAAAGTATAGTGTTATTATAGTTACATATATCTAATGTTTTTTTATCCTCTTTAAATTTTAACTTTATGTTTTTGTTACATCTAAGAAAATTTTGTAAGATGTCATAATAATTCATAATAGTCATCCCTCCCCCTTTACTATTTTAATATTACAATAAATATATAAAAAACTCAATTTTAAAGTAAAGAGAAATTAAAGTTTGCTTTATATTATAACATTATATATAATTAATTTATTAAATAAGGGAGAGGTGTATTTGTGGAATTAAATGATAAGCTAGAAAAATTAAAAAATATATTAGCTAAATTAGACAATGTAGCTATAGCTTATTCTGGAGGAGTAGATAGTAATTTTTTACTTAAAGTAGCTAAAGATGTATTAGGTGAAAAAGTAGTGGCTATAACTTTAAATGCTATGATGCATAGTGAAAAGGAAATAAACGAAGCAAAAAAGTACGCAAATGAATTTGGTGTTAAGCACCTAGTTATAGATATAGATAATTTAGAATTAGATGAGTTTATCGAAAATAAAAAAGATAGATGCTATCATTGTAAAAAATATGTGTTTAATACTATTAAAAAGATAGCAAAAGATAATAATATAGAGTATGTACTAGATGGAACAAATATAGATGATTTAGGTGATTATAGGCCAGGGCTAAAAGCACTAGAGGAATTAAATATTATAAGTCCATTAAAAGAGTGCAATTTAACTAAAAAAGATATAAGAGTATTATCGAAAGAAATGGGACTAAAAACATATAATAAGCCGGCTTTTGCATGTCTTGCAACTAGAGTCCCATACAATACAAGAATTACTAAAGAACTTCTTACAAAAATAGAAATGAGCGAGCAATATTTAGCAGATTTAGGATTTAATCAGTTTAGAGTAAGAATACATGAAAATATTGCTAGAATTGAAGTTGGATTTGATGAGATAGATAAGTTTTTTATTAAAGAAGTACTTAAAAACACTAGTAATAAATTTAAAGAATTTGGATTTGAATATGTTACCCTAGATATGAATGGATATGAAATGGGTAGTATGAATAAAGATATAAGCAACTAAGGAGGACGTATGAAAAGTTATACATTAGTATCACCATGCTTTTTTGGTATGGAAAAAATGCTAGCAAGAGAAATAAAAGAACTAGGTTTTGAAATAGTAAAAACAGAAGATGGTAGAGTAACTTATAAAACTGGAGAAGATGGTATCGCTAAAGCTAATATGTGGTTAAGATGTGCAGAAAGAGTACACCTTAAAATTGCTGAATTTGAAGCTAAAACTTTTGACGAATTATTTGAAAATACTAAGAGAATAGATTGGTCAAGATACATTCCTTATGAAGCTGAATTTCCAGTATCAAAAGCATCATCTATAAAGTCAAAGTTATATAGTACTACACATATACAATCAATAGTAAAAAAAGCTATAGTAGATAGTTTAAAAGCTAAGTATATGGAAAGAGGACTACTAAAAGAATGTAAAGAAAAATATCCTATATATGTATTTATACATAAAGATATAGTAACTCTTTACATAGATACAACAGGAGATGCTCTTCATAAAAGAGGATATAGAGAAAGAGCTAACAAAGCACCTATAAGAGAAACTTTAGCTGCTGGTATAGTTGATTTAACACCTTGGAAACCAGGTAGAATATTGGTTGATCCTATGTGTGGTTCGGGGACTATGCTTATAGAAGCAGCTATGAAAGCTATAAATATGGCACCAGGTATGAATCGTGAGTTTATATCTGAAAAGTGGAGAACTATAGATAAAAAAATATGGTGGGATGTTAGAAAAGATGCCTATGAGAAAATAAATGAAGATGTAGATTTTAAAATATATGGATATGATATAGATGAAGAAACTATAGAAATAGCTAAAGAAAATGCAGAAATAGCTGGAGTTGATAAATATATAGAATTTAATGTTTTAGATGCAACTAAATTTAAAAGTGATGAAGAGTATGGGTTTATAATAACAAATCCACCTTATGGAGAAAGACTTGAAGACAAAGAAAGTGTCCAAATGCTATATAGAAATTTAGGAAAGGCCTTCTTTAGACTTAGAAATTGGTCATATTATTTAATAACTTCTTATGATGAATTTGAAAAAGAGTTTGGAAAACAAGCTGATAAAAAGAGAAAGTTATACAATGGAATGTTAAAAACAAACTTATATCAATATATAGGTCCAAAACCACCTAGAAAATAGTAATATTTAACCCTCTAATATACTATATATAATATAAAGAGTATTTTAGGGGGTGTATTTATGTTTAGAGTTAATAGTAAAAATCGAAAAAAATCACCTAAAGAAAAAACAATTAAGGCACCTAAATATGAAGAGGATTTAAATGAAGTCATACTTAATGATTTCCTTACTGAAGAAAGAAAAAATAATGATGAGTTAGAAAAAGATGTTAAGTCAAAAAAATCAAATAAGTTAAAGGTAAATTTAGGCCTAGGAAGCAAAAAATCTAAACCAAAAAACTCTAAGAAACATCAAGAAGAAAAAGATTTAGCACAGGTAGAGGAAAAAAATAGTAAACAAGTAGAAGAAAAGAGCAAAAATAGCAATAATCCTAGCAAAAAGAGTAAAAATCAAAAAAGTAATAAGTCAGCAACTAAGAAACCTTCTAAAAATAATAAGATAAAACCAAAAGAAGAAGTTAGCCATAAAAAAGTCAAAAGTAAAAAGTCTTCAAATCAAAAAGGAAAAAAAGTAAAACCTTTAAGTGATGAAAGTAATATATATGTAGATGAAAATCAACTTAGTAATGAAATTAATTCTGACGGATATTATGAAATTGAAGCAGATGATTCAGTAGGATTTAGAACTATACAAGAAGAGCCATCTAATGAAGATAATGTAGTGGAAAGTGAAGAAAGCAGCAATAAATTTGAAAATATAGTTTGGTCAGAAGAAAAGTTTCCAAAAAAATAAAGCTGTTAAAATCATATATAAATAAAAAAAAATAAATAGTGATAAAATAAAAAAGCTTAGTTATTCTAAGCTTTTTTTATATATTAAGGTATTATAAAGATGTTTGCCAACACGTTGCTTAGGCGAAGTGAATTTTTTATTTAAAAAATAAGGAGAAAAAATATGACTAGTAAAGAGATATTTAATAAGGTAGATGAAATATTACTTAAAAGTAATAAACCTTCTAAAGATATAAGAAGGTTAATTGAAAATGGAGAATTTGATAAAGAGCCATTTGAAATGATAAAAAATTTAGAGAAGGTAGAACAAAATCTAAAATATCATCCAGAAGGAAATGTATTAAATCATATACTATTAGTAGTTGATAAAGCTAGTGAAGTAAAAAAACTTTCAGAAAATGAAAGAGTATTTATGTGGTCAGCTTTACTTCATGATCTAGGAAAACTTACAACGACAAAAATTAGAAGGGGCAAAATAACATCCTATAATCATGATATAGAAGGAGAAAAAATTGGTAAAAATTTTTTAGATATGGTAAGTAATGACAAAAAATTTAATGAAAGTGTATCTAAAATGATAAGATATCACATGCAACCATTATTTTATGATAAAAATCTTCCTTTTTTTAATCCACAAAATATGATAAATGATGTAAAATATAAAGAGATAGCATTATTATCTTTTTGTGATAGATTAGGAAGAGGAAATTTAAGTTTAGAGACTATAAATAATGAAAAGGAAAGAATAGAAAAGTTTAAACAATATTTTAAAACATACAAAGGATAGGAGGTTTTAGATGAAATTTTTTAAGTTATTAATTGGGGCTAGCTTAATTGTATTTTTAACAACTGGATGTAGTATAACTTCAGAATCTCCTGAAGAGCTTATTAAAGATAAGCCTTTATATAATCAAAATGAATCAGATTTATATAAAGGTATAAAAAAATTACTAACAAAACAAACATCTTTGTTACAGCCAAACAATTCAAAAGAAGCAGCAAAAATAAATGAGGTAGATTTAGATAATGATGGAGAAAAGGAATTAGTAGTATTTCAAAAGAAAGAAAGCCAAGATGATAAAAAAGATGAAGTAGGATTTATTGTATTAACTAAGAATCCTGATGGTACATATACAAATAAAGAAAAAGCTTATTCACTTCAAGAAGGTGAAGAAATACAATATGCTAATTTTTATGATTTAAATAATGATGGAAAAAAAGAAATAGTACTTCTTATAAAATCAGAGGGAAAAACTAATATGTATATATATAATTTTATTGATGATGAAGTAAAAAAAGTATACACATTAGATCCTACATGGTTAGAAGATAGTAAAAATCTTTTAGATATGAAAGTAAAAATTGGATATATTGATGGAGATGATAAGTTAGATATATTAATGCTACATTTTAATCAAAAGACTAATAAAGCATATGCAAGTTTAGCTAACTTTGATAAAGGCCTTAAGCTTGTTAACTATGTTGAGTTTGATAATATAAAAAGTCTGAATAATTCATATATAACATTAGGCACTATATCAACTGAAAATAAAAAGGGTAAAACAATTGAACATAAAGGCATAGTACTTGATATGCCTATACTTAAAAATGATAACTATATAACACAGATATTGTACTTAAAAGATGGTAAATTAAAAAAAGCATTTAAAGATGACGATAAAAGTATAATGAAGCCATACTACATACCAGTAGAGGATATAAACAATGATAAGGTTATAGATATACCTATAGTAAATGGAAGTGGAAATATATATACTTCAAAAACCTCAGCAACTATAAGCTGGTATAGATGGAATGGAAAAGAAAATCTAGAAGATTCATCATTATTATTTACAATTCAGATATATTATAATTATCAATATAAATTTAGCCTTTTAATACCTAATGAACTAGTAAACAAGTTCTATATAGAACAAGATTATCAAGAGCAAAGTAGTGATGTATTATTTAAATTCTATTATTATGATATACTAGAAACAAAACCTAAAGAATTATTTACAATAGCTGTTGTTAATAAAAATATAATTGATGAAAATAAAAAGAATGTCAATCAATCGTCAATAACACTTGGTGAAAATAACGATTATACTTTTACATTATATATAAACAACTTAGAACAATTAAAAAAATTAAAAATAAATGAAGAGGCATTGAAAGAGTATTTCTCACTTATATATTAATTATTGGGAGGTTTAATATGAAGGAAAAAATATTAATATTAGAAGATGAAATAGGAATAAGAAGTTTTGTTAGTATAAACCTAAAAAGGGAAGGATATGAAATAATAGAAGCAGGAACAGGACAAGAAGCATTAGAAAAAATAAGCAAAGAACCAGATATAAAGCTAGCTCTTTTAGATGTTATGCTTCCAGATATAAGTGGTATAGAAGTATGTAAGTTTATTAGACAAAACTTTGATCAGGTAGGTGTAATAATGCTTACAGCTAAAGCGCAGGAAGATGATAAAATCGAAGGATTTATATCAGGTGCAGATGATTACATGGTGAAGCCTTTTAGTATAAAAGAACTATTAGTAAGAGTATCAGCACTTTTAAGAAGAGTTAAAAAAGACGAAAATTTATCAAAGGGAAATGAGATAGTATCAGATTCATTTGTATTAAATTTAGATAAAAGAAAATTATTCAAAGATAATGAAGAAATAGAACTTACACCTACTGAATTTTCAATAGTTAAATACTTAATGAAAAATTCAAATCAATCATTAAGTAGAGATCAAATACTTAATGAAGTGTGGGGAACTAATTATTTATATGATTTTAAAATTGTAGATGTAAACATAAGAAGAATAAGAAATAAAATAGAAGAAGACCCATCTAAGCCTAAATATATACAAACAGTTTGGGGTTATGGATACTGTTTTAGAAAGGAAGAATGATATTGTTACATTTTGAAGGCTTAAGAAAGAAGATAATAAAAAATTATTTTACCATAATAATTATAACTGTTATATTATTTGAAGGTCTTTTTATGTTTTATGTACAAAACTACTATTATGATTATGTAAGTCAAATTTTAAAAAGTGAAGCAAATAATATAAATAGACAATATAATAATAACATAGTAAATGAAGCTGATAGCTTTGAAAATAAAGTAAATGCTATACTACAAAAAGAAAACAAAATAAATGCTATATTACAAAAAGAGCACTCAAGTAGTGATTCAAAATTTGCTATTTCAATTATAGATAAAAACTCAAAGATGATTATAGATCAATATGGATTTAAAACTAACGTAGATGTAAATGGAGAAGATATAAGTAGAGCTTTAAAAGATGAGAATAATTTGACTCCATATGTATATAAAATTCCTGAAACGGGGGAGCATGTTATGAGTATATCTGTTCCTCTTAAGACTAACAATATAATAGAAGGTGTAGTAAGATATACTATTTCTTTAGAAGAGATAGATTCAACTATATTTAGAGTAATACTTGGATTAGTATTAGCAGGAATTTGCATATTGCTAATAGCGATATCTTTAAGTCTTAGATTTGCAGAAACTCTTATACAGCCTCTTAGAGAATTAAAACAATTTGCAAATGAACTAGCACATGGAAACTACAGTATAAAACTTAAAAATGTTAATATATCAGATGATGAAATAGGTGATTTAGCAGAAACTTTCATACATATGGCAGAGGAAATAGACAAAAGTGAAAAGTTAAAAGAAGAATTTATATCATCTATATCTCATGAACTTAGAACTCCTCTTACATCTATAAAAGGATGGAGTGAGACACTTTCTTATGAAGGTATAGGCAAAGAAGAGTTAGATCTAGGTTTAGGTATTATACAAGATGAAACAGAAAGACTTATAAAGTTAGTTACAGAATTACTTGATTTTTCTCGCCTTGCATCTGATAGAATAAAATTAAAAATAGATTTAGTAGATATAAGGAAATTATCAGTAGGTGTTGTTAATCAGTTGAAAGTTAAATCCAGTGAAAAAAATATAGATTTATCTGTAGAATTTATAGGAGATTATTTTGAACCTATACAAGGAGATAAAGATAGACTAAGACAAGTTTTAATAAATTTAATACAAAATTCTATCAAGTTTACAGATAACAATGGATTTGTAAAGCTTATAGTATCTCAAAATGAGGAGTATACAACAATAAAAGTTACCGATAATGGTTGTGGTATAGAAACAGAAAATTTAGATAAAGTACTAGATAAATTCTTCCAAGAAGATTATAACAAAGCAGGTAGTGGTTTAGGGCTTGCAATAAGTAATGAAATTGTAAAACTTCATGGTGGGTATATGAATCTAGATAGTGAAAAAGGTGTTGGAACAACTATGACGATAGTTGTAAAAAATAAACTTTTAGAATCTATAGATTATTAAATAGTATTAAATATCATAAAAATAGGATATACTTAGATAAAGTATATCCTATTTTTATATAATTAAGGATTATAAATTAATGAAAAGAGGAACAAAATGAGAAATATAAAAATGACAATAAAATATGATGGCTCAAGATATAAGGGGTTTCAAAGATTAAAAGATAATGATATGACAATACAAGGAAAGATAGAAGATGTTCTTAGTAAAATGACTAACGAACATATAGAAATAATAGGATCTGGAAGAACTGATATGGGAGTTCATGCAAGAGGACAGGTTGCTAATTTTAAGACAAATTCTGAGTTAAGTTTAAAAAAAATGCAAGATTATCTATATAATTATCTACCGGAAGATATAGTTATAACTGAACTAGAAGAAGTTGAAGAAAGATTTCATAGTAGATATAATGTTAAGTCAAAAACTTATTTATATAAAATAGATAATAATAAATATCATGACCCATTTACTAGAAGATATACTACTCATATAGAAAAAAAACTAAATATAGATTTAATGAGAGAGGCAAGTGAATATTTAGTTGGGGAGCATGATTTTACTAGTTTTGCTTCTTCTAAATCTAAGAAAAAATCAAATGTTAGAGAAATACATTCAATAGTAATAAATGAAAATAATAATATGATTGATATATATGTTCAAGGTAATGGATTTTTATATAATATGGTAAGGATAATAGCGGGAGCATTAATAGATGTTGGGTCTAAAAGAAAAACTCCACAAGACATAAAAATAATGCTAGAAAATAAAGACAGATCTAAATCATCTGATACGGCACCAGCTAAAGGACTTTGCTTATATAAAGTTACATATTAATACTAAAATAGATGGGAGAAATCCCATCTATTAGAATATATGATTTAAGTCAAACTGTTCATTTTCTATTATATTATGTAATGCATTTTTTATTCTTTGTATCTGTTCAAGTGACATACCTTTATCTTTAGCACAAATAGAACCTTGAAGAATATCTAAATATAAAGATACTTCTCCAAAATACTCATGATTAAATACTTTATACCAAGAATCCTTACTTTCATTAAAGCTTGTGTCATATTCATCTAAAGCTTTTTTAGCACTATCCCAATCACCATCCTTTATATGAAGTTCTATTGATTCAGCTTTTTCAGTGTATAATTTAGCAAAATCATCAAATTTATCAAGAGAATAAAAACTAAATAATAAAAATAAAACTGTCCAAATAAGTGAACATATTAAAGCCTTCAATAAATTTCACCTCATATCTATCAATTTATCTTGTTTGTATAAATACCTTATCATTTTCATCAATACTTAATAATAAGATATCTTTTTTATTTTTTATATTTTTTTTACTTAATATTTCATATAGCCATTTTTTATCTTTTCCAATAATTCTAAGATTTTTATCTATAATATAACCATCTATTATAAGAGACATAGGAAGATGTTCAAAGCATTTTGTAGGGATATCTTTGTATGATGGTGAAGGTAATATACTTAAATTGCCATCTGTTTCAAGTATTGCATATTGAACATCACAAACCTTAAAATACCCTTCAATTCTAAGTTGTTCAAGAAGTTCATCTATTGTAACTCTTTGTTTTTCTAATTCCTTATAATCTATTTTGCCTTTATTTATTAAAATAGATGGAGCCCCGCATAAAAAAGTTCTAACTTTTCTATTTTTTAAAGTTATATAAGAAACAACTATTTGAATAAGCGTAAGGCCTGTAACAGAAGCTATACCATTAATTAAAGGTATATTATTGTTTTCCATAGGCAATGCAGCAACTTCTGCTATTAAAAGAGTTATTACTAAATCAAATGTATTCATTTCTGCTATTTCGCCTTTTCCCATAATTCTCAAAGATATTAAAACAACCATATAAAGTAAAATACTTCTTACCAATACTAACACCATAATTATTTTCCTTTCACATTATATGATAAGTTATTTTACCCTTATTTATAAATTATGATACATAAAACTTAAATTTAATATCTTTAAAATAATTTATAAATTTGATATAATATGGTTTAGTAAATTTGTTTGAAAATAAATAAATATTAATATAAATGTGTAGTTTATTTAAAATTACTGAGGAGATGAAATAGATGAGCAAAAGAAAACAAATAGAAGTTCCTATAGAAAAAATAAAAGAACAAGATAAGTTTATAGATGCAATAAAAGAACAAAACACTAGATATTATGCAATACATCAAGCAAAACCTAGATATTTGATACAAACATTTGGATGTCAAATGAATGAACATGATTCTGAAAAACTATGTGCTATGCTTGAAGCTATGGGGTATGAAAAAGGATTGACTGCTGGAGAATGTGATTTAATAATATACAATACTTGTGCGGTTAGAGAAAATGCAGAATTAAAGGTATATGGTAATTTAGGTCAGTTAAAAGGTCAAAAAAGAAAAAATCCTAATTTAAAAATAGCAGTTTGTGGATGTATGATGCAACAACCTCATGTTGTTAAAGAATTAAAGTCAAAATATAGACATGTTGATTTAGTATTTGGAACACATAATCTATACAAATTCCCTGAATTATTAGTTAAGTCAATGGATGAAAATACTATGTTAGTTGATGTATGGGATGTTGATGGTGAAGTTGTAGAAGGTTTAAGAAGCAATAGAAAATTTGAACTTAAAGCTTTTGTAAATATAATGTATGGTTGCAATAACTTCTGTACTTACTGTATAGTACCATACACTAGAGGTAGAGAAAGAAGTAGAAAGCCTGAAGATATAATATCTGAAATAAAAGAATTGGTAGCTAATGGGACAAAAGAGGTTACATTACTTGGGCAAAATGTTGATTCATATGGAAAAACACTAGAAGAACCAATAAGCTTTGATAAGTTGCTTAGAATGGTAAATGAAATAGAGGGAATAGAAAGAATCAGATTTATGACTTCTCATCCTAAAGATATATCTGATGAAGTTATATATGCTATAAGAGATTGTGACAAAGTATGTGAATTTTTACACTTACCAGTTCAATGTGGAAGTTCAACTTTACTTAAAAAGATGAATAGACACTATACTAAGGAATATTATTTAGAAATTATAGAAAAAGCTAAAAAAGAAATACCAGATATAGCATTTTCTACTGATTTAATGATAGGATTCCCAGGTGAAACAGAAGAAGATGTATTAGATACTATAGATGTAGTTGAAAAAGTAAGATATGACTCAGCATTTACATTTATATATTCAAAGAGAGAAGGAACTCCAGCAGCTAAGATGGAAGATCAAATACCAGAAGATGTAAAACACGAAAGATTTAATAGAGTACTAGACAAAGTTAATGAAATAGTTGCTCAAATAAATAAAAGTTATGTAGGTAAAACTGTTGAAGTTTTAGTTGAAGGAAAAAGTAAAACTGATGATAATAAGTTTACAGGAAGAACAAGACAAAATAAGTTAGTAAACTTTGAAGCTAAAGAGGATGAAGATTTAATAGGAAAGTTAGTAATGGTTGATATAACTAGTGCTACTAACTTCTCATTAGTAGGAAAAATAAAATAAATAAAAAAGGTATCTCTTGTGTAATTTCAAGAGATACCTTTTTATTTAAAATATAGAATATTAACTAGATGTATATAAGAATTAATAAAATTTTTAATTATTAAGGAAGTAATTAACACTTCTAATTAGATATTATAGATAAAAAGTTTTCTAGTATTTTTGCTGTTATACCCCAAATTGTATAATTTTTATAAGAATAAAATAAAACAGAATAATTACCTGTATCAAATTTATAATTTTCTTTATTAGGAATTTTATCAAATGGAAAATCTGAACTTGGTATAGTTTTAACATCGCTATTATAAATATTTGGTACACTTTCTAGTAAATATGATATAGGAACTAAGAATATGTGATCTACCTCAGAAGTATTTATACTAAAATTATCTATATCATTTATATATCCTAAAAATGGATGTATTATTAAGTTTGATGGAGTAACTAGTAAATCTAATTCACAAATAATATCAATATTATTATAAGTTGTTCCAAGCTCTTCACATGTCTCCCTTATAGCCGTATCTATAGGTAATTCCCCAAGCTCTATTTTACCACCAGGGAAACATATTTCATTAGGTTGTGTTTTTAAATTTTTAGATCTAACTTCAAATAAGATATAGTGCTTATTATCTTTTTTTACTATTGGAATTAACACAGATGCTTTTTTCATATTTTCATGTCCGTTTATATATGCCTTATAGTTTTTAAATTTTTCTTTAAAATTGTAAATCATAAAGTCCTCCTTGTTAATGTCATAATACTATTATAATATGAATTATAAAAAATTATAGCAAAATACAATTTAAATAATAGCTAATTAGTAAAATAATAGAAACATCAACTAAAAATATATGCTTATATAAGCTAGTTAATTTTTAAATTTAAAAACTAACTATAAGATAAAATTCATGTTATAATTATATATGACTTTAAACTATAATTAGTAAGGAGATTAAAATGTTAGAAGACATCACAAGAAATGACATAAATATATATGTAAAAGAAGATGAAAGATACATAAGCATACCAAAAGATATAATAAATAATAATACACATCTATTAGGTGATTATATAAAAATACAGTCAAGTATAAATAACTTAAAATCTGATATAAATAGATATCTATTTGATAAAAATAGTGCTAAAAACGATACACAGATATTAAATGATATTATAAAATTAAAAAGTGAAGAAAAATTAGAAGATGTACTTGCTTATACTGACATAGATTTAAGTAATATAGAAGATAAATTAAAAAAGCTTTGTGCATGTTTTTCTATAAGTGTAGATGATATAAATTCTATCAAAGATGAATTAGCAAGTAATTATGTAAATAATTCACACGATATGGGTGTAGTAGACAAGTTATACATAAATGAAATAATTAAACATATAGAGGATTCCCATATGTATTCCCTTAGAGATAGATCTAGATATGGGACTATATCTAATGAATATAAGGTAAAAAGTAGAGATGAGATAATAGATTTAAATGAACATGAAATAGGTGGACAATATGCTCCAATACTTGTTATATATAGACCTGCAAAGTATGTAAGAGGTGAATATATACTAGAAGAGAAATCTTATGTATATATAAAAAGGCAACCATTAAATGCCCTTATAAATCAAGAAAGATTAGAAGAAAAAGGTATTGATTCTATGGGAGCTATAATTTATAAAAAGTTAAAGGCAGATCTTACCAATGAAAATCTTCAAGAAATACTAGCCGAACTTTATGTATATTCACAACAAAACTCTTTAAAATTTGAAAATATAAGACTAGCAGATATAACTTCCAATAAAGTATGGATGACAGCAGATAAATTAAAAAAAGAATTCAAAGAACTTAGATATTACAATAAAAACCTTACACAAAAAGTTAAAGAAATATATGATTCTGCTAATAATTATTACACTCAAATAGGAGGAAAGTACATATTTAACACAAGAGAATTTATGCACTCATACAAAACATTTAAAGGTAAGGATATTAGTAAATAAAAATAAAGTCTACATATATTGTAGGCTTTATTTTTGTAAATTTACTTTTGAGTTGATACATAAAATGACTTTTTATATAATTAATATATAGTGTCATAAAAAATCAGATAAAAGGAGAACGTGTATGGGAGAGAAATTTGTAATGTCATTTAGCGGGGGAAAAGATAGTACTCTAGCATTATATAGAATGATAAAAAGAGGTTATGAGCCCGTGGGTTTACTTGTAACCTTTAAAAAAGGCAAAGATAGTTCATTTACACATAGTATAAAAAAAGATTTATTATATAAAGTAAGTAAGTCTTTAGATATACCATTATTAATAGTAGAATGTGACATGAATAATTATGAAAAAGAATTTACAAAAACACTTTTAAAAGCCAAGGATATGGGAGCTAAAATTTGTGTATTTGGGGATATAGATATAGTAGATCACAGAAAATGGTGTGAAGATAGATGCAGTGAAGCTAATATAAAGTGTGAACTTCCACTTTGGCAAGAAGACAGAGAAGCTTTAGTTTATGAATTTATAAACGAAGGATTTGAAACTGTTATAAAAATAGTTAACTTAAAATATTTACCAATTGATTTATTAGGACAAACTTTAAATAAAGATGTAGTTAAAAGAATAAAGGATTTAGGAAGTGATCCTTGTGGAGAAAATGGAGAGTATCATACTTTTGTAGTTGATGGACCTATATTTAAAAATAAAATAAAGTACATACAAAATGAGAATTTCGTAGATAATAACTATGGTATATTAGATATATCATTAGTATAATTATATTTTGTACAAGTAAAAAGATATAGTTTTTAACTATATCTTTTTATGATTATTTAAATATAAAAAATATTTAAAAAGTTAAAGAAATGTAAAAAATTTAACATAAAATTAACAAAACATGTCGAAAATTCTGATAAGATAAAGAGGTGACAAAAAAGTAAGAAAAATAACCATAATTTTCTGAGGAGGAATAGACAGTGAGCATATTCATAAACCTTATTGGAGGTTTAGGACTTTTCTTATATGGAATGAACTTAATGGGAGAAGGTCTTCAAAAATCTACTGGACCTAAGCTTGAAAAAGCTATCGAACTTTTAACTAGTAATGTAGTAATGGGTGTTTTAGTTGGTGCCGTTGTTACAGGAATTATACAAAGTAGTGGAGCTACTACTGTAATGGTAGTTGGTTTTGTAAATGCAGGTATAATGAGTTTATACCAAGCAATAGGTGTTATAATGGGTGCAAATATAGGTACTACAGTAACAGCTCAGTTAGTATCATTTGATGCAAGTATAATATCATCATTAGCCCTTGGGGTAGGAATTATATTATATATGATAGGATCTAAATCAAAGCCAAATCTAAAAAATATATCAGAAATATTAATAGGTTTTGCTATATTATTTATAGGTATGGAATTTATGAAAGAGGCTGTGGCACCTTTATCTAAAATTGAAGCATTTAGAAATATGCTGCAAGGTCTTGCAAGTCATCCAGTAATAGCTTTACTTGCTGGTTTTGCTATGACAACTTGTTTACAAAGTTCAAGTGCATCAATGGGAATATTAATAGCGTTAGCATCACAAGGATTAATGCCACTTTCTGGAGCATTACCAATATTATACGGAGATAATATAGGAAGTTGTACAACATCTTTAATATCAAGTATAGGAACTAACAAAAATGCAAAAAGAGCTGCAGTTATGCACTTAACATTTAATGTAATAGGAACAATATTATTTATGATAGTACTTAACAAACCAATAAGTATGATAGTTACACATTTAGATCCAACAGATATATCAAGACAAATAGCAAACTCTCATACTTTATTTAATATAATAAATGTAATAATATTATTACCATTTTCTAAGT
Source organism: Romboutsia sp. 1001285H_161024_C4 (assembly GCF_015550185.1). Classification (NCBI taxonomy): domain Bacteria; kingdom Bacillati; phylum Bacillota; class Clostridia; order Peptostreptococcales; family Peptostreptococcaceae; genus Romboutsia; species Romboutsia sp. 1001285H_161024_C4. The sequence goes on along the minus strand of NZ_JADNAJ010000005.1, from coordinate 80,007 downwards.
ACATAGTTAAGATAGTGATGAAGCTTATACCTGATAATGGTGATGAAGAATATGATGAAAGAGCAACTAAGTTTTTAGATGAGCGAATGCTAGAAACTCCATCAATAGCATTAGGAAATGTTGTAAAAGAAACCTTAAGAATGGGAAGAAAAGCCAATGAAACATTAGAGTGTTCAATAAAAGCTATTAGAGAAAATTCACAAGAAGATATTCAAAAAACTTTTGATAAAGAAGACATAGTAAATCAATTACAAAAGAAGCTTATAGATTATTTAGTGAAATTATCTAAGAAATCTTTAGATGATAAATTAATAGAGCAAGTTGACTTTTTATTTAATACAGTAAATGATATAGAAAGAGTTAGTGATCATTCTGAAAATATGGCTGAACTAGCACAAGATCTTATAAATTCAAATGCTAATTTATCAAAAGAAGCAAAAGATGAAATAGCATATATTTATGAAAAAGTTACAAAAGTATATACATTATCTCTTCAAGCTATGAAAGAAGATAATAAAGAACTAGCAAAAGAGGTACTAGGCTTAGAAGAAGAAGTTGATTGTATGGAGAAATCATTTAGATCAAGTCACATGGAAAGATTAAATAAAAATCTATGCAAAATAGACTCTGGTATAGTTTACTTAGATTTATTAAGTAATTTAGAAAGAATAGCAGATCATTCAACTAATATAGCTAAAAGAGTTATACATTCAAAATAATTAAAAAAACAACCCTAAAAAATAGGGTTGTTTTTTTATGATTTATATTACTATTTTGTATTAAAAATTTAAGATATAGATTTTTACAATACAAAATAGTAATATATACATATATGGTAGAAATAATAAGGAGACGATATGAAAGAGTTACTTGATTTATTTAAAACTTTTGCAAGGATCGGTGGATTAACATTTGGAGGTGGTTATGCAATGCTTCCTATGTTAGAAAAAGAAATAGTAGATAATAAAAATTGGGTTACAAATGAAGAACTATTAGATTACTACGCAGTAGGGCAAGCTACACCAGGTGTAATAGCAATAAATGTTGCAACATTTGTAGGATATAAAACAAAAGGTATATTAGGAGCAGCTTTTGCTACAATAGGAATGGTATTCCCATCACTAGTTATAATTATATTAATAGCATCAACTCTTAAGAATTTTTCTAATTATAAAATTGTACAGCATGCATTAGGTGGCATAAGGGTAGCAGTAAGTGTTTTGATATTTAATGCAGTTTGTAAGCTGTATAAAAACTCAGTTAAAGATAATATAGGAACTATAATATTTTTATCAACCGTTATACTAGGTGCATTTTTCTATGTTTCTCCTATTTATATAGTAGTAGGGGCGGCAGTATTTGGTATAGCCTTTAAATATAGGAGAGATGAAAAATGATTACATATATACAGTTATTCTTTGAATTTTTTAAAACTGGACTATTTGCAGTAGGTGGTGGACTTGCAACACTCCCGTTTTTAAGTGATATAGCAAGTAAATATAATTGGTTTGATAAATCAATGTTAGCTGACATGGTGGCAGTTAGCCAATCAACACCAGGGCCTATGGGAATAAATATGGCAACATTTGCTGGATATAATGCTAAAGGTATTATAGGTTCTTTAGTTGCAACAACAGGACTTGTACTTCCATCATTTATAATAATAATTATAATAGCTAACTTTTTAAATAAATTTAAAGAAAATACTATAGTTACATCTATATTTTATGGATTAAGACCCGCAGTAACTGGACTTATAGCAGTAGCTTTATTTGAAATATTAAAGTTATCTATAATAACTGTAAGTAATTTTGTTGAAAGTAAAAATATATTATATATATTTGACTACAAAGCTTTAATATTAGCTATAGGTATATTTATATTATCTAGAAAATCTAAAAAACACCCGGCTATATTTATTTTAATAGGAGCAGTAGCCGGAATAATATTAGGGCTTTAAAAGATTAGTCAATTTGACTAATCTTTTTTATGATAAAGCAATAACTGTAGAGTTAAAATAGATTTAATAAAAAAGAACTGACATAAATTTTGCTAGTTCTTTTTTATTATTAACTTAATAACAATTTTCAGTTATGGTATAATAAATAATTAGATTAAAGTTAAAGATTAAATATTTAAACTTACGAAGTCTTAAAATAAACATTAGCATAAAACATAAGGAGGCAAATATGAATATAGACAGAAATAAACTAACTCCTATGATGAAACAATATTTTGAAGTTAAAGATAGATATCCTGATTGTATATTGTTTTTTAGATTAGGAGATTTTTATGAAATGTTCTTTGAAGATGCAATAGTTGCTTCAAAAACACTTGAAATTGCACTAACAGGAAAATCTTGCGGATTAGAAGAAAGAGCACCAATGTGTGGGGTACCTTTCCATTCTGCAAATGCATATATATCAAAGTTAGTAGAAAATGGATATAAAGTAGCTATAGGTGAGCAATTAGAAGACCCAGCTAGCGTTAAGGGAATAGTTAAAAGAGATGTTATAAGAGTAGTAACGCCAGGGACAGTACTTGATGGAAGCTTACTTGAAAATAAGAAAAATAACTACTTAATGAGTTTATATAAAAACAATGATAATATAGGTCTTACTTATGTTGATATAAGTACAGGTGAAGTAAATGCCACTTTCTTAAAAGAAGAGAAAGTTATAGAAGAAATAGCAAAAGTTCACCCAACTGAAATTATATTAAATGATTTAGATTTTATAGAGAAACTAAAAAACATAGCAACAGTTAGTAATATATATATAAATGAAAACTTTGATAATAACTACCTAGATGCTGAAATACTTAAAGAATACTTCACAGAGGCATACCTTCAAAGATTAAACTTTGATGATAATGGACTTATAAAGTCTTCTTTATCAATATTACTTAACTATATATACAACACTCAAAAGCAAGTAACATCAAATATTAATAATATAAACATATATAATAGTAGTGAATATATGGTATTAGACATGTTTACAAGAGTAAACTTAGAACTTACTCAAACTATAAGAGCAAATAAGAAAAAAGGTTCACTTTTACATGTATTAGACAAAACATCTACTGCTATGGGAGGGAGACTTCTTAGAAAATATGTAGAAGAACCATTAGTTAATAAAGAGCGTATAAAGAGAAGACTTGATGTTATAGAAGAAATCAAAGAAGATTTTATGTTAAGAGAAGATTTAAATGAAATACTTAAAACTGTATACGATATAGAAAGAATATGTGGGAAAATTGCCTTTGAAAGAGTTACTCCAAAGGAACTAATACACCTTAAAAATTCTATAGAAAATCTTCCAAAGCTTAGAGAAACTATAAATGATTCTAGTGCAAGTATACTTAAAAAATATATAGCTAATATGGATATATTAGATGATATATATAACCTTATAGAAGAAGCTATAAAAGAAGACCCAGGTATAAATTTAAAAGAAGGAAACATAATAAAATCTGAGTTTAATGATGAATTAAAAGAGCTTCGTGATATATCTAAAAATGGAGCATTTTTAATAAAAGAAATTGAAAATAGAGAAAAAGAAAAGCTTGGTGTTAAATCACTTAAAATTGGATTTAACAAGGTATTTGGATATTTTATAGAAATAACTAAAGCTAGCTTAGCTACTGCTAATATAGATGAGAGCTATATAAGAAAGCAAACTTTAAGTAATGCAGAAAGATTTATAACTCCAGAACTTAAAGAAATAGAAGATAAGATATTAAATGCTGAAGAAAAGATAAAGTCTTTAGAGTATGAGATATTTGTAAATATAAGAAATAACATATATGAAAATATAGATAGAATACAAAAAACTGCTAAAACAATAGCAAATATAGACGTATTTGTGTCACTTGCTACTGTGGCATATATTAACAACTACGTTAAGCCAACTATAAGTGACAACAATAAACTAGATATAAAAAATGGTCGTCACCCTGTAGTTGAAAACTTAGTAGGAGAAGAAAACTTCGTACCAAATGATACTTATTTAAATACTGGTGAAAATATAATAAATATAATAACAGGGCCAAATATGGCAGGTAAGTCTACATATATGAGACAAACTGCAATAATAGCTTTAATGGCACATATTGGTTCATTTGTACCAGCAGAGTTTGCTGAAATTCCTATAATGGATAGAATATTTACTAGAGTTGGTGCTAGTGATGATTTAAGTCAAGGGCAATCTACATTTATGGTAGAAATGAGTGAAGTATCTCATATACTTAAAAATGCTACAGAAAAAAGTTTAGTTATACTTGATGAAATAGGAAGAGGAACAAGTACTTATGACGGTATAAGTTTAGCTTGGTCAATAGTTGAATACATTCAAAATAATATAAAATGTAAAACACTATTTGCAACACATTATCATGAATTAACAGATTTAGAAAATGAGTTTAGTGATGTCAAGAATTATTCTATAGCTGTTAAAGAAGATAATGACAATATAATATTTTTAAGAAAAATAGTACCACAAGGCGCTGATAAGAGTTATGGGATATATGTTGCTGAACTTGCAAAGTTACCAGATTTAGTTATAGCTAGAGCTAAAGAAATACTTAGTGATTTAGAAAAAAATCATATGTATGAAAGTGTAACTATAAACAATGAAAAGAATTTAGTTTTAAGTGATAGTATTGATATAGGTAGATTAGAAGACAAATACAATATATTAAAGTATAAATATGAAGAGCTAAATAGGGACTATATATCTTTACAAAATAGTTATAATAATCTAGATAAAGAAAACGAAGAATTAAATAGAAAAATAAATAGTAGTAACATGATAAAAGAAGTTGCAATATCTCAAGAATTAGAGAATGCTTTAAGTAAAGCAGAGGTTAATATAGATTCTTCAAAAGAGTTAGAACTTGAATCATTAAGAACTGAGGTAAATAAATTAGAAGACGAATATAATATATTAAAGTATAAATATGAAGAGTTAGATAGAGACCATATATCTTTACAAAATAGTTATAATAATCTAGATAAGGAAAATGAAGAATTAAATAGAAAAATAAATAGTAATAACAGGGTAAAAGAAGTTGCAATATCTCAGGTATCATTTGATAATCTGGGGCAAACATCTTTACTAGATGAAATAGCAAATATAGACATATTAAATATGACTCCACTAGATGCTATGAATACTATATATATGCTCCAAAGAAAAGCTAAGGATTCACTTAAATAATTACCTTACTAAACTAAAGGTTTGATAAGGGAGGAATAAATATGAATAGAATTAACATCTTAGACGATTTAACTATAAATAAAATAGCAGCAGGAGAAGTGGTTGAAAGACCATCTTCTGTTGTTAAGGAATTAGTTGAAAATAGTATAGATGCAGGAAGTACTAAAGTAATAGTTGAGATTATTGACGGTGGTAAAAAGTTAATAAGAATAACTGATAATGGTTGTGGTATAGCCTCTAGTGAAGTTGATAAGTCATTTTTAAGACATGCAACAAGCAAAATTGAGAAAATTGATGATTTATATGACTTATATTCCCTAGGTTTTAGAGGAGAGGCACTAGCATCTATAAGTGCGGTAAGTAAGCTTGAAATGATAACAAAAACTAAGGAAGAATCAATAGGAACCAAGGTTATAGTTGAGGGTGGAAAGATTATATCTAAGGAACCAGTAGGATGTTCTAATGGAACTACTATCATAATAAAAGATATATTCTTTAATACTCCAGCTAGACAAAAGTTCTTAAAATCAAATCATGCTGAAACTATAAATATAAGTGATTTAATAAACAAATTAGCTATAGGAAATCCTAATATTCAATTTAAATATATAAATAACAACAAACCTATGTTAAATACACCTGGAGATAATAGATTAATTAGCGCCATAAGAAGTATATATGGAAAAGATGTATGTGAAAATTTAGTTAAGCTTAAATATAAAAGTGATAACTTTGAAATAAAAGGTTATGTTGGAGATAATAATGTGTATCGTTCAAATAAAAACCTTCAGCATATATATATAAACAATAGATTTGTTAAAAGTAAAATTATATTAGATGCTATAAATGAAGCTTATAAAGGTATAATACCTATAAATAAACATGCTGTATGCTTTTTAGATATAAAAATTAATCCAGGTAGTATAGATGTTAATATACATCCAACAAAACTTGAGGCAAAGTTTGAAAATGAAAAAGAAGTATATATAGAACTTAGAGATTTAATAAGAAGAACATTACTTAACAATCATTTAATAGGAAAATATGAAGCTAGCGATAGTATAAATAATTTAGACAAAATTAATGCAGTAGATAATAAAAGTAGTATACTAAATAAAAAAGAAGGCAAAGTTAATTTAGATGATATAGCTATGGATAAGATAGAGGTAGTAGAATTAGACAGTCAAAAACCTATAGATAATTTTTTAGGATTAGATGATGTATTAAAAAGTAAAACATCAAACGACAAAAATATAAATGTTTCACATGAAAACAAAAATATTTTATACAACGAAGAAAGTACTAAAGAGGATGTTATAAAAGAAAATACACCTAAAATCTATATAGATGACGATATTAAATTAACTAAGGATTCAAATAATGAATTTTTAATAGAAGGAAAGATAAATTTAGACAAAACATTTTCTATAGAGGAAATAAGTAAGTTAGATGAAGATAAAAATGATAGCTTACAAAAAAGTTTAGAAAACAATATATTAAACACTATTAATATAAATGATTTATCTATAACAAGTGATAGTGAAAGTATTCAAGAAGGATTTTTTAAAGAGGAAAAAAGTAAATTCTCTTTAAGTGAATACAAAGTATTAGGAACTATATTTGATACTTATATAGTAATGTCCAAAGGAAATTCTATGTATTTGCTAGATCAACATGCAGCACATGAAAAGGTCTTATACGAAAGGTATATGGACAAGTTTTATAAAAGTGATATAAGTATGCAAATGTTACTAGATCCAATAATATTAGAGTTATCAAATGTAGATATGCTTCAGGTAGAGAAAAACTTGGAATTATTTATGAAATTTGGGTTTGAAATTGAAATCTTTGGTAATAATCATATAATGATAAGATGTGTACCAACTGTATTTGGAGTCCCTGAAAGTGAGAAATTTATACTACAAATAATAGACAATATAGAAGATATAAATAATAACTATGAACTAAAAGGAGAAAAGTTTGCATCAATGGCTTGTAGATCAGCTATAAAAGCTAATGATAAGATAAAAAATGTAGAAATAAATAGCTTATTTAGTCAGATGGAAGCTTGTGAAAATCCTTTTACTTGTCCTCATGGTAGACCAGTATTAGTAGAGATTTCTAAAAAAGAAATAGAAAAAATGTTCAAAAGAATTATGTAGATAGGAAGGTAATTATGAAAAAGATTCCACTTATAATACTTACAGGACCAACAGCTGTTGGTAAAACAGAATTATCAATAAATTTAGCAAAGTCCTTAGATGCTGATATTATTTCAGCAGATTCTATGCAAATATATGAGTATATGGATATAGGAAGTGCGAAGGTAACTAAAGAGGAAATGAACGGTGTAACTCATTATTTGATAGATGAAGTAAAACCTAACTATGCTTTTTCGGTGTCGGAATTTCAAAGTCGAGCAAACAAATATATAGAAAAAATACATCAAGAAGGTAAAAATATTTTAGTAACTGGTGGTACGGGATTATATCTAAACTCATTAATATACAATATGGATTTTGCAAAATCTGATGCAAACAACGAATTAAGAGATAAATTACAGCAAGAATTAAAAGAAAATGGAATAGATTATATGCATCAAAAACTAAAAGAACTAGATAGTGATGCGGCGGATAGAATACACAAAAATAATACAAAAAGAGTTATAAGAGCATTAGAAGTATGTCTTAGCGGAGAAAAAATGAATGATTTTTCTAATGACTTAAGATTTAATGAAAAATATGAACCGATAATAATAGTTCTAAATAGAGAAAGAGAACATTTATATGAAAGAATAAACAAAAGAGTAGATATAATGATGGATTGTGGACTTATAGATGAGGTTAAAAATCTTTTATCTATGGGATATACTAAGGATATGATATCTATGCAAGGAATTGGTTACAAAGAGATAATAAAGTATTTAGATGGAGAGTACACTCTTGACGAAGCAGTAGAAATTATAAAAAGAGATTCTAGAAGATATGCAAAACGTCAATTAACATGGTTTAGAAGGTATAAAGATGCGAAATGGTTTAATCTAGATGAATATAGTGATAAAAAAGAATTGGAAAAAGAAGTAAATAACTATATTGAAAAAAGATTACAACTTGTATAAAATAGAGTATAGAGGAATAGTATAAAATAAATTAAAATATATTAATCTTTAAAATTTAATTAAGATCTCGGGAGGATATATACAAATGAAAAATGCCGTATTAAATTTACAGGATATGTTTTTAAATAATGCTAGAAAAGATAAAACACCTGTAACTATATTTTTAATGAATGGAGTTCAAGTAAAAGGTTTAGTTAAGGGGTTTGATAGTTATATAATATTATTAGAAGGCGAGAACAAGCAACAAAATATGATATATAAGCATGCGGTATCAACTATAATACCTGCAAGACCTATTAATTTACAGAATCCAAATATGCAAAAATAAACTTAGATAGATAAAAGGCTAACATGTGTTAGCCTTTTTTATTTAATTATAAATAAAAAATATTTTTGAAGATATTAGTGAATTTACTTTTTAATTTGCATTAAAAAATTCAATATGATAAAATTTGATTGTTAAAATAAATAAGACAGGTGGAAAATATGCTAAAGGAAACAAAAGAATTATTACAAAGTTTCTACGGATTAGATGATGAAACATTCAACTTATCTGAAGAAGTTATAAAAGAGATAGAACCAAGATTTGAAGAAATAAAAAAAATAAGAGAATATAATCAATATAAAGTATTAAAAGCAATGCAGGAAGCCAACTTAAGTGATAATCACTTTAACTGGACAACTGGGTATGGATACAATGATATTGGACGTGAAAAAATAGAAGAAATATATGCAAGTGTATTTAATGCAGAAGATGCAATAGTTAGACCTATAATAGTTAATGGAACTCATGCACTAACTCTTTGCTTACAAGGTATAGTTAGACCAGGTGATGAGATATTATCAGTTACTGGGAAACCATATGATACATTAGAAGGTGTGATAGGTATAAGAGAAGAAAAAGGTTCTTTAAAAGAGTTTGGAGTAACTTATAACCAAGTAGATTTCTTAGAAGATGGAAATGTTGACTTAGAAGGAATTAAAGAAAAGGTAAATGATAAAACTAAACTTGTAATGATACAAAGGTCTAAAGGATATTCTTGGAGAAAATCTTTAACAATAGAAGATATAAAAGAGATAATAGATACTGTAAGAAGTGTAAAGCCTGAAGTAATAGTTATGGTTGATAACTGTTATGGGGAATTTATAGAAACTAAAGAGCCAACAGATGTAGGTGCTGATATAATGGCAGGATCACTTATAAAAAATCCAGGTGGTGGACTTGCTCTAACAGGTGGATATATAGTAGGAAGAAAAGACTTAGTAGAACTTATATCATATAGATTAACTTCTCCTGGTATAGGTAAAGAATGTGGATTAACATTTGGTACTAGTAGAACTGTACTTCAAGGATTCTTTATGGCTCCATATGTAGTTAGCCAAGCTGTTATGGGTGCAATATACTGTGCTAGAATGTTTGAAAAGTTAGGATATGAAGTTCTTCCAAAGTATGATGATCCAAGAAGTGATATAATACAAATAGTTAGACTTAAAAATGCTGATGAGGTTATAGCATTCTGTCAAGGAATACAAGCAGCGGCACCAGTTGATTCATATGTTAAGCCAGTACCTTGGGCAATGCCAGGATATGATAGCGATGTTATAATGGCAGCAGGTGCATTTATACAAGGTTCTTCTATAGAATTAAGTGCAGATGCTCCTATAAAGCCTCCATATAATGTATATTTCCAAGGTGGACTTACATTTGACCATTCTAAGATGGGTACATTAAAGGCTATAGAATACATGAAAAAAAATAGTTAATATAAATACTCTATGTTATAGATAATAAGTCTATAATGTAGGGTATTTTTTTAATAAAAAGAAAACTAATATGAATAATATAAAGATATCACTAAGAAACTTAGTTGGATTTATAATGAGGCGAGGAAGTATAGATAATAGATAGTTAGGTTGAGAAAAAGCAATAGAAGGAATTAGAGGGAACAAAAGGGTTAAAAAATTATATGGCGAAAACTATACACCAGAAGTACCTATAAAGCATGCTTTTATATATGAAGGTTTAGACATAATAGTAGAAGGTAGAATAGATGAAAATACAAATCCACTATATTTAGAGCAAGCAAAGAATTATGGATTATATGACTAAGGTACTTCAAGGAGCTAGAAGATGTATAAGAACTAATAGAGATAAATGAGTAATACTTCTCTTAGACAATAGGTATTAGCAAAGAAGGTATCAAAGTTTATTTTCATCTGATTGGAGAGATAATATTAGAGTTAGAAAAAGTGAAGACGTTAAGAATTGTTGTGATAAGTTCTGGAGATAAATAAAGGATATAAAATATAATGATAAGATATATAATTTGTTTTAAGGAATATTAAATTGATACATAGGGGTAAATACTAGAGGTGAAAAATGAAAGAAGAATTAGAAATACTAGAAAAATACCTTAAAAAGAAAAATTTAAAATACAATGAATTTAATGAATTAATAGGAAATTATTTTGTTAAAGAATATGAAGAATTAGATGATGATTACTATTTAATAAAGATAGTAAGACCAAATGGTTTAAAAGGAGAAGTATACACAGATTATATAAAGGTTATAAATTAGTTTTTTTTATCGTAAAATAAGAAAAGGTTAATTACTATTTGAACAAGCATTTATTCACGCTTAAAAATAAGATGAGGATAAACTTATAGTAAACATTTAGAGGTATATAAAAATTGGGTATAATATATAACAAAATATAATTTAGGGCGTGAGCTAATGGCAAAAGAAAGAAGACGTATAATAATAGACTTTGAAGTACTATCTAAAGCAGGGTTTTGGATGTGCTGTATGAAAGATTATAAAACGCAAAAAGAACATATTATAATAAATAATAGAGAAGAACTTTTAAGAGTATTTAACAAAAATAAAGAATCAGTATGGGTAGGATATAATATAAGAGGATACGATCAGTGGATATTAAAGTCAATAATAGCAGGCATAGATCCTTGTGATGTATCGTATAAGCTTGTTGAACGAAAAGTGTCAGGATGGAAAATAGATAGAAACTTACACAAGATACCTTTATATATATTTGAGATAAGTGACAGTTATAGAAGTTTAAAAGAGCTTGAATTATTTATGGGAGAAGATATAAGAGAAAGTAGTGTATCTTTTGATTTAGATAGATATCCAACAAAAAAAGAAATAGATGAGTTAACATCTTATTGTTTACATGATGTAAGAATGACTTATAAAGTATTTGAACAGATTTATTATAAATATGAAGCACAGTTAGGGCTTATAGAATACTTTAATTTAGATAAAGATATGTTTAATAAAACAGAAGCTCAACTAAGTGCATATATACTAGGTGCAAAAAAGCCTAATTACGATAGGAATGATACTAATGAATTTGATATAGTCAATACTTTAAAGCTTAGTAAATATAATCATATAAAAGATTGGTATGAAAATTATAATAATAGAGATTTAAAAAAATATCTAAGAACTAATGTATATGGAATTGAAACTGATTTTGGTTGGGGAGGACTTCACTCTGCTAGAAAAAAATATGAAGGGGAAGACTTTATAGTAAACTCAGATGTAAGCTCTTTTTATCCTTCTATAATGATAGAATATGATTTACTTAGTAGAAATGTAAAAAAAACTTCTAAGTACAAAGAAATAAGGGATACTAGAATTAAATTTAAAAAAGAAAGTAATCCTATAGAAAAATCTCTTAAACTAGTATTAAATAGCACTTATGGTGCCTGTATGGATATTAATAATGAACTTTATGACCCTAGACAAGGAATATCTATATGCGTAAATGGACAACTTTTACTATTAGACCTTATAGAAAAGGTAGAGTTGGAGTTTGGAAGCAGTGCAGAATTTATACAAGGCAATACTGATGGAGTTATGTTTAAGTTTAGTTCTAAGGAAGATGTAGATAAATACTTAGATATTTGTAGCAAATGGTGCAAAAGAACTAGGATGGATTTAGAACATGATTTTATAAAGAAGATTATACAAAAAGATGTTAATAATTATATTTATATAAAAGAGGATGGTAATATTAAAAGTAAAGGTGCTTATGTAAAGAAATTAAGCTTAATAGATAATGATTTACCTATAGTTAATAAAGCTTTAAAAGAAAAATTAATTAATGGTGTAGATATAGAAACTACTATAAATAAATCTAATAAGCTTATAGATTTTCAAAAATGCATTAAGGTAACTGGTAAATATAGTCATGTCGTATATGGAAGTGAAGAGATAAAATTAAAGGTCCTTCGGGTATTTGCCAGTAAGTCGAATTTAGATTTTGCTGTTATGAAAATGAAGCCAGGCAATAAGTTAGAGAAGATAAGTTATACTCCTGATAGAGTATTTATAGATAATAGTAATATTATAAATAAAGATATACCAGATAAGCTTGATAAGGATTGGTATATATCTTTGGCTAAGGATAGACTAGGTAGCTTTGTTAGTGAAGATAAATTTACTTTATTTGATTACTTAGATATATTAAATAAAAAGTAATAAATGATATTTTGATCAACTTACAAAGACATTGGCGACATGAACGAAACGAATTTTATATAATAAGGGGTAAAATATAATATGGCTAAAATATCTAGGCGTGGATTTGATGAAAATGATAAAAGATGGTTTTCTAATAAAGAATTGATGAAACTAAAAAAAGCTAAAGAAGAAGTAGAATGGTTGATAAATAGAGATTATAAAATAGAACCGGTAGTAAATTTTGTTTCAAATAAATATCAATTCTCAATAAGACAAAGGGATGCTATAAAAAGATCTGTATGTTCTTATAAAAAGAAAATGATAAGAGAATCTAAAAAACTTTCAATAGATAAGATAAATGAAGGGTCTATATATATAGATGGGTTCAATTTGATAATAACACTAGAAGTTGCATTATCTAAAGGAACATTAATCATAGGAACTGATGAAAATATTAGGGATCTAGCAGGACTTAGAGGAACTTATAAAATCATAGATAAAACAGAAGAAGCATTAAATTTAATTGGAAGGTTTTTTAATGAATATAATGCTAGCAAAGTTATATTTTATTTAGATTCTACAGTTTCTAATTCTGGCAACTTAAAATATAAAATATTAGATTGTACAAAAAATTGGAGATTTAATACTGATGTTGTATTAGTTAACAATGCAGATATAATACTAGATAAGTTAGATAGAGTAGTTAGTAGCGATGCAGCTATAATTGATAAATGTATAAGTTATTTTAATATAGCAAAAGAGATAATAGATAAGTATATACAAGAAGCAAATATTATAGATCTGAACACATAGATATAAGGTTAATTTATAAATAATAAATAAAAAAGTAGCAAATGAAAATAATATATAAAAATAGAATATATAAAAATTAATATAAGATAAATTAAATATAAAAAATAGATAGGAGAAAAAATGACTAATAAGAACGAAACTAAAAAAATAGGATGGAATTTAGATAATAGCTATATTACTTTACCCAAAACATTTTTTAGTAAGATTGATTTAAATAAAGTAAGTTCACCAAAATTAGTTATTCTAAATTATCCACTAGCAGAATCTTTAGGGCTTAATAGCGATGCTCTTAAAAGTGATGAAGGAGTATCAATACTTGCAGGTAACAAAAAAATAGAAGAAGGCGCTTTTATTGCACAGGCTTATGCAGGACATCAATTTGGGTATTTTACAATGCTGGGAGATGGAAGAGCATTATTAATCGGTGAACAAATAACACCAAGTGGTGAAAGATATGATATTCAACTTAAAGGCTCTGGTAAAACACCATACTCTCGCCGAGGAGATGGGAGGGCAGTACTTGGCCCTATGCTTCGTGAATATATAATAAGTGAAGCTATGTATGGTTTAGGTATTCCAACTACCCGCAGCTTGGCAGTAATTAAAACTGGTGAATCTGTAATTCGAGAAGATATAAAACAAGGAGCAATACTTACTCGTATTGCATCTAGTCATATTAGATTTGGAACATTTGAGTATGCAGCAAATTTTGGAAGTACAAGTGATATTAAGGCTTTAGCAGATTATTCATTAAAAAGACACTTTCCACATATAGCTGATGATGAAGATAAATACATTAATTTACTAAAGGAAGTTATAAAAGTACATGCAAGCTTAGTTAGTAAATGGCAAAGCGTTGGATTTATACATGGTGTTATGAACACTGATAATATGACTATTAGTGGAGAAACTATTGACTATGGTCCTTGTGCATTTATGGACACATATAACCCTAATACTGTATTTAGTTCTATAGATACTCAGGGTCGTTATGCATATAAAAATCAACCAATTATGGCCGAGTGGAATTTATGTAGACTTGCAGAAGCATTATTACCATTATTACATGAAGATCAAAAAGAAGCTATAAAAATAGCTCAAGATGCTGTTTCTGAATTTTCAAATTTATATTATATAAATTGGCTATCAATAATGAGATCAAAGCTTGGAATATTTAATAAAGAGGAACAAGATAAAGCTATAATTGAAGATTTACTTAGTATTATGGAAAAGTATAATGAAGATTATACTAACACTTTTATAGAGCTAACATTTAATAAAAATAGCAAAAAAGGTATGTTTAGTAGTGAAGAATTTAAAAATTGGTATAATATTTGGAAGGAAAGACTCAAGAGACAGTCTAGTTCAGAAGAGGAAATACTTAAATTAATGAAGAAATCTAATCCAGCAGTAATTCCAAGAAATTATAGAGTAGAAGAAGCTTTAGAAGCTGCTGATAAAGGCAACTTTGAAGTTATGATAAATCTTATCAATGCTATTTCAAAACCATATGAGCATTCAAAAGAGCAAGAAGAGTATTCAAAGTTACCTAAACCATCGAACTGCTCTTATAGAACTTATTGTGGAACATAAAAAATTAATAAAAATGAGAGAGGCTTTTATATAAAAGCCTCTTTTTAAACTTAAGAAAATTATGATACTTCAAAAATTGTGGGCGACATAAAGTGTTTCACTGACACGTCGCTTAGGCGAAGTAAATTTTTTATTACTAATATATTGAATTAGCTAAAATATTATTAATAATCTTACCTTACAAATTTGTAATCTTTATGAAAGATAAATCGATATGTAGATTATAGGTTTTATAATAATATAATCATATATAAAAATAAAAGGAGAATTATTTATGAAGCTTAGCAAAAGAATAATAGTAGGATTAATTTCAGCTGCAGTAATTTTAATAGGAGGGAAATTTGTATATGATAATTTTATAGACGATGATTTTACTTATCCATTAACTTATATATCAATAGAAGGAAATAAAAGAGAAAAAGATCAAATTGATACAATAGAGAAAAGCTTAGAAAGTAATAAATGTAAATTTGAAGAAATAAACTTTGAAATGCTTAAAGTTGATGATAAGAATAATATGGTTATTAAAGAGTCTGAATATAATAAATTAGCCAATAAATTAGATTTAGAGAAGGTAAAGGTAAATGATAAAGAAGCTGCAATAATACCAAGATATGATGGTATAAAAAACTTTAAGTATATGAATGAGTTAAAAGAATTAACTAATTATAAAGTAGAAAATAACAATTTAAAAGTAGTAGGTGTAGTAGATAAAAAAATATTAATTACAGGTCTATTCAAAAGTCAAATTATTATAAGTGATAATTTGTATAATAAATTAGAAAAAGACAGTGAAAATAAGATAGTTACAGTTAAAGGATATGAATTTAAAGAAAATTCAAAGTCAGATAAAGCTATATTGCAGATAAAAGAGAATAAATCATTCTCAAATAATAATGAAAATGATTTATTCTATCTTTTTTCTAAATAAATAGTAAAATTTAGAAAAAGATAAAAAATTATCTTTGTTAAGAAAGGATGAATATGAATACCTTATTGTTTACTAGTATAATCATAATTTTAGCAGGTACAATTTTATTTATAGTAGAAAAAAGAAGCTTTCTAACAGGGCTTATATTAATAATTGGATTTTTAGGAATAACTTTTTATACATTAGCAACTTTATCAGATAAAAGTAATATTGCTAACACTTTAATACTTTTAATAGTCTATGGGTTAATACCTATATTAGTAGTAATATGTGCATTTTTATTTATTAAAAATGGAAGAAGTATGATAAAAAAAGAGGGAAAAAAGTTAGCAAATCTTCTTTCGTTAATTATAGGTATATATATATTTATTATGATATTTCTTAGTTACGTATTGATATATCATGGTAATAAATTAAATATGTTTACTTATATGGTTATTATATCAATAATCGTAATGTCAGTATATTTAGGATTTATGTTTATAAGCTATTTAATTTATTCATATATATACCAAGTGATACCAGTAAGAAAGAATATAAATTATATAATAGTTCTTGGTTCTGGATTGATTGGAGATAGAGTACCACCTCTTTTAAAAAGTAGATTAGATAAAGGAATTGATATATATAAAGATCAAAAAGACAGAGGGAATTTACCTAAGATAATTGTATCTGGAGGTCAAGGTCCAGATGAGTTAGTTTCAGAAGCATATGCTATGAAAAAATACTTAATATCACAAGGTATAAATAATGAAGATATTATTGCTGAGGATAAATCCACAACAACGTATGAGAACATGAAGTTTTCTAAGGCAATTATGGATAAATCAGGTAATTATAAATGTATTTTTGTAACTAATAATTATCATGTATTCCGTGCATCAATATTTGCTCGTAAGGTTGGATTAAAGGCAAATGGTGTAGGAGCTCCTACAGCTTTTTATTTTCTCCCAAGCGCGCTGATTCGAGAGTTTATAGCTATATTGTTCATATATAAATGGTTAAATATCATTATTATACTTTTATATTTAGTCTTAGTTATTAATTCATTATTACCAATCAATTTTTAGTTTTAAATAACATCAATAATCTATTTATTGAATAAGTATAAGTATATATAAATAGATGGAGGGACTACATATGAAGGTAAATTTACCACAATCTGCAATAGATTTATTAAAAAGTATAATAGAAAAAAATAAAGATAAACCGAGCACAATAAGAATATATTTTGCAGGATTTGGATGCAGTGGGTGTAATTAATATTATCAAATTTATATATTAAATAGGAAAATATATATTTATAATTATGGACTAAATGCAAGTTTAATATAGATATTTTATACTATTTTCATATAGATAAGCAACCTTTATTAAGATATAATAAAAATAACATGTATATGAAAAGAGGTATTAAAATGACAGGTTCAGATAGAAGAGATAAGATATTAAATCTACTAAAAAATAAAAATAAAGCTGTGAGTGGATCAAAACTATCAAGTGAACTTAATGTAAGTAGACAAGTTATAGTAGGAGATGTTGCTCTTCTTAGAGCTAGTGGCATCCATATTATATCTACTCCAAGAGGATATATATTAAATGATAATAAAGAAGACAATTATATAATAAAAACTATAGCTTGCAAGCATGATAAAGAAGATATAGAAGATGAATTAAATACTATAGTTGATGAAGGTGGTATAGTTGAAGATGTAATAGTAGAACATAGTATATATGGTCAAATTATTGGCAATTTACACTTAGAATGTAGAAGAGATGTAAAAGAATTTATAGAAAAGTTAAATTCAAAAGAAACAAGTCCTCTATCTCATTTAACAGATGGCGTACATCTTCATACGATAAAGTGCAAAGATGAAAAAACTTATAAGCAAGTTATAACCTCTTTAACTGAAAAAGGGTATTTATATTAGTCTAAATTGTATTTTATAAATAAGACAAAACTATATAATTTTAATAAAAAGTAAGGAGGAACGATTCGTTCCTCCTTACTTTTTATTAAGATATATAAATTAATATCCAATGCTTTTTAAATATTGTTTTAGTATATTATTTGAATGTTTAAACTTAGTCTTCTCTTCTTCAGTCATATCAATTTCTATAACTTTTTCAGCTCCATTTATACCTATTATAGTTGGGACTCCTGTATACACATCTGTCTCTCCATATTCACCTTCAAGTAAAGCTGAAACTGGTAAAATTCTTCTTTCATTACTAAATATTGATTTTATGATTCCAACAACTGCTGAAGCTATACCATAGTAAGTAGTACCTTTTCTATTATATACTTCCCAACCAGCTTTAGCAGTTTTTTCTACTAAATAATCTAAATCTATTTCTTTTTTTAGTTTTTCATTTTCTTCAATTAGGGTTAGAAGAGGTTTACCTGCAATGCTAACATTTGACCAAGGAACTATCTGAGAATCTCCATGTTCACCCATAGAATATGCATGTATAGATCTTGTGTCTACGTCATCTAAATATTTAGATAAGAAGTTTTTTAATCTTGATGAATCTATGGTAGTTCCTGTTCCTATTATTCTGTTTTTAGGAAGTCCAGATAACTTCCATATATGATATGAAATTATATCAACTGGATTTGAAGCAACTACAAAGAAACCATCAAATCCTGATTTCATTATTTCCTTAATTACTGAGTTACATATAGAAGCACTAACTTCTAAAGTATCAAGTCTAGATTGACCTTGTTTAGGTGCTGGTCCTGCAGTAAATATAACAATATCAGCATCACTACAATCTGCAAATGTTGCTTGTCTTATTTTAGTTCTTTGAGACATAAATTCTACTCCGTGAGTTAAATCCCAAGCTTCGCCTTTAGCTTTTTCTTCATTTATATCAATCATTAAAAGTTCATCACATACACATTGATTAACTAGTGCAAATCCACAGCTAGACCCAACTAGTCCCGTACCTACTATTGCTATTTTTCTTAATTTTAAACACATAAGTCATCCTCCTAAAGTTGTCTTTTGTAAAGTGTTTTGAAATGAATTTATTTGTATGGCTTAAGAAATAAGATAAGTAACCTATAAATTTTATTAGTTAAGTCTATATTGGTTATAAAATTATTATTATATATTTATTTTATAAAAAATTATAAATTGATGTATTTGGCATTATTATACTGCTTAATCTTTATAAAGTAAAGAATGAATTGGTAGTAAAAGAATAGAAAATCCTTAGATTATATAAAATTAAAGTAGCTTTTGTGCTATATTTTACTTAAAAATTTGATTATAGATTCATATATAGATAGCTAGTATTTAAAATAAAGTTATTATACAATATATAACTAGTAAAAGTGATGTTATATAGTTAGCAATTTTAACATTAAATTTAAAGTAAGATAAGTATGTTATTAACTTTGGTTTTAAGTATTTATTAAATATTGAATATATAAAAATAAGTGAAAATCCACTCAGAGTATATGAAGAAATATTATGTATAAATTGTGGTAAATGAAATATATTAACTGTGATAACAAGCATAAGCAAAGTAAATGTAGTTGAGAGTATATTAGAGTATTCTTCAGGTTTTAATATATATTCATTAAAATAGTTTTTATCATCAAAATTTATAATTTCACTTAATATCTTGTCTATTGATATAAAATCGTAGTCATTGGTATAAACTCCAACATCAACTAAGTAAAGTGTTATTTCTTCATATCTATGAATGATTTTTTCTTCAAAAATTTTTCTTATCTTAAATATGTCTTTTTCTAATACGTTATATATTTCAGTTTTTATTATATCCTCAATATCCCTATTAGAATCTAATCTAGTTTTTATATAAAAGCTTCCATCACAAAGTAAAAACTTATCATTTTGATTTCTTATGATTATTCCAATATATTCATTCATAATATCACCACTCATTGAAAATTTATGTAAATTATAGCATATTAGTTGATATTATCAATATTAAAAAATTATAAATATGAATAAATTAATTTTATATATGTAAGCAAGCTTAAATGAATAAACATAAAAAAGTATTTGACAATTATAAATTTAGTCACTAAACTGTAAATATATATGTAAAGACACATGTAATATGAATTAAATATACTAAATTAAAAAATATATTTGGAGGAGAGATATGAGAACTAAAAATATTGTATTATCAGCACTTTTATGTGCAATGGGAATTATTATACCAATGTTTTCACCAATTAAAATAATATTAGAACCGGCATCTTTTACATTAGCTAGTCATATACCAATATTTATAGCTATGTTTATATCATCAAAGACTGCTCTATTTGTAACACTTGGAACTACAATAGGTTTTTTATTTGGTGGTTTCCCATTACCAATTGTAATTAGAGCACTAAGTCATTTATTATTTGTTAGTATTGGGTGTATTTACTTAAACAAAAATAGGGATCTTATAAAGAGTATAAAAAGTTCTTTAGGATATTCATTTGTTATAGGATTAATTCATGCTATTGGAGAAGTTTTAGTAATTATACCTTTTTATTTTTCATCAAACCTTTCGGAAGGATTTTATAATCAAGGTTTTTTAGTATCTGTTATAGGATTAATAGGAGTTGGAACTATAATACATAGTATGTTAGATTTCTCTTTAGCAGTTTATGTATGGAATATTCTACCTAAAGAGGTTAGAAATAAATATGTAGTAAAAACTCAAAACTAGACAAAATTTTATAGAATATAGTAATTTGGAATAATCAATAATTAAGCAAAAACGGTAAGTTATAGTATAAAATATTTTATGAACATATACATATAAATATATATATAAATTAATTTATTAAATTATAATTTCGATAATTATAATATATAATACTTATTAAATAATAAAAATAAGTAGAAAGTCTTTTATTAAGAATGGTGGAGGGACTGGCCCTATGAAGCCTGGCAACAGCTAACTTAGTTAGAATTGTGCTAAATCCTGCAGGAGTTTTCCTGAGAGATAAAAGGCATATTGATTTGTTGCGTTAATAAAAGGCTTCCTAGATAAAAGGGGGCTTTTTTTATGAAAAATTATAACAAGTAAACTTTATGTGTAAGAGGGGGATATAAACCAAATGTTGGGGAGCCTATGGTGTATCCTTTGGTTCAAAGTACAACCTTCAAATATGAAGATCCAGACTTAGTGGCAGATATATTTGATTTAAAAGCAGATGGCCATATGTATAGTAGAATAAGCAATCCAACAGTAGCAAATTTTGAAGAAAAAATAGCATATCTTGAAGGTGGCGTCGGAGCAGTTGCAGTTAGTTCAGGACAATCGGCGGTGCTTTTAGCTATTTTAAATATATGCAAAAGTGGAGACAATATAATATCAGTATCATCACTATATGGTGGAACTTATAATTTATTTAATATAACTCTTAGAAGTTTTGGAATAGAAACAAAATTTGTATCCAATAATGATGATAAAGAATATATACTATCCTTAGTAGATGAAAATACTAAAGCTATATATGGAGAAACTATAGGAAATCCAGGACTAGATATATTAGATTTTAAGAAATTAAGTGAAATAGCTAAAAAGGGGGATATTCCTTTTATAGTTGACAATACAGTAGCAAGCCCGTATTTATGTAATCCTATAAATTTTGGTGCAAATATAGTTATACATTCTACATCAAAATATATAGATGGTCATGCAGTGGCACTTGGAGGAATAGTTATTGATTGTGGTAATTTTAATTGGGATAATGGGAAATATCCATTATTAAGTGATGGAGATGTTAGTTGTCATGATATTAAATATGTTGAAGAATTTAGGAAAAGTGCATATATAACAAAGTTAAGAGCATCACTGCTTAGAGATTTAGGTAGCACAATGAGCCCTTTTAATCCATTTTTAAGTAATCTAGGATTGGAAACACTTCATCTTAGAATGAAAAAACATAGTCAAAATGCTTTAGTATTAGCAAAGTATTTAGAAAATCATGAAAAAGTAAGTTGGGTAAACTATCCATACTTAGAAAGTAGAGAAGATTATAAGAAAGTAAAAACTTACTTAAAAGGTGGAAGTGGAATATTAACATTTGGTATAAAAGGTGGAATAAATGAAGCTAAGACTTTTATAAAATCTTTAAAATTAGTAGATTTGGCAATACATCTTGGATTTAATAAAACATCAGTACTTCATCCTGCTAGTACTACTCATAGCCAGTTGTCTGATGAAGATAAGATAAAGTGTGGAGTTAGTTTAGAGATGATTAGAGTATCTGTTGGAATAGAAAATATAGATGACTTAATAAATGACTTTGATAGAGCACTTAAGGAAATATAATATGACTGTATATCTTTGTAAAAAAATAAATGGAGCCAAATTTGTAGATAATTGTATAATAGAAAGCAAAATTTATAATAAAAAGCTATATAGAAAATCTAGTTTAGGTAAGATCAGTCCTCATTATAAAACTATAGGTATATTAAATCTTATGCCTAATAAAGTAGAGACAGAAGCTCATTTATTAGAGTTATTTTCAAAAATGAATGAGGATATAAATATAAAGTTTATAAGGCTTAAAACGCATGTATACAAAAATTGTAATAGACTATATTTGATGAAAAATTATTATACCTTTGATGAAGTAAAAGATGATTTAGATGGACTTATAGTTACAGGAGCTCCTATTGAAAAAATAGATTTCAAACAGGTTAAATATATAGATGAATTAAATTATATATTTGATTATTCTATTAAAAATTTAAAAAGTATGTTAAGTATATGCTGGGGAGCGCAGGCTTGTTTAAATCATATATATGGAATAAACAAAGAGATACTCGATAAGAAGATATTTGGAGTATATAAACATAATATACTTTGTGATGATGAAATACTCAAAAATATAAATAATGGTTTTATATGTGCTCATTCTAGGCACACTATATTAAATAGGAAGGATTTAAAAAATTGTAAATCTATAAAAATACTATCGACAACAGATGAAGGTATAGAGCATATTATAAAAGGGAAGTACAATGACTATTATATATTTGGACATCATGAGTATGATAAAGAATGCTTGAAAAGAGAATATTTAAGGGATAGAAATAAAAAAATATATATAGATATACCTAAAAATTATTTTATTGAAGATGATATGAACAAAGGAATAAGTGTAGATTGGATGGAACACAGCATTAAGATATACAACAATTGGATTAATATAATTTAATAAGAAATTAAGCAAGCTAGTTAGATAACTAGCTTGTTTAGTTTGGAAAAATAAGTACATAGTAATATTAAAAATCTATATGTATAATAAATATATTATGTAAATAATTAATATAAATTTTAAATAGGTGAAAAAATGCAAAATTATAATGAGATTAAACTAAAAGAATTAAAAAAATGGAAAAAGAAAATACGAAAAAAACCATCTATAATAGATAAAGCATCAAAAGAAACTCAAAATAAAATAAATTCCGTTTTACCTCAAAAGTACCACGAAATATTAACTGTAGCTATAAAAAATATGACTAAAATGGTTTTATTTGGGTCTAAGTATACTACTAAAAAACCTATACTAGATATATCTTTAGAAGAAAGAGATAATCTAGCTCTTGAAAAGATAAAAATTTATAAGAGAACTGCTATGATAGAAGGTGCTGGAACAGGGGCAGGAGGCATATTTATAGGGCTTTGTGACTTTCCATTACTTCTTAGTATAAAAATAAAGCTTATTTATGAAATTGCTAGCATATATGGATTTGATACAAATGATTATAAAGAAAGATTATATATATTAAACATATTTCAGCTTGCTTTTTCAAGTAAAGAGCATGTAAACTATGTATTTGAAAATATGGAATGCTTTGATGATTTTAAACATAAGTTATCTGATGATATTAATGCATTTGATTGGAGAAGCTTTCAACAAGAGTATAGAGATTACATTGATTTAGCAAAGTTATTTCAGTTAGTGCCAGGAATAGGAGCTTTTGTTGGGGCATATGTAAACAATAAATTAGTAGATAAACTAGGTGAATATGCAATATATGCTTATCATATGAGAATATTAGATGATAAAGACCACGAGGCTAAGAAGGAAAACTTTATATATACAAAATATAAAAATTTTATTAATAAAATAACTTTATAATATATGCCAAGTAATTTGACTAGTATATTAATTTGTGTAAGTTTATAATGTGTATTTTAAATATAACATTAATATATAAAGTCTCATAAGATATTATAACTAGAGTAAAATAGTTTAGGGGGGGGGAGTAGCCATGGAAAGCCCTACAAAGAAAGTTTTAATAGATAGTAGTTATGGGAATATAAGTAAAGTAAACTCAAAAGATGAAGTAATATTAGTAGGAGTATATCCTTTTGAAGGAATCTCCTATGTCGATAATATAGAACTTATTTTAAAACCAGAAAATAGTGAGCATATTACTGTTAATATCAAATATTCTGGTTATAATATGCAACTATTTTTAGGAGATTTTACAGGAGACAATAAATCAGAAATAATGGTTAGAGGCGGATTCGGGGGGTCTGGAGGATTTGAAATTGGAGTTATATATAAATATGAAGATGGTAAATTAATAGAGATATTTAACCAAGATATATTTTATAAAAATAATAATTGTAGCGCAACTTTTAAAGATGATTATAAGGTAAGCGTAAATTGTGGAAAGAAAAAATATACAATAGACATTTCATCAAAAGAAAAAGAATATCTGGAGTATTTATATTTACCTAATAGTAAGCTTAAAAATGCAGTTGACGCATATGTAGATGCACCAAATGGAATTTTTCCCACAAAGCAAATTTACAATAATTATTATGAACTCTTAATACAACAAAGAGTAGTCGGAATATCTAATGCAGATACATTAGGTATTATACAGACGTATAGTAACTTAATAGATTCAAATATAAAAAACATATATAAAGGATTATTACTTACCGATTATAATTATAGGAAAAGACAAAGATATAATAAATTTATTACTGAAAAAGATGTAAATAATTATGACTTTAAAAATTTAAAAGGTAATTATTTAAATAGAAATAGTATTTATTCTGCAAGAGATTTTAAGGTAAATAAAGATAGTATGAATTTAATAGTAAATAATATATTTGAAGAAAAAAATACTTTATACCTTAATGGATATTTACTAAACTTAACAGAAAATACTATTAATGATATTAATAACTTTAAGATTGAGTTAAAAGATGCTACTGGCAGAGTATTTGCTAAAAAGATTTTTAAGAGAATAGACATAAATGGAGGTTTAGAGGCATTTGAAGGTAAAAAGATACTGCTGACTTTTTTTGGAGAAGAGTATAATTTATATAATATAAATACAGGCAATTTAACGTGGGATTATAATTGCGAGATTATATAAAAAACTAGCTAGATAGTTTTTTTTAATATATAATAAATAATTGCATACAAAAGATAAATAAAAAAATTACATAGGAGGTATATCGTGCAGGCAGAGTTAAGTAACAGAAGTAAAGGTATAATATGTATAATAGTTTCGGCATTTGGATTTGCTATGATGTCGGCTTTTATAAAATTAGCAGGAGACTTACCAACTTTTCAAAAGACATTTTTTAGAAATTTAGTTTCTTGTGTAGTAGCATTTATAATGGTTACAAAAGCAAAACAAAGTTATTTTGGAAGTAGGGAAAATAGAAGATTATTAAACTTAAGATCAGCATTTGGCACACTTGGTATAATATTTAATTATTATGCAATAGATAGAATGGTGTTATCAGATGCCAATATGTTAAATAAGTTAAGTCCATTCTTTGTTATAATATTTTCTGCGTTATTTTTAAAAGAAAAGATAAAAACTAATCAAATAGCTGCTGTATTAGTGGCATTTGTAGGAGCTTTATTTATAATAAAACCAACATTTGATTTAGAAATGTTACCATCAATTGTGGGTGTAGCAGGTGCTTTATGTGCGGCATCAGCATACACTTGTCTTAGGGTATTAGGTAAAAAAGAAAATGGAGCGACTGTAGTATTTTATTTTTCTTTATTCTCATTAGTTGTAATATTTCCGATAATGATTATGACTTATGAGCCAATGAGTATGATACAACTTATGTATTTACTTCTTGCAGGGGTATTTGCGACTGTAGGCCAATTTGGTGTAACTTGGGCTTATAAATATGCGCCAGCTAAAGAGATATCTATATTTGATTATTCTAATATAATATTCTCTGCAATAATAAGTGTAGTATTATTTAGTGTATTTCCCGATAAGTTTAGCGTATTTGGATATTTTGTAATATTTAGCGCATCGTTTTATATGTTTATGTACAATAAAAAAAGTGAAGAATGTAATTAAAGTGAGGTTATTATACCTCACTTTAATTATTATTTAAAATAATGATTTTACCTTAAAGAAATACAAAAAATTATAAAAAATTACAAAAAGTTACAAAATATGCAAAAATATTGAAAGAGAAAGCGTTTTTATATATTTTTAATTATAAAGTATTTTGATATTTGGAGGTAAAACAAGGCTATGATAAGAAATATAAAGAAAAATAGCGCAAAAGCATTTGTAATTTCAATGTTATTTGTAGCTATGGGTTCAACATCTTATGCTTGGGATGGTAAAAAAGATGGGACAGGAACGCACGCTTTAATTGCAACTCAAGCAGTTAAAATGATTGAAAAAGATTTAAGCAAATCAGAACCTCAATTATTAAAGTCAAATCTTGATATTCTAAAATCTAACTTAAGAGACTTACAACTTGGATCGACATATCCAGATTATGATCCAAATGCTTATGATTTATATCAAGATCATTTTTGGGATCCAGATACTAAAAATAATTTTACACTTGATAATAAGTGGTATGTGGCATCACCTATATATGATAATGCAGAATCACAAGTTAGAAAATTTACAACTGATGCAAAAAATGAGTGGGAAAAAGGTAATTATAAAGAAGCTACTTTTTTATTAGGACAAGGATTACATTATCTTGGAGATCTGAATACTCCTTATCATGCAGCCAATATTACAGCTGTTGATAGTATAGGACATGTAAAGTTTGAAAGTTATGTTGAAGAACGAAAAGAAAATTATGCAATAGATTCAATGAATTATAATACAGAAAATGGTGCTTATAAATATGCATTAGAAAATAAAGATTTTGATGCTTGGATGAGTGAAAATTCTTATGAATATGCAAAAAAAGCTAAGAATTTATATTATGGTTATTCAACAATGAAAAATTCAACAAAAGATTGGGAATATTCGGCAGTAGAATCTATGAAAAACTCTCAGATCAGTTCAGCTAAGCTTATATATAGATTTTTAAATGAAGTATCTAATACTATAATAGATTCTTCAGATACTAAGAACTTAAACGAATTTAATGTTATTTTAAAAACTTCAAATGAAAAATATGCAGGAACTGATGATTTCGTATATTTTGGATTTGAAACTTCTGATAATAAAAAATATGAATGGAAGTTAGATAATGCAGGAAATGATTTTGAAAAAGGTCAAATAGATAATTATATAATAAAGCTTAAAGATGGAAAAAATATTGATTTAAGTAAGATAAATAACTTCTGGATAAGAAAAAATAATTTTGTTACTAATGGTGATGATTGGAGTGTTGATAATATTAAAATCTTATCAAGAGGAAAGGTCATATTAGAAAAAAATATACATAAAACATTACGAGGAAATGAAACATATAGTATAAATAAGTAAATAGCAAAAAGCCTTAAAGTTGGATTTAATAATATTTAACCACTTTAAGGCTTTATTTACTATAATAGAAAATATATTAAAAATATGTATAAATAATTTAATTATATTGAAAATAAAAAAATTTCTGATATACTTTTATAAATATGCTTTTTATTTAAGTTATATTTAAAAATACATACTATTAAGTGATATTAATCTAGTTTATTTTGTTTACAAAAGAGGTGAAATATTTGGAAAAGAGAATAGATTTAACTAATGGTAAGATATTAGATAAATTAATAAAGTTAGCACTTCCTATAATGGGGACGTCATTTATACAAATGGCTTATAACATGATAGATATGATCTGGGTCGGCAAGGCTGGTAGTAGTGCAGTTGCAGCAGTTGGAACAGCAGGATTTTTTCCTTGGTTAGCTATGGCATTTGTAATGATATCCAAAATTGGTGGGGAAGTTAAAGTTGCACAAAGTATTGGTGAAGGAAATCTTGATAAAACGAGATCTTATATAAAATCAGCTATAGAAATAAATATTATACTATCAACATTATATACATTATTTTTAATAGTGTTTAATAAAGGATTAATAGGATTTTTTAGATTAGGCGATATAAAAGTTATAGATATGTCTAGAACATACTTATATATAGTATCTTTAGGAATGATATTTTATTTTATAAATCCAGTATTTACAGCTATATTTAATGGAATGGGTAATAGTAAAACTCCATTTAAAATAAATGCGGTAGGTCTTATAACTAATATTATACTAGACCCAATACTTATACTTGGTTTGTTTGGTTTTCCTAAACTTGGAGTAGCAGGAGCTGCTATTGCAACAGTCGTAGCACAAATAGTAGTTACATCTTTATTTATATATAGAATAAAAAAGGATGATTATGGATATTTTAAAATAAAACTATTTAGAAATATAGAAATAACATATTATAAAATACTATACAAAGTAGGGCTTCCAGTAGCTCTACAAAGTGGATTGTTTACAGGATTTTCTATGTTACTAGGAGTGGTTGTGGCGTCATTTGGACCAGTAGCAGTAGCTGTTCAAAAAGTAGGATCTCAAATAGAGTCTATATCATGGATGACAGCAGAAGGTTTATCTTCATCTTTATCTAGCTTTATTGGGCAAAATTATGGGGCTAAAAAGTTTGACAGAGTTAATAAAGGATTTAAGTTAACTTTAATATTAGCTATAATACTTGGATTTATAAATACTTTAATATTAGTCTTTTTAGGAAAGCAGGTATTTACTATATTTATACAAGAAGAAATGGCTATTAAAGAAGGAACTATTTATCTTAAAATACTTGGATATTCTCAATTGTTTATGTGTATAGAAATAATAACATCAGGAGCTTTTAAAGGGCTTGGTAAAACTTCAATACCATCTATAATAAGTATTATATTTACAGGACTTAGAGTACCAACAGCTTACTTAATATCAAATCCAAGATTACTTGGACTTACTGGAGTTTGGTGGAGTATAACTATAAGTAGTATAATTAAGGGAATATTGATGCTTGGTGTGTTTTTAGTTATGAAAAGAAAAAAGAAATTATATGATGATTATAATACTAAAGGAGAGTTAAGTCATCAGTATTAAAGAAGAGAGTACTTTCTATAAAATTTATAGTAAGTACTTTTTTTATATACAAATGATTTATATTAATTATAAAGTTGCTTAGATTTTTTTGCATAAAATAGAGTTGGAATTTAATTAATAATCTAAAAATTAGAAAAAAAACTAAAAATATATTATAAATAAAATTTTTGATTTATACTTAAAGAAGTACGTAAATTCTATAAGAAGGTGATGAAAGTGAAAATTGACATTAAAAAACAAATAAAAAATATGAAAATATTTCTTATATCTGCGATAGCTATATTTTCATTTATGATATTTGGAAAAGAAAATGTTTTAATAGGAATTGCGACAGTTTCTATAGCAGCTAGCATGTTTGGTGAGAATCACACAATAAATGTTCCAAGAAGAATAATCATATTATCTTTGATACAAATAGTTATAGGAGTTGCAGCTTATATTGCAAGTTTAGATATTTTTTTAGCATATATAGTTAGCTTGATTTTAAGCTTTTGGATATATTATAGATTTAGCTATGAACTTAAAACGCCAAAAACTGCTGGATTTATGATGTTATATATACTTTTACTTTATTATCCAGTAACATTTTCACAGATGCCTAAAAGAATATTAGCTCTTATATTTTCATCATTTGTGATAATGGCTTTATATTATATAATAACTAAATATAATTTTTATAAAGTTACTGATAAGCAAATTACAGGTGCTATAGACTTAATAAAAAAAGAGATAGATTTATTATTAGATAATAAAAATATAAAAGATGAAAACAAAAAAGTAAGTATCTTACTTAAAACTATACAAATCAATATATATGAGGTTATAGAAAAATCTAGTAAAGAATTAGATGATATATATATATTAGAAGTAATAGTAATACTATTAAAAAAAATAAATACTACCATAAGTTATATAAAGGAAAATGAAATATATGAAGATAGATTACTAAAATTAAAATGTATTCTTGAAGACGTAAATTTATATATCTTAGGTAAAAAAGATATAAAAGATATAAAAATTACATTTAGAAAATACTATAATGAATTAGAATTAGAAAATATAGAAGGTGATTTAGCTAGATATAATTACTATAACTTAAGGTTAGCTATAGATGAAACTTGTAGATATATAGAAGATAAATCTAGAGGTGAGAAGATAAGAAAGAGATTAAATTTACAAAAAAAGTTAAAATCAAATATAGATATATCTAAAAACAATTTTAACATGTCATCTCTAAGATTTAATATAGCCTTAAAGGCATCTTTAGTAATTTCTACATTTGTGTTTATAGTAGGTTATTTTAATATATACGAAGGTAAGTGGATAGTACTTTCATTAGCTTTAATATTGCTTCCATATGCAGAACAAGGAAGTAAAAAGGCTATTGATAGAGTTGTAGGAACAGTTGTAGGCGCTATAATATTTGAATTAATATATAGAATGATAGACAAAAATATAATACTAATCGGAGCCGTGTTTTTAATAGCATTATATTTTGCCTTATCTATAAAAAAATATAATATAAGATGTATATTTACAACTATGACTGCTATATTAGCTGTAAAAATGCTTCAACCAAGTGCTGTTATATTTAAATTATTAGAGGATAGAGTTATATTTGTTTTAATTGCAGCTATAGTTGCTTGGTTAGCTATGAATATGGTGTTTCCATATAGAATTAAAAATGATATGAAAAATATTATGAAAAAATATGTAGATTTTGATAATGAGACACTAGATTCAATAGTTCAAGGAACTATAAGTAAGAAGGATATAGAAACAATAACAATAAAAAATAATTATTTTTGGATGAGAATTAATTATATAAATAAACAGATGAATTTAAGTTGTATTGAAGAATTTTTAAGTAAGCAAAATGATATTTTTACAAATATAAACTTTACTATATTAATAAGTGGAAGTTCTAAAGATAAGTCTATTTTAATAAAAAAATTGTTAGAAAAGTTAAATCCAAATTTAAATGAAGAAGACTTATTTAAGGTTTATAAAAATATTTTTGAAACTTCTAAAAATGACTTAGAAAAATCATTAATAATAAGTTTATATAGAATTTACTTAGATAAAAAAGATATAGATATGCTTGAAAGTGAAATTATTGAAAAATTAAATATAGCTTAAATAATAAAAAGTGCTTTCTATAATTTTTAATAGATATAGAGAGTATTTTTTTATGTACAAGGATTTAATACTAAGAATAAAACTGTTGATAACTCATACATATAAGATATGTAAATATATCATAAAATGTAAAAAAGTATTTTGAGATGATTTGCTGACACATATTTTAAGAGAAACAAATTTTTATTAAATATATTTACTGTATATAAAAAATATTTAATAAATGGTAGAATTAAGTAAAGTATAATTATCTACACAAATAGGGGGAAATATGTATAGTTTAAAAAATGATTATAGTGAAGGGGCACATCCTAAAATACTTGAGGCAATAGTAAAAACTAACCTAGAACAAAGTGAAGGTTATGGAAAAGACACTTACTGTGAAAAAGCGAGTGAATTAATTAAAGAAAAGTTAAAAAATGATAATGTAGATATACATTTTCTATGTGGAGGAACTCAAACTAATTTAACAGCTATCTCTGCATTTTTAAGACCTTATGAGGCAGTAATATCGGCTAATACTGGTCATATATTAGTACATGAAACAGGAGCAATAGAATCAACAGGACACAAGGTTATTTCTGTTGATTCTACAGATGGCAAATTAAAAAAAGAAGATATATTATCAGTACTTAAAGAACATACTGATGAGCATATGGTAAAGCCTAAACTTGTATATATATCTAATTCAACAGAAATAGGAACAATATATACTAAAAGCGAGCTAGAAGAATTAAGTTATGTTTGTAGAAAAAATAATTTATTATTATATATGGATGGTGCAAGACTAGGTTCTGCATTATGTGTTAAAGAAAATGATTTAACTTTAAGTGAGATTTCATATTTAACTGATGCATTTTACATAGGTGGAACTAAAAATGGAGCATTATTTGGAGAGGCTTTAGTTATATGTAAGGATTCATTAAAAGAAGAATTTAGATTTAATATAAAGCAAAAAGGTGCAATGATGGCTAAGAGTAGATTACTTGGGATACAGTTTTTAGAGTTATTTAAAGATGATTTATTCTTTGAAATAGGTAAGCATGAAAATGACATGGCAGATATATTAAAAAAAGAAATTAGTGAATTAGGATATAAATTTTTAGTAGATTCACCATCTAATCAATTATTCCCAATATTTAAAAATGAAATTATAGAAAAGCTAGAAGAAGATTATTCATTTAGTCTATGGAGTGGAATAGATGAAAATAGTTCATGTATAAGGCTCGTTACATCTTGGGCAACACAAAAAGAAAATGTTATAAAATTTATTGAAGATTTGAAAAAATATTCTATCTAATAAATACTTTAGTGCTATATCTAAAATTATATAAAGAGGATATAGCACTATTTGTATATTGAAAAGCTATAAAATCAAGATTATAGTCTATAGAAATAAAAATATGTTTGAATATGTAAAAAATGGTTATATAACTAATAATAAGGAATTATATTGATAAGACATAGAGGAGGTGAAGCTGTTATAATTTTTATAACAGTAATATCATGAAATTTAATAAATCAGTAGCCATAGGGCTAGGGGTAATTGTAATATGTGGAGCTGGATTAAGTTATTGGCTAATGAGAAATAGTGATGCCGTTTTATCACAAGAACAAGCGCAAGAAATAATACTACAAAAAGTACCAAATGGAAATATAGTAGAGATAGCCTATGAAAATGATGATACACCAAAATATAATTCAAAAGTATCTAAAGATAATGTAGTCTATGAAGTAGATGTAGATGCAAAAACTGGTGATATAGTTGAATATGAGCAAGAAATTATTCAAAATAATAATACAAACAATAAAACAAATAACAGTAGCGAAAAACTAATAAGTGAAAAAGAAGCTAAGGATATAATGTTAAAAAAAGTTCCTGATGCTACTATAAAAAGTATTCATTTAGATAAAGATCATGATGGTGATGAATATAAAGGAGTACTTGTAAAAGGTAATGAAAAATATGAAATAACTGTGAATGCTAAAACTAAAGAAGTAAAAGAATTTAGTCATGAGATGATAAGTAAAAGCGATAAAGAGTATGGACAATTAGAGATAAATGACTAAAATGAAAAGTGTAATTATTTAATAAGAAATTATTATATGATTACACTTTTCATTTTACTTTTATACATATAAAATATTGATGGTTATCATTATTATTATCAATTTTACTTATGAAAATAGTAATAATATAATATAGTTATAAATTAAACAATTGAAAAAATTAAAATGCTCTTTACAAAGGAGGAACTAATATGAAAGACATTGCTGTAATAGGGGCAGGAGTAGTAGGTTGTGCTATAGCTAGGGAATTATCAAAATACGACTTAGATGTAGCTATAATAGATAGGAATAAAGATGTAGCTGAAGGAATATCAAAAGCTAATAGTGGTATTATACATGGTGGATACAATGAGAAAAAAGGTACTTTAAAAGCTAAGTTAAATCTAAGAGGAAATGAAATGATGGATGATTTAGCTAATAAATTACAATTTCCTTTTAAAAGAAATGGAGCTTTAGTATTGGCTTTTAATGAAGAAGAATTAGAAAGTATAAAAAAATTAAAGTCTAATGGAGAAGAAATAGGAGTTAAGGGATTAGAAATTTTAGACAAAGAAAAAGTTTTAAGTATAGAAAAAAATATAAATAAAGATGTATTAGGGGCTTTACATGTAAAGACATCAGGTATAGTAAGCCCATATGAAATGGCTTTAGCTTTTGCTGAAAATGCAGTAGAAAATGGAGTTGATTTTATACTAGGAAAAGCTGTTGTAGATATAAAATTAGAAAATAATATATATAAAATACATTTAGAAGATGAAGAAGTAATAGAAAGTAAAATAGTTGTAAATGCATCAGGATTATGTGGTGCACATTTAAACAATCTAGTTAGTGAGATTAAATATGAAATAGAACCTGTAAAAGGAGAATACTGTTTATTTGATAAAGTTTCAGGTAACTTATGTGAAAAGACTCTATTTCAAGTTCCAAGTAAATTAAGTAAAGGTGTATTAGTAACTCCTACAGTAGATGGAAATCTATTAGTAGGTCCAAATGCTAAATATAATGATAATTTAGAAACTTCAAGAGAAGGTATAGATGAAATATTATATAAAAGCAAAAAAACTATAAAGGATATACCGGTAGATAGAATATTAAATACTTTTAGTGGATTAAGACCTAAAATAAATGGTGGAGATTTTATAATTGAAGAAGTTAAAGATTGTAAAAATTTTATAAATGTAATAGGTATAGATTCACCAGGATTAACAGCGGCACCAGCTATTGGTGAGTACGTAGTTGACATTATATCAGATATTATTAATTTAAAGGAAAAAGAAAACTTTAAAGAAATTAGAAAAAAAATGATTAGAATGTCAGAGTTAGGTATAGAAGAGAAAAATAAATTAATAGCTATAAATCCATCATATGGAAAGATGATATGTAAATGTGAGTTTGTTACAGAAGGGGAAATAATAGATGCTATAAAAAGACCATTAGGTGCAACAACTCTTGATGGAATAAAAAGAAGAACTCGTGCCATGATGGGTGGGTGCCAAGGAACAGGATGCATGATACCTATAAGTATGATATTAAGCAAAGAATTAGGAATAGATATAAGCGAAGTAAATAAAAATTCTAAATCTTCAATAGCTGTTGGATTTAAGGAGGATTAAGACTATGAGAGAATATGACTTAATTATAATTGGAGGAGGAGCTAGTGGTATAATATGCGCCATAGAAGCTTATAAAAAGGGAATAAAAAATATATTATTAATAGAAAAAGATAATGTATTGGGAGGAAGTTTAAATTTAAGTTATTATAATATAAGTAAACAAAGATATATAACAGGAAAAACTTACGAAAAGTTTTTACTAAAAGAACTTGAGAAATGTGAAATAGATATAAAACTAGATACAATGGTAATAAAGATAGAAGATGAAAATAAAGTACTTTGCACAAATCCAGCAAATGGTATAGAAAAGATAAAGGGAAAAAATATAATACTTGCAAATGGTGCTAAAGAAGGTTCAAGAAAAGCATTAGATATGGTAGGAGATAGATGTTCAGGAATACTTACTGTAGGTATGGCAAATAAAATACTTAATATGGGAAATATTGTACCAGGAAAAAATATACTTATATATGATAATAAAACACTATATATGATAAAAGATGAGTTAAAAAATAGAAATATAAATGTAGTTGGTATAATATCTAACGATAGTGATGTAGATACTTATGGTTTAACTGATAAAGTATATAATAACTATGAAATAGATTCAATTTATGGAGAAGGAAGAATAGAGAGTGTTAAATTAGTAAAAGACGACAAAGAAGAAATAGTAAAATGTGATACATTAATATTTGCAAGACCTATGTTATCTGATGGTCTAGTTGCCATGAGAAGTAATATAAAATTAAATCCATCAACAACAGGACCAGAGGTTAATGATAAATTTATGACTTCTATGGATAATGTATATGCTTGTGGAAATGGTATATATATACATGAGTATATAGAAGATATAGAAGATGAATGTAAAAAACTTGTTGACAATCTTTTATAAAGTAAACTAATTAAAAAAACTATGAAATACATAATTTATAGTAATATATGTATTTCATAGTTTTTTGTTTAAGGATATTGTATTTAAAAAATTGAAGCTAAGAATATTTAAGTAATACTTATAAGTGAAATATAAAGATTATAGTATTATACAGTTTTTATCTCGTGAGCTGTAGAGTTATAAGTAAGTTGGTCTAAATTTTTATTAAATCTCTTTAAAAGCATAATTGATAATAATAAAACTAATCCTTCAGAAGCTATTGTTGAAATCCATATTCCATTACCACCGAATATTAAAATCATAATTATTAAAGATAAAGACACAGCAAAAAGACCTCTATTTAATGATATTATACAAGCATCAGCAGTTCTTTCTAATGATGCTAAAAATCCTGATATAACCACATTGAAGCCTAGTAATAAGAAAGATACTGAAAAAATCTTAAAAGTGTTTTTTGTAAAATTAAATAAATTCATATCAGATTTATCTATAAACATAAGGACTATAAAATGGCTGAATCCCTTGGGATATACCAAGCATAGTAGATAACACTAAAGTGTTTATATAAGAAATAACACTATAACTTACTAAAGCATCTTCTCCTAAGAATTTAAGTATACACTGATTAAATAAAAGTATAACAATACCTATACTCAACTCTGTAGTACAATCTGAAAAACCTATTGTCATTATTCTTTTAAAGTAACTAAACTCAAATTTAAATTTACAAATTTTTAACTTAGAATTTTTACTAAAAAAATGTAACATGAAAAATACAAAAGAGAAAGCACGTGCAAGGCCAGTAGCAAGTGCAGCACCCTCAACACCCCAGTTAAATTTAAAAACAAAAACATAGTCAAGAACTATATTTGTTATAGCAGATATTATAACTCCTGTAGTAGATAAATGGGGATAACCATCTGTTTTGATTAATACTTCTAGTGCATAACTTACTATGTAAAACACGATAAATAAAATTATAATACTTAAATAATTTTTAACCATAGGTAAAATCCCAGGTGTAGCACCTAAAAATAAGGCTATTTCATCTAAAAATAATAAACTAATTATAGTTATAATAAAAGATATTATAACTAGCCCTACTATTGTAATAGAAAAATAATTACTAGCATTTTTAATATCCTTGTTGCCAAGTTCCATAGATATAACGGCTGATGAGCCTATTGAAAATAAAACTGATAGAGCAAATATAAAGTTTGTATAAGGCATAGCTATATTAACAGCTGCAAGTGCATCTGGTCCAACTCCTTTACTAACAAACATAGCATCCACCATTACGTATAAAGCGGAAACCCACATGGAAGCAACAGAAGGAATTACATATTTAACAAATTTTTTATTTAAGCCTTTGTTATTGCTTTTTAATGCTATTGTAGACATAATATCAACTCCCTTCAAGAATAACTATAAACTATGGTATAATACACAGGTCAAATACTTTTTAATATAAATACATACATATAAGTATATTCATTATTTGTATTTTAGTGATACAAATAAATATTTTAAGTAACTTATATTACAAAAGTGAGAGTAAGTGTCACATCGTTGGCGAGATGAGAGAAGTGAATTTTTTTTTAGGAGGATAGTCATGAAGCGCTATTATAAAATTGGAGAATTAGTAAAAACTTACAATATAGGAAGAGATGCTATCAAATATTATGAAGAACTTGAAATATTAAAGCCAACTAGAGATAAAAATGGATATAGATTATATAGTATAGATGATGTATGTAAACTAAATTTAATAAGAGAACTTAGAAATTTAAATATACCTATGAAAGAAATAAAAAAATATCTTGAAAAGAGAGATGTAGAGTCTACTAAAAAAATGCTAAAAGAAGAAATGAACATAATTGAAAATAAAATAGAAATATTACTAAATCAAAAAAGAAATATTCAAAGTCGGCTAAAAGTAATAGAACAAAGTATCAACAAAAATGATTTTGAAACATTAAAAGTGAAATATTATGATGAGCGAAAAGTATTAGTAGTTGGGGGAAATGTAGATTGTAATGAAAGTGTAGATTATCTTATTCAAAAACTGAGAAAAGAGCTTGAAGATAATTTTTATATAATAGGAAACAACAATATAGGTTCTATATTTGATAGTAAAAGTATAGAAAAAGGAAGAATAGATAAGTATAAGCATGTAATTGCTTTTTTAGAAGATGATAGTGAAATATCTGATTTTAGCCTGAAAAAAGGTGATTACATAAGTTGTACCTATAAAGGAAAATACGCAAATAATAGAAAATATTTAAAAGCTATGTATAACTATGCAAAAGAAAATGGCTATAAGATAGTAGGCGATCCTATAGAAATATATGATGTTGATATATATGAGACTAGTAATGAAGATGAGTTTATAACTAGTTTAGAAGTGAGAATAGAAAAAATATGATATAACTATAAAATTAAATTACACCATTTACAACATATAACTTATATTACAATGAAAAATTTATAAAGAATGAGGTCTTAAATGAAAAGTAATTTGGAAAATATCTAGCTAGGTGAAATGCAATTTTATGTGAACAAAGGTTATTTTCGATATTTCACAAAGTTTTATTTTAAATATTTAGGGTATATCTAAAATAAAGATGTAAAATAAAACTTTATAACATTTTAAATCACATAAGATGAAGGAGAGTAAACATGAGACAAGAGATAATAGACGTAGATGCTAGAAAGTACAAGACAGTAAGTTGCCCATATTGTAGGAAAAACGACAGAATAGAGTTAGAAAAGGTTTATAAAGATGACAACAACGATGATATATATAAGTATATATGTGAGTATTGTAGTATTACTTTTGATTTAAAAAAAGAAGACAGAGATTATAAAAAAGACTCTAATAAGAATGAGTGGAAAGATGTAACAGAAGAAATGAAATACATAATGGGAATAAAAATGTAAATAACATAAATA
Organism: Romboutsia sp. 1001285H_161024_C4; assembly: GCF_015550185.1. Taxonomy (NCBI): domain Bacteria; kingdom Bacillati; phylum Bacillota; class Clostridia; order Peptostreptococcales; family Peptostreptococcaceae; genus Romboutsia; species Romboutsia sp. 1001285H_161024_C4. The sequence goes on along the minus strand of NZ_JADNAJ010000005.1, from coordinate 40,827 downwards.
TTAGATAAAATTTGTATAACTCAAAAGATGGTTTGTGTTGTACAAATTTTATTTAATAACTAGGCATATATTAGTACCTAGTTATTTAGAATAAATAGTGGTAAACTGTATCATAAATAACGGAGTTATGACTTGTATAATTTAGTGAACTATAAATTTTGATTTATGAGATAAAAATAACCCCTTAAAATTGACAAATCTGTCAATTATAAAGGGATTATTTATTTAAAATGATTTAATTAACTCTTCTAACTTTTTAGATAAAGTTTTTGCACGTTCAAAATCAGTATCCTTTAAAGCAGAAGCTATTTCCATTTCAACTGATTTTTTCTTTTCTTCAATTTGCAGATAGTCTTTGTCAAAATGATTAGCATAAATCATCTTTCTAAATTTACGCATGCTCATTTTTCTAATTGTCTTATCTTCAATAAGTAAAACATAATCCGCACAGTTAACTATAAAATGATAATCATGAGAAACCATTAAAATAGCACCTTTATAATTTGCTATAGCTTTTTCTAGAGCCATTTGAGAATAAATATCTAAGTGGCTTGTAGGTTCATCCATTAGTAACATATTTGCTTTACTAGCAGAAACCTTCGCCAATTGAAGTATATTTTTTTCTCCACCAGATAAAGATTCAATCTTTTGTGTAAGTATATCTGAATCAAAACCATATCTTGAAACATATCTCCTAATTTCACCATAAGTCTCAAATCCAACATCATAGAACTCTTGAAGTATTGTATTAGACTCATTTACTACTTCACTTTGCATTTGAGATAAATAAGCTAGCTTAATGTTTTCATTTATTTCAATAAATTTATTATTATTTTTAAATATTTCTTTTAATAAAGTAGTTTTTCCTACACCGTTTGTACCAACAATAGCTACTTTATCAGTAGATTTTATCTCAAAGTTAACATTTTCTAAAAGAACTTCATCAAATGATATAGAAAAATCACTAGCCTTTAAAGCAATAGTTTCTTCAATTTCATTATTTGTCTCTAAATTGATATACGGTTGTTTAATATCTACAAATGGTGCTTTAATTTTTTTGGCTTCTAATCTTTCTTGGATTTTAACTCTAGCTTTTAGAGCTCTACCTCTAGAAGCTTCAGCATTATAGGTTGCTTTTTCTCTTAATATTTCGATTAAAGCTTCATTTCTCGCAATTTCTTCTTCATCAGCAATAGCCATTTCTTGTAACTCGATTTTAGTTTGAAGAAGAGATAAGTTGTAATCAACATATCTACCATCAAATTCTTGTAGTTCTGTATTCTCAAGATGGATAATTTTATTAAAACAATGATTTAATAAATATCTGTTGTGTGTAATAACTAAAATTGTTTTCTTATGAGAATTAATTAAATTTTTAAGAGCGTTAAGATTCTCAAAATCTAAGAACACATCTGGCTCATCCATAATCATTAAATCTGGGTTATTAAGCATTTCCTTAATAACTTGAATAAGTTTAAATTCTCCACCACTAAGTTCAGATATCATTTTATCTTTATGCTTAGTTAAATTTGCAAGATTTAGTTTCTTATTAATGTTACTCTCATAATCGTCACCATCAATTGCATTAAATGCATCTAAAGCTTCTTGGTACTTTTCTAGTAAAGCATCAATATCAGTAGAGTTTTCCATTTCACCGCAAATAGATGATATTTCATCTTGTAGCTTGATAAACTCTTGTGCTATATATTCGAAAACTGTAGTTTCTTTTATTTTGTCTAGTTGTGAGAACTGACTTACATACCCAATTCTTAAATTTGGATTCATTTCTAACTTACCATCAAATATATATTTTTCTGGATCCATTATTATATCTATAAGTGTACTTTTTCCGCTACCACTTGCTCCTATAAAAGCACAATGTTGACCATCTTCTAATGTAAATGAAACATTATTATATAGATCTCTTTGCGGAAGTGAGTAGGACAAGTTGTCAATTTTTATCATATAATTACCTCTCTTTATCATTTAAAAAAATTCGCTTTGATTAAGCGATATGTCGCTAATGACCTAAAGGTCTGCTTTTTTTAATAAGATATAAAAAGAGCCTATAAAAATAAGCTCTTTAATATATAATCAATTATATATAGTAACGACATTTTTTGATTTCTTTTGATAGCATAACACTTTTTAAGGATAATTTCAATTATTTAAAATTGGATTTTTTCAAAGTAAATCCAAGATGAATATTACATAGTAGAGATTTAAATTATGACAATATATTTGTTTTTAACAAGTGTATTGTATTACTTTTTGCAATTCATGATTGGATGAGTAATAAAAAAAGCGAAGATTCTAGAAGAGAAAGATTTGTTTAAGAAACACTTAAAGGCAGCTCTTTGACCTTTGTCTAAATTCTATACCGAAGCCAACTCTTAAACTACTACACAGCTAAATCAAACTCAGTAGTATCTATTACAACTATCTTAGCTTCAACATTTTCCACTAAATCACCTACATTAGGAGCAAATATATTTTTCTCAACTATCATGTCCATAACTTCTTTTATTTCAGCTTTATTTATACCTTCTCTAGGATCATCAACTGATATAAAAAGAACTCTTCAAAAAGTATTCTTAAAAGACATTACTAATCTCTTTGTAGTTTACATTAACATACCTCCTTGTACATAAATTTATTAGATAACTAATTTAAGATAGTATTATCTTGCTTATTTATCTTAAGTTCATCGTGAACTTACAAAGATAAAATAGCTCTTGTAATATCGAAAATATTTAAGCCTTCAAAGAAAGTATTTGAAATATGAACTGTTTTAAAGTGATTTATAGAGGGAATTAATTAAATTAAGGGATTTGGAAAAATTTTACTTTATACTTTGAGAAATTATAAAGAATATTTAAATAAATATTAAAATACATTAATAACAAATTAGAGGGTGGTTAGTATGAACAGATATTTAGATAAGCTTGAAAATTTACACATAGGAATAAGTGGCACATGTTTGGCATTTATAACACTTAGTAATTGTTGGTTAATTAAAGATATCGGTTATCTAAAACCAATTGCAATAACTATAGCAATAATAATGCTTTCATTAATGCTAATGAGAGTTATAAGATTTCCAAAAGTAATGTTAAAAGAATTAAGAGATCCGGTTATAGGAACATTTTATCCAACTATGGGTATGGTAACTTGGTTAGTTTCTGGATTTTTCTATCCACAATTTCCAACTGTATGCAGTGCTTTATGGTTAGGCGCAGTAGTATATCATTATGCTATTGTAGTATATTACACAATAATAAGAATTAAAGAAAAGAACTTTAATAATATAATGCCAACTTGTTTTATCATATATACAGGTATGATAACAGGAAGTGTGGCAAGTAAAGGAATGGGAGGAATAATTCCACCAATAGCAAACTTTATGCTTATGTTTGGATTTATATTTTACACACTACTATTACCATTAGTTCTTTATATAGTATTTAAAAGTGAAATACTAGATGATAAAAAATTACCTACTGTTGGTATAGTTTGTTCACCAGCTCCACTTGGAATAGTTGGGATATTAACTATAGATCCAAATCCAAATATATATATGCTAACTTGGTTAATAATAACTGGATTAATACTTCTAGTAGTTGTTTACGGATATATACTAAAGCTTTTCAAAGAAGGATTTAAACCAACATATGCAGCATTTACATTCCCATTAGCAATTGCAACATTAGCAGCTTTTAAATTATCAACATATTTTGGAGCAATAGGTTATAAAATAATAGGAAATGTATTTGAATTATTAGGAAATATAGAAATATTTATAGCAACATATGTAGTATTCTTTATATTATTAAATTTTATAAATCTGTTTTTCAAAGCAATAAATCCAAAATTTGGAGCTTATTTAGAAAAAGAAGAAGAATTAATTGGTGGAACTATATATTCTAATGAAAAATAATAAAAGTTTAAGAAATAATTGATAAAAAGGATATATAAATAGGAATTTTACAAGTTTAAAAAAATGGAGGGGATATATATGTCTCAAATGACTAAAAAATCATTTGCTGCATCTTTGAAAAAAATGTTAGCCCAAAAATCCTTGGAAAAAATAAAAGTAATAGATATAACAGAAGATTGTGGAGTAAATAGGCAGACATTTTATTATCATTTCAAGGACATTTACGATTTACTAGATTGGGTTTACACATATGAAGCAACAAGAGCTTTAGATGGGAAAAAGACATACGATACTTGGCAACAGGGATTTGAATATATATTTAACTACATACTAGATAATAAATCTTTTGTATTAAATACATTCAACTCTGTAAGTAGAGAACATCTAGAACGTTACTTATATAATGAAGTACAATTACTTCTTATAGGAGTAGTAGAAGAAAAGGCAAAAGATATGGCAGTTAGAGAAAAAGATAAAGAATTTATTGCAGATTTTTATAAGTATGCATTTGTAGGTATTGTGCTTGAATGGATTAAAAAAGGAATGAAAGAAAACCCTAAAGATATTATTAAGCGATTGAATACATTGATTTGTGGAAATATAGAAGAGGCTTTAGAGAGATATAGAACAGACAAATGGGATTAGTACAAAAATAGATAGAAAATATAAACTAGACAAATATTATTATTTGTCTAGTTTTTTTACAGATTTATAGTTATGTTTAAAATTTTTACAAAGCCTTAATATTGTCTATATAATAAAACCTAAAATGGGAATATGATATTAATAAATAAATTACTAAAGCTTTTATCATAAATAAGCTTTAAAGTATAGGGGATGATTTTATATGTATTATAGTAATGGGAATTACGAAGCATTTGCACGACCACAAAAACCTGAAGGTGTGGATAGAAAATCAGCATATTTAGTTGGAGCTGGTTTAGCATCTTTAGCTGCTGCATGTTTTTTAGTTCGTGATGGACAAATGAAAGGTGAACATATTCATATCTTAGAAGAAATGGATATAGCAGGTGGAGCTTGTGATGGAATTAATGATCCCGAGAAGGGATTTATTATTCGTGGTGGGCGTGAAATGGAAAATCACTTTGAATGCTTATGGGATTTATTTAGATCAATACCTTCAATAGAAACTGAAGGAGTTTCTGTATTAGATGAATTTTATTGGTTAAATAAAAAAGATCCAAATTATTCTTTAATGAGGGCAACAGTTAACCGTGGAGAAGATGCTCACACAGATGGAAAATTTGCATTAACAGAAAAAGCATCTATGGAAATAATAAAATTATTTATGGCAAAAGAAGAAGATTTATATGATAAAAAAATTGAAGATGTATTTACAAAAGAATTCTATGAATCAAACTTTTGGCTATATTGGAGAACTATGTTTGCCTTTGAAGAGTGGCATAGTGCCCTTGAAATGAGAAGATATATTCAAAGATTTATTCATCATATTGGTGGACTTCCTGATTTTTCAGCTTTAAAATTTACAAAATATAATCAATATGAATCATTAATTTTACCAATGGTTAAATACCTAGAGTCTAATGGAGTTCATTTTCAGTATAATACAACTGTTACCAACGTGATCTTTGAAATAACAGAAGACAAAAAGATAGCAAAACAAATTGTTTGTATTAAGGATGGAAAAGAAGAAACTATTGATTTAGTAGAAGATGACTTAGTATTTGTTACAAATGGTAGTTGTACAGAAAATTCAAGTCTAGGTGATGATGATCATGCACCAGTTTTAAATACTACTGAAGGAGGTTGCTGGAGACTTTGGAGAAACATAGCAGCACAAGATTCTTCTTTTGGTAGACCAGATAAATTCTGTACTAATATAAATAAAACTAATTGGGAATCTGCTACTATAACTACTTTAGATAATAAAATTCCACCATATATAGAAAAAGTATGTAAACGTAATCCATTTAGTGGAAAAGTTGTTACAGGAGGAATTGTTACAGTTAAAGATTCATCTTGGCTAATGAGTTATACTTTAAATAGACAACCACATTTTAAATCTCAACCAGATAATGAGCTTGTTGTATGGGTTTATGGATTATTTACTGATGTAGATGGAGATTTCATAAAAAAACCAATGAAGGAGTGCACAGGTTATGAAATTACTCAAGAATGGCTATATCATTTAGGAGTTCCAGTAGATGAAATTCCTGAGATGGCAAAAAATTCTGCTCATTGTATTCCTTGCATGATGCCATACATTACTTCATTCTTTATGCCAAGAACAGCTGGAGATAGACCAAAAGTAGTACCAGATAAATGTGTTAACTTTGCATTTATTGGTCAATTTGCAGAGACTGTTCGTGATACTATATTTACAACAGAGTATTCTGTAAGAACTGCTATGGAGGCTGTATATACACTACTTGATGTTGACCGTGGAGTTCCTGAGGTATTTGGTTCTTGCTATGATATTAGGGTGTTACTTGATTCAACTTCTAAGATGTTAGATGGTAAAAAATTAAAAGATATTAAGTTACCATTATTAGATAAAATTAAATTAGATATAATTAAGAAAGAAGTTTCAGGAACTGTAATTGAAGAATTATTACAAAGATATAATTTAATATAAGTTAACTATGATTAGTAAAATTATGTTAAATAATAATAAACCGTATCACAAGTAAGTGATACGGTTTTATTGTATTGTAAAATTATAAGTAATATAAAACTACCAAAATATCATAATTATTGTTTAACTGTATAGAGTGATTTTTTTAGAAATAACGATAAGTAGATGTCTAATTTAATTTTTAAAATAAAAATGATAAAAGTAGAAGAGAATATAAAATATAGGAAATAATAAAAATATAGCTGTCTGAGGAGTATAATCAGTTTTTAGAAGTACAATAAAAAGGGTATTATGAAATAATGAAAACTAAGATAGCGAGGTAAGTATGAAAAAAACATTATATGAATATGCAGAAGTTATAAAACATCTTCCTATAAAAGATAAATATGAAAAAAATGAATTATTAATAGATGACTTGCTTATAGAAAAAAATGGAAATATAGAAATATATTATGCTCCACATAATGATTATTTAAATTCAAAAGCTAAGATATTTATTATTGGAATAACACCTGGATTTCAACAAATGAGTACAGCTATCTCCACTGCTCGAAAAGAACTAGAGTTAGAAACTAATATTGAAGAAATTCAATATAAATGTAAGGTGGCCGGTAGATTTAGTGGAAGTTTAAGAAAGAATATAATTAGTATGTTAGATGATATAAAACTTAATGAGGCGTTAAGTATAAATAGTTGCTCTACCTTATTTGAAGACAAAGATTATTTACTACATACTGTATCATTAGTACCTTATCCTGTATTTGTAAAAAAACAGAACTATTCAGGACATACACCTAAATTATCAAAAAGTGCATTTTTAATGAAATATGTATATGATAATTTTATTAAAGAACTCAGTAGAATTGAAAATTTTAAAGAAATATTAATAATACCGTTAGGCAGAGCAGTTGAAGAGGTGCTGTATAAGTTATCAAAGGAAGGAATTATTTGTGAAAAACAGATTCTTAAAGGATTTCCACATCCATCTGGAGCAAATGTAAATAGAGTTATTCAACTAGAAGAAAATAAGGAAAATTTAATAAGGCAAATTAAAGAAAATATAGGTCTATAATTTGATAATGAATCTATAGGTACTTAATATACTTCTAAGGTGTAGCTACGGAAAACTAAGTTAATAAGGAGGAATAATCCTTCCTATTTTGTTTTGAAGAGAAGGTTGATGATAAATTGTGTAAAAATAAAAATTTGTATATAATTTATGGATATTTAACATCTAACTCAAAATCAAGCGTACGGTAAACAATAGTACCGTGGCTTCAAACCTAATCCTTTTCGCAAAAGTTAAGGCTTTAGCAGTTTATGCTAGAGCCTCTTTAGTAGATAGAAATATTGAAGAACTTGGATGAAACTTGTTCAAAGTTTGTTTAATTCCAATATTTAATGTATATACTACAATTATTAAAATAAATCAAAAAATAGGAAATTAGGTGATTTTAATGATATACATATATAATTGTTATGGAGGAACACACTCATCTATTCTAGCAATGGCTTATCACCTAGAATTGCTGGATGAAACTCAAGAACCGACTAAAGATGAAATATTGAACTTACCTAACTTTAATAAGTTAGTATACGGAAATCGTGGAGAACTTTTTTATCATGGAAGTGATAAAGATGGAAATGAAGTCTATACTATAGGTAGGGGGCGTTCAAAGGTTTTAATTCCAGGATTATATAATTTAGCTTCTATGCTTCATAAACAAAAGCTATTAAATGAGAAAATTATATTTTCTAATACGTCGCCAACCGTTTCATTACCAATGACATTTGGCGGATTATTTTCTAGGTGGTTAAAAATTGATTTTATAGGAGTACCTTTACTAGTAAAGGGAGCAAAAAAATCATACAAGGACGTTATAAAACTTGTAAATCATACAAAGAAGGCAGCAAAGGAAGCTAGGTCAGAGGTTATTATTTTAGATAACAAGGAATTTAAGAAAAAATAATTTTTAACATCCTTTACGTGTAGGTATGTACATGAATATTATAAGAAAAAAAGAGGTGGACTCAGAGGTTATATTTTGTTTTCACCTTTAAAAAAACTCTGATACTACTGTTACGGTGAATCGTACCACTAGTAAGGGGGTACAGGATAAGTTAGATTAAAACATAGGAATTCAAATAGATTTTCTCTCTTTACTATAAAGGTAGTATATTTTATGATAAACTTACAATATATATAAAATAATTGTGGGGAGATAAAAACAATGCAAGATAATATAATAAACAATAAGCTAAACCTATTTATAAAAAATTATGAAAAAACAAAGGAAATAAAAGGGGCATGGCAAATGGGCATGATGCAGTATAGTTGTGTATTATCATCTACCATAAAAAATAAAAATATAAACCCAATAAAAGCGGAAGAAAGTATAGATATAATTAAAACAAATACAGGAATATTTTCAAACTTTAGAGGTAATAGCCTATTTTATCTAGCAAATTTGTTATCAAATAAGACAAATAGAGAAAATGAATTTAAGTCTATACTAAATATATATAATAAATTAAAAGAAAATAAATTTACAAATGATTCATACTTACCATTTTTAGCAATTATAATACATGAAAATCAAGAAAAAATGGATATAAATACATCAATTGAAAAGACTAAATATGTATATGAATACATGAAAAATCATCATCCGTGGATAACATCTAGTGATGATTATTGTAGGGCAGCCCTCATAGCTATAAATTCAAAAGACATAGATAATGACTTAGAATATATAGAAAGAAGCTATAATGAACTTAATTCAAAGGGGTTTTATAAATCAAACAATCTTCAATCATTATCTCATATAATGGCATTAGATAAAAATAAGAGTAAAGAAAAATTAGATAAAGTAATAAGAATTAAAGAATTACTTGAAAAACAAAAGTGTAAAATAGATGGATATGGATACCCCTTAATAGGTGTATTATCTTTAATTGATTGTGATGAAAATCAATTGGTTAAGCAAATAAGAGATGTATCTGATAAGTTAAGTGAAGTAAAAGGGTTTGGAAATTGGGCTTTAGGTAAGACTAATAGGAATATGATAAGTGCTTCTATTGTTGCGTCAGCATATGCTGAGTATTTAAATGAAGAGAGTAATATAGATTCTATAAGTAGCAATATACTTCTAGAGATAATAATAGCTATTGAAATTGCAACTATGGTGGCTATTATTGCTGCATCTAGTACAGCTTCAGCATCTAACTAGAAAATTAAATAAATTGTATTATAAGTAGTACATAAAAAGAACTTTAGTAATTTATAATATTTGCTAAAGTTCTTTTTTTGAAAATAAAGTTATATATAAGTGACTAATATGTCATTTTGTTTATACTACTCTAATAATTTAATTGTTGTATAATAATTATAAAGGAAAAAATGGTTAAATTTGGAGGTATTATGAAAAATATTCTTATGATAGAGGACGATAGCACTATAGCTTTTGGAGTAAAATATGCTCTAGAACAAGAAGGTTTCAATATAAATATATGTAAAGAATTAGAAAGTGGAAAAAAAGAAATAAAAACTAAGGATTACGAGATTATATTACTAGATGTAATGTTACCTGATGGAAGTGGGTACGATTTTTGCAAGGAACTTAGAGAAACTAATGACACTCCTGTAATATTTTTAACAGCATGCGATGAAGAAGTAAATATAGTCATGGGACTAGATATTGGAGGAGATGATTATATAACAAAACCCTTTAGAGTTAGAGAACTTATCTCTAGAATAAATGCAGTTCTTAGAAGAAGAAAAAATAATAATGAAAGTAAAAAGATAGTAAAGTTCAAAGATTTAAGTATACACACACTAGAAGCTAGAGTGTATAAAAAAGAAGAAGAGATTTTCTTAACTTCTGCTGAGTATAAGTTATTATTAATATTAATTCAAAATAATAATATAGTTTTAAGTAGAACTCAAATTTTAGAAAAGTTATGGGATGTTACTTATGATTTTATAAATGATAATACCCTTACAGTGTATATAAAAAGGCTTAGAGAAAAAATAGAAGATGATATAACAAATCCTAGATATATACACACAGTAAGGGGAGTTGGATACAAGTGGAATGGAAGTGAAGAAAATGTTTCTATCTAATGCTGAAATAAAAAACTTCATAAGAAATTACATTTTACTATTTATAATAGCTATAATTTTTTCACTAGGAATAAGCTATAAAAGTGTAAATATTATAAAAGATAAAATAATAGAAAATAATCAAGTTATAGTAGGTTCTATACTTTCAAAACATCCTGATTTGGAAAAGGAAATAATAACTGTAATAACACAAGGTAAGTCAAAGAATAACATAACCTTAGGTAAAGAAGTATTAAATAAATATAACTATAATGAAAATATAAGCCTTAGAAATGAGCCTATTATAAATGAAAGTATAAATGACATTTTTAGTTTAAATACTTTATTTATAGTGCTTGTATTTATATTTACCTTAATTTTAGTTATGTACTATTTTAAGCATATATATAATGATATAAAAGATATGACTGACTATGTATATTATAGCTCAGAGGGTAGAGATTATGAAATGAAGAATAAAAACCAAGAAGGACAAATTGGTCTTTTAAAAACAGAGCTTTTAAAAATGACTAATATACTTAAAGAAAAGGTAGAATTACTAAATAAAGAAAAGATATTTCTAAATGATACTATATCAGATATTTCACACCAATTAAAAACTCCTATGACTTCACTTATAATACTTAATGACTTAATGTATGAAGATTTACCAAAAGAAACTAAAATAGAGTTTTTGGACAAAATAAAAACCCAGCTAAGTAGAATGGAGTGGCTAATAAAAAGTATGCTAAGACTATCAAAGGTAGAAGCTAAGGTAATTGATTTTAAATATGAAAATGTAAATATTAATGAACTAGTAAAAAGAGCTCTAGGGCCAAGTTTAATACCATTAGAACTTAAAAATATAGATGTAAGTATTAAGGGGAATAATAGTATCTTCTACAAGGGGGATATGGAATGGTCTGTTGAGGCTTTAGTCAACATAATTAAAAATTGTGTAGAACATACACCTCAAAATGGAAAGCTAGAAATTAGTTATGAAGATAACTTTATATATTCAGAAATAATTATAAAAGATAGTGGAGAGGGAATAGAGAAAAAAGATTTACCTCATATATTTAAAAGGTTTTACAAAGGAAGAAATAGCTCAAAAGAAGATAGCGTAGGAATAGGACTAGCTATGGCAAAGTCTATAATAGAAAGTCAAAATGGTGATATATCAGTTAAAAGTGAAAAAAACAAAGGATGCGAATTCCATATTATATTCCACAAAAACTATAGTGACTAATTTGTAATATATAATTCACTTTAAAGTAAGTCTAGGAAGATAGACTATAAATATAAAGATTAGACAAGTTTAAGAAAATGGAGGCTAATATGGAAGTGGTAAAAGTAGAAAACATAACCAAAAGTTATGGTAAGGGTGATACAAAGGTAGATGCAGTAAAAAATGTAAATTTATCTATAAACAAAGGTGAATTTGTAGCAATCGTAGGACCAAGTGGAAGTGGTAAAAGTACACTACTTCATTTAATGGGAGGAGTAGATAAGCCTAGTAGTGGAAAAGTATATATAAATGGAGTAGATATATGCTCATTAAATGAAAAAGATTTAGCCATATTTAGAAGAAGAAACATAGGACTTATATATCAGTTCTATAACTTAATACCTGTACTTAGTGTAACGGAAAATATACTACTACCAGCAGAACTTGATAACAGAAAAATAGATAAAGAATACTTAAATGATTTATTAAAAACATTAGGATTAAAAGAAAAAGAAAACAATCTTCCAAATGAGATAAGTGGAGGACAGCAACAAAGAACTTCTATAGGTAGAGCACTTATAAATAGACCATCTATTATACTTGCAGATGAACCTACTGGAAACTTAGACAGTAAAAACTCAAAGGAAGTAATAGAATTATTAAAACTATCAGTAAAAAAATACAATCAAACATTAATAATGATAACTCATGATAATAACATAGCACTACAAGCAGACAGAGTAATAGCTATAGAAGATGGAATTATTAAAGCAGACGAGGTGATATAAATGAATTTATATACAACTCTAACTTTAAGGTATTTAAAAAAAAATAAAAAAAGAACAATAGTAACAATAATAGGAGTAATACTATCAACAGCATTAATATGTGGAATAGGAAGCATATATGAAAGTTATATGGATTATCAGTTTAGGCAGACTATAGAACAAGAAGGATATTTTCATTCAGCTTTTTACAATGTAAAAAAGGAAGATTTAGACACTATAACTAAAAGTGCAGGAATAGCAAAAACTTCAATTAGTGAAGATTTAGGATATTCAAAATTAAATAAAGACAAATTAAACTTGATTAACCTTAAAGCCTATAACAAAAATGGTTTTGAAATGAATCAAGTAAAATTAAAAGAAGGAAAACTACCTACTAATGAAAATGAGATAGTATTAAGTGAAAGGGTCATACCTTTAATAAACAAAAAATTAGGAGATACTATAACTTTAAATGTTGGAAAAAGAATAGATGAAAATGGAAAAGGAATAGAAATTCCAATACTAAAAGAAAATGAAAGATTAGTTGATACAAAAGAAAAAGAATATAAGATTGTTGGAATTATGAAAAAACCATATGCTGAACTAAGTGAAATTTCAAATGGAATAACTTATTTAGAACCAAATAAACCATTTGAAAAAGATACATTAGATGCATATATATTATTTAATAATCCTAAAGAAGCCTATACTATAGCCACAAATATAGCAAAAACACTAGGATTAGAAGTTGATAAATCAACTGATAATGACGAGTCAATGATTTATAATAATGATAATAAAACTCACTATGAAAACCTATACTTTAATGAGTATCTATTAAGACTACAAGGGGCAAGTCTTTACGAAAATATAAATAAAACATTTAATAAAATATTACTTATAGTAACATTATTAGTAATAGTATGCACAGTAGTAACAGTATATAATTCTTTTAGTATATCTGTAAGTGAAAGAAAAAAACAATTTGGAGTGTTAAATTCTATAGGGGCAACTAAAACTCAAGTTATGAAGCTAGTATTTATAGAGGCTATTGTAATAAGTTTAATAGGAATACCTATAGGGTTAATAGTTGGAAGTTTTGGAATGGATTTAATCTTTAAATCAATACAAACAGTATTTAATAGCCAATTTATTTCAGATATAAATCTAAGAGTAATATATAATCCTTATATGATAGTAGGAAGTGCATTAATAGTTTTATTGGCTATATTAGTATCGGCAATACTTCCAGCAATCAATTGTGCAAAAACTTCTCCACTTGAATCTATAAGAAATAGTGATGATTTAAAAATAGGGAAAGTAAAAAATTCTAAACTAGTTAAGTTAATATTTAAAACTGAAGGAGTTCTTGCATACAAAAATCTTAGAAGAAATAAAAAGAAATTCAGAATAACCTTATTCTCTTTAGTAACTAGTGTAGTTATATTTATATCATTTAGTGGATTTATTGATTTATTTGAAAAAGCTAATCGGGTAAATATAGGAGAAATAAACTATGATATGAGAGTATGGTATAGCGGAATAAGAGAGAAAAATGATATAGTTAAAGATTTAAATAATATAGATGGAGTAAATAAAATTAGTGCAATTAATCCTTATGGTGCAGAAACATACATTAATGAAAATAACATAAATAAAGAATATAAGGATTTAATAGAAAGACGTTTTTCAAAGGAAAATAAAAATGGTGAAATTGTATATATATTTAACAATAATGGAATTAATTTTGTAGGAGATAAAGCAATAGAAGAATTAGAATTAAAAACTGGTAGTTTTGACAAAGAAAGTGCTATAAAAGAAAATGGAATAATACTTCGAAATAAAAGTGACAATAGCTCTAGCAGAAAACAAAGTGAGATTTCATTAACAAATTATAAAGTAGGAGATACAATAAATATTTGTAAGAGATATATAGACAAAAATGATAAGGAAGTAAGAGAGCCTATTAAGTTAAAAGTACTAGCTACTACTGAAGATTTTCTTCCAGGATATAGATGGTCTACTTATATGGGTATAGATTTTATAACTTATAACGAAGTAGGAGAAAAGCTAGGATATAAAATAAGTGATGGAGATATATACATAGACACAAATAAAACAAAAAAAACTAGAGATGATGTAAAAGATATAGCAAAAAAATATGGTTATGATGTATCAGATGATGTAGAAGATGTATTAGAGATGGAAGAGGCTATCAATGTTATGAAAATATTTGTATATGGATTTACAGTAGTAATATCTCTAATAAGTGCTACTAATATAATAAACACAATGAGTACAAATATAAATTTAAGAAAAAAAGAATTTGCAATAATCAAATCAATAGGTGTAACACCTAGTGGATTTAACAGAATGATATATCTTGAAAGCTTATTATATGGATTATTAGCCTTATTATATGGAATTCCTATAGGACTTTTAATAGATGTATATATGAACGAAGTTCTTGGAGATGCTATAGAAATAGGTATGGTACTTCCGATAAAGGCAGTTTTAATATCTATTGTAGGTGTATTTGTCATTACTTTTGTATCGGCCTATATTCCTATGAAAAAAATAAACAAAGAAAATACAATTGAAAATATAAGACAAGAAAGTATATAGGGGGATGAGTATGAGTAAATTATTTTCAAAGAGAAAAATATTATGGTCAGTAATAAGCATTTCATCTTTATTAATAATAGGATGCAGTTCTACTAAGTCAGTAGATTTAAATATACTTGCAACGACTGACTTACATGGAATAATACCTAATGAAATGGTTTCTTATATAGAAAAACAAAAGAAGGAAAATCCAGATACTGTAGTAGTAGATGCAGGGGATTTTCTAGATTCTGGATTTGGAACATCTGGAGATATGTTAAAATATTATGACCAAATGAGTAAAAACTATAAAAATAACAATGCAGATTATATAGAAATTCCTTTAGCAAAAGAAATGAAAGAAGCTGGATTTGACACAGTAACTCTTGGAAATCATGAGTTTGTATCAAATAACAAGACTAGTCTAGATAATATGATATCAGACTTTGAAAAGCAAGGAATAAGTATACTATCAGCAAATACATATAAGAAAAATGGAGAAAGCTACACAAAACCATACGTTATAAAAGAAATTAAAACACCAGAAGGTAATATAAAACTTGGAATATTAGGACTTACTCTAAAAGAAGTAGGAGAATCTAAAGAATGGGATGGAGAAAAGCTAGTAAAAGCTAAATCTTTAGAGTTAAAAGATCAAAAGGGATACAATGGAGAACTTTATATGAATGATTTAGTAGAAGATGCTAATAAATGGGTAAAAGTTATGAAGGAAAAAGACCATGCAGATATTATAATAGCAGTAGCTCATAGTGGTGAAAGACCTAAAAAACCAAAACACCCAGGAAATAGAATACAAGACTTAGCTCAAAATGTATCTGGAATAGATGTAATAGTTGCTGGGCACAACCATGTTCAAATAAAACAACATGACTATAAAAACAAAGATGGACAAACTGTTATAGTAACAGAACCAGGAAAACACGGTGAGTGTATTTCAAAAATTGATATAAAATTAAAAAAAGATAAAAATGGATGGGATGTAATAAATAAGTCTAGTGATATAGTTCAGTTTAAAAATGTTAAAAAGAACTTAGATATGCTATGTAACAATCATGGAATGTTTTATGGTGAAACTAGTTTTCTACTAGATAAAGGTAAAGAAGGTAAAGTTATAAGTCTTAAGGATGAGATACCTTTTAAATGGGATAAAATGTATATATTTAAACCAGGTACTCCTAGAGATGAAATATACAAAAAGGCAGGGTATAAGTTTTTAAATATTGCTGAAAGTGATGATATGTATCAGTTTATAATTATGGATAAAGAAAAAGTGATTTGCTATTCAAATGCTATAGGAAGTGATGTTCCAACTACATTAAAATTTGATAATGCCGATTTTAAGGATAATTGTTTAACTATAATACCTGGAGAAAATGATTATTTTAAAGTTTCAAAAGGTGAAAAAGAAAAGTATATTGACCGTTATAAAGTTATATTAAATTATGAGAAAAAGGAAAATTAAAAAAAGATATAAATTTAAATTTTTAAACAAAAAAGTGCATTTAGTAAAATTTACTAATTTTACTAAATGCACTTTTTCTTTACTAAATAACACAAAAATCTCTATGGAGATGCCAAGTGGATGAAAGTAATTTCTAAAATTTAGAAAAAATACATCTAATAAATCTTTATTTTATAGAAAATCTGAAAAATATTTAAAATTTCTTTCAAAATCTTTCAAAAATGTTGCGATTAAGTTAATATCTATATACACTTATAGTATAGAATTAAATGAATAAAATAATTTAAGAATATAATAGCTTGACTACCTAATGAAAAGGAGACGGATGGTATGGAATATTCTGATAATACTGTTTTGAAGAATCTAAAGTCAAGATATGATAAATTTACTAATGTAGAAAGAACTATAGCCAATTTTTTTATAAATAATAGAGAAATACAAAAGCTTTCATCTAAAGCAGTATCAGAAAAGCTATTTGTGTCAGAAGCTTCTTTATCTAGGTTTGCGAAAAAATGTGGATATAAAGGTTTTAGAGAATTCATATTTGAATATGAGAAAAATATTAGTAAATACAATAGAGAAGAAATTTCCAATTTAGTTATTAATACATATCAAGATTTATTAGATAGTTGTCATATGATGATAAATCAAAATCAAATGAAAGAAGTTGCTCACCTATTAACAACATCTAAGAGGGTTTGCGTTTTCGGAATGGGAAGTTCTGGGATTGCAGCTGAAGAAGTTCATCTAAGGTTTATGAGGTTAGGGTTAAATATTGAAGCTGTATATGATTCACATAGAATAAAAATGTTATCTTCACTTGCTAATGAGGAAAGCGTTATTATAGCTATATCGTTAAGTGGTACAACAAAAGAAATTCTTCAAGGAATAGGGATAGCAAAGGCTAATGGAGCTAAAATTATTATGATAACTTCAAATAATTCTTTCCATTTATCGAGTTTTTGCGATGAAGTTATATTAATTCCAACTATAAATGCACTAGAAGCTGGAGATTGCATATCACCTCAATTTCCTATTTTAGTAATGATAGATATACTATATACCTATTTTATAAAAATAGAGAGTTATTATCAAAAAAAGGTAAATACTTTAAATGCATTATTTAAGTATGATGAAGAAAATATTTTAATCTAATTTGGTTTTACTAGGTAGAAAATACCTTGATAAAATAAAAAATTCGCTTTAATTTAGATGAATCTAAGCGAAACATTTTAAGTTATTCATAAGATAGGAAATTTATATTTTCTTATAATTAAAAAAGAGGGGATGATATTATGAAGAAAAAAAAGCTATTAAGCTTGCTTGTAACTTCAATGCTAACGCTAAACCTAGTTGGATGTGCTAGTACAGGCGGAAAAGAAGAAAAATCACAGGGGGAAAATTCAACAAAGCAAGAAGCAGCAGCAAACACTCTTTATGCAAATGGAGGACCTGAAGAATTTTTCGAAGCGCCGTGGTTAAATCCAGGTACTTTCGTTTACAACAAAGTTTTATATGATAGGTTAATATTTGCAGATGAAAAATTAGACCCAATACCAGGGGAAGGTCAATTAGCTAAATCTTATGAAATGTCAGAAGATGGAAAAAACCTTAAGTTTGTATTAAGAGATAATATATTCTGGCATGATGGAGAGCCTATAACAGCAGAAGATATAAAATGGAGTATAGAATACAGTTTAAAGACGACAGTTTTAAACAATGTATTTGGAAATACTTTTAAATCTATAGAAGGAGCAACTGATTACATAGATGGAAAGGCAGATGAAATATCTGGTATTGTAATAGATGGAAATAATATAGAAATAAAATTTGAAAAGCTAGCACCAGATGCTCTACTTACATTTACACAATTTGCACCACTTCCTAAAAAGCATCTTGAAAATGTTGATCCTGTTAAGTTTCAACAATCAGAATTCTTTAGAAATCCAATAGGTTCTGGGCCATTTAAAGTAGATGAAGTAAAAATGGGTAATTACACAACCTTAGCTGGATTTGATAAGTATTGGGATGGTAAACCAGCATTTAATATGCACTTAAATCCAAGTCCTGGAGACAGTGATCCAAACTTAGTAACAAATGCTAAAGCTGGACTTCTTGACTACTCATACACTAAAAATATAGCAGATGTTAAAGCACTTGAAGGTACTAAAGGTATCAATATGGATACTGTAGATGTTAGATATACAAGATTATTCTTTGCAAATAAGTTTAAGAAAAAAGATGGATCAGCTGCACCATTAGCAGATAAGAGAGTTCGTCAAGCTATAATGTATGCTTTAGATATGGATAAAATACTTGATGGTATATTTGAGGGTGCAGCACTACCTGCAAATAGTTTAACTCCAAATGGACCTGATAAAGTTGATGGATTAAATAATTATGAGTATAATCCAGAAAAAGCTAAAGAATTATTAAAAGAAGCTAACTGGGATCCAAACACAGTTTTAGATGTAGTTTATTATTATACAGATCAACAAACAGTTGATTTAATGGCAATAATACAAAACTACTTATCTCAAGTTGGAATAAAAATGGAATTTAGATTAGTTGAAGGTGATTTAGCTTCATTATTATGGGCATTACCAGAAGATCCTGTAAATGGACCTTCAGCAGTTGATTTTGATTTATGTTATGCTGCAACTGCTGCACTTTCAATGCATGAGTACTATGATAGATATCAAACAGGTGCTGAACTAAACTCACATACACCAGGAACACCTGAATTAGATAAATTAATAGAAAATACAAAAACAATAGATCCAGAAGAAAAGAGAAAAGCATTCTTTGAATTACAAAAATATGAAAATGAAGAATTATTCGTAATGCCTTTATATTACCAACCAATATTTGTTATGACAAGCGATAAGATAAAAGGTATGCCTGAAACATTTGGTAACCCACAATTTAATTATAAGTGGGATATTCACAAATGGACATTAGCTGAGTAATAAACAGAGGGGGTGTATAATTTTAATTATACATCCCTTTTATTATAAGGAGGTAGTAAATGCTAAAATACATATTAAAAAAAGTGCTTGGAATGATTCCAATGTTATTAATAATAACATTTATTATTTATTTTTTACTAGATTTAACTCCAGGAGACCCAGTATCTCATTTAATGGATCCAGAATCTTTAGCAAGATTATCACCAGAACAATTAAATGCACTTAGAGAAGCTTATGGTTTAAATGATGGTTTTGTAATTAGATATTTTAAATGGTTAATACAATTACTACAAGGCAATTTTGGATATAGCTCAAGTAGTGGTGTAGCAGTTATAGATATTATAAAAGATACACTACCAGCAACTTTAGAATTATCAGTTGCAGCACTTTTAATTTCTACAGTTTTAGGTAGTATCTTAGGAGTAATAGGCGCTATAAAACGTGGTTCTATAGGAGATAATGTTATGACAGTTGCAGGTATGATAGGAGTATCTATACCACAATTTTTCTTTGGTATGGTAACTATATTAATATTTGCATTAAATTTAGAATGGCTTCCAGTAGGAGGTAGAACAGCACCAGGTCTTGAAAGTTTTATTGATAGAATAGAGTATTTAATATTACCTGCTACAGTACTAGGGTTATCGCTTACAGCAGGAGTTATGCGTTATGCAAGAACTAGTATGTTAAATACTATGAATAAAGAATATATAAAAACAGCTAGAAGTAAAGGAATTCCAGAATGGAGAGTTAACTTAGTTCATGGATTTAGGGTTTCACTAACACCGGTTATAGTTTTAATAGGTTTTAGATTGCCTACACTAATAGCAGGTTCTGTAGTTATAGAGTCAATATTTCAGTGGCCAGGAGTTGGAAATGTATTTAACACTGCAATAAGATCAGCAAATTATAACTTAGTCATGGTTGTAGCACTTATGTTTGTAACTATGGTTTTAATAGCAAGTACATTAGTTGATATACTTACTGCTGTTTTAGACCCTAGAGTAAAACTTGAGAAATAGGGAGGATATTATGATTACTTTATCACCTAAAAAAAGATTAAATAATAAATTTGATAAAATTAAAGAAAGAGAAGAGAATAAAACTTTTAAAAAACAAAAAAGTAGAGTAGTAAGTAAGTTAATTTCAAATAAACTTACGACGATAGGGATTGCAGTATTTTTACTTATATTACTTGCTTGTATATTTGCACCATTATTAACACCGCATGACCCGTTAGCTGTTGATATGTCAAATATACTTAAGCCACCATCTAGTGAACATATACTAGGAACAGATAAAATAGGTAGAGATATATTTTCAAGAATATTATATGGTGGAAGATTATCAATTTTAATAGGATTTGGTAGTGCATTGGGTTGTGCAGTAATAGGTGTATTACTAGGATGCTATAGTGGATATAAGGGTGGACTAATAGATAAAATATTAGTTAGGATATCTGAAATATTTATGTCATTCCCACAATTAATATTAGTGTTAATGTTAGTTTCAATAATAGGCCAAAGTGCTTTTAATATAATAATAATATTTATTATTTGTGGTTGGGGAAGCGTATTTAGAATGGCAAGATCACAAATATTATCTATCAGAGAAGAAGAGTATGTACAATCATTAAAAGTATTTGGACTTAATGATTTTGTTATATGCTATAAGCATATGCTACCAAATATCATAGGGCCAATATCAGTAAATATAACTTTAAGTACTGCAATGTTTATACTAGAAGAAGCAGCACTTAGTTTCTTAGGACTTGGTGTACCTCTTGAAATACCAACATGGGGTAACATATTAAATGCATCACAAGATTTATTTACACTTCAAAATAATTGGTGGATGTGGTTACCTGTCGGAATAGTTATATCACTATTTGTTATGAGTATAAACTTTGTAGGAGATGGCTTAAGAGATTCTACAGATCCAACAAGTGTTGAATAGGGGGAAAGATCATGGAAAATATTATCACAGTCAAAAATCTTAAAACATATTTTTATGCAAATAATAGATGCAATAAAGCCTTAAATGGTGTATCAATGGAAATAAAAAGAGGTAAAACACTTTGTATAGTTGGAGAAAGTGGATGTGGTAAAAGTGTTACAGCATCATCAATAATGCAACTTCTTCCTAAGTTTTCAAGAATAGAAGAGGGAGAAATAATTTATCATAGTGAAGATGGAAAAGATATTGAAATACATAAGTTAGAAAAAAATTCAAAAGAAATGAGAAGACTTAGAGGAAAAGATATAGCAATGATTTTTCAGGATCCAATGACAGCACTAAATCCTGTTTATACAATTGGGTGGCAAATAGTTGAGATGATTAGAAGTCATGAAAATATATCTAAAAAAGAGGCAAAAGAAAGAGCTTTAAAGCTACTTAAAGATATGGGAATACCTCTTGCAGAAAAAAGAATAGACCAATATCCACATGAATTTTCAGGTGGTATGAGACAAAGGGCAATGATAGCTATGGCTATGAGTTGTAATCCAAAAGTACTAATAGCAGATGAACCAACAACAGCTCTTGATGTTACAATACAAGCACAAATATTTGAATTAATGGAGAAATTAAAAAGAGAATATAATACAGCTATAATGCTAATTACCCATGATATGGGAGTTGTATGTGAATTAGCAGATGATGTGGCTGTTATGTATATGGGAAATATAATTGAAAGTGGTAGCGCAAAGGAAGTTTTAGAAAATCCAAGTCATCCATACACTAAAGCATTACTTAAATCTATTCCAGTACTAGGAAAAGGTGCTGACCAAGATATTAATCCTATAAAGGGAGCTACACCAGATCCATTTGATAGACCACCAGGATGTCAGTTTGCTCCTAGATGTGATTATTATTCTAAAGAATGTGATGAAAAAATGCCAGAAGAGGAATTTGTAAATGGAAGTACTCATATGGTTAGATGTATAAAATGCAAGGAGGTGGCTTTAAATGTCTAAAGAAGTATTACTTACATTAAAAGGTGTTAAAAATTATTTCCCTGTAAAGAATGGAACATTTTCTAAAGCAAAAACTTATGTAAAAGCAGTAAATGATATAAATTTAGAAATATATAAAGGAGAAACATTAGGATTAGTTGGAGAATCTGGATGCGGGAAAACTACTTTAGGAAAAACAATTCTTCAGTTATACAAAGCCACAGATGGAGAAATAATATATAATTTTGAAGATGGACCAAGAGATTTAATTAAGCTTAATAAAAATGAAATGGATTTAGCTCGTAAGAAAATACAAATAGTATTTCAAGATCCACATTCTTCATTAAATCCTTCATTTACAATATATCAATCTTTATCAGACCCACTTAAAAAGTTTGGGATTAAATCAAAAGAAGAAAGAAGAAAAATAATAGGTGATTTACTTGAAGCCGTAAATATGAGAAGAGAATATATGGATAGATATCCACATGAATTCTCTGGGGGGCAACGTCAAAGAATAGGTATAGCAAGAGCTTTATCAATAAATCCTGAATTAGTAATATGTGATGAAGCTGTATCAGCACTAGATGTATCAATTCAAGCACAAGTATTAAATTTACTTAAAGATCTTAAAGAAAAACACAATTTAACATACATATTTATAACACATGACTTAAGTGTTGTAGAATACATAAGTGATAGAATAGCAGTAATGTATTTAGGAAAAATAGTAGAACTTGCAGATGCAAAATCTTTATATAAAAATACACTACATCCATACACAAAGGCATTATTGTCAGCAATACCAGTAGCAGATATCAATCATAAAAAAGATAGGATAGTCCTTGAAGGGGATGTTCCAAGTCCTATGAATCCACCAAGCGGATGTTTCTTCCATCCAAGATGTAAACATTGTATGGATGTTTGTAAATTAGAAGAGCCAGAAATGAAATCTTATATTATTGATGGAAAAGAACATTTTGTAGCTTGTCATGTAGCATCAATGGAAATGGAAGAAGGTGTGCTTAATGAATAAAGAAGAAATATTTAAAAGTATAAAAGGAAGTGTAGTTATATCTTGCCAAGCACTTCCTAATGAACCACTATATGTAGAAGAAAAATCTATAATGTATTTAATGGCAAGAGCAGCAAAAATGGCTGGAAGTCCAGCTATAAGAACAAATAGTGTAAGAGATGTCATAGCAATAAAAAAAGAAACAGGACTTCCTGTAATAGGGCTTATAAAAATAGAATATGAAGGTAGTGAAGTATACATAACACCTACTATGAAAGAAGTAGATGAATTAGTAGATGCTAAAAGTGATGTAATTGCATTAGATTGTACATTTAGTAAGAGATTAAATGATGAATCTATAAATGATTTTATAAAAAGTATAAAAGAAAAGTATCCTGATGTAATACTAATGGCTGATATATCAACATATGAAGAAGGAATTAATGCATATAAATGTGGAGTAGATATGGTTGGAACTACTATGAATGGATATACTCCTCAAAGTATAAAAGAAAATATAAACAACTTAGAATTAGTAAAAAAATTAACTAAAGAAATAGACATACCAGTAATAGCAGAAGGAAAGATACACTATCCATATCAAGCAAAAGAAATATTAGACGCTGGTGCTTATGCTGTTGTCGTAGGTGGGGCTATAACTAGACCTTTAGAAATTGCACAAAGATTTATAAATGCAGCTAAAGGAGAAATTTAAAATGAACTATTTAGCACTTGATATAGGAGGAACAGCTTTAAAAATAGCAATTGTAAATGAAAATGGGAAAATCTTAATTAGTGATAAGTATCCAGTTAATTTTGATAATTATAAAACACCAATAATAGATACAGTTTTAAAAGAAACTGATAAATTTTTAGCTGATAATAAGATAGAAAGCTTTAAAGGAGTAGCAGTATCTGCTACAGGTCAAATAGATGTAAATAAAGGTGAAGTAATAGGAACAGGTGGAAATATAAAAAACTACGAAGGTTCAAAATTTAAAGAAAAAATAGAAGAAAAGTATAAAGTAAAAGCCACTGTAATAAATGATGCAAATGCAGCAGCACTAGGAGAATTATTCTTAGGAAATGGTAAAAATTCTAAAAATATAGTTATGATTACTATTGGAACTGGTGTTGGAGGTGGAATAGTAGTAAATGGTGAAATTTTAAATGGAAGGTTAGGAATAGGTGGAGAACTAGGTCACTTCTCTATAAATAATAAAGGAAAAAAATGCACTTGTGGAAACACTGGTTGCTATGAACAGTATGCATCTATGAGTGCTTTAATAAAGAGAGTAAAAGAAGAATTAGATATTAATGATATAAATGGAAAAGAAATATTTGAACAAATAAATCATAATGAAAAAATGAAAGAAATAGTAGATAGATGGATAGAAGATGTAGCTTGTGGAGTTGTATCTTTGGTGCATATTTTTAATCCTGATATAGTTTTAATTGGCGGGGCAGTAAGTGAGCAAAAAGAACTATTTATAGATAAGCTAAGAAAATTAGTTAAAGAAAGAGCTATGAAAAATTTTGCAAAAGATTTAAAAGTAGAACCTGCTAAATTAAAAAATGATGCAGGGATAATTGGTGCACTTTACTACTTATTAAAAGGGGAGAATAAAGATGAATTACAATATGGAGAGATTTAAAAATATTACAGTAGCACTTAATACACCATTTAAAGAAAATGGAGATGTTGATTTAGAAAAAACTAGAGAATTAGTTAATTATTTATATAACAAAGGAATAAAAAATCTATATGTATGTGGAAGTACTGGAGAAGGTTTCTTACTTGACAATGAAGAAAGAAAGGCAGTAGTTGAAGCAGTTTGTGAAGAAGTAAAAGATAAAATGACTATAATTGTTCATGTAGGGTGTGCTAGTACAAAACATTCATGTGAACTTGCAGCTCATGCTGAAAAATGTGGAGCTCATGCAACATCAGCAGTTCCATGTGTATATTATAGATTAGGTGAGGAAAGTGTATATACCCATTGGAATGAGATAACTAAAGCAAGCAACTTACCATTTTTTATATACAACATACCACAACTAACAGGATTTAACTTATCAGATGGATTACTTAAAAAAATGTGTGAAAATGAAAGAGTAATGGGTGTTAAATGTTCTTCAGAGCCAGCTCATGATATAGCAAGATTCAAAGCTATTGGAGGAGAAGATTTCTTAGTATTTAATGGTCCTGATGAACAATATCTAGCAGGAAGAATGATGGGTGCAGATGCTGGAATTGGTGGTACTTATGCAGGTATGCCAGAATTATATTTAAAGCTTGAAGATTTAATAAGAAAAAATGAATTTGAAAAAGCTAAAAAACTTCAAGCAACAATGGTTCAATATGTGTATAGAATGTGTAGTTTTGGTTCATTATATGGTTGTGTAAAAGCCCTAATTAAGCTAGATGGACTGGATATCGGAGTACCTAGACTTCCATTTTTACCTGTAAGCTGTGAAGATGAAAAGTTAGTAAACTTATACAATGATATTAAAGGAACTATAGAAGAAACTAAAAATTGGTAGGTGATATTTTGAATATTTTATGCTTCGGTGACTCTAATACACATGGATATAATCCTGAAAATGGGAAAAGATATGAAAGAAATGAACGTTGGACAGGAATTTTACAAAACCTTCTTGGAGATAGTGATTATGTTATAGAAGAAGGGTTAAGTGGAAGAACTACTGTATTTGACGACCCATTATATGAAGGATTAAGTGGACTTGACTTTATAATTCCTACCCTTATGACTCATGAGCCTATTGATTTACTTATTATTATGCTTGGTACTAATGATACTAAGGATAGATTTGGAGCAAGTGCTGAAGTTATATCATTAGGGCTTGATAGACTTATAAAAAAGGCTAAGTTTTGCGAGGTAGCTTTTAGAAATAGTAAGCCTAATATATTAGTAGTAGCTCCTCTTCCAATTAGAGAAGAGATAAAAAATGCTGAGTGCTATTATACTATGGGAAAAAGCTGTTCTGAAAAGTCTTATAAAATAATTCCTCTTTATGAGAAGGTGGCTAAGGAAAATGGATGTCATTTCTTTGATCCATCACCTTTTGCAATTTGTAGTGATTATGATTATATGCATCTTTCAAATAAAGCTCATGAAATATTAGGTAAGAAGCTTTATGAAATTATTAGTGAGATAAAAAATAAATAGATTGTAAGAAGTAACTGAGGTGTCTTTCATCTTAACTATTGAAATTTAAAAATACTCATATTAAAAGGATATGAGTATTTTTTATATTTTTAAAAATTTATATAAAAACAATATAATAATTCATACTAAAATATTAAGGCTGAAAAGCACTAATATTATTTATAAGATTAACTATTTCTTGAGGCGATTCATTTAAATCATTTTCTATCCATGATTGAACAACTGCAAAAACTCCTCCTACATTGTATTTTATAAAGTAATCTAAAAATACATCATCAACTTTTGAACTACTAATAAGCTTATCTATTTCAGCCTTATTTGCTATATAAATAATACGATCCATAATATTAGTTTCTATATGTTTACAGAATAATATTTTGCACAACTTTTTATTTTCCTTAATCAATTCAAGAGCTTTAAGTAATAAAATATCTTTATAATCTTCAACTGGAGTCTCTTCAATATATTCTAGTATTTGATTAAATAATTCATCTTCCATTGATTTAAGTAGGTCATAAGCATCTTTATAATGAGTATAAAAAGTTCCTCTATTAATATTTGCAGTTTTACATATATCAGTAACAGTAACTTGATGAATTTTTTTATCTTGAAGTAGATCAAGTAAACTTTCCTTAATTACTTTTTTTGTATATAAAATTCTTCTATTTCCTTTAACTCCTGCCATGTAATCCATCCTTTTTATTTATTAAAACAATTTTAAATTATATGTTATTAAATGAACAAAAATAACTAAAATGTCTATTTAATAACAATATGAAAATATATGATTATTGTAACTAGTTTATATATTATTTATACTTAGTATTATAGCATTAAGCAAACAAGGTGTCTATTTAATAACATTTAGTATTTAATAGTCCATATAGATAGGGGAGGTATAGATGTCATATATAAAAATAATAGATGAATACAAAATATATAAGGTTGGGGAAAATACTGTTGTAGCAAATAATGGTATTAACTTTTCTATAGAAAAAGGAGAATTTGTTATTATTCTAGGTCCTAGTGGTGCTGGTAAAACAACTGTACTAAATATACTTGGGGGAATGGATACTTGTGATGAAGGTAAGATAATTATTGATAACGTTGATATATCCAAGTTTAATAAAAAACAGCTTACAAATTATAGAAGATATGATGTAGGATTTGTATTCCAGTTTTATAATTTAGTTCAAAATTTAACTGCAAAAGAAAATGTGGAACTTGCTACACAAATTTCAAAGAATGCTTTAGATGTTGATAAAACTCTTGAGTTAGTTGGGCTTGGTCACAGAAAAGATAATTTTCCATCTCAATTATCAGGGGGAGAACAGCAAAGAGTATCTATAGCAAGAGCTATAGCTAAAAATCCTAAGTTACTTCTATGTGATGAGCCAACTGGTGCTCTTGACTATAAAACAGGAAAACAGATTTTAAAAACATTACAAGATACATGCAAAAATACAGGAACAACAGTAATTGTTATAACTCATAATTCAGCTCTTTCACCAATTGCAGATAGAGTTATAAGTATTAAAGATGCAAAGGTTAGAAGTGTTAAAGTAAATGAAAATCCTGTTTCAGTTGAAAATATAGAGTGGTAGAGGATAGAAAATGAAAAATAGAGCATATAAAAAATCAATAACAAGAGAAATATTATCTTCAAAAGCAAGATTTATTTCTATATTAGCCATAATCTTTTTAGGAGTTGCCTTTTACTCTGGAATTAAATCAAGTGGACCAGACTTAAAAGAATCCATAAATGAATTTTTTAGCCAACAAAACTTAATGGATAGCAAGATAGTATCTAGTATAGGTCTTAATGAAAATGATTTAAAGTTACTTGAAAATAATGATAAAATTCTAGATTACTATGCAACACATAGTATAGATGTAAACTTAACTAATACAAATAATGTTGTTAAGTTTATGGAGTATAATCCAAATGATGCTAACAACATAAATAAACTTATTGTTACAGAAGGTAGATTACCTAAAAATAGTGGTGAGATATCTTTAGATGAAAATGCTTTAAAGGAAAATAAAAATCTAAAAATTGGTGATAAGCATACAATAGAATCGGATGAAGACTCAAATAATTATTTTAATAAGAAAACTTTTACGATTGTTGGATTTGTACAAAGTCCTATGTATATAGATAACATGTCTAGAGGAACAACTAATGTTGGAAAAGGAAGTGTAGATTACTTTGCAATATTAAATAGCTCTGATATATCAATGGATATGTATACTGAAATATATGTACGATTTAAAAATGTAGAAAAACTTGGTGCATATAGTGATGAGTACAAAGAAAAGATGGAAGAAAATAATAAATATCTTGAAGATTTATACTCAAATAGAGTTATAGAAAGAATTGAAGAAATAAAATTAAAGGCACGAAAAGAATTTGATAAAGCTTATAAAGAGATAGAAGATGGTGAAAGAAAGCTTGAAGATGCTCAAAGGGAAATAGAAAATGGGAAAATAAAGTTTCTTGATGGTAAAAAGCAATATGAACAATTTGTGAAAAAGTACCAGCAAGAAATTAAATATGGTGAAAGAAAATTAATTGAAGGTCAAAAACAATTAGATAATGGTCAAAGGGAACTTGATAAGCAAAAAGAGCAATTTTTAGAGGGTGAAAAACAGCTTAATACAGCTAAAATTGAACTTGATAAGGCAAAACAAGAATTTTTAAACCAAGGAATTGATCCTACACAAAGTACAATAAAGTATAAAGATCAAATAGATGGTTTAAATATGTTAATTACAACATATAATACACTTTCAAATGATATGAAAGAAAGTGCAAATAACCTTAATGAAGGTGAAAAAATTTCAAATGAAAAAATTCAGTATTGGAAGAGTATTATATTTAATCCTAGCTTGGGATTAAATGAATTAAGCAATTTAATAAATAGTTTAGAAAAAAATCCAACAAACACTTCTTTAGCACTTAATATCTCAAAGGAAATAGAAAATATTAGTAAAAGTTTAAGTGAAAATAAAGCTAATCTAGAAACCTTAGTAGCTAGAATAACTCAGTATCAACAAGGGGTAAGTGCCTATGAAGGAAAAGTTATTGAATTTAATGAAGGAAAGGTGCAACTTGAAAAAGCTCAAAAGCAATTAGATAATGGAAAAGAAGAGCTTAAAAAGGGGAAAGAAGATCTTGTAAAAGGTAAAAAACAAGGTCAGATAGAACTTGATAAGGCTAAAAAAGAGCTTGACAATTCAGAAAGAAAACTTTTTGATGGAGAAAAAGAAATCAAGGAAAATAGAGAAAAACTAATAGATGGACGAAAAGAGATAGATAAAGAAAAAGAAAAATTAAATGATTTAGATGATAGTAAATATTATTTCTTTGATAGAAATGATAATCCTGGTTACTCAACTTACAAAGGTTCAATTGACAGTTTAGATAAAATAGCTTCAGTATTTCCTGTATTTTTCTTCTTAGTTGCAGCACTTATATGCTTAACTACAATGACGAGAATGGTAGAAGAAAACAGAGTAGAAATAGGAACACTAAAAGCCTTAGGATATAAAGATTTAGAAATATCTAGAAAATTTGTAGTTTATGCAGCATTAGCTAGTACTTTTGGATGTGTAATTGGTATAGTAGTTGGAAGTAGTATTCTTCCATACATAATTAATGAAGCATATTCATCTACATTTACTTTACCAAAGGTTAAAATAAACTATTATCCATCGTATATAATTCAGTCTTTAGTAGCTTCAATACTTTGTACAGTAGGAGCATCATTAATTGTACTAAAAGAAGAATTAAGAGAAAATCCTTCTAATTTAATGAGAACAAAGGCACCTAAACTTGGTAAAAAGATATTGTTAGAAAGAATTACGCCTTTATGGAGTAGACTTAACTTCAATCAAAAGGTTACATTTAGAAATCTTTTTAGATATAAGCAAAGAATGTTAATGACAATACTTGGTATATCAGGATGTATGGCTATGCTTGTTGCAGGAATATCTCTTGAAAAATCTAATTCTTCATTTATGGACATTCAATTTGGTAAATTATTAAAGTATGATGCTATAGTAGTATTTAAGGATAAAAGTACTAAAAAAGAAGATTCACAATATGATAAAAGTTTAAATAACTTAAAAGGATATGAAAGTAGTTTAAATATTTATCAAGAGTCAGTCACTTTTAGTAAACCAGGTACAAGTAAGCAAGCTGCTACTATGTATGTACCACAAAATATAGATGAGTTAAATAAATATATATTATTAAATGATAGAGTAAGTAAAGCTAAGTATAAATTATCAGATGATGGAGTAATTATAAATGAAAAATTGGCGAAACTTTTAGGAGTATCTGTTGGTGATTATATGAATGTAACTGATTCGGATAATAATACTCATAAAGTTAGGGTTGATAATATAGTAGAAAATTATGCTGGTCATTATATATATTTATCACCATCATATTATAAAAAAATATTTAAAAGTGAACCAAGATATAATGCACAATTACTAAAGTTTAATTCAGATATAGAGGATGAAAGCAAAATAGCTACTACTCTTATGAAAAATGACAAGGTAGTAAATGTTACTCTTGCTTCAAAGATAAGAAGCTTGAGTGAATCTGCTGATTTAGGATTAGTTATGATAGTAATAATAGTTGCTTCAGGAAGTTTAGCATTTGTTGTACTATACAACTTAATAAATATAAACGTATCTGAACGTATAAGAGAGATCTCTACAATAAAGGTACTAGGTTTTTATGATAATGAAGTTGCAATGTATATATTTAGAGAAAATATAATACTAACAATATTAGGAATACTTGCAGGCTCATTTTTGGGTAAAATTTTATATGTATTTTTAGTAAGTACAGCAGAGATGGATAATATGATGATGATACCAACTGTAGATATTAGTAGTTATGTAATCTCTGGTTTAATTACCATGTTTTTTGCCATATTAGTTATGGTGATGATGTATATAAAATTAAAAAATGTAAATATGATTGATGCACTAAAATCTGTAGAGTAAAATTTATATTAAAGGGAGTCGGAAATTTCGACTCCCTTTAATATTTAAGAATATGTTAAGTTACTCATAATATATTTTTATATTTATGGCTTTAATTATATACTATAACAGTCTTAAAGTTATTAACATATTATAACATTACGTTTGGTTTTATAATATATAGTCAAAAAGAGGTGGAATTAATATGATTGAAGGATTAACAGGACTTGTTATAACTAAAGCAGATAAAATTTATAATATTGTTCGTAGAAATGCAAATTTATATTTTAACTACTACCCAAAGGTAATTGTATATCCTAATAACATAACAGATGTAGTTAATGCAGTAAATTGGGCAAGAAAAAAAGGTATAAATATTCGCTGTAGAAGTGGTGGTCATAACTATGAATCTTTTTCTGTGGCAGATGATGCTGTTGTTATAGATGTTTCTAATTTACTTGATTTTGAAATAGATACTAATAAAGGTTATATAAGA
This sequence comes from Romboutsia sp. 1001285H_161024_C4, assembly GCF_015550185.1. Taxonomy (NCBI): domain Bacteria; kingdom Bacillati; phylum Bacillota; class Clostridia; order Peptostreptococcales; family Peptostreptococcaceae; genus Romboutsia; species Romboutsia sp. 1001285H_161024_C4. The sequence goes on along the minus strand of NZ_JADNAJ010000005.1, from coordinate 8,463 downwards.
ATAGGATCAGGGTACACCCAAGAACAACTTTATTCTAAGCTTGAAGAATATGGATTTGCATTTGTTGGAGGAAGTTGTTCATCTATTGGTGTTTCGGGAGTTACACTAGGAGGAGGAGTTGGATATTTACAAAGAGAATATGGGCTAGCATGTGATAATTTAGTAGAAGCACAAATAGTAGATGCTTTTGGTAGGATAATAACTGCCAATTCACATGAAAATAAAGATTTATTTGCTGCATTAAGGGGGGCAGGAAGCAATAATTTTGGAGTGGTAGTGTCGCTTACCCTTAAAGTACACCCAAATGATAAAGTAACAGTAATGAATGCTATGTGGCCTAAAAATAGTAGATATGAAGTAATTCAAGCATTTCAAAAAGTAGGAGAAGATTTAGATAATAGGTATACAATTAAGGTTACTATGACTAAAGACACTATTTTACTATATGGAGTAGGAGTACGAAGTACAGAAAAAGAAATGGAAAAAGCTTTAAGCCTTTTATTAAAAGTTCCAAATAAAATAAATTATACAACAAAATATATTACTTTTAATGAATCTGTACAGAAACGCCCAGGTTTTGTGCCTACACCAACAGGATTTAAAATTACAGGATTATTAGCATATAAGTCATTGGGAAAAGAACCTTGCCAAATAATGTTTAACTATTTAGACAATTCACCGCCCATACAGCCACCTATAAACATTGGATTTCTTCTATTGGGAGGAAAGATTGCAGAAAATAAAGATTTACCTAGCGCATATCCTCATAGAGGTGCTAAGATATTAGTACAAATTGATGCTCAGTGGACTCTTAATTATAGTATGCATGCTAATGATACAATTAGATGGGTAAACAATTTAAGAAAATCTTTACTTCCATATGCAGGATTTGGATATCTCAACTATTGTGACATTAATATCTCTAATTACTTATATAGTTACTTTGGAAATAATGTGCCTTGGTTAAAAATTGTAAAAGAAAAATATGATCCATATAACTTATTTTATTACCCTCAAGGAATATGATATTTTATAAAAATACTTGAAATCACTATGTTTTAATATAGTGATTTCTTTTTTTACTCCTATACAATCATTAAGTTGCATTTACCCCCTACTTTTTAAAAGTATTTGCCATAGCAATTATAATCACTGTATGCATATTTGTAAAAAAGTGGTAGGGTTTATATTCAATAACAAAATACAAGTATGTAAATAATATGTAAATAATATGTAAATAATACTAAATAATATATACATATAGAAAGGAGATTAATACAAAAATATGAGTGAAACAATTAGAGAAAGATTAGAAGGTCGTGTAAGTTATCATGATTCAGTTGAGGAAATGTTAAAGAGAATACAAACTGACGGCCTTTCAAGTGTGTTTTCAAGATGGGAGCCGCAAGAAAAAATTAGATGTAAGTTTTGTCTTCAAGGTTTAAGTTGTCAATTATGTACACATGGTCCTTGTAGAATTAATGAAAAAACAGGAGTTGATAAAGGCGTTTGTGGTATCGGGGCAGATGCCATGGCTATGAGAAACTTCCTTATGAGAAATATAATGGGTGCAGCTACATATGGTCATCATGCATTTGAAGCTTTTAGAACACTTAGAGCTACTGGGGAAGGTAAATCTCCATTTAAAATAAAAGATGAAGCTAAGTTAAAATGGATGTGTGAAAAAGTAGGAATAGATGCTAATCAAGATATTAATAAACTTGCTATTGAGTTAGCTGATTTTCTTGACAAAGAAATGAAAGTAGGTCCTGATCAACCTAGTATAATGACAGAAGCTTTTGCTCCACAAAAAAGAAAACCAGTATGGAAAGAACTTCATATTTATCCTTCTGGTGTTCAACATGAAGTTGAAAACTCAATTGCAAGCTGTTTAACAAATGTGGATGGAGATTATGTATCACTTGCTACAAAAGGTCTTAGATTAGGATTATCTACTATATATACAGCACAAATAGGACTTGAAATGGTACAAGATATATTATTTGGAACACCTATGCCTCATGAAGTTAATGTTGACTTAGGTATAATGGATCCTGACTATGTAAATATAGTATTTAATGGACATCAACCTTGGGTAGGAGCACTTACAATAGAAAAACTTAGAAAAGGTGAATATAAAGATGAAGCTATAGCTGCTGGTGCTAAAGGTATTAGAGTAGTTGGCTCTATTGAAACCGGACAAGAGTTGCTACAAAGATATGAAGTAGACGATGTATTTGTTGGCCTTATGGGCAACTGGTTGGCTATAGAACCACTACTTGCAACAGGTACTGTAGATGCTATTGCTATGGACGAAAACTGTTCACCACCAGCTATAGATCAATATGCTGAAAAATATCAAGTAGCATTAGTTAGCATAAGTACAATAATAGGTGTGCCTGGTACAGAACATAAAATACCATATTATCCAGAAAAGGCTAATGAGATGTCAGATAATTTAATTAAAATAGCAATAGAAAACTTTAAGAAAAGACATGGTAAAATTGAACCTATGGTACCTAAACATGTTACAAAAGCTATCGCAGGATTTTCAACAGAAGCTGTTTTAGGTGCCCTTGGGAACAAACTTGATCCATTGGTTGATGTAATTACAGAAGGTAAAATAAAAGGTGTTGTTGCGCTTGCAAACTGTTCTACATTGAGAAATGGTCCTCAAGACTGGAATACAGTTAATATAACAAAAGAATTAATAAAAAGAGATATATTAGTAGTTGCTGGAGGTTGTGGTAATCATGCTCTTGAAGTAGCAGGATTATGCAATTTAGATTCTGTAGAAAAATATGCAGGGGAAGGATTAAAGGAAATATGTAATATGCTTAAGATACCTCCTGTACTAAGTTTTGGTACTTGCACTGATACAGGTAGAATATCAATGCTTGTTACTGCTTTAGCAGATCACCTTGATGTTGATATTCCAGACCTTCCAATAGCAGTTACTGCTCCAGAGTGGATGGAACAAAAGGCTACTATAGATGGTATATTTGCAGTAGCATATGGAGCATATACACATTTATCTCCTACTCCATTTGTTACTGGTGCTCCTAATCTAGTAAAACTTCTTACAGAAGATGTTGAGAACCTAACAGGTGGTAAAGTAGCTTTAGGAGATGATCCAGTTGAAGCTGCAAAGGCTATAGAAGCTCATATAATAAGCAAAAGACAAAAACTTGGACTTAAATAATATTTTGTAAAAATGGTGTTTTTAATAAATAAGCTATATTTTAATACAGTGTTAAAAATATAGCTTATTTATTTTTATTGAATTAGTACATTTATTTATAGGATATTTTATCATAAGTAAGCATAATTATTAATATAATTTATATTGAATTAAATTTTATTTATAAATTAATAAATAGAGGTGGTGCTATATGTATCCAGTTTATAAAAGTATTGGGAAAAAGGAAAAATGCGAAAAAGTAAAAGTATTATTTCCACCACAGCATCAAGAGTGTCAGCCTGGATTAGAATATCTTATGGAACCAAGACCTATATCAGATAATCCATATTACAGAGGAAGTTGTAAATTACAAGGGAAAGTAGCAATTATTACTGGTGGAGATAGTGGAATCGGAAGAGCAGTAGCTTATGCATTTGCTAAAGAAGGAGCAGATATTGCTATTTCATATCTTTGTGAACATAAGGATGCAAATGAAACTAAAGCTTATATAGAAGGATTAGGTAGAAAATGTATATTAATACCTGGGGATTTAAGAGATGAAGAAATGTCTAATGTTGTTGTTGAAAAGACTCTAGAGTGCTTTGGGAAAATTGATATATTAGTCAATAATCATGGAGTACAGTTTATTCAAAATAGTATACTAGACATTACAGCTAAACAACTAGATGATACATTTAAAACTAATGTATATGCTTTTTTCTATATGACAAAAGCTGCACTTCCATATTTAAAAAAAGGTGCATCTATAATTAATACAACTTCTATTACAGCTTATAAAGGAGAGCCACTCCTTATAGATTATAGTGCAACTAAAGGGGCAGTACTAACATTTACTAGATCTCTTTCTCAGTCATTAATAAGTAAAGGCATAAGAGTAAATGGAGTAGCACCAGGACCTATTTGGACTCCTTTAATACCATCTTCTTTTTCAGCTGAACAAGTAGAAACTTTTGGCAGTGATACTAGTAAAGTTCCTATGAATAGAGCAGGCCAACCATTTGAAGTCGCTACTAGTTTTGTATTTTTAGCTAGTGATGATTCTAGTTATATGTCTGGTCAGATTTTACATCCTAATGGTGGAGCTATAGTTGGATCTTAACTTATAAATAATATATAAAAAACACTCATATTTAATAAATATGAGTGTTTTTTATATATTATGAATTTAATTGCTGTACTTCATTATAAAGAGATCCGACTTTATCTATTTCTGTCTGTGGTGCAGAGCATAAAGGATAGAATCCTTTTTTAATTAACCACCCAGATACTTCATAAGCATGATTACAAGCCATTGTAAAGGCATCTTTTAAGAACTCTCTTAATACTGGATTAGTTGCTTCCATTGAACTCCAAGCATATTCTCTACCAGCTCTTTTTAAAGTTAAAAGATACCCTGTAGCTATTTCTCTATCATTTAATTGCTGGATATCTGTTCTAGGTGTAACTGGTATTGGTTGTACAGGAGATGTAGTAAAGTCCTGCAAGTTTATTTTTAACTGAGGTACATTTAATTTTTCATTAGGTGCACTAGCTTCTTTAACAAATCTTACCTTAAGGTTATAATCCTGTATATGAACTGGAAATTGAGCTTCAACCATAGCTTTTAGTTCTGGATCTGTAATTTGGTTTTTATATAGTGCCATATTTGTTATACTATTTACACAACTTAAAATTAGTTCGTGTAGATTATGTAATTCTGCTGGTGTTAATTGCATAATATATTTCCTCCTAAGTAAATAAAATTTTCTACATTATTAATATTCCAAATTAAATAAAATTTTTACATGGTAAATACTTCTTAAGTAAAACTTTTTACAAATAAGTACAAGTAAGAATATAGTAGTATCAGAAATATTGAGAAAATCTGAATAAAACTCATAGAAATGTTTAAATTGACTTTTTATAAAAAATATAATAAACTAAAAAAGTAATTAAATATTAAACTAAAAGAAACGACACATGTAGTGCATTGCATGTAAATCTGATTACGGTACAAAATTCTCATATGTGTCTTTTTTATTACAAAAAATAAAATACTGAAATAACTGACACATATGAAGCTTTCTACGTAATTTAGATTACGATATAAATGCTTATATGTGTCTTTTTATTGTTTAAGTATTAAAAAATATTTTATTAAAAGGAAGGAGCATATTATATGCCAACGACAAAATTACAAAAAATATTTTTCGCTTTTTTTACTGTAATGATAACAGTACCTTTATTTGTGTTTTACAACCTTGCAATTGAAATAGGAGGTATGTCTAATCAAGTATTTATAAAATCACTTAAGATAATTCCAGTTGAATTTGTATTTGCAATCATATTAGAAATACTTATAGCAGGTCCACTTTCAGAAAAAATAGCTTTTAGTATTGTAAATCCAAGAGAAGAAAAGCCATATATAATTACTACAGTAATGATATGTTCAACAATAGTATTAATGTGTCCGATGATGTCATTTGTAGCAGCATTTTTATTTCATGGTATAACTGTAGAATTTATTACACAATGGATGCAAAACATAGTAATTAATTTCCCATTTGCATTCTTTGCGCAACTATTCTTCATACAACCACTTGTAAGATTTATTTTTAGATGTGCTTTTAAGAATCAGTTAAATAAAGAAACGAACTATAATATAAGTGAAACAATTCAAAATTATTAAATATAACTAATTTATATTTTATTGGGGGAAAAAATCCGATTCGGGGGTTGGTAAAAACAAAAGAGTTAGATTAAAATATTTATTTATCATATTTTTATCTAACTCTTTTTTAGTTTTATTAATAAAGATTAAATTACTTATTTAGTTTTATATATTATAGTAATTTAATAAAAGAATATATTGTTTATTTTTATGTTATTACTCACAATTATACTATACATTGTTAAAATACATGATGAAGTATTTTAATGTGAATATAGGGAGATATTTTGAGCAAGCAATTCTCCAACTTGTTTTGCTATTTCATCTGTACTAAAATTTAATTCATCTAATATAAATGATTCTATAATTCCTAGTACAGCCATACTTAAAAATCTTACAAGTATTTCTGTATCTTTTTTATGAGTTATCTTATTTATTTTTTTACTTAGTTGGTTCATCATGAAATCTAGAAGCTGCTTTCTAAATGAAACAGTGCTTTTACTCGAAAACAAAGCCGAAAAGAAATCTTTATTTTGCTCAAAATAATTAAACCAAATAACCGTTCCTTCTATAAATCCTTTTTCTTTTTTTTGTGCACAAATTTCTTCTAATTCCTTTAATTGCTGATTGACGATTGTATCTAGTAAGTCATATTTATCTAAATAATGTAAATAAAATGTCTTTCTACTTATATCAGCTTGTTCAGTAATTTTTTTAACCGTGATTTCATCAAATCCATCTTTAATCAACATTGTTAAAAATGTAGACTGAATTAGTTTTTGTGATTTTATAATCCTTCTATCTATTTTACTATTCATATAAAAGACTCCTTTTATTTAGTATACACAATTTAAAAAATGTGTATTAATACACAAAAATATAAATCTGGTAATTGAAGTGATTCTATTTATAATATAGTATAAATATACACGAGAGTATTAAAACTCACAAGTGTATATTTTATAAATTAATAAAAGGTGGTAATAAATATGAAAATAAATAAGAAAAATGTAAAATTTAATGCACGTGGTTTACAAGTAGCAGGTATTTTAAATATACTTGAAAATGCTGAAGAAAAGAAACAAAATCCTGCAATTGTTTGTGTTCATCCAGGAAGTAGCTGTAAAGAACAAACTGCAGGTATCTACGCCCAAAAACTTGCTGAACTAGGATATGTAACTATTGTATTTGATGCATCATATCAAGGAGAAAGTGAAGGAGAACCTAGATATATCGAAGAACCAGCTGCAAGAGTTGAAGATATCCGCTCAGCAATAGATTATCTAACGACACTTGATTTTGTAGATGAAAATCGTATTGGTGTATTAGGAGTTTGTGCAGGAGGCGGTTATGCAGTAAATGCTGCTATGACAGAGAAAAGAATCAAAGCTGTTGGGACAGTAGTGGGTGCTAATATTGGCCGTGTATATCGTGAAAGTAGTGATCCTATAAAAACATTAGAAGCAATTTCTAAGCAACGTACTGCTGAAGCTCGTGGGACTGAAACAATGATTACAAATTGGATTCCTAAAAATCAAGAGAAAAGAGAACAAGCAGGTATTAATGATATAGATATTATAGAAGCTGTTGATTATTACACAACTTCAAGAGGTCAAAGTCCTAACTCTCCAAATAAGTTAAACTTTACTAGTGTAGCATCAGTGATAGCTTTTGATGCTTTTAATTTAGCAGAAAGTTTACTAACTCAACCTTTACAAATAATTGTTGGTGATGTACAAGGAGCATTTGGCTCATATAGAGATGGTCATGAACTTTATAATAAAGCAGCTTCAAAGAAAAAGGACTTATTCATTATTGAAGGTGTAAGTCACTATGATTTATACGACAAAGAAGAGCCAGTTAGAAAAGCTGTTGAAAAATTAGAAGCTTTTTATAAAGAAAATATCTAATCGAACATAGTATAAGAAGAATTATTAAAATAAGTAATAAATAGAAATTAAGTAAATGTCTTAAGGTAATTAATGAAAAGTTCTTAGTATACTAATCAATATAGCATTAGAGTTATTTAATAACAATTTTAATATTTTCACACCTTTACCATATTCATTTTTGGAAGTAGTTTTTTGTTTTAGATAATTAGAATAAATAGAGATGAACCGTATCACAAGTAAGTGATACGGTTTTATTTTTAATATATAAAATTATAAAAATTATTGTCTCTAAGCATTTGGGCATGTTTACAATTAATTAAAAACTTCTTTAATTCAGTTAAGCATAAGAATAAAATAGCTCTATTCTCAAATTTCATTCTATATTAATAAATGATTAATAAATGAAAAACTAAAGGTATTTTTCAAATAAAAGTATATAAAATATACATCTGTAATTTACAGGTGCTTTTCATTTGTAATTTATTGTAAAAATTTAGGAAAAAGTATTGAATTAGGAAAAATAATATGCTAGTATACAAGTATATAAGGAAGGTGGAGGTACAATAAATGAAATTACCATTTAATATTGATTTAAATAATAAAGTAGCTGTAGTAACAGGTGGAACAGGAATACTTTGTGGGGCTATGGTTGAAGCTTTAGCTAAATGTGGAGCTAAAGTAGCTATACTTGCACTTGGAAAAGAAGCTTGTGAAGCTAA